>NZ_KB898764.1:0-72177 GCF_000377885.1 Thioalkalivibrio sp. AKL17
GAGCCGGTCTATGCCCTGGCCAGCCGCGCCTGGCGGCGGCTTGGGCAGGGCCTGGAGCTGATTCCCGTGCAGGACGACGGCACTTGTCAGGTGGAGCTATGGCGCTATCCGCCGGAAGCGAGTGCGCGCGAGGGATGTGTGGACCCGCTCTCGCTGGATCTGAGCCTGCGTGACCGCACCGACGAGCGTGTAGAGCAGGCGGTCGAGGAAATGCTGGAAGCCTTGCCATGGTGAGAGGGCTGGAATGGTTCGCCAAGCGCTTTGCCGGCTTCGAAGATTGCTACGTGCTGATCGGCGGGGCAGCGGCTTATCTGGTGCAGGAGGAAGCCGGCCTGGATCCACGCGCTACCCGGGATCTCGACATCGTGCTGTGCGTGGAGTCGTTGACTGCCGAGTTCGGACAGCGCATGTGGGATTTCATCGAAGAAGGGGGCTACGAGGTGCGCCAGGCGGGAGAGGCGCCGCGCATGTTCTATCGCTTCAGCAAGCCGAGCGATCCGAATTTCCCGACGATGCTCGAATTTTTCGCCCGCGAGCCGGGGCACCTTCCGCTCGTCGAGGACAGCCACCTGACGCCGGTGCCGATTGACGAGGCGGTGGTCAGCCTTTCGGCCATCCTTCTGGACTCTGACTATTACACACTCATCCACGCCCAAAAGCGCATGCTTCGGGGCGTACCGGTGATCACCGAGTACGCACTGATCCCGCTGAAGGCGCGCGCCTGGCTGGACTTGAGCAAGCGCAAGGCCGAGGGTGAGCCCATCGATTCCAGGGACGTGAAGAAGCACCGTAGCGATATCCTCCGGCTGTACCGCATGCTCGTGCCGGGCCAGACGGTTGAACTGCCCGAGACCGCGCGGCGTGATCTGCACGAGTTTCTGGATGCGCAGCGAGGGCAACTGGATGCGGGTTACCTCAAATCCCTTGAGATCACCGATGAGAGCGGTGACGAGATCCTCGATCGACTGGGGCAGATGTTCGGAGTGCAGGTATGAGTGAGCAGCAGGCCGGCCAACAGTCGCAGACGGTGGCGGAAGCGCTGGTGGCTGCCGTGCGGCGCAGCGCCCGCTATAACCCGGATGTGGAGAGCGCGCCGCATTGCATCCTCTGGACGGATCGCGAGCAGCAATGGCAAAGCGTGATCCCGGCACTGCAGGGCGATATGCCGGAGTTGCTGGTCCTCGGTGAGTACGTTCCCGTTGGTCCGGGGCCTTTCGGTCGGATCAGGCGATGCTCGATCCCGTGGTCGGCACATAGCCGGTCGAACGGGTGGCGCCCGGTCGGCTCGCGTTCCTCCGTGGCTGCAAAGCGGTCCGTGAACTCCTTGCCGTTGTCGGTGACCACGTGCGTGACATGGAACGGCGCCCGTTCGATCAGCTTCTTCAGAAAACCGCGGGCGGCCTCGGCCGTCTTCGAGCGCCGCACCTCCAGATAAACCCAGCGCGAGGCGCGGTCGCTGGCCACGGACAGGTAACCGCGCGAGAACTCGTCGGCCATCCGGGGCAGGTACTTCACGTCCACCGTAAGACCACGTACGGCCGGGCCAGGATCCGTACCGATGGCCCGGCCCGCAACCCGTGGGATCCGGCGCTTTCGCCGGGCGGTTCCAGCGGAGGCGCGGCAGCGAACGGCCCTGGAGCTCGTGCTGCGGTCGAGGACGCTCCCGCTGTTGCGGGCCTCCGGGCTGATCGAGCGCCTGGTTCGTGACGAGCTGGGACGGGTCCCGTTCACCCAGCTGGCCAATCTGACCGGCGCGCCGGCGATGTCGGTACCCCTGCACTGGACCCCGCACAACCTGCCCGTGGGCGTGCAGTTCGTCGCCCCGGTGACCGGCGAGGCAAGGCTGTTCAGCCTTGCCGGTCAGCTCGAGACCGCGTCTCCCTGGTTCGACCGCGTGCCGTCCTTGCCCTGACCGTGCGGGTCGAACCCGCGGCGGCGCAGGATGGTTTTCTCGATCTCGACCAGCACGAACAGGATTACGCCGAAGGCGAGGATGCGCAGCCATTCCTCGAGGCCGATGGCCGCGGTGCCGAACAGGAACTGCAGCGGCGGGGCATAGGTGAACAGGCCCTGCAGCAGGATCAGCACGGCCACCGCGATCAGCACCGCGCGGCTGCCCAGCAGCCCGGCGCGGTTGAACACCGGCTCGAGGATGTAGCGGCTGTTGAACAGGAAGAACAGCTGCCCCATGACCAGGGTGTTGATTGCCACCGTGCGGGCGAAGTCGTCGGGGACGCCCTGATGCTCCAGCCACAGGAAGTGGCCGAAGGTACCGGCGACCAGCAGCACGGAGACGAAGGCCACCCGCCACAGCAGGAACCCGGACAGCAATGGCGTGCCCGGCGGTCGTGGCCGGCGCTGCATGACCCCCGGCTCGGTGGGCTCGAAGGCCAGCGCGAGGGCGAGGGTCACCGCGGTGACCATGTTGACCCACAGCACCTGCACCGGGGTCAGGGGTAGAGTCAGTCCGAGCAGGATGGCGGCGACGATGGTGAAGGCCTGGCCGCCGTTGGTGGGCAGCAGGAACAGGATGGCCTTCTTCAGGTTGTCGTAGACCGTGCGGCCTTCCTCCACCGCGTTGGCGATGGAGGCGAAGTTGTCGTCCGCCAGCACCATCTCGGAGGCCTCGCGCGAGGCCTCGGTGCCCTTGATCCCCATGGCCACGCCGACGTCGGCGCGCTTGAGCGCCGGGGCGTCGTTCACGCCGTCGCCGGTCATCGCGACCACCTGACCGTTGGCCTGGATGGCGGTGACCAGGCGCAGCTTGTGTTCGGGGGTGGCGCGCGAGAACACGTCCACGTCGCGCACCTGCCGGCGCAGTTCCTCGTCGGACGCGGCCTGGATCTGCTGCCCTTCCATCGCGCCGCCACGGGCACGGATGCCCAGCTCGGCGGCGATGGCCTTCGCCGTCACCGCGTGATCGCCGGTGATCATCTTGACCCGGATGCCGGCTTCACGGCACTTGCGCACCGCCTCGATCGCCTCGTCGCGGGGCGGGTCAATGATGCCGAAGATCCCCACCAGGGTCAGCCGCTGGTCTTCCAGATCCGAGTCCTGCAGTGCGGTCTGGCTGGCGTCGGTGGAACGGATCGCCACCGCCAGCAGGCGCTGTCCGCCGCGCGCGATGGCGTCGATGCGTTCCCGCCAGGCGCGTTCATCCAGCGGGCGTTCACCCTCCGGCCCCAGCTCCTTGCCGCACATGGTCAGCAGCCTTTCCGGGGCACCCTTGACGAAGATGCAGCCGTTGCCATGGTGATCATGGTGCAGGCTGGCCATGTACTTGTAGGCGGAGTCGAAGGGGATGACGTCGGCACGGGGGTGTTCGGCGCGATGGGACGCCGGGTCCAGTCCGGCCTTGGCCGCCAGGGTCACCAGCGCGCCCTCGGTGGGCGCTCCCTCCATGAACCACTCGCCGTCGCGCTGGTGCAGTTCGGCGTCATTGCACAGGAGCCCGGCATGGATCGCGCGCGACAGCACCGCATCCTCCTGCGGGTCGATCTCGGCTTCGTCGCGCGAGAACCCCCCGTCCGGGGCGTATCCGGTGCCGGAGACCGAGGTCACGCTGGTGGTGGTCACGATGGTGCGCACCGTCATCTCGTTGCGCGTGAGGGTCCCGGTCTTGTCCGAGCAGATGGTGGTGACCGATCCCAGGGTCTCCACCGCGGGCAGGCGGCGGATGATGGCGTTGCGCATGGCCATGCGCTGCACGCCGATGGCCAGGGTGATGGTCATGATCGCCGGCAGGCCTTCGGGGATCGCGGCCACCGCCAGGCTGACCGCCGCCAGGAAGGTCTCCACCAGGGCGTAGTCCCGCACCCAGTAGCCGAAGGCGAAGGTGGCCCCCGCCAGACCCACGATGCCGACCGACAGCCAGCGGCCGAACTGCGCGATCTGGGCCAGCAGCGGCGTGGTCAGCTTCTCGACCTCGCCCAGCATGGTGGTGATATGCCCGATCTCGGTGCGTTCGGCGGTGGCCACCACCACGCCGCGGCCCTGCCCGTAGGCGACCATCGTCCCGGAGAAGGCCATGTTGCGGCGATCGCCGAGGTCCGAGTTTTCCGGGCCGGGCTTGGTCTCCTTGTCTGCCGGCAGGGACTCGCCGGTCAGCACGGCCTCGTCGACGCGCAGGTTGTGCACGGAGAACAGGCGGAGGTCCGCCGGCACGCGATCGCCCGCGTTCAGCAGCACGATATCGCCCGGGACCAGCTCCTCGGCGGGGATGGTACGCCGCTGGCCGTCGCGCAGGACCACCGCCTGGGGCGAGAGCATGTCGCGGATGGCATCCAGCGCCTTTTCCGCCTTGCCCTCCTGCACGAAGCCGATGATGGCGTTGATCAGGACCACCCCGAGGATCACCCAGGTGTCCAGCCAGTGATCCAGCAGCGCAGTGCCCACGGCCGCCGCGATCAGGATATAGATCAGGACGTTGTGGAACTGGAGGAGTAAGCGCTTGAGCGGTCCGGTCTGCTCCGCTTCGGGCAGGCGATTGGGACCGTGGTCCTGCAGCCGCTCGCCGGCCTGATCCTGCGACAGCCCGTGGTCCGGGTGGCTCTTCAGCTCATCCGCGACGTCCCGCGCTTCGCGGGCATGCCAGTTCGAGGGCGACTGCTCCGGCTGGTCTTCCAATGCACTTCCCCTGTATGGCCCGTATCTGACCCGGCTCTCATCCTGCCGCGACGCGGGCGGGATGTCACCCGTGCCGGGCCGGCCGCGTCAGCGGAAGTGACGCACCAGTTCAAGCCCGAGGTAACCCCCGGAATCGCCACCGTCGCGAATCTGCTTGTGTCCGGTCTTCACGACCATGTCGAGGCCGGGGCGGACCTCACGCATCTGCAGGGCCAGTCCGCGATGGACGGCGTCGTAGTCGCGGTCCCCGTGGAACAGTACCTCCGGCCCGAGGTAGTAGCGGCTGTCGCCCAGCCGTCGCATCGCCCGGCCGCGGCTCCAGTAGGCACGGTCGGCCGGGGTGACGCTGACCCCGCCGGTCAGGATCCAGCGTTCGTCGATGATGCGCCCGGCATCCATGTCCAGGACCGCGCGCAGCCGTCCGCCGACCACGTCGCTGTCATCGGGCTCGGGGTCCAGTCGGGTGTGGTACCAGGCCGCCCCGACATAGGTACTGAGCCAGCCATCCTGTACCGGGAACTGGTAGCCCAGTGCCGCCGAGGCCCCGGTGGCCCGGCCTTTCACGGTGGTGTCGTTGTCGGGGTATTCGTACTGCGAATAGTCGACGCGGTAGCGCTGGGCCCAGCCGTGTCCGAGTTCGCCGTCGTTGGGGATGATGGCCGTGGTATAGGCGTAGCCGCCGTCGAACAGGCCCTCGACCCCGGCCAGACCCAGCCAGTCGGCATGGACCGGCACGGCCAGGGCGAGCAGCGGCACGCTCAGGGCAGCCGCCCGGATCAGGCCGAGGCGGCGATGGTGTCGGCGGGTTGCGGACATGATGTCGCTTCCTTTTGCAGGTGAAGTCGATAGAGGTGGACGGGGCCATCGGCGGTGGCCAGCAGACGGGAATCGCCGACGCTGGCGTGCAGTACACGGGTTCCCGACTGGTAGGGGCGTGTATGGATCTCGACATGGCCCCCCGCGATCAACGGCCGGTTGACCAGCAGGTAAGGCGGGATGTCTTCCGGGGTTTCCACGGTCACCACGCCATAGAAGATCTCGTCATCGTATTGCACCGGAAAGCGGCATTCACAGGCGCTCCAGTAGCGGATGGAAGCCAGATGCCGGCCGAAGGCGACGGCGGGCGAGATCTCGGCGTCCGGGTGTTCCTTGCCGCATTCGGCCAGTCGCATCAGGGGGGTGCGTGACTGTTCGCTGTAGCCCCGGACGTGCCACTGCAGGTCGTTGCCGTGCAGGAAGGTTTCCAGACGTTCTTCCACCGGGGACTCGAGTTCGGCGAACTGCAGTCCGTGAATCCGGCTGTAGTGTTCCCCGTCGGGCGCCGTCTCGTTGTGCGAAAAGCGGACGGTCGCGCGGATCGGGAGGGGGCCTCCGGGCAGATGCAGGGAGCATTCCAGGGGTGATTCGGGATCGCTGCCCGAAGGCAGTGCCCCGTAGGCGCGGCATCCGGTCGGGGACAGGTCGTCCACCGTCAGCAGGCGTGGCGCCTCTCCGGGTAGCGTCACGCTCATGGCCACCGGCACGGGAAAGCGGTATTCGGCGCGGCGGTAGCTTGCATTGCGCGCGGTGTAGCGGAACAGCGAGATCGCGATGGCGATCAGCAGCCCCGCCCACAGCACGTTGGCGATCAGGGCATCCCGCGGCAGATGCTCGTACTGGAAAAACAGCGCGATGCCGGCCGGGATCGCCAGGGCATTGAAGGCCAGAAGGAACCACTGCACCCGCAGGGGTTGCGGCCGTCCATCCTGTTCCGGGAGACGGCTCTTGTGGGTCACCCGGAAGGTGAGATGGCGCCGGAACAGACCCAGTGTGGCGCGGGCGAAGATCGCGAAGCGGGCAAAGTTGTACTGCTCGATGATGGTGGTGCGACCGTACCCGCGGGTCAGTTCCTCGAAGGCCCAGAAACTCAGCAACATGTACGGGATGAAGATGATCAGGAATTCGGTGACGGACACGCTGATCGGCAGGATCCCGGTTACCAGGACGACCGCGGGTATGGCGTAGAAGATCGCCCGTTGCCAGCCGTCGAAGTAGGTGAGCATGCTGGCGAAGTAGTTCAGGCGCTGAATCCAGGTCAGGCCCGGGTTGGTCAGTACCCGTTCCCGACGCCACACCTGCATCGCGCCCTGACCCCAGCGCAGGCGCTGCTTGAGAAAGCCTTCCGGGTCGATGGCGGCGATGCCGAAGGCCAGCGGTTCCGCGTGGTACACGGAACGATAGCCACGTTCATGCAGGCGGATGGAGGTATGCAGGTCCTCGGTCACCGTGCCGGTGGCGAAACCGCCGATGTCGTCCAGACAGCTGCGCCGGCTGATGGCGCAGCTGCCGCAGAAAAAGGCCGCGTTCCAGTGGTCCTTGCCACGCAGGATCACGCGGAAGAACAGCGACTGTTCGGTCCACAGCTGCTTGCGATCCGGGTCCAGCCGGTGCTGGTAGGAATCCAGGTTGTAGAAGTCCTGCGGAGTCTGGACGAAGGCGAGTTCGGGATCTTTGAAGTAGCCCAGGGTGTTGGTGAGGAAGTGGCGATGCGGTGCGTGGTCAGCGTCGAAGATCGCGACAAAGTCGCCCTGCGCGTGGGCCAGGGCGTTGTTCAGGTTGCCGGCCTTGGCATCCTCGCCATTCTCGCGCGCCAGGTAGTGACAGCCCAGGCGATCGGCCAGGGCCTTCATCGCCGGCCGGTTGCCGTCGTCCAGCAGCCAGGTCTCGTGGGGATAATCCATGCGCACGCAGGCCAGCAGCGTCCGCCGCACAACCGACTCGGGTTCGTTGTAGGTGGGGACGAACACGTCCACCCCGAGCCCTTCCGGCGCGGGTGGTGGCGTGCGCACGCTCAGGCGCCAGTTCATGATCACGTGCATGACCATGGTCAGTACGCCATAGATCTCGGCGCCGTAGACCAGCCAGGAGAAGGCCAGGGCTTCGGGGTTCAGGGTGGTGAAGCGCCAGACCAGGTAAAAGGCGGCAACCGCCAGGTAGAACAGGATCAGGCCCCGCTGAGGGAAGGTCAGCGGTTCAAAGTCCGGAGTTCGATGCACGATGTGTCTCGATGCTGTCGGAAGGCGTGCGATCGTTGACAGCGAACGACCACCCTGGTCGTTCGCGCAACCGGCGCCGGATGTCCAACAGCCCTGCATCGGCGCCGATTTCGCGGGAATATCCCGGGGGAACTCCTTTCTGGAGTATGTAAGTTTTTTCGACGGCGTCAATGTCCCGCGGGCGAAAACCCGAGGAATATTCGCGGCCCCCTCGGGGTCTCTCAAGAGAACGCCCCCGAACCGATTCCACCGCTGGAGAATGCCCTCATGCGCATTGCACCCCTGACCCTGACGGCCGTGGCCCTCGCTGCCAGCTTCAGCCTTTCCGCTGCGGCAGCCGAACGCATCACCCTGGAACACGATGGCGTCAACATGGTGGGCCATCTCGCCGAAGGCAGCGGTGCCGCCCCGGAAGACGGCGTGGTGCTGATGCTCCACGGCACCCTGGCGCACGGGCGTATGGAGGTGATGTCGGCCGTGCAGGATCTGCTGGCCGAGCAGCACGGCCTGAACACCCTGTCGGTGAACCTGAGCTTCGGGATCGACGAACGCGAGGGGATGTTCGACTGCGATGCCCCGGTGACCCACGGCCCCGAGGAACACCTGGACGAGCTGGCCGCCTGGCAGGGCTGGCTGGAAGACCAGGGCTACGGCCCGGTGACCCTGATGGGGCATTCCCGTGGCGGTAACCAGATCGCGCGCTATCTGACCGAACGCGAGCCGGACAACGTGGCCGGTCTCGCGCTGCTGGCGCCGGCCACCTTTGACGCGGAAGCAAACGCTGCCGAATTCTACGAACAGACGGGCACCTCGCTGGACGAGGCCCTGACGGCAGCGCGCGAACGGGCCGAAGCCGATGAAGGCATGCTGGAGGACCACCGCTTCCTCTACTGCGAGGCCCTGGAGGTCGCGCCGCAGGCATTCCTCGGGTATTACGAGCCGGGATTGCGGCACGACACCCCCAGCGTGCTCGACGGCATCATCACGCCCACCCAGGTGATCATTGGCGAGGCCGACGAGACGGTACCCGACCTGCCCGAGCGCATGGCGGCGCTGGAGGACGACAGCCATATCCGCGTGGATACCGTGCCCGGGGCCGGGCACTTCTTCCGCGACTTCTTCGCCGACGACGCGGCGGACTTGATCGCGGAATTCGTCCGCCGCTGATGCGTTCGCCATCCCGGGTGGTTCGGGTCAGGGCGTGAACGCCATGGCCGCGTACAGGCCCAGTAACGACAGGCCGAACAGAAACGCCAGACGTCCCCAGCGGGTCATGCGTCGTTCGGCCCATTCCAGCTCGTGCCGGGTGATCCTTTGCGCCCGGCGCAACCGGGCCCGCAGGCGCGGGTGCAGGCGGATCTCGCGCAATGGACTGACCCGGGCATGCAGGCCCTGCGCTGCATGGATCAGCGCATTCGCCAGGATCGCCACGTCCCCTTCCGGGACGTGACGGGCCATCCATTCGCGCAGAACGATGCCCCCCAGTGCGCCCAGGGCCAGCCCGGCCAGGACGGGCCAGAGCAGGGAAACAGTCGCGAGCTCGGGGAGCGGTACCTCGGGCGAGGCCAGGGCCGTCAATGCGGCCACTGCGGGGAGGATCAGGGACATTGCCGCAAGCAGCGACCAGGGCAGCCAGCGCCCCGTTGGCAGCGGGCGTGCCGTCAGCGCCAGATCCTGGCGCAGGCGCCACAGGAAACGCAGCACCAGCAGGGTAGTCCCGATGGCCGCCAGGGTCAGCAGGGTGTAGACCAGCCCTGTGCCGTTTGCGGCCAGCGGCGCTTTCAGCAGGTCCTTCGCCAGTGCCCCGCTGGTGAACGGCAGCCCGGCCAGGGAGAAGCCCGGCAGGGCGATCAGGCCGAGCACCGCGTAGCGGTACCGCTTCGAGCGGGGGAGCTGTCCGGCGATATCCACCGCGAGAAACAGCGAGCCCTTGGCCAGGCCGTGATGCAGGGCGTAGATAGCCACGGCGAACAGCAGCGGTTCGCGCATCGCGGGCAGCAGCAGCGCGAGCCCGACCCCGGTGGTCATCAGGCCCATCTGGCTGATCGACGAATAGGCCAGGATGGTCTTGGGCCGCGCCTGGAGCAGCCCCGCCAGTGCGCCCAGGAACGCCGCCGCCAGCCCCAGGGCGACCAGCACCTCGCCGAGCACGGCGTGGCCCGTGGCATCCAGCGGCAGCAGGCGCATCCAGCCCAGCAGCCCGGCCTTGATCATGGCTCCTGAAAGCACCGCGCTGGCGGGTATCGGTGCGGCAGGATGGGCCAGTGGCAGCCAGAAGTGCACCCCGAGCATGCCGGCCTTGATGCCCAGTCCCAGCACCAGCAGCACCATCGCCGCGCCCTCGGGCCGTGCCGCAGCGATGGCCGCCAGCGTGGTCTCGCCGCCCGCCTGGTGGATGGCGAGCATAAGACCGGCGAACAGTGCGACCTCGCCGAACACCGACAGCACCAGATACAGCCGCGCGGCCATCCACGCCTCGGCACTGCGCTTGTGCACCACCAGACCCCAGGCCGACAGGCTCATCAGCGAGAAGAACAGGTAGAACGACGCGGCGTCCTGCGCCAGGATCAGCCCCAGGTTGCCCGCCATCGACAGCAGGAAGAACACGAAGAATCGCCGCCGGGCGGGATCGTCCGCGCGTTCGTGCAGCGCGTGCAGCCCGGCGGCCAGCCACAGGCCGGCGGTCAGGACGAGGAAGATCCGGCCGAGCGGGTCCAGCCCGAGCTCGACTCCGGTCATCAGCCATGGCAGCGAGGCCTGCTTGCCCTCCGGGCCCAGCGCGGCCAGCAGCAGGGCAGGCAGCGCCGCCCAGGGCACCAGACGCAGCGGCGCGTGTCCCGGCCGCAGTGACAGCGCCGCGGCCAGCAGCAGCGGGAGCAGCGGAACACCGAGCAGGATGAACGCGTTCATGGGGCTACCCCCGTGCCGTTCTCCATGTCACTGCCCGGCACCAGGACATATCCGCGTTCGACGATCCGTTCCACCCAGCCCAGCGGGCTCAGTTCCAGCCCGGCCAGCAGGCCCGGCAGCAGCGCCAGCACGGCCACGAACAGGGTCGGGAACAGCAACATCCAGTGGCTCTCGAAGCGCGTCTTGTGCGCTGGTGGCCGGGTCACCTCCGGTTCGGCCATCCATCCGGCGATGATGGGCGGCAGGAAATACGCCGCGTTGAGGAGGCTGCTCAGCGCCAGCACGCCCAGGATCCAGACCGCATCCCCCTCCAGCGCGCCCAGCCCCAGGTACCACTTGGAGATGAACCCGGCCAGCGGCGGCAGCCCGATCATGCCCAGCCCGCCCACGGTGAACGCCGCCATGGTCAGCGGCATGCGCCGGCCGACCCCGCGCATCTCGCGGATCTCGTGGATGCCCAGGGTTTCGGCGAAGTTGCCGGCACAGAAGAACAGAGTGATCTTGGTCAGGCCCTGGTGCACCAGATGCACCAGTCCGCCGACCACCCCGAGTGGCCCGGCCAGTGCCAGGCCCAGGGCGATGTAAGACACCTGGCTGACGGTGGAGAAGGCCAGGCGCTGCTTGATGTCGTGGGCACGCAGGGCCTGGATGGAGCCGTAGAGGATAGTCAGCGCGGCCAGCACCAGCAGCACGTCGGTCAGATGCAGGGTCGCGGCCAGCTCCAGGCCGAACACGTCGTTGAACGTGCGCACGAGACCGAAGGCCCCGGCCTTGACCACCGCCACCGCGTGCAGCAGGGCGCTGACCGGGGCCGGCGCGACCATCGCCCGCGGCAGCCAGGAATGCAGCGGGATCAGCGCGGCCTTCACCGCAAAGCCGGCCATCAGGGCCAGACCGATGACCTGCAGAAGGCCATGCGTGTCCGGCGACAGATGCCGGAGGTACCCTCCCGACTCGAATGGCTGCGAACCCGCCAGCAGGTTCAGCGCGATCACCGCGACCAGCAGCACCAGCCCGCTGGTGATGGTGTAGGCGAGATACAGCCGTCCCGCGCGCAGCGCCTCCGGTGTGCCGCGGTGGACCACCAGTGGCCAGGTGGCCAGGGTCAGGATCTCGTAGAAGATCACGAAGGTGATCAGGTTGCCCGACAGGGCGATGCCGACCGTCGCGCTCACGCACAGCGAGAAAAAACCGAAGAAGCGGCTGCGCCGCGGCGACCCCTCCAGATAGCCGATCGCATACAGAGTGGTCACGAACCACAGGATCGAGGACAGGGTCGCGAACAGCAGTGACAGGGCATCGGCGGCGAGCACGAAGTCCACGCCCGGCAGCAGCGTCAGGCCGAACTCGAAGGTCTCGCCCCGCTGCACCCCGAGGAGCAGCACCCCCACCAGTACGAGCTTGATCCCCGCCGCGCTCAGGTTCAGCAGGGTGCGCAGCCCGTGGCGTTCTTCCGGCAGGAAGAAGATCAGCAGTCCCGGCACCAGCGAGCTGGCGAGGATCGCGAGCAGTAGCAGGCCGCCGTCGGCGTTCATGACACCCCCGCCGTGTGCTCCAGCAGGTGCATCAGCGGTGCCCCGGCCAGGCCCATGGCCGCCGCGCCCGCGGCCAGTGCCAGCGGCATCCATTCCATGCCGGCGGAGACCGGGACGCCGGGATCACGCTCACCGCGGGCGAAAGCCGGTGCCACCATGCGCAGGATGTACGCAGTGGCCAGCAGGGAACCCAGCGCGACCATGACCACCCACAGCGACGTCCAGGCCTGCATGGCCGGCGGGGCATCCGCCGCGCCCTGCATCCCCGCCTCCAGCAGCAGATATTTGGCCAGAAAGCCGCCGGTCAGTGGCAGTCCCATGAGCGAGATGCCGCCCAGGCCCAGGGCGAACACCGTGCGTCCGCGCGCCCGCAGCACCGGTCCCAGGGCATTCATGCGGTCGTGTCCCGCAGCCTTCTGGAGCGTGCCGGCGCCCATCAGCACCGCGGCCTTGGCCAGGCCGTGGGCGAAGGCGAAGAACACCACCACCGGCCAGGCCGCCGGCTGCAGGATCAGGATGGGGAAGGCCAGCGCGATGTAGCCCATCTGCGCCACCGTGGAGTAGGCCGCGACGATCTTGAGCCGGGGCGCGCGCAGCGCCTGGAGCGAGCCCCAGACGAGGGCCGCGCTGCCCAGCAGCCCCAGCAGCACGGCCAGCGCGGGGGTGCCCAGCGGCGCGAAGATCAGCAGCCACAGCCGCAGGATCAGGTAGAACATCGCCGCCACCACCATGCCCGACAGCATGCCGCTGACCGGCGCCGGCGCGCTGGCATGCGCGGTGGCCAGCCATACGTGCAGCGGGAATACTGCCGCCTTCATCAGCAGTCCGCCCAGCATCAGCGCGGCGGCCATGCGTTCGGTGGGGCCGTCGCCGGCCAGCTCGCCCAGCAGGGTCAGGTCCAGCACGCCGAACTCCCCGTACAGCAGCGCGGCACCCAGCAGGAACGACAGCGACCCGAGCAGGTTGATCAGCAGATAGCGCATCGCGCCGGTGACCGCGTCGGTATCGCCGGTGAGGGCCACCAGCGCCACCGCGGACAGGCTGGCGATCTCCAGGGTGATGTACAGGTTGAAGGCATCGCCCGATAGCACCAGCAGGTTGAGCCCGCCCCACAGCCACAGCCACAGCGGCCAGAACTGTCGCTGTTCGGCGCTCCCGCGGATATAGCCGCGGGCGTACAGGCTGCCCGCCAGCGCCACCAGCGCATTGAGCAGCAGCATCGCCAGTGTCAGGCCGTCGAGATGCAGGGTGACTCCCAGCGGTGCCTCCCAGCCACCCAGCCCCACCCGCACCGCGGGTGCGTCCATCCCCGGCGCGGCATCGAGGAACAGCCCGATGGTCGCCAGCAGCCCGAGGATCGACAGCGACAGGCCCAGCAGGCCGATGCGCCGGGCCTGCCACGGCCAGGCGGAAGCCAGCAGCGGCAGCCCCAGCGACACCGCGGCCAGGGCCCCGGTCGCGAACACCAGGGACTCGGGGATGGTGGCGCTCACGGGTCTTCGGGGCGATTGCCGCGGTGGGTTCTCAGCGGCCCGGGCAGCAGCACTGCATGGCCGGTCAGGCGTGCCAGATGCACCGTCAGCGCGAGGGCGAACGCGGTGGCGCTCACCGCCACCACGATGCCGGTCAGGGTCAGGGCCTGGGCTACCGGATCCGGCGGGGCATCGCCACGCGCGGCGATGCCCAGGAACACCATGAACACCCCGGAGCCCATTATGTTCACTGCCAGGATGCGCAGGATCAGGTGACGCCGGCGGATCAGTCCGTGCAGGCCCAGCGAGAACAGCGCGGCGCCGCCGAAGGGATACAGGGTTCCGGGATCCAGGGATTCGATCATGCATCCTCCCGCGGGGAGCGTCCGCCAACGAACAGGGCGACGAGCGTGAGGGCTATGGACAGCGTCGCGCCGGTCTCGATGATCAGGATCAGGGGGTAGGCCAGATTGCGCGGCCAGGTCAGCAGCGCAGGACCGGCGAACAGCCCCCACAAGCCGAGGGCGAGGAACAGCAGCGCCCCGGCCGTCACGCCGATGCGCAGCAGCCGCGGGTCCGGGTCGGGCAGCGAGTGCGGACGCGCGAGGCTCATCAGTATCCCCGCCGCGCCCAGCACCGCGCCGGCCTGAAAGGCGCCGCCCGGGGCATGGCTCCCGGCCCACAGCAGATATACCCCCGTGACGATGGCCACCGGCAGCAGCAGGCGTACCGCCCCCGGCAGGACCGGGCCCGGCGCCGGGCGGGCGGGCAGCGCGTCATGGCGCCCCAGCGACCAGGCCCCCAGCCCGGCCAGCAGGACCATGGCCAGTTCCAGCAGGGTGTCCCAGGCGCGGAAATTCAGCAGCACCGCAGTGATGCCGTGGTCCACCCCGGAGACGTCCATGTGTGCGGCCACCGCGGGCTGCAGGCCGGGGCCGTGGTCCTGCGTGGCCAGCGTTGCCATCAGCAGCAGGGCCAGTCCGCCACTCACCGCGACCGCGCTCCAGCGTCCGCGTGCCGGGGTCGGGGCACAGCTCAGCGCGACATTGCCGGCACCCGGGTCGCGGGCGTCGCGGGCCTCCGCATCCGCGTTGCCCGTGTCGGATGCCACCGGATCCGGGGGCGGGCTCGGGCCCGCGTCCCCGCGGTGCGGGTTCATGATGTGCTTCAGGCGTTCCAGCGTGACCAGCAGCAGCGCCCCGGTGATGCCGGCCCCGATGGCCGCCTCCGCCAGCGCGATGTCCGGGGCCTCGAGCCGGACCCAGGCGATGGCCAGCAGCAGGCCGAAGGTGATGAACAGAACCACCGCGCGGAACAGATCGGTGCTGGCCAGACAGCGCCAGGCCACCCCCAGCAGTCCGGCCAGCAGGACGACGTCGAAGGCCAGCAGCGCTGCGTTCATTCGCGCCGCTCGAACTCGCCGTGGGTCCAGGTCCGCTGGGCGACCATGTGCGCGGCCGTGGCCCCGGCGGCGAGCACCAGCACCCAGATCAGCGCCAGCTTGAGGATCATTGCCGGCCCGTCGGCCTGCAGCATCAGCCCCAGCACCACCAGGCCCAGGCCGAGGTTGTCGGCCTTGGTCAGTGCGTGCAGGCGGGTATAGACATCGGGAAAGCGCAGCAGCCCCAGGGTGCCGGCGGCGAAGAACACGAGCCCCGCGAGGACCAGCACGGCGGTCAGCAGATCAGCGATCATGCGTCTTCTCCGGCGGGTTATGCCCCGGGTCGTGCGGGTCTTCTTCTACCGGGTTTTCGTGCATCGGCGTGCCCGCCGGCTCCGGCAGCCCGTGCTGGCGCACGAACGCGACGGCCGCCACCACCGCCAGCAGGGCGAACACCAGCGCCACGTCCACCAGCGCCGGCTGGTCCAGGGCAAAGCCGAGCAGCAGCAGGATGCCGACCCCCGAGGTGCCGAACAGCTGGGCAGTGAGCATCCGATCACCTGAGCCCGGGCCACGCAGCACGCGGATCAGCCCGAACAGGATGGTCAGCAGCAGGAACCCGGCGGCGGTGACCAGCAGCAGGTTCATCGAGCGCTCCCCGGAGGGTCAGGGTCGAGCCCGTAGAGCCGTGCGATGCGCCGCTCGAGTTCCATCAGCGTGGCTGCATTGTCGCTGCGGCCGTCCAGCACGTGCAGGGTCATGCGGCGGCCCTCCAGGCGGACCGCCAGGGTGCCCGGCAGCAGGCTGAGCATGGCCATGAACAGGGTCAGCGGGGGTCCGTGCGGCAATTGCACGAAATATGCCTCGAAGCCCGGTTGCAGCGGCAGGCGCGGGTGTACCGCCCGCCAGGCGACATCGACCCCGCCCTGCACCGAGGTGCGCAGGAAGAAACCGAGCAGGCCGGGCAGGGCGGCCGGTGTCAGGCGCAGCGCGCGCCCCGCGGGCAGCGCGAGCACGGCACCCCCGGTCAGGGCGATGGCCAGCCAGGCGAACGGATGCGCCAGCGCCGTGCCCCCGGCCAGCACCGCCCACAGTGCGGCCGCGGCCAGCATCGCCAGCAGCGCACGCAGCCACCCGGGCCGGCGGGCGCGCCGTACGGGCGGGTTCGAACTGGACTGGCGCGTGTCGTTCACGCCGTCATTGTAACGGCGCAGGGCGGCACCGCCAGAAGGTCGTCTCAGAGCCGATTACTGGCCGCAGTGAAGCCCATCAGGGAGACGTCAAAGACCAGCACCTGTTCCGACTGCAGCGGGCGGAAGCCCACGTTGAGTTCGCGGCCTCCGCGCAGTTCACCCAGCATCTCGTCGGTCAGCTCGGTGGCCGCCACGCAGCCCTGCTGGATGCAGGTGACGAAGCCGGCATTGCGTTCTTCGCCCTCGTCGACCTGCATGACGATGCCCGGACGCAGATCCACGCCCAGCGGCAGCAGCAGTTCCATCACGTGTCGGTCACCTTCGCTCCGTACCGTGGTCTGCAGATAGGGCCCCTGCTGGCCCTGGTTTTCCACCTGGAGGGTCTGCTGCATCTGGCAGAACTCGCTGCCGTCATCCAGCTCCCAGCAAAGGCTTTCCCAGTCCTGGTGGGTCGTCACCTCCGGTTCCTGCTGTACCGGCTGCGGCGCCTGGGCCGGTGCCTGGCCCGGCGCCGGGGCCGGCTGCTGGGCCTGCTGCCCCGAGGCGATGGTCGGCGCCAGTGCTACCAGCGCGCCGAGCATCACCGCAGGGCGAAGAACGGCGAAGAACGAAGGAAGCGATGGATGGTTCATGCAGTGCTCCTGGTCCGTGTCGGTCGGCAACCCCATAGCATAGCGCCCCGACGCCCCGATCGCAGGTGGTTGCGTGAGTTCACCGTCAGATGCCGGCCCCGGATGCCCCTGACCGTCGGCAAAGGAAACGCGCGAGGGTGAACCAGATGATGGCCCCCGGCAGAAGGGCGAGCAGCACCCAGACGGCGGCGATGGGTCCGAACAGGTTGGGAGCCTGCATCATCATCGACATCAGGGAATCTTCGTAATAGAAAAACCAGGGGTTGTCGGCCGGGAATATCACCTCGTGCAGCCCGTAGAACACCCGCACCGGGCCGATCAGAAGGATCACCGCGGTGCCGGTGACGAGAACGCCCCCGGTGACGGCGGCGATGCGGATTCCGGAGGGCGGTCGGGCATGTCGCCACCCCGCATGGGCTGCCAGTAGCAGGAAAGTGACGGTGCCGGCCACCCCGGCGATATTCAGGGCGTTGACCAGCCGCGCGACGTCCTCCAGGTGGATGATCTCGGGGGGTGTCAGAAGAGGGGCAACGGTGCGGCCGTCGGGGAGGTGGTAGGTCAGTTCTTCAAGTCCCGCGCCATTGCGATGGATGGCATCGACGATGGCGCCGAACAGGCGCTCCCGTTCGGCGCGGTCGGTGTGGTGAAAGCCGGGCCTGTGGTGGTTCTCGGGTCCGTAAGTCGCGATGGTCTCGTCGATCTCGAGTACGTCGTACCAGACGCCGTAGCCAAAATCGACGGACGCGAGCGCGTGCCAGGACAAAAACAGCGCGGCGACCGCGAGGCCGACGAGCATGGCGGCCCATCGCAGCGCCTCGATGACGCCGGTGAGCCGGCCGGACCAGCGCCGGCTGGCGGGGGCCGGATCGTGCGGCTCTCGGGGGCGCTCCGGGCTCATTCCACGGCGAGGGTCATGGAGCCGGCCAGCACCAGGGCGACGAGCTCGGCCTGGCGATGGGTGTCGGTCTTCTGGAACAGGTTGCGCAGGTGGAAGGTGACGGTGGTATTCGACACGTCCATGCGCCGGGCGATGTCGGCGGTGCGCCAGCCGTCGGCCAGGGCCAGGGCGATGCGGGCCTCGGTGGGGGTCAGGTCGAACAGGCGGGCCAGGACGTCTTCCGGCAGGCGGGCGCGCCGTTCGGGGTCGGACAGGAGGATCACGGCCGCGGGTTCCTCCTCCCCGGCCTCCCACCCGGCCTGATCGCCGCTCCCGGGCAGGGGATAGATCATGGCCAGGAGCTCGCGCCGGTAGCCGTCGCGCGGCAGGCGCATGCACTCAATGGCGTCATCGGCGGCCGGTTCTTCGGCGAGGACCCGGCGCAGGGCCTCGCGCAGGCGCCGGTCGTCCTCGGAGTGTACCGGCTCCGGCGGGCGTCCTTCCTGCAAAGTCAGCGCGTCGCCGGCCATGCGCCGCGCCGCGCGATTGGCCAGCAGCACACGGTTGCCGCGGTCGAGCAGGACGACCCCGGGAGCGACCGGATCCAGGGCGCGCGCCGCGAACTCCAGGCTGCGGCGTCCCTGATCCCGGCTCTGGCCGAGTCCACCGAGGGTACGGCGCAGTTCGGCGAACTCGTCCTCTTTCTTCTGGCGCATGCGCCGCACCTGGCGCAGGCGGGCCTCCACGGTCGCCAGCAGGAGGTCGAAATCCACCGGCTTGACCAGATAGTCGTCGGCGCCCGCGCGCTTGCCATCGACCACCTCGCGCGGGTCGGACAGCGCGGTGAGGAACACGAACGGGGTGTCCGCCAGTTCCGGGCCGCGTTCGCGCACCGCGGCCAGCAGTTCGTAGCCGTTCATGCCCGGCATGTTGATGTCGCACAGGATCAGATCGGGGTGTACGGCGTCGATCTGCTCCAGGGCCTCGTCGCCGTGCGCCGCCTCGATGGCGACATGACCCGCCTCGCTCAGTTCTTCGCAGATGTCCCGGCGCAGCAGGGCTTCATCCTCGGCGCAGAGGATGCGTGCGCCCGGGACGGCGGCATCATTCGGTGTGCTGTGGTTCATCCGGATCCTGTCCTCGCGGGAGTTCCAGCGTGAATGTAGACCCTTCCCCTTCGCGGGAACGGACGGTCAGGTCGCCGCCTTGGGTGCGCGCGAGCTGGCGGGCGATGCCCAGGCCCAGACCGATGCCGGTATGGCGGGCGGCATTGCGGGCACGGAAGAAGCGGTCGAACAGCCGCGCCTGGTCTTCCTCGGGGATGCCGATCCCGTGGTCCGTGACGTGGCAGGTGATCTTCTCCGGTTCGGCGCGCAGCTCAACCTCGATGGACGCGGTCTCGGGCGAGTATTTTCCCGCATTCGACAGCAGGTTGGCGAGGATCTGCTCGACCAGCGCGCGATCACAGCGCGCCATCACCGGTCCATCCGGGGTGACGTTCAGATGTACCGGATTGTCCGGGGTGATCTGCCGCTGGGTTTCGATCGCCTGCTCCGCCAGCGGGCGCAGGTCGCAGGGCGTGGTTGTGGCGGCGACATGACCGCCCTCCAGACGCGCGGAGGTGAGGGCGTTCTCGATCAGCCGGGTCATGTGGGCGACAGTGTCGCGCAGCTGACGGTAGCGCGCCTCGCGGGTTTCGCGGTCCATGGACTCCCCGCGCCTCAGCAGGCGCTGCAGGCCCGAATCGATGATCGCCAGCGGGGTGCGGAACTGGTGCGAGGCCATCGCCGCAAAGCTGCGGTAGAACTCGCTGACGCCGCGTTCGCGCTCCAGCGAATGCTCGAGGCTGCGCGCGGCGTCCTTGTAGCTGGTGATGTCGGCCAGACGCAGCACCTGGCCACCGTCATCGGTGCGGCGCAGGGTCATCTGGACCCAGCCGCGACCGGGGACTTCCAGGTCGTACTGCGCACCGTCGTCCGCGGTGATGTCGGCCGGGTCGCCGTGTTCGGTGTCCGGCCGGGTGACGGCGCGGATGCTCTCGAGCAGGGTGTCCAGTGTCTGCCCCTCGTCCAGGGCCCCGTCCGGCAGCGGCAGCAGGCTGGCGAACTGCGGGTTGACCAGGATCAGGCGGTCATCGGGGTCGAACGCGGCAAAGCCGTCCGGCGCGGTGTCGATGGCGTCCACCACCCGGCGGCGTTCGGCCTCCAGGTCGCGGGTGCGGTTGCGCACCTCGATCTCCAGCCGGTCGCGGTGTGCGGCCAGCGCCTCCTGTGCATGGCGCCGCTGCCGCAGGGCGTTCATCAGGAGGGCGGTCAGCAGGATCCCGGTGACCAGGATGCCGATCATCATCACGATGGCCTGGATCAGGCTGGCGCGGTGTTGATCCAGGCGTTCCCCCGTGCTCTCCCATTCCTCGATCATCACCGCGTTGGCGATGCGGTTGAGTGCCGACATCAGGGGCTTGAGTTCGGCATGGATCGCGTGGGCCGCCTCGACGTTGTCGGGGGCGACGTCGTCGATCATCGGCTCGATGCGCTCCAGACGCTCAAAGGTACCGTCCAGTGTTTCTTCCAGCCCGATGTCCTTGACGTAGCGCCGCTGTGGCCCGGCATCCAGCAGGACCAGGCGGCTGGTGAGGACGTCGTAACGCAGGCCGGGGCGGGCATCCGCGTCCCCCAGGGTCCGTCGGTGGACTTCCTCGTCCAGACGGTGACTGGCGACCTGCGCCTGGGCGGTGACCCACAGCATGTTCTCGTCCACGTTGCTGCGCATGTCCTGCTCCACGTCGTGCAGGCGCATCAGCGACACCGTCAGGAAGATCGCGAAGGTAAGGACCGCGAGCACCGGCAGGACATACGTCGAGACACGGCGCAGGCTGGGGACGGCCGAGGGATCCGGGGCATGGCCCCGATCGGGTGCGGGCTCGCGGGCCGGGCGCGCGATCATCGCACCTCCAGGTGCTCCAGCTGCCAGACCCAGCGGTAGTCGTAGCGGATGTCGTCCAGCTCCGCGTGATCGTCGCGCGGGTAGACGATCCACAGCGGACCCTTGTCGCGCGGGGTCAGGGCCTCGCCATCCCGGGTATGCGCGACGATCACGTCATAATCGTGAAAGTCGTCCATGGGGATGTCGACGATGTAGTCGTTCAGGGCCGTGGCCACCACCTCGTCACCCTCCGCACCGAGAGCCTCCAGCAGGTCGCGCATCAAAAAGCCCTCGAAGTGGTTGACCCCGTCGGTGACCACCGTGGAGGTCTCCAGCTCCACATGCGGAAGACGGTCCAGCATCGTCCGGTCCAGCAGGGCCCGGTCTCCGTCGTTCGCATGTTCGATGGCCCCATCGACCCGCAGGATGACCTCGCCCTCGGGTTCGGCTCCCGGATCGAACCCTGGAGCGGAGTCCCCGCGATCCGCAGCAGTCGCACTGAAGGGCAGGGTCAGCAGCATGGCCACCAGGGCTGCAAGAAGGCCGGGCGCATGCGCGCCGGGCGGATGAATTCGGACGACGGACATGACAAACCTCCGGACGGATGGCAACCACCAGTTCGAAGGCAGTGTCGCGCGAAATCCTGCCCTATGGAAGAAGGGGGAAATCGCGCGCTGAAAACAGTGTGCCGGAACGTGATTCGGGACACCCCCTCCGGATGGAGGGGGGTGTCCGGGCCTGCATCGGACGGCCCAACGTCAGTAATCCGCGGTCTCGGCGTAACGCTCGCGGAAGGCGCAGCGGCCGTCGGGGAGCCAGGCGGGGATGTCGTAGTAGCGTTCGAGGGTCGGGCGCAGGACGTCCTCGTGGTAGGCGGCGTAGTCGAAGCCGTGGCCTTCGGCGACCTGCCAGGGGATGCCGCCGGCCTCGCCGGTGCGGATCTCGACGCGGTCGAAGAACGGTTCCAGGTCTTCGCGGTCGACCTCGCCACGGCGCGGGATGAACACGAAGTCCTCGCCGTCGAGGGCGCGGAAATCGGTGATCAGGTCGTCCTGGCGGCCGTAGTGCGAGCCTTCGCCGAAGACCCCGAAGTAGTGCCCGGAGTAATGGCTCAGCATGGCCGAACGCGAGTAACTTCGGGTGAAGAAATGCCAGTCCTCGTCGGCCCGATCCGCGTCGGAGTAGGGCTCGGTCAGCGCGGCGACTTCCTCGGGGGCGAGGTAGAACACGGCGCTGGCGTGGTCGCCGTGGCCGCGCAGCCAGTCCACCGGCAGAGTGGCGATGGCCAGCAGCAACAGGGCGTGCAGCAGGGCCAGCAGGCCGGAGAGCCAGACCGAGATCCGCAGGGCGCGGGTGGTGAGGAACAGCGCGGGCACCAGCAGCAGCGGGGCGAACACCGCCAGCCAGTGCAGCCCGATCCCGGTGAACGGCGACAGCAGGGCGAACAGGCCCAGCGGGATCAGCCCGGCGGAGACGAACACCCCGAGGCGGTGTTCGCGCACGCCCTGCACCACGGCCCGGCGCTGGCGCGCGAGGAACCACAGCAGCCAGGGCGTGAACAGGTACACCAGCAGGGCGGCATAGGTCAGGGTGCCGCCGGGGTCGAAGCCGTCGCCGCCGTGGCGGTTCACCACGTTGAACATCACGTTGTACCAGCAGTTGTCCCAGTTCCAGTACAGGTTGAGGGCCACCGCCGGCAGCACGCCGAGGATGATCAGCAGCAGGCCGCGCCAGTGCTCGCGGGCGAACAGCATGATGTGCAGGCCGATGGCCACGCCCAGCAGCACGGCGAAGTATTTCGACAGGAACGCCAGCCCCAGCGCGACCCCGCCGAGGAAAAAGGCCAGCGCCGCCACCCCCGGGCGCGGTTCCCGCAGCGCGTACCACACCAGCCCGGTGGCCAGCAGGCCGAACAGGATCAGCGGGGTGTCGGTGGCCACCAGCACGGCGATGAACAGCAGCGGCATGAACAGCGCCAGCAGCGAGACCAGGCGGGCGCGCACCGGGTCGTGCCGGTGCCACAGGGCGAGGATCAGCAGCGCCGGGGCCACGGAGACCAGGATGCCCGGGATGCGGATCACCAGCGGGTGTTCGGACACTGCGGTGACCGCGCTCAGCCACCAGCCGATCATCGGCGGATGGTCGTAGTAGCCGAGATCCGGATGGGCGGCCCAGATCAGGAAATAGGCCTCGTCGCCGGTGATCGGCAGCAGCGCGGCGATCAGCGCCTTCAGCGCGATCACCGCGAGCAGCACCGCCGGGTAGTGGCGGGCGGGCCAGGGGGCGTCGGCGGGCAGGCTCACAGCCGCAGATGCCGGAACAGCCAGTCGGGGAAGTTGCGGATGATCAGCATGATGATCCGCCAGAACCACGGCACATAGGCCACCGCATGGCCTCGGCGCAGTGCGCGAAGGATGCCACTGGCGACACGGTCGGGTTCCGCCCACAGGGCCCCGGCGCGATTGAAGCCCTCGGTCATTGGGGTGCGGACAAAGCCCGGCTTGATGGTCACCACATCCACGCCCGCCGGCGCGAGGCGATGCCGCAGGCCCTGCAGGAAGGTCGCGAGCATGCCCTTGGCGGTGCCGTAGACGTAGTTGCTCTGGCGGCCGCGGTCGCCGGCGACCGAGCCGATGGCGCCGATCACGCCATGGCCCTGCGCCTCGAAGTCGGGGGCGATGCGGGTGAGCAGGGCGACGGCGCTGGTGCCGTTGATGTGCAGCGCCTCTTGGGTGGCCTCCACCGAGTCGTGGCAGGTGGCGGGATCGGGCAGGCTGCCCCAGGCCAGCAGCGCGGCATCCACCTCGCCCAGGTGTTCGCGGGCGGCGGCCCAGGCGTCGGCGTGGGTGGCCGGGTCGGCGGGATCGGCGGCCAGCCCGCGGATGCGCTCGCCGGCGGCGTCGTCGCCGCGCACGCGCAGATCCGCCAGCAGGCTTTCCAGACGCTCCGGATTGCGGGCGACGCAGAACAGGCGGGCGCCGGAGCTGGCCAGACGGCGGGCGACGGCACTGGCGATGGCGGAGGTCGCGCCGAAGATCACGACGTTGTTCAGCGGATTCATGCGGTCACCCGGCGCCAGAAGCTGGAGGAGAATTGAGGGTCGGTCAACTTAGCGAACTCGATCCATTCAGGAAACCCGGCACGGAACATCGCGCCGGACATGCGGGCGTCCTTGGCCGGGTAGAGCGCCCCGTGCGCCTCGCGCACCACACGGTCGAGGCGCTCGAACAGCGCATGGGTCGCCGCCCCGCGATCAGGGAAATCCAGCGCCAGGGTGGTGCCCGGGCGCGGGAACGACAGCATCCCGGCCGGCGACTGGCGGCCGAAGGTCTTGAGCACCGCGAGGAACGAGCCCTGGCCGCTGCGCGCGATCTGGCGCAGCAGCTCGGCGACGGCGTCGCGCGCGGTGCGTTCGGGGAGCACGCACTGGTACTGGTAGAAGCCTCGGCGGCCGTAGATACGGTTCCAGTCGCGGATCCCGTCCAGCGGGAACAGCCAGCCGCGATGATGCGCCGGATGCGGGCTGCGGCGCAGCGGCTGGTGGAAATACAGCTCGTTGAACGCGCGCAGGCCGGGGCCGTTGACCAGCGAGAACGGCGGATCCACCGGCACGCGCCGCCGGGGTTCGCGGAAGCGGGCGCGCGGGGGCGGGGTGACTGCGTGGCGGCCTGCGGAATAGATCCCGCGGCCCGGGGGATGGCGCCGGCCATCGGCCAGACAGTCGATCCAGGCGACGGTGTAGGGCCATTCGCGGCGCGCGCGGGCATCCAGCGCCCAGAAATCGTCCAGGCTGTGGAAGCGTTCCGACCACACCGACATCCAGGCCGAGGATACCGGCATGAGCTGCAGGGTCACGGTCTCGATCAGCCCGGTCAGGCCCAGCCCGCCGATGGTGGCGGCGAACCAGCGCGGATTGTGCTCGGGGCTGACCTCGACCCGGCCGGCATCGCTGCGGTGCAGGGTCAGACGCTTTACGTGCGCGCCGAAGCTGCCGGCGACGTGATGGTTCTTGCCGTGTACGTCGTTGGCCACCGCGCCGCCCAGGGTCACGAAGCGGGTCCCGGGGACCACCGGCGGGAACCAGCCGCGCGGCACGCTCAGTTCCAGCAGTTCGTCCAGCGTGACCCCGGCCTCGGCGGTGATTACTCCAGTGTCGGTGTCGAACTCGACGAAGCGGTCCAGCCCGCGGGTATGCAGCAGATGGCCGCCGGCGTTGAGGCAGCAGTCGCCATAGGAACGCCCCATGCCGTGGGCCAGCAGCGGCCCGTCCGGCAGCCGGTCCGGGCGGAACGCCGGCGCGCTGTGCGCGGCGTGTTCCACCCGCGGGATGCGGTTCCAGCCACTGGTCGTCATGCCGGTCCCCCGTCGTGTCGGCGCTCCGGGGCCGTGTCGCCGCGTGCGTCGGGGTGGCTGCCGAGCGCGATCAGGCCCAGCAGCACCGCGAACCACAGGGTGGTCAGGCGGATCAGCGTGGTCGCCGCCACCGCGTCCGCCGCCGGCATGTCGTGCAGCAGGAGCAGGCCGATCATCACCGCCTCGGTGCCGCCCAGCCCGCCGGGCAGGAAGCTCAGCGCCCCGGCCAGCATGGCCAGGGCGAACACGAAGGCGGCGAACGCGAATCCGGCCTCGAAGCCCATCGCGTTGAGGATCCACCAGAAGGCCAGGGCCTCGGCGCTCCAGGCCACCACGCTGAGGGCCGTGGCGCCGGCGAGCAGGCCGGGTGCGTGGCAGCGCCGCGCCTGCAGCAGGATGGTGGCGGCGTGATGCAGGCCGCGCCACAGCCGCCGGCCGGGGCGGTCCGCATGGCGTTGCAGGGCCTCCAGCGGTCGGCGTTGCGAAAGCACCAGCAGGCCCGTGGCGACGGCCGCCACGCCGGCCAGGATCAGCGAGGTCCCTTGAGTCACCAGCGTGAGCCCCAGCAGCGACAGCAGCACGACCGCCACCAGATCCGACAGGCGCTCGCTGACGAACGCGGCGAAGCTGTCCGGATAGGGGACGTCCCGGCGCTTGAGCAGCACCCCGCGCAGGGCCTCGCCGGCCTTGCCCGGGGTGGTGGTCAGGGCAAAGCCGGCCAGGTAGATGTGCAGGCTGGCGGGCGCAGCGATGCGATGTGCCAGCGCCCGCAGATACAGCTGCCAGCGGGCGAATCGCAGGCTGTAGTTGACCAGCGACAACGACAGGGCCAGCAGCAGGCCGAACGGGCCGACCTGCACCAGCGCGTGCCAGACCTCTTCCGCACCGGCCCAGATGGCGATGCCCAGATACGCCGCGGCGGCAACGATCACCGACAGGATCAGCCCGCGCAGGCGCCAGCCGGTCAGGACCGGGTTCCCGCTCACGACAGCACCGCGAGGGTCACGCCCAGCCAGGCCACCACCGTCACCAGCAGATGGGCATCGGTGAACAGGTCGCGCGAGGTGTCGCCGCCGCGCCCGCGAAAATGCAGCAGGTACAGATAGCGGAAGATTCCGTAGATCACGAACGGCAGGGTATAGATCAGCTCATCGGTGCCGTGCAGGGCGATGACCTCCGGGCTGACGGTGTACAGCCCGTAGGCGATCACCGTGCAGGCCGCGCTGATCGCGATGAACTGGTCCAGCAGCGCGGTGGAATAGTCGTCGAGCACGCGCCGGGTGTCGCCCCGCGTGTCGCCCCGGGTGTCGTCTCGGGATTCGGGTGCCGGGTCCGCGGGAGCCGGGCCGGCGGTCACGGCGGTTTCCGCCAGCTCCGAGCGGCGCTTGGCGAAGCCCAGGAACAGGGTCAGCATCAGGCCGCACAGCAGCAGCCACTGCGAGGGTTCGATGCCCAGCCCCAGGGTTCCGGCCAGGATGCGCAGCATGAAGCCGCCGGCGATGCTGAACACATCCAGGATGACGACATGCTTGAGCGCCAGCGAATAGGCGATGTTCAGCACCAGATAGCCCGCCAGCAGCCCGGTGACCCAGGCGCTGACCAGCAGGCCGAGGGCCAGCGCCAGCACCACCAGCACGCTCAGGATGATCCGCGCGGCCGGGATGCCGATGGCCCCGCTGGCCAGCGGGCGGCGGCACTTGGTCGGGTGCCGGCGGTCGGCTTCGACGTCGAGAATGTCGTTGAGCACGTAAACCGCGCTCGCCATCGCGCAGAAGGCGAGGAAGGCGAGCGTGGCCGCCAGCAGGGTCTCGCCCTCCCAGGCATGCGCGAACACCGGTCCAAGGAACACGAACCCGTTCTTGATGTACTGGTGCGGACGCAGCAGTTTGAAAATCGGCTGGAGCATCGGTGCGTGCGGAAAGGCCGGCGGAACGGGCTGGCAGTGTAGGCAAATGCGCCGGCCGGTGCACCCGCGAACGATGGGCACGTGCCCGGTTTCGCAGTGTGCGCGGGTGCGATCGGTTACCATCCGGGACGTTTCTCCGATCAATCCGCTGTCACCGGGAGTCTGTCATGCAAGCACTGTCCGTCCTGAAGAAAACCGTCGTCCTGTCTGCCGGCCTGGGCCTGCTGCTGGCCGCCGCGCCGGCGTCCGCCGATCTGTCCGAGGGCGACCCCTTCCCCGACGTCACCCTCAACGACCAGCACGGGGAGCCGCTGGAGCTGCCCGGCGATGCGCGCGTGGTGCTGATGACCGTGGAGATGGCCCCGGCCGACATCACCAATGATGTCCTCGGGGACATGGGGCCCGAGGCGATCGAGGAGGCCGGCATCCGCTACGTGGCCGATACCCACGGCATGCCGCCGTTCGTGCTCGAGAACGTGGTCATGCCGCGCATGCAGGAGCGCCCCTATCGCACCGGGGTGACCGAAGGCCCCGGGGACATGGGCTTCATGCCGCATCAGCGCGATCATGTGAGCGTGGTGTTCCTGGATGGCGAGGGTACGGTGACCGGCACCGGCGCGGCCGCCAGCGAGGCCGCCCTGCGGCAGATGCTGGAGGGCGCCGGCGACTGAAATGGCCTTCCTGCTGGGCCTGCTGACCGCGCTGGGCTACGGCGCGGGGGATTTTCTCGGCGGCCTGGCCTCGCGGCGGGTTTCGGCGCTGGTGGTGGCCTGCTATTCGCAGCTGCTGGTCACCGCACCGCTGCTGATGCTGGCATTGCTGATGGCGGGGCTGCCCGGGGAGGCGGCCCTGCTGTGGGGCGGTGCCTCGGGCGTGGCGATGGCGCTGGGCCTGCTGGCCTACTACCGCGGGCTGGCCGAAGGCTACATGGGGCTGGTCGCGGCGGTGACCGGGGTGCTGTCGGCGCTGGTGCCGCTGGCGGCGGGGCTGGCTCTTGGCGAACGCCCGGGATGGTTCTCGCTGGCGGGGATCGTGGCCATCGTGGTGGCGATCGCGCTGGTCTCGGGCGGGGCCCGGGAGGTCAGTCCGCGTGACCCGGACGCGCCGGTGCGGGGGGCGGACGGCCACGGTCACCGCGGGCCGCATCCGCTGCTGGGGGTGTTCGACGGCGTGCTTGCCGGGGTCGCCTTCGGCCTGGTGTTCGTGTTCCTTGACCAGGCCAGCGAAGGCTCGGCCCTGTGGCCGGTGGTCATGGCCGGCGGCGTGGGCGGGCTGGTGCTGCTGGGCGTGATGCTGCTGCATCGCCCCGAGCGACACATGGCCCGCAGCACGCTGGTGCTGGTTGCGCTGGCGGGCCTGCTGCAGGGGCTCGCCACCCTGGCCTTCGTGGTGGCCGTGCGCATCGGGCTGTTGTCGGTGATCGCGGTGGCCGGGGCCCTGTCGCCGGCGCCCACCGCACTGCTGGCGCGGTTCTTTCAGGCCGAGCGCATGAGCCGGCTGCAGCTCGCGGGCTTCGGCTTTGCGCTGGTCGGCATCGTGCTGATCGTGCTGGGCGGGGCGGGGTGAGCCGGGAAGGCATGGGGGCTTCGGCAAGCGCCGTATTCGCGTGCAAGCACGCTCCCACAATCAGGCACCGGGATGACCCGTAGGAGCGCGCTCGCGCGCGAATGCAGCAATCGTAGAAGGAGAGAGGTATGGAAACGGAACTGGCGAATGAACCCCGCACCGAGCGCACGTTCGTGACGATCATCTACGTGCTGTACTTCGTTGGCTTCTTTGTCGCCATCACGGCCCTGGTCGGGGTGATCATGGCGCATGTGAAGCGCAGCGATGCGGATGCGATCAGCGAGACCCACCTGCAGTATCAGATCCGGACCTTCTGGATCGGTCTGCTGATGGCCGTGCTGGCGACCCTGACCGCGGCGATCGGGATCGGGCTGATCATCGGGCTGCTGTTCCTGGTGTGGGTGCTGGTGCGGTGCATCAAGGGCGTGATCCGCAACAGCGACGACCGGGCCATCGAGGACCCGGCCACCTGGCTCTGGTAAGCCCCGTAGTGCGGGGCTCCGGGCGGGGTCTCAGCGCTCCAGGTACTGCAGCTTGCCCTCGACGCCGTCCCACTCTTCCGCGTCTTCCGGCGGGTCCTTGCGCGCGGTGATCACCGGCCAGGTGCGCGCCAGTTCGGCATTGAGCTCGATCATGTGCACCTGATCCTCGGGCACGTCATCCTCGGGGACGATCGCCTCGGCCGGGCACTCCGGCTCGCACAGGGTGCAGTCGATGCATTCGTCGGGGTCGATGGTGAGGAAGTTGGGCCCCTCGTGGAAGCAGTCCACCGGGCAGACTTCGACGCAATCGGTGTACTTGCACCGGATGCAGTTCTCCAGAACGATGAAAGCCATTGCGCTTCTCCATTGGTCGTGTTGCGACGCCACGGCTCCTGTGTGCCGCCGCTCGGTCCGTTCGGCGTATTGTAACCGCTCCTCCCGAGCGGCCGGGAATCCCGGCTGCTGCGGCTGTTATTCCGCGACTCCCCGTTCCAGCGTGTCCTTGAGCCGGTAGAGCGCGTCCAGCGCCTCGCGCGGGGTCAGGCCGTCCGGATCGAGTTCCGCCAGGGCCCGCGCGACGTCCCGCGCCGGCTCGGGTACTTCGGGTGCCGGCGGGGCGGGTTCTTCCGGCGCCGCGGGTGCGGGCGGCTCCGGCGGGAACAGCCCCAGCTGGGGCGAGTCGCTGTCCCGGGCGCGGCTTTCCAGATCGGCCAGATGGGTGCGGGCGCGCTGCAGCACGTCGGCGGGTACTCCCGCCAGCGAGGCCACCTGCAGCCCGTAGCTCTGGTTGGCCGGCCCCTCACGAACCTGATGCAGGAACACGATGTCGTGGCCGTGTTCCACCGCGTCGGTGTGGATGTTGGCCACCGCCGGTTCGCGTTCGGCCAGCGCGGTCAGCTCGAAGTAATGCGTGGCGAACAGGGTCAGCGCGCGGTTCTCCCGCGCCAGGCGCTCGGCACAGGCCAGCGCCAGCGCCAGGCCGTCGAAGGTGGAGGTGCCGCGCCCGATCTCGTCCATCAGCACCAGGCTGCGCTCGCCGGCGTTGTGCAGGATGCTGGCGGCCTCGGTCATCTCCACCATGAAGGTCGAGCGCCCGGAGGTCAGGTCGTCGGAGGCGCCGATGCGGGTGAAGATGCGGTCCACCGGACCGATGCGGGCCACGTCCGCGGGCACGAAACTGCCCATGCAGGCCAGCAGCACGATCAGTGCGGTCTGGCGCATGTAGGTGGACTTGCCCCCCATGTTGGGGCCGGTGATGACCAGCAGCCGGCGGCTCTCGGGATCCAGCCGGGTGTCGTTGGCCACGAACGGGGTGTCCAGGCTGGCCTCCACCACCGGGTGACGACCCTGCTCGATGTGGACGCCGGTCTCGGGCACCAGTTCGGGGCGGCTCCAGTCGAGCCGCCGGGCGCGTTCGGCCAGGGTGGCCAGCACGTCCAGCCGGGCCACCGCGTCGGCGATCGCCCGCAGGCGGTCGGCGCGCCCCTGCAGGCCGGCGAGCAGGTCGTCGAACAGCTGGCGCTCGCGCGCCAGGGCCTGTTCCCGTGCGGACAGGATCTCGTCCTCGAAGCGCTTGAGTTCCTCGGTGGTGTAGCGTTCGGCATTCTTCAGGGTCTGGCGGCGCATGAAGCGCCCGGGCAGCTCCTCCGAGCGCGAGCGGCCCACCTCGACGTAGTAGCCGTGCACCCGGTTGTAGGCGACCTTGAGGGTGGCGATGCCGGTGGCCTCGCGTTCGCGCGCCTCCAGGTCGCGCAGGAAGCCGTCGGCGTTGTGTTCCAGATCGCGCAGGCGGTCGAGTTCGGGGTCGAAGCCGGGGCGGATCAGCCCGCCGTCGGTGACCCGGATCGGCGGTTCGTCGACCAGCGCGCGGGCCAGGGTTTCGCTCAGTTCCGTCTCCGGCGCGAGTTCGTCGCGCAGGGCGGCGAGGGTGTCGGCCTCGCCTGCGGCGGGCTCCAGTGCCGCGTGCAGGCCGGGCAGGCGTTCCAGCGCCGCCTGCAGCGCGACCAGATCGCGCGGCCGTGCGGAGCCCAGGCTGATGCGCGAGACGATGCGTTCGACGTCGGCCATGCCGGTCAGGGCCTCGCGCAGGCCTTGTTCGGCCGCGTGGTCCAGCAGCGTGGCGATGCCCTGCTGGCGTTCCCGCAGCAGGGCCCGGTCGGCCAGCGGCTGGTGCAGCCATTGCGACAGCAGCCGGGCCCCCATGGGTGTGCGGCTGGTGTCCAGCAGGTCGAACAGCGAGCCGCGGCGCTCCCCGCTCAGGGTGCGGGTCAGCTCCAGGTTGCGCCGGGTCGCCGGGTCCAGCATCAGCATCTGGCCGCGGTGTTCGCGCCCGAGCCCGGTGATATGGGCAAGGTTGCCGCGATGCTGCGCCTGCACGTAGGCCAGCAGCGCGCCCGCGGCGGCCAGGCCCAGCACCAGGTCGTCGCAGCCGAAGCCGGCCAGGTCGGTGGTGCCGAAATGCCGGGTCAGGGTGCGCTTCGCGGAGATCGCGTCGAAATGCCAGTCGGCATGATGTCGCGGGGCCCAGGCCTCGATCCCGGGGATCGCCGGGGCCGGGTCGGGGACCAGGCATTCCACCGGGTCGAGACGCGCCAGTTCGGCCTCCAGTTCGGTCGCGTCGGCGACCTCCAGCACCCGGAAACGGCCGCTGGCGAACTCCAGGCTGGCGATGCCGTAGCCTTCGTTGCGGCCGCGCACGGCAGCGCAGGCGGCCGGGCACACGGCGGCCATGCGATTGACCTGGCGCGCCTCCAGCAGGGCGTCCTCGGTGACCGTGCCCGGGGTCACGATGCGCACCACCTCGCGTTGCACCGGGCCCTTGTGCTCGCCCACCTGTCCGGTCTGCTCGCAGATCGCCGCGCTCTCGCCCAGCTTCAGCAGCCGCGCGAGGTAGCTCTCCAGGGTGTGCACCGGGATCCCGGCCATCGGGATCGGCTCGCCGGCCGACTCGCCGCGGCGGGTGAGGGTGATGTCCAGCAGCCCGGCGGCGCGCTCGGCGTCGTCGTAGAACAGCTCGTAGAAGTCCCCCATGCGGTAGAGCAGCAGGGTCTGCGGATACTCCGCCTTGATCCGCAGGTATTGCTGCATCATCGGGGTATGTTTTGACAGGGCGTCCGCGTCGCTCACTGGCCGTTCCTGCTGTTCGGGGGGCGTCGGTGGCCGGATTGTAACGGGTCCGGCGGGGGGTGCGGTGGGTTATGTGACGCAATCGCCGGAATGTCCGGGGGCCGCGGGACTTCCCTTGCTCAAGGATAAGAGGGTGCTTATATTAGAAAACACTAAATAACAGGAAAGGAGAGCCCGCATGATTCGGAAGAACCTCGGGGAAGAATACAGCCCGATGTATTTCCTGGGCGCACTGGGGGCCGGTGGCACGGCCGTTACGTTTTTCATGTTCCTGATGTTCATGACGCCCTATGACACCCCGATCCCCACGTACGAGGCCATGATGGCGCTGATGACCGGCGAGGGCCCGCTGATCGCCGTGCTGGTGGGCGCGGCCATGGCCGGCATCCTGTTCTTCGTGGCCCTGCATCTGCGCCTGCTGGTGTGGAACATCCGCGAATACCGGCAGTTTCGCCGGACCGAGGCCTTCGCCCGGCTGCGCCGCTCCAACCAGGAAGTGGCCCTGATGGCGATCCCGCTGACCCTGGCCATGACCATCAACGCCGGTTTCATCGTCGGCGCGGTGTTCGTGCCGGGGCTGTGGAACGTGGTCGAGTACCTGTTCCCGCTGGCCATGCTGGCCTTCCTGGCGGTTGGCGCCTTCGCGCTGGTGATCTATTCGCGCTTCCTGGCACGGCTGTTCACCGAGGGGGATTTCGATTTCACCGGCAACAACAACCTGAGCCAGCTGCTGGCGGTGTTCGCGTTCGCGATGATCGCCGTGGGTCTCGCGGCGCCGGGGGCGATGAGCGAGAATCTGGCGATCAACGCCGCGGGGATCTTCTTCTCGCTGACGTTTGCCGCGCTGGCGCTGGTGCTGGGGCTGGTGATGTTCGTGCTGGGCTTCAAGTCGACGCTGCGCTACGGGATCGCGGAGGCGGCCAGCCCGAGCCTGTGGATCGCGATCCCGATCCTGACCCTGCTGGGCATTGCCTTCATCCGTCATCAGATGGGGCTGCACCACGGTTTTGGCGCTCCGCTGAACGAAGCGATGCTGTTCGTGTTCACCTCGCTGGTGCTGGGCGCTCAGCTGGTGTTCGGCCTGATCGGCTACGTGGTGATGAAGAAGCTGGGCTACTTCCGTGACTACATCCACGGCGAGAAGAAGAGCCCGGTCAGCTACGCGCTGATCTGCCCGGGGGTGGCCCTGGTGGTCTTCTCCTGGTTCTTCATCAATCTGGGACTGGTGTCCAACGGGGTCGTCGAGCAGTTCAGCGTGGCGTATTTCGCCCTGCTGGCCCCGGTGGTCTACCTGCAGGTGGTGACGATCGCCACGCTGTTCCGGCTGAACCGCAAGCTGCTGCGGGCGGAACCGGCGACCGAGGGCGCCTCCCAGCAGGCGTGATCGCGCCGCTGGTTCGGTGCCAGACGGGCGGTGTTCGGGGGTTCCCGGACACCGCCTTTTTTTGTCCGGTCAGGCGGTGGCGGCGGGGCGTTCTTCGCGGCCCTCGCGCGACCCGGTGTAGCGCCAGGCCTTGCGGAAGGTGGTGCGCAGGGGCGATTCGAGATGCGCGCGGGCGCGTGCCGGGGCGATGCCGTGGTCGCGGCAGAACAGGGCCAGGGCCCAGGCGAGTTCGTCGCGGCCGAGGTCGGCGTCGCGATCGGCCGACGGGCCCTTGCAGGCCCCGCAGCCGTTGACCCGCACGCGGAACGCGGTGTTGGCCAGAAAGATGCCGAAGCCCATGCGCGTGGCCACCAGCTCGGCAATGGCGTCGGCATTGCCCTCGGCGGCCGGGGCGGGTTCGCGGATGCCCTCCACCCACCAGGCCGCCAGTTCCTGCGCGAAGGTGCCGACCAGGGCCTGACGATTCCCGATCAGCTGCGGGTCGTAATGGAAGATGCGCTCGCCGCCGGTGCTGGCCGCGCCCAGCGCGGTGACCGGCTGCGGTGCCAGTCCTCCGGGTTCCGCCAGGCGGGCCGCGCGCTGCTCCAGGCCCGCATGCCGGCGGACGCTGGCGAACACCTGCTCGGCCATGCCGTGCGGGCTGTCCGCCTCGCCCGGGAAATGCTCGCGGATGGGCTGCACCAGGGTCGGCGGGTCGAAGGGCCGGTCGGCGGCGGGCTGACGGTCCACCCACGCAAACACCGCGCGGATCCACTCGCGGGTGTCGACATCAAGGACCGGATCGGGCTGGAACAGGCGTGCAAGCATGGCGGGCGCGTTTCTGGAGGTGGTGGATCCATCGTATGCCATTCCGTCCCGTCGGGGCAGCCCCTGCTGCAAACGAACCGGAATGTGTCAGACTCGGAGTCCGAATCCCCAGGGGCAAGGATGGAGACATGTTTGGCGAGGAGGACCGGCGGCGGGATCGTCGCATCCCCGTGGGCGTGACCGGGGAGGTGTACTGGACCGGTTCGGGGCAGACCACGCGAGTGGAAATCCATGACCTGGCCGCCGGCGGCTGTGCATTGATCGCCGGCTTCGAGGTGGATGCCGGGGTGGTGGTGATGGTGACGGTGCCGAGCCCCGATCCGCGCATCGAGAACCTGCAGCGGCGGGGACGGGTGCTGCGCTGTGACAGCGCGGATCCCGACCGTGAGGGCCGGCGCCGATGGCGCCTCGCGGTGGCCTTTGAAGAAGAACCCACGGGAGACGCGACACCATGACCGAATTGCGCAAGGCGGATGTCACCGGGCTGTCGGCCCTGGTCTATGACCTGGGCGAGCGGATGACTGCGCGCGGGCTGGTCATGGCCACGGTGGAATCCTGCACCGGGGGCGGGATTGCCCAGGCACTGACCGATGTGCCCGGCAGTTCGGCCTGGTTCGAGTGTGGCTGGGTGACCTACAGCAACGCAGCCAAGACCCGCCTGGTGGGCGTGGCCCCGGCGTTGCTGGACGCCCATGGCGCCGTGAGCGAACAAGTGGCGGCCGCGATGGCCACGGGCGGCCTGACGCACAGCGGCGCCGACCTGTCCCTGTCGGTCACCGGCGTCGCCGGGCCGGGCGGCGGTTCGCCGGACAAGCCGGTGGGCATGGTGTGCTTCGGCTGGCAGGCGCGCGACGGAGCCGTGCGCACCGAGACGCGGCACTTCGACGGCGAGCGCCACGAGGTCCGTCGCCAGGCCATGCTGCATGCCCTGGCCTCGCTGCTGGAGCACGAACTGGGCTGAAGCACGCGCCCGGCGAGCGGACCGCGGTGCGCGGAGGCCTACTTCGGTCCGAGCAGCAGCCAGGCGATCAGCCCCAGCAGGGGCAGGAACAGCAGGATCAGGATCCACAGGACCTTCACCACCGGGCCGGCGGGACTCTGTGCGGTCCGGACAATCGCCCAGATGATGATCAGCAGCCAGACAAGGCCCAGAATGCCGGTGATTTCAATGCCCATGCGGTGCTCCGGTAGCGGCGTGAATCGCGTCGAACGCACGGATATCACGTGCAGGGCCGGAACACCAGCCCGCCGGGGCGATGGTCTATACGGAAAAGTTACTGAAGGGTGCCGGCGGCACGGGAGGTATGGTCATGCGGAGGATTCCCGCAACGTCGGGTTCGGGTGCTCCCCCGGATCCGGGGGCTCCGACGAGGCGAGCGGAAGAGCGCGACAGCGAGACCGGCGACGAGGGCACGCCGACGGCCGCCGTCCGGAGCCCGAGCATGCACGAAGGTGTGGAAGTCTGGTGCGACTGCTGTTCCTGCGAGGCCGAGCCCTACTGGCTTGCGGTGGCCGCGGACCCGGGAATCGATCCGGACTGAGACGTCCGAACTTGCGAGAGGGAACCATGAGAAAGGGGTCAGTGCCCGACCGCGGGTCCCGCGTGCCCGTCCATCGGATGTCGCGGCATGCGGGGGCATCGGCATGAAAATCTGGGTGGACGCGGATGCCTGTCCGGCGGTCATCAAGGAGATCCTGTTCCGGGCCGCGAAGCGCACCGGGGTGGCGATGACCCTGGTGGCCAATCAGCCGGTGCGTACGCCGCCGTCGAAGCTGATCGATGCGATCCGGGTGGGCAGTGGCTTCGACGTGGCGGATAACGAGATCGTGCGGCGGCTCGAGGCGGGTGATCTGGTGATCACCGCCGACATCCCGCTGGCCGCCGAGGTGATCGAAAAGGGCGGCGAGGCGCTCAACCCGCGGGGCGAGCTCTATACCCGCGACAATATCCGCGAGCGCCTGAGCATGCGCGACTTCATGGACACCCTGCGCTCCAGCGGGGTCGACACCGGCGGGCCGGCGGCACTGGGCCCGCGCGACCGTCAGGCCTTCGGCAATGCCCTGGACCGCTGGCTGGCGCGTAACACCTAGGGCAGTTCCAGCTGGGTGTATGGTCGGTGTTCGACGATCTTGTCGTCGTCGAACTCGAAGGGTTCTCCAGGGCGTCCTCGTTCCGGTGCAGAACCAGGGCATCGCGCCCCTCCACCTCCGGGAGTTTCGTTTCACCCGTGGGTTCGCCCTGCAGGGTGGAGCTGTCGATGCGCCTTCATTTGGAGGGGTGCCCGGCGCCGTACGGGCCTGTGGCATGATGGACCCCGAGTGTTGGAGGGCATGCGATGAAGTGGCAAGTACTGGCGGTGTTCGCGGGCCTGGCGCTGGTCTGCGCCCCGGTGGCGGCCTCGGACCGCGAGGATCCGGCGGCGCTCGACGGGGTCGCCATCGACGAGGTGGTGGAGGAGGATGACGGCGAGGAGGACGCGCTGTCGTTCGACCAGCGTCGGGCGGTGGAGTTGCTGGGCGAAGCGAGCCGGCACTTCGACGAGCTGACCGAGCTGCCGGAAAGCCGCTGGCTGCGGCGCGATCAGCAGAGCGCCCGGGAGGACATCGACGACCTGATCGATGACGCGCTGGAGGTCATGGACGTGCCCGAGATCGTGTCCATGCGTCGCCAGTACCGGGAGCTGGAAGACCGGATCATGACCGAGCAGGAACGCCGGGCCGATCTGCGCGAGGAGCGGATGTTCGCGCCGGATACCGACGCCAGTACCCTGGCCCGCTTCACGCCCACCGAGACCCTGCGCGAGATGACCGCCCGCACGCGCGGCGACTTCGACCGCCTGATCGAGGCACGCGAGCGCAACATCGCCGCCTACGAGGAGGAACTGGAGGCGCTCAAGGGCGAGATGGCCACGGCGCTGGAAGGCGTGGGGCTGTCCATGCCGCCGGACCAGCTGGAGCTGTGGATGAGCTCGGCGATCGGCGACGACGTGGTGTCCATGGCGGTGGTGTTCCGCAGCATCCGTACGCTGACGCAGCGCCTCGAGGAGCTCACCCGCGAGAGCGGAGAAAACCTCAATGTGGCCGGTCGTTACTACGGCATGGTGGTGATCCTGCATCGGCTGGTGGTGACCATGCAGGAGCGCTTCGTCGAGCGGGTGGACGAGGAGATCGTGCCGCGCCTGGAGGACTACCGCGATGAAGCTGACGAGATCATCGCCGAATCGCGGGAACTGATCCGCGAGGGCGGGCACCGGGACAGCCTGGAGTCCAACATCGCGGCCAACGAGCTGACCCGTCAGGCGATCGATTTGTACCTGGAGGTGGTGACCGGCCAGCGCGAACAGGTGGCCGAGGCGCTGGAGATCAGCCGTTACGAGAAGCAGGTAGCGGTCAACACCTACCGCACCGTGCAGCTCAGCGCCAACGTGGCGGATCTGATCCGCGATGGCCTGGACACCTTCGAGACCCTGTCCGAACTGCAGGTCCCGGAGACCGCGGAATTCCGCAACGACAAGATCCGCGAGGAATTCCGCCGTCTGACCGAACGGCTGGAACGGTGAACGGCAGGAAGACCTCCCCGGCGCGCAACGGGTCCTGACCCTGCCCCGTCCTCTCAGCCTCGCGACTGCTGGTGCGCCCACAGGTGGGTGGCGCCGATCACTGCCGCCGGGACCAGCAGCAGGTTGACCACGGGCACCATCGCCAGGAGGGTCGTTCCGGCGCCGAACGCGAGGGTCTCCGGACGCCGTCGGCCCAGACCCTTGCGGATTTCGGCGAAGGTCAGGCCGTCGTTGGCCAGCGGCGGCTCCTGGAACTCCACCGCCAGAACCCAGCTGCCGAAGACGAACCAGGCGAGCGAGGCCAGCAGGTTGAGGCCGGGAATGACGGTAATCAGCAACACCGGGATGAACAGCAGCGCGTAATAGCCGAACTTGCGCAGGGCGGTGGCCGTGGCGTGGCCCATCTCGCCCGCCAGCGAGCGCGCGGGCTGGCGCGGTTCGTGGCCGAGGTCCCGGGCGGTGCGGTAGGCCAGTGGCCCCGAGAACGGACTGGCGATGATGGCGGCCAGGGCCACCGCGGAGACCCCGAAGCCCACCAGCAGGGTCAGCACGAACAGCGGCCAGAGCAACCAGGCGAGCCAGTCCCAGCCGGCCGGCAGCCAGGTGTCCAGCAGGATCTCGAAACCGAATCCGGCGGCGATGCCGATCCCGACGATGACCGCGATGTTGATCAGCAGCGGACCGATCACCAGGCCGCGCAGGCCCGGGTCGAATACGCGCGCCAGCCCGCGAAACGGCGCGAGGAAGGCGAACAGGGCGTTCATCCCGCCTGCCACTGGGCCAGCCATCGGGGAATCTCTGCCGCGGGCATCGGGCGTGTCATGCCGTTCACCGGACGATCCCGTGATCGGGTGCGCGTCAGCATGAATCCAGCGTAACACTCTCCGGCGATGCCACCGCGAGGCAGGCGGCCCGGGCGCCGTGGCGTTCGAGCACGGTCCATTCGTCCAGCCGCAGACCGGCGGCGCGCAGCCGGGCGCGGAACTCGTCCTCGTAGGTGACGCGGCCGAAGTCGATGCTGGTGATCCGGCGCAGGGCGGGCTTGAGACGCTCCAGCACCGGTGACGGGCGCTGCTGGATGGTCTGGGTGAAGTAGATCCGACCGCCGGGGCGCAGCAGGCCGGCACAGTGGCGCAGGGCCGCCCCGGGATCCGGCAGCAGCATGAAACTGGCGGAGAAATACACCGCGTCGTAGGGGCCGCCGGCGTGCTCGTAGACCGATTGCCGGTGCACCGTGACCCGGGCGGACACAGGCGATGCCGCCAGCCGCTGCTGCGCGCGTTCGACGTAGTCGGGGTCGATGTCGATCCCCGTGATCGCGAGCTCCTTGCGTGTGACGGCATCGGCGTTCGCCAGCAGTGCGCCGGCGGTACCGATCCCGACGTCCAGCAGGGCCACCCGGGGCGGCAGGCGCTCCAGGACTTCGGCGTACCAGCGCGCGGTCATGCGCAGGATCAGGCTGTCGTAGATGCGGCTTCGGAGCATGTGCTGGGCGGTTCGCGGGGGGCGGCCGGGACGAACACGCAGGATACCGGATCGTGCCCGCGTGCGTGGATCCGTGCATGCCCGGGCGAGGGCACGCGCGGCATTGAGGTGGCGCAGGTTCGCCGCATGGGGTCCGGATTATCGGTCTGCAGGGTTGGTTGATGCCCGAGTGAAGGGCTCGGTCTTGGAAGACGCCGTTGTCAATGTGGTTTAAGTTTCGGGACTTTGTGGCGTTAAATAGTTCACAGATTTTTCAAAGGGGATCCCGATGCAATGGCTCGCTAACCTCAAGCTTCGCAGCAAGCTGGGGCTCGCCTTCGGCGTGGTCCTGCTCCTGATGGTGGCCATGGCGGTGACCAGCCTGACCGGGGACCGGTACACCACGGCGCAGTACGAGGCGGCGATGGAACGCATGGAGGACGTGCAGTTCCAGATCCAGATGGAGACCCAGCACGTCAAATGGGCGCTGGACCTGTCGCAGTCGCTGCTGACCGGCAATGAATTCACCGGCGAGCTGGACCATACCCAGTGCAATTTCGGGCGGTGGTATTACGATTTCCAGGAATCCGAAGCCTACGAAATGGCCAGCCCGGAATTTCGCCGGGCGTTCGACCGCCTGGAACAGCCGCATTACAACCTGCACGCCAGCGCACATGCCATTACGGGGGCCGTGCGGGACGGCAATGACGGCGAAGCGGAGGCGACCTACAGTCGGCAGACACTCGCGCATCTGGAAACCATGGAGCAGGGTCTGCAGCGCATGCAGGAATTGCTGACGGCCGAAAGCGAGGCCATGAGCGAAGCCGCGCGCGGCGCACAGTTCCGGGCGGCGGGGATTATGCTCGGTACCTCCGGCGTGGCGATCCTCGCCGGGGTGCTGATGGCGATACTGCTGGCCGGCTATCTGGTGCGCGCGATCGACGCCCTGCGTGCCCGGGCGGTGGAAATGGCGGACGGCGACCTGCGCGGAGAGCCGCTGCCGGTGCGTGGCTGCGACGAGATCGGCGTGGCGACCGACGCCTTCAACACCATGGAACAGGACATGCAGAGCCTGGTGCGCCAGGTGGTGGATTCCGGGGAGCAGGTCGCCTCGGCGACGGATCAGCTGGCGGCGGTGGCCGAGCAGACCCGCAATGGCGTGGCGCGCCAGAAGGATGAGACCGATCAGGTGGCCACCGCGATGAACGAGATGTCCGCGACCGTGGCCGAGGTGGCGAGCAACACCCAGTCCGCGGCGGACGCGGCCGGCGCCGGCGATCAGGCGGCCACCGAGGCCAACGCGACCACGCGCCAGACCGCCGAGGCGGTGGACCGGCTGTCTTCCGAGATCCACTCTTCGTCGGATGCGGTGCGCGAGGTGGCCGAGAAGAGCGAAGAGATCGGCCAGATCCTGAACATGATCCAGGAGATCACCGAGCAGACCAACCTGCTGGCCCTGAACGCGGCGATCGAGGCGGCGCGGGCCGGCGAGGCCGGCCGTGGCTTTGCGGTGGTGGCCGACGAGGTGCGGGTGCTGGCCGGGCGTACCCACGAGTCCACCGAGCGGATTGGTTCCATCATTACCGGCCTGCAGAAGGGCGTGAAGAACGCAGTGGGCGCGATGGAGACCAACGAGAACAGTGCCCGCAGCGTGGTCGAGGAAGTCCACGGTGTGCGCGATCGCCTGGAGCAGCTGAGCCAGTCCATCCGCACGATTGACGAGATGACCACCCAGATCGCCAGCGCGGCCGAGGAGCAGAGCACCGTCTCCGAGGAGATCAACCGCAACGTGCAGAACATCAGCACCGTGGCGGACGAGAGCTTCAGCGCCTCCAGCCAGGTGGCCACGGCCAGCGAGCAGCTTTCGCGACTGGCGTCCGAATTGCGCCAGCGCGTGGAGCGTTTTCGGGTGTAGGATAAGACGGGTCGAACGGTGGAAGGCCGGAGGCCCGCATGTCCACAGCAAGGAACGCCGTAGATCGGCTATGGCGAATGCCTGCGCCCACGCTGGTGGTCGCGGGCTTTTTTGTACTCGCCGGATGTGGTGGCGATACTTCGCGGGACGACCCGACGATGCTGCGGGTGGGGCTGTACGAGAACGAGCCCAAGATCTACACACGGGAAGACGGACGCCCGGCCGGGCTGTTCCCGGTCCTGCTGGAGGCCCTGGCCGAGCGGGAAGGGTGGCGCCTGGAGTACCGGGACTGCCAGTGGGCCGAATGCCTGGCGCAACTGGAGGGGGGCGAACTGGACCTGATGCCGGATGTGGCCCTGACCGGGGAGCGCGAGCATCGGTTTCGTTTCCACGAAATCCCGGTCGCGCAGTCATGGAGCCAGGTCTATGCCCCGCGCGAGGCGTCGGTGCGCTCGCTGGCGGACCTGACGGACCAGCGGATCGCGGTGCTGGAGGGTTCGGTGCACGAGGGCTGGCTGACCCGGGAGATGGAGCCGTCGGGGGATGGTGAGCCGCGCCTGGCAAGCCGCCAGTCTCTGGACCGGGTGCTGGAGGCGGTGGACGCGGGGGCTGCGGACGTCGCGGTGACCAACAATTTCCACGGCGGGCGTCACGCGGAGCGCTCCGGACTGTTCGAAACGCCGGTCTCCTCCGACCACACGGGGCTGTATTTCGCCGCCTCGCCCGCGCTGGACCCGGCCATCCTGGAGGCCGTGGATCGTCATCTGGCTTCGTGGAAGGGCACGCCCGATTCACCGTATCACCGGGCCATGGCCGAGACGCTGACCCCGGAAGTCCGGGGGGTGCTGCCCCGCTGGGCGGCGCCGGTCCTTGCGAGCGCGGGCGGGCTGGCGCTTCTGTTCGGCGTGCTGGCACTGGTCCTGCGCTGGCAGGTGCGGTGGCGCGCGCGGGAACTGAAACGGGCCAACCGCCGCTTTCGGCATCTGCTCGACAGCTCGCCGGTGGTGATCTACTCGCTGTCCTCCGCCGGGGACCCGCTGCACTGGGTCAGTGGCAACCTCCATCCGCTGTTCGGCTACTCCCCCGAGGAAGCGCTGCGACCCGGCTGGTGGCGTGAATGTCTGCATCCGGAAGACCGAACCCTGGCCCGGCGGGCGCGTGAACAGGCGCGGGAGCAGGGACATGCGGTGATCGAATACCGATTGTATGACGCCCGGGGCCGGGTGCGCCGCGTGCGGGACGAGATGCAGTGGAGTCCCGCGCCCACCCGTAGTGGAGTGGGCGAGATCATCGGCAGCTGGACCGACCTGACCCAGAGCTTTGAACAGCGTGAGCAGCTGCGCCTTCTGAGCCATTACGACAGCCGGACCGGGCTGCCCAATCGGACCCTGCTGCACGACCGGATCGGACATAGCATCGAGATGGCGATGGGGCAGGACGAGTCGCGACGGCTGATCGTCCTGCTGGATGTCGACCGCTTCAAGGGGCTGAACGAGACGCTGGGCACGGCGCTGGCGGACCAGGTCCTCCTCGGCGTCGCCCAGCGTCTGTCACAGTATGCCGGCCCGCAGGACACGGTGGCGCGCTCCGGCGCGGACGAGTTTGCCCTGCTGCTGGAACGGCCGCCAGCGGGGGAGGCCCGCGAGCAGTGGCTCGACGGACTCCTGGACGTGCTGCGCGAACCGTTCCGGCTGGCGGGACGGTCCCTGCGGGTTACCGTAAGCGCGGGCTATGCGGAATTCCCGGTGGACGGGGCCACCACCGAAGAACTGGTGACCGCGGCGGAACTGGCGCTGGACGAGGCGCGGCGCGGAGGAGGCAACCGCCGGGAAGCCTACGTCTCCGGTCTGGGGGAACGCACATCGCGGCGCACCCTGCTGGAAAGCGATCTTCGCGAGGCGCTGGTGCGCGAGGAGTTCGAGCTGTTTCTGCAGCCCCAATATGGCCTGGACCCGTTCGTCCTGACCGGGGTCGAGGCACTGGTACGCTGGAACCACCCGGAACGGGGCCGGGTGTCCCCGGGGGAATTCATCCCGCTGGCCGAGGAAACCGGGCTGGTCATGGCGATCGATCAGTGGGTGCTGGACCAGGCCTGCGCCCACCTGGCGGAGCGGGATGCGCAGGGGCTTCATGTCCCCCGCATGGCGGTGAACCTGTCGGTGATGGAGCTGGAAGACGGGCATCTGACCCGAATGGTGCAGTCGGTCCTGGACCGCTACGGCCTGCAACCGCATCGCCTGGAACTGGAAGTGACCGAGACCATGCTGATGCGTACTCCGGAGAACGCACTGGCCGAGCTGGGGCGGCTCAAGGAGCTGGGAGTCGAGCTGGCAATGGACGATTTCGGCACCGGCTATTCCAATCTGGCCCTGCTGCATCGCATGCCGCTGAACCGCCTCAAGCTGGACCAGTCGCTGGTGCAGGATATCGGGCGTTCCCGCTCCAACGAGGACATCATTCGTGCGATCCTCGCGCTTGCGCGGACCCTGGATCTTGAAGTGATTGGCGAGGGTATCGAGACCGAAGCGCAGCGTGATTTCCTGCTGCAGGTCGGGTGTCGCGAGGGGCAGGGGTATCTGTGGTCCCCTCCGGTGCCGGCCGAGCAGTGCCCCTGCCGTGATTGAGCCAGCCCGCGCTGGCTTGTAATGGGGCCGGGAAGGCCGTATGGTGGCGGATTACCGAACGCCTCGCCCGTCAGCGTCCGTTCACTTGATCGTTTCGATCCCCCCGATGTCGTCTTCCCCGATGGGTGCCCCTTGGCCGAGCGTTGAGCGGCGGGTTGCGCTGGAGCACTCATGTCTGACCAACCGACTTTTGCCGGCCTGAATCTGGCCGAGCCCCTGCTGCGCGCGCTTTCCGCCGCCGGCTACACCCATCCCACGCCGATCCAGGCCGGGGCCATCCCCGAAGTGCTGGCCGGTCGCGACCTGCTGGCCGCGGCCCAGACCGGAACCGGCAAGACCGCCGGCTTCACCCTGCCAATCCTGCAGAAGCTGGCGGAAAATCCGCCGGCGCGCGCCGGCAACGGCCGTCCGCGCGCCCTGGTGCTGACCCCGACGCGGGAGCTGGCTTCCCAGGTTCACGATTCGGTGAAGACTTACGGCCAGCATCTGGAGCAGCGCTCCATGACCATCTTCGGTGGGGTGGGCATGAATCCGCAGATCCGCGCGCTGCGCAGCCGCATGGACGTGGTGGTAGCCACGCCCGGGCGCCTGCTGGATCACGCGAACCAGAAGACGATCGACCTGTCCGGGGTGGAGATCCTGGTGCTGGACGAGGCGGATCGCATGCTCGACATGGGCTTCATCCGCGACATCCGCAAGCTGATCGCGATGCTGCCGAAGAAGCGGCAGAACCTGATGTTTTCGGCCACCTTCTCCAATGACATCCGCAAGCTGGCCGACGGCCTGCTGACCGACCCGGCCTGCGTGGAAGTGGCGGCACGCAACACCGCCTCGGAGAGCGTGGAGCAGAAGGTCCACCTGGTGGAAAGCCATCAGAAGCGGGATCTGCTGAGCCATCTGATCCGCAGCAACGACTGGGAGCAGGTGCTGGTGTTCACGCGGACCAAACACGGGGCCGATCGCCTTGCGGACAAGTTGACCAAGGACGGGGTGCAGTCCGCCGCGATCCACGGCAATAAGAGCCAGAACGCCCGCACCCGGGCACTGGAGCAGTTCAAGTCCGGCCGTGTGCCGGTTCTGGTCGCCACGGATATCGCCGCGCGCGGGCTGGACATCGACCAGCTGCCGCAGGTGGTCAACTTCGAGCTGCCCAACGTGCCCGAGGACTATGTGCATCGCATCGGCCGCACCGGCCGCGCGGGGTGTGAAGGCTCGGCGCTGTCGCTGGTTGGCGGCGACGAGCTGAAGCTGCTGGCCGGGATCGAAAAGCTGATCCAGCGTCCGATCGAGCGGATGGAGACCGACGGCTACGCGGCGCCGCAGCCGGTGGCGGATGACCGCCCCCGCCGTGGCCGTGGCAAGGGCAGTGGTGCTCCCCGTGGCAAGGGCAACGGAAATGGCGCCGGCAATCGTTCCGGACGCGGCGGAGGTGGCCCGCGGCAGGGGCAGGGCCGCGGCGCCGAAGGCCGGGGTCGCGGTCAGGCCGCCTCCGGGCGCCGCTGACACGGCTTCCCCGGTGTCGCGGCGCGGCACCGGGGAATGCGGGGCGAGCGTCTTCCGTCCGCTCCCGAAGAAATGTGAAGTAGTACACGAAACGCACCTCCCGGGGTGCGTTTTTTCGTGGGGCTCAAGGCGGCTGGAGATTGGCCGTCAAAGGGATCAGGAACCGGAGGATGACGATGAAGATACAGGGCCTGCGCCTCAAACTGATCCTGCTGGTGATCGCGGTCAGCACCATCCCGCTGTCCATCATGGGCGGGGTGACCTTCCACAGCATGAAGGGTCAGCTGAACGCCAGCCTGGAACAGACGCTGATCAACGTCGGCGAGCAGGTGCAGGCGGCAGTCGACCGGCGCGTGGTGGAACACGGTCAGGCTCTGCGCAGCGTGGCCCGGGCCGAGCTCGCCGATCCGCGGGATGCGGAAACGGCGCTGGAAGGGTTGCGTGCCGAGTACGAAGGGTTCCGCTGGGCCGGCCTGCTGGATGACGCCGCGGAAGTCGTGGCGGAGTCGGGGCGCATGGCCGAACGCGCCGGCGCGGGCCCGGGCGCCACCCGAGAAGGCAAGGTGCGCGCGGCGCAGGCCGGTGACCGCCTGCTGGATGTCGACGTCGGGGCGGACTCCGCCGACGGGCGCTTCATCACCTATCTGGAACCCCTGGATGACGGCCGGGTCCTGGCGGCACAGCTGCCGATGGACGCCGTCAAGTCGGTGTCTGACCGCGTGGCGATCGGAGAGACCGGTCGCGCCACACTGTTCAACGGCGACGGACGGCTGATCGGGCACCGGAACATGGACCGGTTCGGGTACGACATGAGCGAATACACCATCATGCAGGCCCCGCTGCGCCATCGCGAAGGGGACCCGGGCGGCGAATTCCTCAGCGGCGACGGTGACCGCAAATGGGGTCTGACCCGGATGCTCCCGGAAATGGCGCAGGAGTATGACGTCCACTGGGGCCTGATCGTCGACCAGACCCTGGGCGAGCTGTATGCCCCCGTGAACATGCTGTGGTGGCTGTTGTGGGGGCTCTGGGTGGTGGCCTTCCTGGTCGCCCTGGCCATTGGCTGGATCTACGCCGGGGTGCTGACCCGGCCGCTGGAGCGTCTGGCTACTGGCCTGGAAGCGGTGGGCAGCGGCTCGGCAGATCTGGGGTATCGCGTGGATATCGCCACGCGCGACGAGATCGGCCGCACCGGCAGTGCGTTCAACCAGGTGATGGAACGGCTGTCGGGACTGATAGGCCAGGTCGCGGACGCGGCCGACGGCATCGCCGCCTCGGCGCGTCAGCTGGAAGGACGCAGTGCGGAACTCAGCCGGGCGACCGGCGAGCAGCGCAGTGACGTGGAGCAGGTGGTGACGGCGATGAACGAGATGTCGGCCACCGTGCAGGAGGTTGCGAACAATACCCAGAGCACCGCGGAGCAGGCCGATCAGGCGACTCAGGCGGTGCATGGGGGGCGCGACGTGGTGTCCGCCACGCAGGAGACCATCAATGCCCTGGCCGGGGAGATTAACCGCTCGCGCGACGTGATCGACGAGCTCAAGGGCGACAGCGACAACATCGGTACGATCCTGCAGGTGATCGAGGAGATCGCCGACAAGACCAACCTGCTGGCGCTGAACGCGGCCATCGAGGCGGCACGTGCCGGGGAGGCCGGACGCGGCTTCGCGGTGGTGGCGGACGAGGTCCGGCACCTGGCGCAGCGCACCAACGACTCCACCGGGGAGATCCGCGGGATCATCGAGCGGCTGCAGGGCGCGGCCGGCCGTGCGGTGGAGGCCATGGATGCCAGTCAGCAGCAGGCCGAATCCAGCGTTGGCAAGGCGGAGGAGGCCCGCAGTTCACTGGACGCCATCGACCAGTCGGTCAGCACCATCGACGACATGACCCGGCAGGTGGCCAGCGCCACCGAGCAGCAGAGCCAGGTCGCCGAGGAGATCAACCGCAACGTGCACCATATCAACGATCTGGCGGCCCAGAGTGCCGACGGCGCGACCGATATGCAGCAGGCGGTGGAGGCCCTGGAGGGCCTCGCCCGACAGCTGCAGCAGGAGGTCGCCGGCTACCGCAAGTCCGGCGACTGAGGCGAACCCGGGCGCTTACTCGGCGCCCAGGGCCCGGGCGTTCTCCGGGCCCCAGCCCAGCCGCACGCGGCCGGCGTGTTCGATCACCGGACGGCGGATCAGGGTCGGCTTCTCCAGCATCAGGGCCAGTGCGCTGTCCTCGTCGAGGGCCTCGCGCTGTTCCTTCGGCAGCTGGCGCCAGGTTGCGCCGCGGCGGTTGATCAGGGCCTCCCAGCCCAGCTCCATCGCCCATTCCCGCAGGCGTTCGGCATCCAGCCCGTCCTTGCGGAAATCCACGAAGCGATATTCCACGCCGGCCGCTTCCAGCGCCCGGCGTGCCCGCCGCACGGTGTCGCAGTTGGCGATGCCGTGGAGGACGACCTCAGACATCGCGCAGCAGTTCGTTGATGCCGACCTTGGCCTTCGTCTGCTCGTCGACGCGCTTGACGATGACCGCGCAGTACAGCGAGTACTTCCCGTTCTCTGCCGGCAGGGTTCCGGGCACGACCACCGCGCCGGCGGGCACGCGGCCACGGATGATCTCGTCGTTCTCGCGGTCGTAGATGCGGGTCGACTGGCCGAGGTAGACGCCCATGGAGATCACTGCGCCTTCCTCGACGATCATGCCTTCGACTACCTCGGAGCGTGCGCCGATGAAGCAGTTGTCCTCGATGATGGTCGGGTTCGCCTGCAGTGGCTCCAGCACGCCGCCGATGCCGACGCCACCCGACAGGTGCACGTTCTTGCCGATCTGCGCGCAGGAGCCGACCGTGGCCCAGGTATCGACCATGGTGCCTTCGTCCACGTAGGCGCCGATGTTGACGTAGGAAGGCATCAGCACCACGTTGGGGCCGATGTAGCTGCCGTGGCGGGCGGTGGCCGGCGGCACCACGCGTACGCCGCCTTCACGGAAGTCGCGGCTGGAGGTGTCGGCGTACTTGGAGGCGACCTTGTCGTAGTAGTTGGTGAAGCCGCCCTTGATGAACTCGTTCTCCGAGATACGGAAGGACAGCAGCACGGCCTTCTTCAGCCATTCGTTGACCACCCACTCGCCGCCGTTCTTCTCGGCGACGCGGGCGCGGCCGCTGTCGAGCATGTCCAGCGCCTCGTTCACGGCGTCGCGCACGCTGGTCTCGACGTTGCGCGGGCTGATCTCGGTGCGGCGCTCGAAGGCGGTTTCGATGGTGTTCTGCAGGTCCGACATGGTGACGTTTCCTTGTGGTCGATCGTAGGACGGAAAAATGGTGGTGCGAAAAAGGGGCCGTGACGGGCTCAGCGATACAGCGCGACGATGCGCTCGGCGGCCTCGACACAGGCCTCGGGTTCGGCGACCAGCGCCATGCGCACATGGCCGGCGCCGGGGTTGTAGCCGCTGTCGGGGTGGCTGCGGCCGAGATAGCGCCCGGGCAGCACGGTGACCCCGGCCTCGGCATACAGCCGGCGGGCGAAGGCCTCGTCGTCGCCGTCCGGTACCCGCGGCCACAGGTAGAACCCGGCTTCCGGCGTGCTGACCTCCATCACCTCCTGGAGCTTCGGCACAACCCGGGCGAACTTCTCGGCGTAGAGGTCGCGATTGGCCTCGACGTGGGCCTCGTCCGCCCAGGCCGCGCGGCTGACCGCCTGGGTCGGGGTCGGCAGGGTGCAGCCGTGATAGGTGCGGTACAGCGCGAAGCGTTCGAGGATCCCGGCATCGCCCGCCACGAAGCCCGAGCGTAGCCCCGGCAGGTTGGAGCGCTTGGACAGGCTGTGGAACGCGATGCAGCGCCGGAAGGTGTCGTTGCCCATGCGCGCGGCGGCGCCCAGCAGCCCCGGCGGCGGATGGCCGCGCGGATGGTAGATCTCGGAATAGCACTCGTCGGCGGCGATCACGAAGTCGTGGCGCTCGGCCAGCTCGATCAGGGTCTGCAGCTGGTCCTCGGGGATCACCGTGCCTGCGGGATTGCCGGGGTTGCAGACATACACCAGCTGCACCGATTTCCACAGCGATTCCGGTACCTGCGAGAAGTCGGGAAGGCAGCCGCGCTCGGAATCCAGGTCGTAGAACGCCGGTTCGGCCCCGGCCAGCAGGGCCGCGCCCTCGTAGATCTGGTAGAACGGGTTGGGCATCAGCACGCGGGCCCCGGCATGCGGATCGACCACCGCCTGGGCGATGGCGAACAGCGCCTCGCGGGTGCCCGCCACCGGCAGGATCTGGCGCTCCGGGTCGATCCCGTCGGGCAGGGTGAAGCGCTGCTGCAGCCACAGGGCGATGGTCTCGCGCAGGGCCGGGGCGCCGCGCGTGGTCGGGTAGTGGTTGTAGCCGCTGACCGCCGCCTGCAGCGTGGGTTCGACGAAGTCCGGCAGCGGGTGCCGCGGTTCGCCGATGGACAGCGCGATCGGATCCACGCCCCCGGGCAGCTCCAGATCGGCGAACAGCGCCCGCAGGCGTTCGAACGGATAGGGCTGGAGCCGGTCGAGGTCAGGATTCATCGCTTGCTCGCAGTGGGCCGGAAAACCGGTCAGTATACGGAATGAGGCCGGCACGTCCCAGTATTCCCCGCACCGGCCGGGGCCGGGTCGGGCGGGATCAGTAGACGGGCATGTTCACGTCCACCTCGCGCGCCCAGGCGTCCACGCCGCCGCGCAGGTTGATGACGTGGCCGAAGCCGGCTCGTTCGAGAAATCCCGCCACCTGCTGGCTGCGCACGCCATGGTGGCAGATGACGACGATCTCGGCCTGCGGATCCAGTTCGTCCCGGTGCGACGGGATCTGGCCCATCGGCAGCAGGCGTGAGCCCTCGATATGGCAGTGCTCGAACTCCCAGGGTTCACGCACGTCCAGCAGCAGCGGCGGCGGGTCCGCCGTGGCGAGGTAGTCGTTCAGTTCCGGCGCGGTCATCTGGCGCATGCGGTCTCCGCTGTCGTGCCCGGCTTATCGGGGTGTCACGCGCAGGGTGTCCGCTCCCAGGGCCTGCATGCGACCGTCCACACGGATGGTCAGGGTGCTCTCGCCGGCTTCCAGGGCAGGGGCGCTGGCAACTCCTTCGGAGCGTGCCATCATCGGCTGCGGTCCGTGACTGCGCTGGCGGGTCAGTTCCATCTCCAGCGGCCGCAGATGCGAGGCGCCGATGCTGCGCGCCATCGCGCGGGCCTGATCCGTCAGGTCCTCCACCGCGTCGTCGATCATCTCGCGGCGTGCTTCTCGTTCGCGCTCGGCGGACACGCCGAAACGGATGCCGCTGACGGTGAGCTCGTGTTCCTGCTGCAGCTCGCCGACGCGCTCGGTGAGGCTGTCGAAGTCGCCGCCGCGCAGTTCCAGACTCTGGCGGACCTGCCAGGCGGTGATCCGGCTGCGGTCATTGCGGTCCTGGATCGCGCGGGTGCTGTAGTCGAGGGTCCGGGTGTCGATGTGTTCGAATGCCTCGAGGTGCGCCAGGGCACCCTCCATTCGCTGGTTGACCTCGGCGGCGGCATCAGGCGCTTCGGGCGCGCGGGCCTCGGCCACGAGGGTAGCGATCATGCGGTCGTTCTCGACCTGACGCTCGGCGGTGCCGGAGAGCTTGAACACCGTGGCCCCGTCGCCGCCCGCGGCGGCCGGCGTGGCGGTGGCGGCCCCGGCCAGGATCAGGCCGCAGAGCAGGGTGGTGATACGGGTCGGGACAGAGGTCGGGGCAGGCATGGCGGTTCCTTCTCGGACATTGATCAGTGTTTCCCTAGCGGTCGCGCACCAGGCGCAGTCCGGCGAACACGTGGCGCTTCTCCGGGGTGAAGAAATTGCGCAGGCTGGGCCGGCACAGGATCGGATCGCTCCATTCGCAGCCGCCGCGCAGGACCCGGTGTTCCCCGTCGAACCACGGCACCGAGAACCCTTCATAAGGATAGGCCCGGAATCCCGGATAGGGAAAGAACGCGTTGTCGCACCATTCCCAGACCTGGCCGGTGGCCTGCAACGCACCTTCCCGCGCGGCGCGTTCCCATTCATGTTCGTGCGGCAGGCGGGCGCCGGCCCAGCGGGCGTGGGCGCGCGCGGCGAACCAGCACAGGCCCATCGCCGGCGCATCCGGGTCCAGCGGGGCCTCGCCATCCGGACGGGTCTGCCACCAGTGCCCATCCCCTGCCCGCCACCATCCCAGCGGGCCGCGGGTACCCGATTGCCGGAGCCACTCCAGGCCGGCGCGATCCCAGAACTCGGGGCGCCGGTAGCCGCCCTGTTCGATGAACGCCGCATGATCGGCGTTGCTGACCGGGCGGGCGGCGATCTCGAAGGGTCCGGTGGTGGTTTCGTGGACGCCGCGTTCGTTGTCGAAGGCGTCGACGCCGGCGTAGCCGACGGTGTGGCGGGCGGCGTCGAACGGGATCCAGTCCCGGTCCGGCACCGGGGTGCCCGTGTCCGCGCCCGGCCGCGGCGGGGCGGGCGCCTGTCCGGGTTGCGCGCCGTGCAGCCGGGCGAACCAGCGAACCTGTTCCAGGGTTTCCAGATGCATTGCATGGTGCTGGGCAAGGAAGCCCGCGAGATAGTCGCCGACCATCAGCGGATGGTCCTGGATCGCGGGGTCCGCCAGCCATTCGCGGTGCAGGGTCTGGCGCTCGTTGCCCCAGGCCCGCAGCCGGTCCCGCGGGGGCAGGCGGCCGCCCCGGCGCCATTTGGGACTCAGTTCGGGGAAGTACAGGTCGTGCCAGTCGCGCTGCGCCTCGGGCGGTTGCTGCGGCAGGCGCTCGCCCAGCCAGACTGCCTCGATGAAATGGCAGTGGGCGTAGTGCCAGTCGACCGGGCTCAGATCGCGATGGTACTGATTGCGGCCCGCGGCGGGCGGGGTGCCGTCGAGGGCGTCGTTCAGGCGCGCATGCTGGGTGGCCAGGCAGTCACGCAGATTGAGGGGCGGGTTCGCGGACATGTCGGCAAGAGCACGTTACAGGGCCAGAAGTTCCGGCGGGCTCTCGGGCTCCACGCACAGCAGATGATGCGGCGGCACCGCCCGCCAGGCCTCGCGGTCGGTCAGGGGTTCCGAGGCGATCACCACGCTGCCGTCGGGGAACGCCTCGTCGTCGGTGGTGTAGTAAAGGCTGGGCGAGTCGGCATTCACCGCGTGGCGACTGGCCACGATGCGCCGACCGTCGCCGATGATCACGTTGAGCAGGGCGTGTTCGTCCCCCAGCCATTCGGCCACCAGCGAGAAGGCCTCGCCCAGTGCGCCTTCCAGGGTGGTTTCCGGGTCGTCGGCCAGCAGCTGGCGGATCAGGGCGAACAGGTATTCGGAATCCGTGGTTCCCTGGATGCCCTCCTCGATCGCCGGTTCCAGGCGCTGCTGGATGCAGCGGCGGATGCGCGGGAGGAAGCCCCGGATCAGGCCGTTATGGCTGTACAGCAATCCGTCGCGCGCGAACGGCTGGGCATTGGCGGTGTCGCCGCCGAAGCCGGGCGTCGCGCTGCGGATGGCCGCAATCCACTGGGGCTGGTGCAGGTGCCCGGCGAGGGTCTGCAGGTTGGGGTCCTGCCAGATGGGATCGGCGCGGCGATAGTTCAGCGGTTCGCCGCGCTCGTCAAACCAGCCGAAGCCGAAGCCGTCGGCGTTCACCCGGGCGTAGACCAGTTCCTGCGGTCCGATGGCCTGCTCGGTCAGCGAATGCGGCGGATCCATCAGCAGGGCCCGCAGGGGCAGGGGAGGACCGAGATAGGCGAGGTGGCGGCACATGGGAGTCGGCGGTTCGGGGTGGTTCGGAGAAAGTCCCGGCGAAGCACTCCGGTGCTGGGAGCCGTCGCGGTTTTCATGCTAGCGTGCCGGAAAACCCAGGACGACGGAACCCCCGATGGCCGCATCTCCCGCCGAGCGCATTCCCGAGCGCTATTCCCGCCGCACCGTCGAGGTTCGCGACGCGCACGCCGAACTGCTCGCCGACTTCCGCGCCGGGATGCTGGAACCCCCGCGCAGCCTGCCACCCAAGTATTTCTACGATGCCCGCGGCTCGGCGCTGTTCGACGCCATCTGCGATACCCCGGAATACTATCCCACCCGTCTGGAGGCCTCGCTGCTGGAGCGCAACGCCGAGGCGATCATTACGGCTGCCGGGGCATCCACGCTGGTGGAGCTGGGCAGCGGCACCTCGCGCAAGACCGAATACCTGCTGGCGCCACTGGAACGCGCGGCCGGCGAGCAGGCACATTACGTCGCCAACGACGTGTGCCCGGAGATCCTCGACGAGGCCGGTGTGCGGCTGGTGGAACGATTTCCGCAGCTGAGCATCCGGGCGCTGGCGGGTGATTACATCGCCGCCCTGGAGGCCCTGACCGACGACCAGGCGGAGAGCGGTCACGGCGAGGCCCGTCTGTTCACCTTTCTCGGCAGCAGCCTCGGGAACTTCGAGGATGCCGAGGCGATCGCGCTGCTGCAGGCGATCCGCCGGACCATGGGACCGGATGACCACCTGCTGCTGGGTCTGGATCGGGTCAAGCCGGTGGACGTAATGGAGGCGGCCTATGACGATTCGGCGGGGGTCACCGCCGCCTTCAATCTGAACCTGCTGTCGGTGCTCAACCGCGAACTGGGGGCCGATTTCGACCAGCGCGGTTTCGTACATCGCGCCCCGTTCAATCACGGGGGCTCGCGCATCGAGATGCTTCTGGTGGCGCAGGCCCCGCAGCAGGTGCGGGTGGACGCGTTCGACACCACCCTGGAACTGACCGCGGGCGAAGTGATCCGCACCGAGATCTCGCGCAAGTTCGACGCGACGATGATCGACCGGCTGCTGGCGGGCAGCGGTCTGCTGCGGGATCGCGAGTGGCTGGCCGGCGATGGCTGGTATTCGCTGCTGATGCTGCGCCCGGACCCGGAGGCCTGATCCCGTGAAACGGCCCGATCTGGTATTGCTGCGCCACGCCCAGTCCGAGGATCCGTCGGCATTCGACGGCCCCGACCGCGATCGTCCCCTGACCCGTGAAGGCGAAGCGAGCGCGGCGGCAATGGCCCGTGCACTGGTGCCGCTGCTGGCGGAGCCGGCGCGGGTCTGGGTCAGCCCCTGGCACCGCGCGGCGCAGACGGCCGCGCCGCTGGCGCGGGCGCTGGCCTGCGAGGCGGAAACCGTGGACTGCCTGCGGCCGGGGCAGCTGGTGGGCCCCGAGCTGCAGGAGCGGCTGCAGAAGGAGAAGAACGGCGGCAGTATCGTGCTGGTCGGGCACGAGCCGGATCTGTCGCGCCTCGCCGGCCGCCTTCTGGGGCTGTCCGGCGGCGCGGCGCCGGTGGCCATGGGCAAGGGCGATGCCTGCGGCCTGGGCGGCCATCTGCCCGGCCCGCTGCACCTGGTCTGGCACCTGCCGCGCGGGGTGCTGGAGCGCCTCGGCGGGGCCTGACCATGACGAACGAGGGACAGGCCGGCCAGCCCGGGCAGGTCGAGACCGTCGCGGCGGTGGACCTGGGTTCCAACAGTTTTCACATGATCGTGGCGCGGCGTCAGGGCAGCGAGGTCCTGATGCAGGACCGGCTGAAGGACATGGTGCGGCTCGCCAGCGGGCTGGATGCCCGTGGCGGGCTGGACCCGGCGGTGGCCGAACGCGCCATCGCCTGCCTCGAACGCTTCGGCCAGCGCCTGCGCGGGCTGCCGCCCGGCAGCGTGCGCGCGGTGGGTACCAATACCCTGCGCCAGCTGCGCAACGCCGATCGCTTTCTGCAGCGCGCCGAGGCGGCGCTGGGGCACCCGGTGGAGATCATCGGCGGGCGCGAGGAGGCCCGCCTGGTCTATCTGGGCGTCGCCCATACCCTCGCGGACGAGGGGGACCGGCGTCTGGTGATCGACATCGGCGGCGGCAGCACCGAGTTCATCATCGGGGCGCGTTTCGAGACCGAGCGGGCCGAGAGCCTGGAGATGGGCTGTGTCAGCTTTACCCGCCGGTTTTTCCCGCGCGGGCGCCTGACCCGGCGTGCGTTCGAGGCCGCGGAACTGCAGGCCGGGCGCGAGCTGCAGCCGCTGGTCGGCGCCTATCGCCGGCTCGGCTGGCAACAGGCGCTGGGTTCGTCGGGGACCATCCTGGCCCTCAGCCGGATGGTCGAGGGGCTGGAGCTGGACCCCGAGCCGGGGCTGACGCTGGCCTCGCTGGAGGCCCTGCGCGAGCGCATGATCCGCAAGAAACGCAGCGCGGATCTGGACGACCTCCCGGGGCTCAACGAGGACCGCCGACCGGTGATCGCCGGGGGGCTGGCGGTCCTGATCGGGGCCTTCCGCGCGCTGGGAATCGAGCGTCTGCATCCCTCGGACGGTGCGTTGCGCGAGGGCGTGGTGCATGACCTGCTGGGTCGCATCCGCCACGCCGACGTGCGCGGACGCACCATCCATCACCTGCGTGAGCGCTTCGCGGTGGACGCGGAACAGGCGCGGCGCGTGCAGGCCACCGCCGACTGGCTGGCGGAGCAGGTGGCCGACGAGCTGGGCCTGGTGGCGGATGATCGCGATCGCCTGAGCTGGGCGGCGGAGCTGCACGAGATCGGCCTGGCGCTGTCGCACGCGAAGTACCACAAGCACGGGGAATACATCCTCGACTGGGCCGACCTGCCCGGGTTCTCGCGGCCGGAACAGCAGGACCTGGCGCGCCTGGTGCGGCTGCATCGGCGCAAGCTCAAGCCCTCGCTGCTGAAGGACCCGCGTCCCGGGGACGACGAAGGTTTTCGGCATCTCGTGGTGCTGCTGCGGCTGGCAGTGCTGCTGCACCGCCCACGCACCGACGACCCGCTGCCGCTGGAAACGGTGCGCCCGCGCACGGCGGGCCTGGAACTGACCTTCGCCGACGGCTGGCTGGACGCGCACCCGCTAACCCGCGCCGATCTGGAGGCCGAGGCGGTGGAACTCAAACGGGTCGGGGTTCGCCTGGAGTTCGCCTGACCGGGATCCGGGCCCGGGCTGCGCGTCCGGGCGTTACCCGCTGGTGGTCTGGGTCCCCGAGAGGGTGTCCAGCAGCCATTGCTGCACCGACCACGGCGCTTCGCCTTCCGCCGGCGTCACGCGCTGGTAGCGACCGTCCGGCAGCAGGCGCCAGGCCGTGGCGGTATCCCGCAGATAGGCGAACAGCGACTCCTCCGCCACCCGCTCGCGCATGGCCGGATCTGTCACCGGGAACGCGACCTCGACGCGGCGGAAGAAATTGCGCGGCATCCAGTCGGCGCTGGAGAGGTACAGCTCCGGTTCGCCGTCGTTGCCGAACCAGAACACCCGCGAGTGCTCGAGGAACCGTCCCAGCACCGAGCGCACCTCGATGTTCTCCGACAGCCCTTCCACCCCGGGACGCAGGGCGCAGATCCCGCGCACGATCAGCTCGATGCGCACGCCGGCCTGCGAGGCCTCGTACAGCGCCTCGATGATCGCCGCCTCGTTGAGCGAGTTCATGCGCGCGACGATGCGTGCCGGGAGTCCGGCGCGGGCATGTTCGGCCTCGCGGCGGATCTTCTCCAGCATCGCGTCGTGCAGCCGGAAGGGGGCCTGGATCAGGCGCCGCAGGCGCGAGACCTGGCCCAGCCCGGTCAGTTGCTGGAACACCCGGTGGACGTCCTCGGTGATCACCGGATCGGCGGTCATCAGGCCGTAGTCGGTGTACGCCTTGGCGGTGCCGGAGTGGTAGTTGCCGGTGCCCAGGTGGGCATAGCGGTTGATGCCGTTTTCGTCACGGCGCACCACCAGCGCCAGCTTGGCGTGGGTCTTGTAGCCGACCACGCCATAGGTCACGTGCACGCCTTCGTCCTGCATGCGGTTGGCCAGCTCGATGTTGGCGGCCTCGTCGAAGCGCGCCCGCAGCTCGATCACCACCGTCACTTCCTTGCCGTTGCGCGCGGCCTTGATCAGGGTCTCGACCAGTGGCGAGCGGGTGCCGGTGCGGTACAGGGTCTGCTTGATCGCCAGCACGTCCGGGTCGCTGGCGGCCTGACGCAGGAACTCCACCACCGGCATGAACGACTCGTAGGGGTGGTGCAGCAGCAGGTCGTGTTCGCGCACGCAGTGGAAGATCTGTTCGGCGCCCACGTGCGGGCGCGGCAGCGCGGGCACGAACGGCGGGAACTTGAGATCCGGGCGGTCGACCAGGTCGTGGACCGCCATCAGCCGGTTGAGGTTGACCAGGCCGGTGACCTGGTAGAGGGCCTCTTCCGTCAGGTTGAACTGCTGCAGAAGAAAACGGGCGACCTCCTCGGGGCAGTTGTCCGCGACCTCCAGACGCACGGCAGCGCCGTAGTTGCGCTGCGGCAGTTCGCCCTCCAGCGCGTTGAGCAGGTCGTCGATCTCCTCTTCCTGCACGAACAGGTCGGAGTTGCGGGTGAGCCGGAACTGGTAGCAGCCGGTGGCCTGCATGCCGCGGAACAGCTCGCCGACATGGGCGTGCAGGATGGAGGAGAGCAGCACGAAGTCGTTGTCCCCCGAGGCGACCTCCGGCGGCAGACGCACCAGACGCGGGAGCGAGCGCGGGGCCTGCACCACCGCGCGGCCGGATTCGCGGCCGAAGGCGTCCTTGCCCTGCAGGGTCACGATGAAGTTGAGGCTCTTGTTGAGGATCCGCGGGAACGGATGGGCCGGGTCCAGGCCAATGGGTGTGAGCACCGGCTGCAGCTGCTCGCGGAAGTAGTCCCGCACCCACGCCTGCTGCTCCGGCGTCCAGTGGGTGCGGCGCACGAAGTGGATGCCCTCGGCGGCCAGCGCCGGGATCAGTTCGTCGTTGAGGATCGCGTACTGCTCGTCCACCAGCTGGTGCGCGGCCGGGCTGATGCGGCGCAGCTGTTCCTGCGCGGACAGGCCGTCGGGGCCGGGCGCGCTGACGTTCAGTTCGACCTGCTGCAGCAGCGAACCGACGCGGACCTCGAAGAACTCGTCGAGATTGGTCGAGGAGATGCTGAGATAACGCAGGCGTTCCAGCAGAGGAAAGCCGGGTTCCCGCGCGAGTTCCAGCACCCGGCGGTTGAATTCCAGCAGCGAGAGTTCACGGTTGAGAAAACGGTCGTTGGCTTCCAAGTCGGTATCCTGCATCGGGGACGGGTACATCCGGAATCCGTCCAGTCCAGAGCGGCGATGTTACGTTGCGAAGAAAAGGTATCACGACGCCCGCACCGGCGGCCCGGCAAAGGTCGAGTGGTGTACTCGGGAATTGCATCGCCCGCCCAAGGTGACTATCGTTAGCGGGTTCGGGATCGCCCGTGAAGGGGCGGTCCCCGCGAGACATCACCACGAATAACGAACGAACGCGAAGAAGGAGGTCCCATGACCTACGAACTGCCCGATCTGCCGTACGCGAAGGACGCCCTGGAGCCCCACATCTCCGCCGAGACGCTGGAATACCACCACGACAAGCACCACGCGACCTACGTGACCAAGCTCAACGGCCTGCTGCCGGGCTCCGAGTTCGAGAATGCCTCGCTGGAGGACATCATCAGGAAGGCCCCGGCCGGCGGCATCTTCAACAACGGCGCCCAGGTCTGGAACCACACCTTCTACTTCAACTGCATGGGTCCGAATGCGGGTGGCGAGCCCTCCGGCAAGCTGGCGGACGCCATCAACAGCGCCTTCGGTTCGTTCGACGCCTTCAAGGAGAAGTTCAACGAGATGGCGGTCGGCAACTTCGGTTCCGGCTGGACCTGGCTGGTGCAGAACGGCGACGGCTCGCTGGAGATCGTCAATACCTCGAACGCCGCGAACCCGATGCGCGACGGCCAGACCCCGCTGCTGACCTGCGACGTGTGGGAGCATGCCTACTACATCGATTATCGCAATGCGCGCCCGAAGTACCTCGAGAACTTCTGGAGCGTGGTGAACTGGGACTTCGTCGCCCGGCAGATGCAGTAAGATCGGCGACGAGCCCGGCGGGTTCCCGCAAGAGGGTTCCGCGCCGGGTGTCCGACCCGCATTCCGGAAGCCGGCGGCCACCCGCCGGCTTTCGCGTTTGGAGAACGGAACATGAACGATTTCCTGCAGCAGACCTACAATCGCCTGCCGGTCGCCTTCGAGCGCGGCGAGGGTGCCTGGTTGTGGGACACCGAGGGCCGGCGCTATCTGGATGCGCTGTCGGGGATTGCGGTCTGCGGCCTGGGGCATGCGCATCCGCGGGTGGCCAGTGCGGTCTGTGATCAGGCCTCCACCCTGGTGCACACCTCCAACCTGTACCGGGTCCCGCTGCAGGAGACGCTGGCCCGGCGGCTGTGCTCGCTCGCGGGGATGGATCGCGCGTTCTTCTGCAACTCCGGCGCCGAAGCCAACGAGGCGGCGATCAAGCTGGCGCGCCTGCACGGACGGGCGAAGGGGATCGAGCGCCCGCGCGTGATCGTGATGGACGGGAGCTTCCACGGGCGCACCATGGCGACCCTGTCCGCCACCGGCAATGCGAAGATCCAGGCCGGGTTCGAGCCGCTGGTCGAGGGGTTCGAGCATGTGCCCTACGGCGATGCGGACGCGGTGGCGGCACTGGCCGGGCAGGAAGACATCGTGGCCATCCTGGTCGAGCCGGTCACCGGCGAGGGCGGGATCCGCATCCCCCCCGACGGCTACCTGCGCCGCCTGCGGGAGATCGCCGATGCCAGCGGCTGGCTGCTGATGCTGGACGAGATCCAGGCCGGCATCGGTCGTACCGGCCAGTGGTTCGCGTTCCAGCATGAAGGCATCACCCCGGACGTGCTGAGCCTGGCCAAGGGGCTGGGCAACGGCATTCCCATCGGGGCGAATCTGGTGGCGGGGGCGGCCCGCGACCTGTTCCGGCCGGGGATGCACGGCACCACCTTCGGCGGCGGTCCGCTGGTGTCGCGCGCGGCGCTGGCGGTGCTGGACGTGATGCAGGAGGAGGCCCTGTGCGAGCAGGCCGAACGCCAGGGGCAGGCACTGCGCCGGCAGCTGCAGGAGCGCCTGGGCCACCGGCCGGAGGTCGTGGAGATCCGCGGCCGCGGCCTGATGCTGGGGATCGAGCTGGATCGGCCGGCCGGCGAGCTGGTGGGACAGGCGCTGGAGGCCGGGCTGATCCTGAACGTGACGGCGGAGCGGGTGATCCGGTTGCTGCCGCCGCTGATCATCGACGACGAACAGGTCACGCAGATCGCGAACGGCGTGGCCGACCGGGTGGATGCGTTTCTGGCATCCGGGGCCACCAGGGAGGCTTCTGCATGAATCCGCGCCATTTTCTTTCATTTCTCGATCTGTCCGCCGAAGAGACGCGCGCGGTGCTGCACCGCGCGATCGAGCTGAAACGCCAGCTGAAGGCGGGCGAACACCATGACGACCTGCTGCGGGGCAAGACCCTCGGAATGATCTTCGAGAAGTCGTCGACCCGCACCCGAGTGTCCTTCGAGGTGGGCATGCAGCAGCTCGGCGGCAACGCGCTGTTCCTGTCGCCGCGGGATACCCAGCTCGGGCGGGGCGAGCCGATCGAGGACACCGCGCGGGTGCTTTCGCGCATGGTGGACTGCGTGATGATCCGCACCTACGAGCACGAGAAGGTGGAGCTGTTCGCGCGCCATTCCTCGGTGCCGGTGATCAACGGGCTGACCGATCTGGAACACCCCGCGCAGCTGCTGGCGGATCTGCAGACCTTCTTCGAATACCGTGGCGACATCCGCGGCAAGCGCGTGGCCTGGATCGGCGACGGCAACAACATGTGCCACAGCTACATGTATGCCGCGCATCTGCTGGACTTCGAGCTGATGGCGGCCTGCCCCGAAGACTACGAACCCGAATCCTCCGTGCTGGAGGCGACCCGCGATCACGTGACCGTGACCCGTGATGCCGGCGAGGCGGCCGCGGGTGCGGATCTGGTCGTGACCGACGTGTGGGCGAGCATGGGCCAGGAGCAGGAGAAGAGCGCGCGGCGCCAGGCGTTTGCCGGGTTCTTCGTGGATCAGGCCCTGATGGATCGCGCGCAGCCGGATGCCCTGTTCATGCACTGCCTTCCGGCACATCGCGAGGAAGAGGTGGCCACCGACGTGCTGGAGGGCCCGCAGAGCGTGGTCTGGGACGAAGCGGAAAATCGCCTGCATGCGCAGAAGGCGCTGATGGAATTCCTGGTGCGCGCGGCGGACTGACGCATGCAGGAGACCACCGGGGAGGGGGAGCGAACGCCGCCGCAGGGCGCCGGCGGCGGTCCCGGACACGATCACGGCGGAACGTCCGCCGGAAGCGCTCTGCGGGCGCGCATCGGCCTGTTTCTCGGGCCGCTGGTCTTCGTGGCCTTTCTGCTGGTCCCGCCGCCGGAGGCCTTCGCCCCGGAGGCCTGGCGGGTCCTGGGCCTGACCCTGTTCATGGCCGTGTGGTGGATCAGCGAGGCGCTGCCCATCCCGGTCACGGCCCTGCTGCCCATCGCGTTGCTGCCACTGACCGGCGTGGTGGCGATGGACGAGGCTACCGCACCCTACGCCAATCCCACCATCTTTCTGTTCATGGGCGGTTTCGCGATCGCCCTGGCGGTGCAGCGCTGGGGCCTGCACCAGCGGCTGGCGCTGGCGATCCTGTCGCGTTCCGGCCGCGGTCTGCACACCCTGGTGGGTGCCTTCATGCTGGCCACCGCCGGGCTGTCGATGTGGGTCAGCAATACCGCCACCGCGGCCCTGATGTTGCCGATCGCGCTGTCGGTGCTGGGGCTGATGGAGCGCGACGGGGGCCAGGGCCTGCAGGGCATGGCGCCGGACAGCCGCAGTCCGGCCCTGGCGCTGCTGCTGGGCATCGCTTTCGCGGCCAACATCGGCGGCATGGCCACCATCATCGGTTCCCCGCCCAATGCGCTGACCGTCGCGTTTCTCAATGACCGCTACGAGCTCGGGATCGGTTTCATCGACTGGATGCTGCTGGGCCTGCCGTTGTCGCTGACGCTGCTGCTCATTGCCTGGATCCTGCTGACCCGCTGGGTGTTCCCGGTGCATCGCATTCGCCTCAACGGGCTCGACCGCATGCTGCAGGAGCAGGTAGGCGATCTGGGGCCGTGGAGCCATGCGGAGTTGCGCGTGGCGACGGTGTTCCTGCTGGTGGCGCTGGCCTGGATGTTTCGTCCCCTGCTGGAGGCGTGGCTGCCGCTGGAACTGACGGACGCCGGGATCGCGATCCTCGGGGCCGGGCTGCTGTTCCTGATCCCTTCCGGGGCCTCGGGTCAGCGGCGGCTGCTGTGCTGGGACAACACGCGGGAGCTGCCCTGGGGGGTGCTGCTGCTCGTGGGTGGCGGTCTCAGTCTCGGCTCCGCGATTGAATCCTCGGGCCTGGCGGAACTGACCGCCGAGGCGCTGATGGGCGCGCAGGCCTGGCCGCTGCTGCTGGTGATCGCGGGGGTGGTGCTGGCCACCATGACCCTCAGCCACGTGACCAGCAATACCGCCACCGCCGCCACCCTGCTGCCACTGGTGGCCGCGCTCGCGCTGCGCATGGACGTGCCGGTGGGGCTGATGACCCTGCCGGTGGCGTTCGCCGCGTCGGTCGCGTTCATGTTGCCAGTGGCCACGCCGCCCAACGCCATCGTGTTTGCCTCCAATCGCCTGCGCGTGGTGGACATGATCCGCGGCGGGGCCCTGCTGTCGGTGGTCGCCATCGTGCTGGTCAGCCTCGCGGTGTATGCGCTCGCCGAGCCGTTGCTGCTGCGGCACGTGGGCTGAAAGCGGGGGGAGGGAGCGTGACCCGCGCGGCTCAAGTCAGGCCGCTGCCGGCCGCTAGCGGGAGCGAGAGACTCGCAGAACGGCGCCCGTAACTCCGGGCGCGAAGAAAGCTTCAAGGGAGAGAGAGATGCTCAGGAATATCCGGATCGGAACCCGCCTTATGGGCGGCGTCACCCTCGTGGTGGTCGCGGTCGTGGTGCTCACGCTGGTGGTGGTGATGAACAGCCTCGGCAACATGGCGGACCGCGCGGAACAGCGTGAACTCAACGACCTGAGTGAACTGCTGATCCGGCAGCTCGATCAGGAGGCCGATCGCGGGACCGCGATGGCGCAGGCCGTGGCCGCCATTCCGGACGTGCAACAGGCCTTCGCCCGGCGCGACCGCGAACGCCTGCACGAGATGACGGTCCCGGGATTTGATCATCTCTACGAGGAATACGGCGTACGCCAGTATCAGTTCCATACGCCGCCGGCGACGTCCTTCCTGCGGGTGCACCGTCCGGATCGCTACGACGATGACCTCTCCGGGTTTCGCCAGACCGTGGTCGACACCAACCGCGACCGCCGGCCGATCTCCGGGCTCGAGGAAGGGGTGGCCGGCCTGGGCATCCGCGGCATCGTCCCGGTCTCCCACGAGGGTGAACATATCGGGTCGCTGGAATTCGGCATGGCGTTTGACGATGCCTTCTTCGAGGACTTCACGGCGGATACGGAAGCCCCGGTGGCCCTCTACCTGCAGCGCGACGGTACCTTCGAGGCGTTCGGCAGCACCATCGACGGCGATTCCACGTTCAGTCGCGAGGAGATGGAGCGGATTGCCGGCGGCGAGGAACTGGTGCGCCGGACCGAGCACGACGGTCGTCCGATGGCGGTGGTCGGGCGTCCGGTGGAAGACTTCTCCGGTGAGCCGGTGGGCGTGCTGGAGCTGATGGTCGATCGCAGCGATTACGTGGCGATGGCCCGCAATGCCACGGCCACCGTAGTGGGTGTGGGCGTGGCCGCCATCGGCCTCGGCCTGCTGCTGGCCTGGCTGCTTTCGCGCAGTATCGTGCGGCCGCTGCGCGATACGGTCGAGCGTCTGGACGACATCGCGTCCGGCGACGGGGACCTGACGCGCCGGCTGGAGGCCGACGGCAACAACGAACTCGGGGATCTGGCCGCGGCGTTCAACCGTTTCGTGAGCAAGATCCATGATCTGGTGAAGGAAGTTGCCGCCGGAGGCGACCAGGTGGCGGCTGCGGCCAACGAGCTGTCGGCGACCAGCGAGCAGACCAACGAACAGGTGGGCCGCCAGCAGTCCGAGATCGACCAGGTGGCCACGGCCATGAACGAGATGACCGCGACCGTGGCCGAGGTGGCCCGCAACGCCACCGAAGCGGCGGAAGCCGCTCAGAGCACGGACAAGGATGCGGCCCATGGCCGGGAGCTGGTGGAGCAGACCGTCAGTGCGATCAACACCCTGTCCACCCAGGTGGAGAACACCGCGCAGGTGATCGAGCGGTTGTCGACCGATGCCGAGGAAATCAACAAGGTGCTGGAGGTGATCGGGGACATCGCCGATCAAACCAACCTGCTGGCGCTGAACGCGGCCATCGAGGCGGCGCGGGCCGGCGAGCAGGGCCGCGGCTTTGCGGTGGTGGCCGACGAAGTGCGCACGCTGGCGAGCCGGACCCAGGATTCGACCCAGGAGATCCAGGGGATGATCGAGCGGGTGCAGAACGGCACGCGCGACGCGGTGAAGGCCATGGAGGACGGACGCCGGCAGGCGCATTCCAGCGTGGAACAGGTGAACGATGCGGGGCAGTCGCTGCAGTCGATCACGCAGTCCATCAGCAGCATCTCGGACATGAACACGCAGATCGCCAGCGCGGCCGAAGAGCAGTCCTCGGTGGCCGAGGAGATCAACCGCAACGTCTCCAACATCACCCAGGTGCTGGACGAGACCGTGGCCGGATCGCAGCAGATCGCCAACGCCTCGGAGGAGCTGTCGAAGCTGGCCTCGGCGCAGCAGGAGCGCACCGGGCGCTTCCGTGTCTGACCGTGGGTCCTGCCGGCCGGGGTGTTGTGCCCCGTGCCGGAGGATGGGTTTTCGTGACGGCGGCCGATTCGGATCAAGGTTTCCGGACGGCCGCCGTTAGTATGTGAAGGTATGCTGATTTGGCCATCCGGCCGGGCAGGGCCCGGCAGAATGCGCATCGATCAGAATGCCGTAACACCAAAAGAGGGAAAGCCATGCTCAGGAATATCCGTATCGGAACGCGCTTGATGGGCGGCGTCACCATCGTTGTGGTGGCGGTCGTGGTGCTCACGCTGGTGGTGGTGATGAACAGCCTCGGCAACATGGCGGACCGCGCGGAGCAACGGGAACTGAACGACCTGAGCGGGCTGCTGATCCGCCAGCTGGAGCAGGAAGCCGAACGGGGCGAATCGATGGCGCGGGCCATCGCCGAGATTCCGGTGATTCAGCAGGCGTTCGCCGAGGGGGATCGTGAGCGCCTGCTGGAACTGACCCAGCCGGGATATGGCCAGCTGCGCGACGAGCACGACGTGCGCCAGTATCACTTCCATACGCCGCCGGCGACCTCTTTCCTGCGTACCCACAGTCCCGACAACTACGGCGACGACCTGTCGGACGTGCGCCAGACGATCCTGGAAGTGAACCGCAATCGGCAGCCGATTACCGGGCTGGAAGAGGGCCCGTTCGGCATCGGGATCCGCGGGATGGTGCCGGTGTCCTACCAGAACGAGCACATCGGCTCGCTGGAATTCGGCATGGCCTTCGATGACGCATTCTTCGAGTCCTTCACCGAAGAAACCGGATCACCCGTGGCGGTACACCTCGATCGTGATGGCGGTTTCGAGGTCTTTGCCGGCACCATCAATGGCGAGTCGACCTTCAGTCGGGAGGAGATGCGGCGCATCCTCGACGGCGAGGAGATGATCCGCAACGTTCGCCACGACGGCCGCCCGATGGCCGTGGTCGGGCGCGCGGTGGAGGATTTCTCCGGCGAGCCGGTGGGCGTGCTGGAGCTGATGGTCGATCGCAGCGAATACGTGGCGATGGCCCGCAATGCCACCACCACCGTGGTGGCGGTGGGCGTGGTCGCCATTGGTCTCGGCCTGCTGCTGGCCTGGCTGCTGTCGCGCAGCATCGTGCGGCCGCTGCGCCAGACCGTCACGCGCCTGGACGACATCGCGTCCGGCGATGGTGACCTGACGCGCCGGCTGGAGGCCGACGGCAACAATGAGCTGGGGGATCTGGCGGCGGCGTTCAACCGCTTCGTGGGCAAGATCCAGGACCTGGTCAAGGAAGTCGCCGCCGGTGGCGACCAGGTGGCGGCCGCGGCCAACGAGCTGTCCGCGACCAGCGAACAGACCAACGGTCAGGTCACGCGGCAGAAGGACGAGGTCGACCAGGTGGCCACCGCGATGAACGAGATGACCGCGACGGTGGCCGAGGTCGCGCGCAACGCCTCCGACGCGGCCACGGCGGCCCAGACCACCGACCAGGATGCCAACGCCGGGCGCGAGCTGGTGCAGCAGACGGTGCAGTCGATCAACCACCTGACCTCGCAGGTGGACAACACCGCCGAAGTGATCGAACGGCTGTCCACGGACGCCGAGGAAATCAACAAGGTGCTGGAGGTGATCGGGGACATCGCCGATCAGACCAACCTGCTGGCGCTGAACGCGGCCATCGAGGCGGCGCGGGCCGGCGAGCAGGGCCGCGGCTTTGCGGTGGTGGCCGACGAGGTGCGCACGCTGGCGAGCCGGACCCAGGATTCGACCCACGAGATCCAGGGCATGATCGAACGCGTCCAGAACGGCACGCGCGAGGCGGTTCAGGCGATGGAAGAGGGCAAGAACCGGGCGCATTCCAGCCGCGAGAAGGTGAACGAGGCGGGCGAGTCGCTGGAGTCGATCACGCAGTCGGTGACGACCATCTCGGAGATGAACACGCAGATCGCCAGTGCGGCGGAGGAACAGTCCTCGGTGGCCGAGGAGATCAACCGCAACATCTCCAACATCACCCAGGTGCTGGACGAGACGGCCAGCGGCTCGCGCGAGATCGCGAATGCCTCCGAGGAGCTGTCGAAACTGGCTTCCGAACAGCAGCAGCGGGTTGGACACTTCCGGGTCTGATCCGGTCTCGAGGGGGTGGCCACGTGCCGCCCCCTGTCATTTGCGGGTTCAGGAGCCCTCGGTATTGCGGTCGGCTCCGGCCCGGTCCGGATCAAAGCGCGACTCGAGGTAGTCGATGATCGCGCCCGACTCGTACAGCCAGCGCACGCTGCCGCCTCCTTCCTCGATCCGCAGGCAGGGGACCTGCAGCTTGCCGCCTTCCGTCTGCAGGGTCTCGCGGTGTTCGCCGGCCGGCTGGGCATTGCGCAGTTCGATGTCCAGCGACAGGCGCTGCATGGCACGGCGCGCCTTGATACAGAACGGACAGGCGGGGAAGTGGTAGAGCGCGAGGGCGCGGGTCTGTTCGTCCACCCGTGCCTGCTCTTCGGGATCACGCTGGATTCCGCGCGGGCGGGTCACCTTCTCGCCCACGAGCATGAAGGGCGTGAGAACCAGGCGCACGCCGCGGAAAAAGAGTCGGATCAGGGGTCGCATCCGCCAAGGATGCCACAGCTCCGGTGCGCGACCAATCGCGGCGCTGTCCGGTCCGTGTTCTGTGTCAGCCGACCAGCTCGAAGCGCTCGTTCCCGGAGAGGACGATCATGTCGCCGTTGTTGCGGGTGGCCAGCTGTTCGCGAATGGTCTGCTCGTAGCCGGGTTTGAGGTGTGTGATCGCGATTCTCGGCCGATGCCGCAGGTGGTCGAGGTCGCGTACCAGCTGCAACGGGGTGTAGTGGCGGGTGGCGCCGGCGAGGTGATCCATCTCGTCCGGCAGCCCGGTCTCGATCATCAGCAGGTCGAGGCGGGGCAGCTCATTGAGGGTCTGCCACAGGTGCCGGGTCGAGGTGGTATCCCCGCTGAAGGCGAAGGCCCCGATGTCGGGGCGGCTGACCGAATAGCCCACCGCCGGAACGGTGTGTCTCGCGGGGAGGGCGGTGATCCAGCGTCCGTCGAGGTCGATCTGTTCGCCGGGTTCGAGAGCGCGAAAACGCAGCGCGGGATGCTCCGGGGTTGGAAGGGCGGTGAAATCCGGCCAGATCACCCAGTTGAAGATGTGGCGCTGAAGCGCTTCCAGGGTGTCGGGCAGCGCGTGAACGGTTACCGGCGGGGCGTCCACCCGGAACACGGTGTCGATCAGGAAAGGCAGGAACGCCACGTGGTCCAGATGCGAGTGTGTCAGGAAGACGTGCCGGATGGCCTGGAGCTCCGGGAGTTCCAGGTCGCCCACGCCGCTGCCGGCGTCGATCAGGATGTCCCGGTCGATCAGAATGGAGGTCGTTCGGCGACCCGGCCCGATACCGCCGCTGGCTCCCAGGATACGCACGGAGAGACTCGTTCCGGACTCCGGCGAAGAGGTATGGGGCCAGTCATCAATGTGAGGATGCGCGCTCATGAGCTGTGGCAAATGACTCGATCAGAAAGCTCATTCTAGGCGGCTGCCTGTCATGCCGCACGCGAAACGGCGCACGGATTGTGGCACCCGTTACCGAAATGCGACCCGTTCCCGGGAACAACCGGATGGCCGCCGGGGTTCCCGTGGCCTTGGGTCCCTGCTAGAATGCGCAGCATCTCGAGGGGCGGTAGCTCAGCTGGGAGAGCGTCGCGTTCGCAACGCGAAGGTCGGGAGTTCGATCCTCCTCCGCTCCACCAAACACCCCAGAAAATCAGGAAGTTATAGGGCAAAAAACGCCATATATACCATCCTGTTTGCCATTCTTAGGAACGGTAGGCCCCGCCGGTAAATTACTGGCGGGGCTTTTTTGTGCGCCCGTCGGATGCGCCCCCATTGGACGCCGGGCCGCGACGCGATGTCCGGCGCGAGTCGAAGTGGAGAACGCCCAGACGAATCCCGAGGGGGCATTCCGGTTCAGGCAGCGGCTTCCCGGGCCATCGCGCCGAGGCGCGCCAGTGCACGTTCGAGGCGCGCGCCCCAGGGCTGAGCGCAGTTCAGGCGCAGGTGATGACGGTACTTGCCGGTCGGCGAGAAGAGCGGGCCGGGTGCGATGCTGATCCCCTCGCCCAGGGCCCGGCGATACAGGGCCAGCGCATCGACGGCCTCCGGGAGCTCCAGCCAGAGAACGAAGCCGCCGGCCGGTCGCGTCTGGCGTGTCCCGGACGGGAAATGACGAGCTACCGCCCGGCTCACGCGATCCACCGCGCGGGCGTAATCACCGCGCACTCGGCGCAGATAGCGGTCGTAGCCACCGCGCTCCAGGAAGTCGGTCACCGCCAGTCCCGGCCAGGCGGGCGTGGAGGAACTGCCGGAATACTTCAGATACTCCACTCTGTCGCGGAAGCGTCCGGGCACGGCCCAGCCGACCCGCAACCCCGGCGACAATGTCTTGGAGAAGGAACCGCAGTAGAGCACCCCGCCCCGGGTCTCGAACGCCCGGGCCGCCCACGGCCGCGGCCCCTCGAAGGCCAGATCCCCGTAAACGTCATCCTCGATCAGCGGCACCCCACGATCCTCCAGCAGCTCCACCAGGGCACGCTTGCGCTCGTCGCCAGCGCAGTGCCCCAGCGGATTGCCGAAGTTGGGCATGAGCAATGCCGCCTTCACCGGCCACTGGTCCAGCGCCAGCGCCAGGGCCTCCGGCACAATGCCTTCGTCCGGATCGGTGGGAATCTCCAGTGCCCGCAGCCCCAGCGCCTCGATCGCCTGCAGCAGGCCGTAGAACGTGGGTGACTCGATCGCCACCACGTCGCCGGGTTCGGTGACCGCGCGCAACGAAAGCGCCAGCGCCTCCTGGGCACCGTTGGTCACCACCACCTCCTCCGGGGTAATCTGGCAGCCGGCATCCGCCATGCGCCGCGCGATCTGCTGCCGCAGCTCGTACGGCCCGGGCGGAAATGCGTAATCCAGCTCCCGGCCACCCCAGCGCGCCGGCGAACGCGCGCCGCAGGCCACGTGCCGGGAGAAAACCCGCGTGCGGAACCGCCGCACCGAGCTGGATCACATCGGGATCGCCGGCCGCCTGCACCACCCGCAGCACCAGTGCCTGACTGGTCACCGCTACCGGCTCGTTCGCCGGCCTGGAAGGTGCCGGCCGCTCCGGCGGCCGCCACGGATGACGGCGCACGTAATATCCCGAACGCGGGCGGGCCTCGATCAGCCCGCGATCCTCCAGCAGGTGCTCGGCGGCCACCACCGTGGAAATGCTCACCCCGAACTGGGCTGCCAGCTTGCGTACCCCGGGCAGCCGGTCACCGGGCCCGTGCACGCGGGCCTCGATCGCTTCCTCCAGCGCTCTGGCTACCGCCTCGTAGCGATGCGCCGCCGGCCTTTCCGTCACAGTTGCCTCCGGAACCCATCGGTACAGTTCTCATATAGCCCAAACTGTACCGGTTCATTGCACACCCTACTACATCTGCAATGATCCGCGGCTCCGGCGTAGGCTTTGTCGGTGTCAGCGGCGAGCTGCCGCGCAACCAAGGAGCACTGCATGAGCATTCAGAACCTCGACACCGGCAATCAGTACGGTCAGTACACCCCTGACTTTGTCGACTACTGGGACGACCTGGTCGGCTGGGAAGGCCGCACCGAATCCGAAGGTGGTTTCTACGAGCGGCTGGTGAAAAACGCCGGCGGCCGCGAAGTCGCCGACGTCGCCTGCGGCACCGGCTTCAACGCGATCAACCTGGCCCGTTCCGGCCTGGTGGTCACCGCCACCGACGGCTCCGAGAACATGCTGGCCAAGACCCGCGAAAACGCGCAGCGACTCGGTGTCACGCTGGCTCACACCCAGGTGGCCGACTGGGTTCAGCTCGACCGCCAGCTGGGCGAAGAGCGTTTCGACGCGCTGGTGTGCCTGGGCAACTCGTTTACCCACCTGTTCGAGCACGAAGCCCGGCGCGACGCCATGCATGCCTTCTTCCGGGCGCTGCGCCCCGGCGGCATGATCATCCTGGACCACCGCAATTACGATTCCATGCTGGACAACGGTTACAACTCGAAGCACCAGCACTACTACACCGGCAAGGGCGTGGAGGCCTATCCGGCGGAACTCAACCGCTACCTCGCCCGGTTCGAGTACAAGTTCCCGGACGGGGCGCACTTCCAGCTCAACATGTACCCCCTGCGCCAGGACTATGTCTCCCACCTGCTGGAAGATGCCGGCTTCATCAACGTGAACCGTTACGGTGATTTCGCCACCCCCTACGAGCGTGACGAGGTCGATTTCATTCAGCAGGTCGCCTACCGCCCTCGCACCTGAGGAACTCCCGGAGGTCCGCCCCCCGCCGCCCACACAGGTCCGCACCAGTGGTGGGCGGGCCTGCCCCCTGCTGCGTGCGGTCCCCCGCCAACGCCCTGCGAACAACCACTCCAGCACCTCGAGTGGAGCCCGGTAGCCGAGCCGCTTCGTCATCCCTGGACAACGCCATCGCGGAGAGGACATCGCGATCCTGGCCAACCGGCACCGGGTCTACCAAACGGCTCAACAGGCTAACCCCGCCCGCTGGTCCCGCCACACCCGGGACTGGACACCGATCGATCACGTCTGGCTCAACCCACCGAAGGAGCATGCCGAAATCCAAGCTCCGGCGGGTTCTCACGCCGCATGAAAAAGCGGACAACTATGTTGACAAACACCGCCGACATCAAGAAGAAGGGCGCGGGTGTGCTGCGCGACAAGCCCAGCATCCACTGGAAGAAGGATCGCGGCAAGGATGTCGAGTCGGCCCCCTGGTTCGACACCTTTGGCGGCGAGCGGATCAACGATCACCACCTGACCCTGGCCGAGAAGCGGGCGGCGCGTGGTGTGTAATGCCCGAGGATGGGGGCTGTCGCGGGGGTGCCCGTTCCTGCCTCGGTGACCCGGAACGAAGCTAACAGGATGTCCGGACGCTAACAAAAAAAATGTTAGCGTTAGAAAATTGTGTTAGCGTTGCCCGACGATGACGCTAGGCAAGGCATTTGCGCGGTACTTCGAGCAGGAGACGGGGCTGCCCGTGACCTGGGGGCGGGCTTTGCCTGCCAATCTGCCGACATACCTGCGCCAACTGTTCGAGCTGCACGAATGCACGGTCGACGGCGAGCGCGCGGTGGCGTTGCTGCTGCGCGACGAGGGCCGAATTCGGGGCACCCGCGCCTTTGTCGCGCAGATCGAGAAGGCCATGGAATTGGCGGGCGAGGCGGACTCGGCGTACTGCCTGGTGGC
>NZ_KB898764.1:74077-695491 GCF_000377885.1 Thioalkalivibrio sp. AKL17
CTCGAGAACCTGGTGGCCGGGGAAGACCTGGCATTGACGGAGCTGGCGGCGGCGTTTGCCGACGCCAATGCCGGCGAGGCGATCACGGTGAACCTCACCGAGGCGGAGCTGGCCGACGGAGATGAAGGCCGGGCCAGCAACTACACCCTGTTGAGCACTGACTGGCCGACCACCACGGCGACCATTGACCCGCGTGCCGTGACGCTGGATGGCGAGTTCAGCGCCGAAGACAAGGTCTACGACGGCAGTGCGGAAGCCACGCTGGCCGACACCGGAGGCCTGAGCCTCAATAATCTGGTTGAGGGCGAAGCGCTGAATCTGGAGAGCCTGGCGGCGGCTTTCGAGCAATCGGATGTGGGTGAGAATCTGGCTGTCAGTCTCACCGGCGAGGGGCTCGCGGACGGAGAGGGCGGCAGCGCTGACAACTACACCCTGAGTCTGGATGGTGCGCCGGCGACCACGGCGAGCATTGACCCGCGTGAGTTGACGCTGGGTGGCGAGTTCAGCGTTGAGGATCGGGAGTACGACGGCACGACCGAGGCGGCCTTTGACGACACGGAAGGCCTGATCCTCGAGAACCTGGTGAACGGGGAGGACCTGGCATTGACGGATCTGGCGGCGGCGTTTGCCGACGCCAATGCCGGCGAGGCCATCACGGTGAACCTCACCGAGGCCGGTATTGCAGATGGGGTGAAGGGCGCTGCGGACAACTACACCTTGAGCCTGGACGGCGCGCCCACGACCACGGCGACCATCGACCCGCGCACCGTGACGCTGGGTGGTGAGTTCACCGCCAGGAACAAGGTCTATGACGGCACGACGGAAGCGATCTTTGACGAGACGGACGGCCTGAGCCTCGAGAACCTGGTAGACGGGGAGGACCTGGAGCTGACGGATTTGGCGGCGGCGTTCGCCGAAGCTGGGCCTGGCGAGGACATCGAGGTGTCGCTGACCAATGCGGAACTGGAGGATGGGCAGAACGGCGAGGCCAGTAACTATGCTCTCTCCCCTGACGGCTGGCCAGTGACCCATGCGTCCATCGAGCCCGAGCCCGAGCCCGAGCCCGAGCCCGAGCAAGAGGGGGTGTCAGCCGGAGATACGGGCGACGTGCTGAGGCGTGCGGATGATTCTGCCGATGGTGATACGGCCCTGGAGAACGAAAGACGCACGGACCCGGTTGCGCCGGACATGGCGGTGGGACCCATCAGTGGAAGCGCCACGCTGACCGCGCTCATGCAGAGCGAGATCCTGGTGGACGAACGCGACCTTTCCGGCCCGGTGGAGTTGGTCGATGATGACGACAGCGAAGAAGGCCAGTGAGGGTTCGGCTGCACCTGCCGTGATGTGATCGCGGTAGCGCGTTCACGGGGCTGGCACGTCGGCACGGCCCCGATCCACGTGATGGCAAAACCTCACCTCGATCACCACCTGACCCTGGCCGAGAAGCGGGCGGCGCGTGGTGTGTAATGCCCGAGGATGGGGGCTGCCGCGGGGGTGCCCGTTCCTGCCTCGGTGACCGGGAGCGAAGCTAACAGGATGTCCGGACGCTAACAAAAAAAATGTTAGCGATAGAAAATTGTGTTAGCGTTGCCCGACGATGACGCTAGGCAAGGCATTTGCGCGGTACTTCGAGCAGGAGACGGGGCTGCCCGTGACCTGGGGGCGGGCTTTGCCTGCCAATCTGCCCACGTACCTGCGCCAACTGTTGGAGCTGCACGAATGCACGGTCGACGGCGAGCGCGCGGTGGCGGTGCTGCTGCGCGACGAGAGCCGAATTCGAGGCACCCGCGCCTTTGTCGCGCAGATCGAGAAGGCCATGGAATTGGCGGGCGAGGCGGACTCGGCGTACTGCCTGGTGGCCGATGCATTGCCCAGCTATCTGCGACGGCGGCTGGTGGGTGTGCGGGTGCCCTTCGTGGTGGTCGGCGAGCAGATCTACTGGCCGCGCCTGGGCTATCTGATGACCAACCAGCGCTCTCAGCGGCGGGGCGCGGCACCCACCGAGCGGCTAAGCCCGGCCACGCAGGCGGTCTTCGTGGCCATGTTGCTCGGCCAGATCGCCATGCCTGCCAGCGCGACTGCGATGGCTGAACCACTGGGCTATACCGCCATGAGCATGAGCCGTGCAATCAAGGAACTGGAAGGCAATGGGCTGGTGCGCACCGAGCTCCATGGGCGGGAGCGCGTTGTTGAGCTCGCCGCGCCGCCGAAGGATCTATGGCAGAAGGCGCAACCCTGGTTGCGCAGCCCGGTACGCGAGACGGTGCGGGTGATGGCAACGGATATTGCGGAATGGTCGCTGCCGCGTGCTGGCGAGTCGGCGCTGGCCGAGTACTCCCTGCTGGGACCACCCGCTGAGCCGGTCTATGCCCTGGCCAGCCGCGCCTGGCGGCGGCTTGGGCAGGGCCTGGAGCTGATTCCCGTGCAGGACGACGGCACTTGTCAGGTGGAGCTATGGCGCTATCCGCCGGAAGCGAGTGCGCGCGAGGGATGTGTGGACCCGCTCTCGCTGGATCTGAGCCTGCGTGACCGCACCGACGAGCGTGTGGAGCAGGCGGTCGAGGAAATGCTGGAAGCCTTGCCATGGTGAGAGGGCTGGAATGGTTCGCCAAGCGCTTTGCCGGCTTCCAAGATTGCTACGTGCTGATCGGCGGGGCAGCGGCTTATCTGGTGCAGGAGGAAGCCGGCCTGGATCCGCGCGCGACGCGGGATCTCGACATCGTGCTGTGCGTGGAGTCGTTGACTGCCGAGTTCGGACAGCGCATGTGGGATTTCATCGAAGAAGGGGGCTACGCGGTGCGCCAGGCGGGAGAGGCGCCGCGCATGTTCTATCGCTTCAGCAAGCCGAGCGATCCGCATTTCCCGACGATGCTCGAATTTTTCGCCCGCTATAACCCGGATGTGGAGAGCGCGCCGCATTGCATCCTCTGGGCTTGAATCAGGTGACAACTACGTTGACCGATAGGGGGCGAAACCGACTAATACCTCTGGACCGCCGAGGACCACGACGCGGACGTCCTCTACAATCCAGGAGAGATCTCACAATCCCCCGCCAGTGGGGCCGGTTCTCCCGTTGACGTCGCTTCACTGCCACGAGTGTTGCGCGGCACCTTGCCCTCAGACTCCAGGAGAGATGCGATGTACCAGTTTTACGCGCGAGCGATACTGATCGGCGTCGGCCTCTGCACCTCCGGGGCCACCCTCGCGGAGACATCGGCGTCTCCGATATCGACGGTTCAAGAGGTTGAGGCTGGGGATCTTTTCCCTCTGGTTCCCGGAAAAAGCACGTTCAGGGTGGTTGACGGAGACGGAGAGGGTCGGCAAGTGGTGCAGGAACTGATTCCCGCAGAAGGTGAAGGCCGCTGGGAAGTTCGGTTTGGTGACTACAACATTCTCCATCTTTCCGAGCTTTGGGATGGCAGCGTGGTGCTGACCGGTCTGGACGTGCTGACGCAAGGCCAGACCGTGCTGTACGAGCCACCCGTGGTGCTGCTACCCAGCAGGATAGTGCCCGATCGGACATGGAGCGCCTCTGGCAGGGCCACCGTCGTGAATAGAGAGACGCAAGAGGTTGAACACACGGGTGAGTATAAGCACCGAGTCATGCCCATCACTCTAGAGCGGTATGCGACTCCGGCGGGTGATTACGAAGGCTTCCTGGTGCCGATCGAGCAGAGCATCGATCTTGATGCTCCGGCGGCGATCCGGTTTTGGCTCGATCTTGGCTTCTCCCCCGGCCAAGGACTGGTGAAACGGTCGATGAAGTTCGTCGTCGACAAACCCCTGTGGTTCGGCTCGACCACACGCCGCACAGCAGATCTCGTCCGTTAGGTGCCCTATCGGTCAACGTAGTTGGCGCTTTTGAAGCCCACCCCGGGGCTGCCTGCGCGGGGTAGCGGCATCGCGGGTTCGGTGTGCGGTATCAAACAGACGGTGAACGCGCATGGGTCCAATATGTCTTAAAAGGCAATGGCTATTGTGACCGGTATCGGGGCGATGGCTCTGTATCAGAAACCGGCACGCCGGCGATGGGTTGCGAACCCGTAGGTTGGAGGTCGAGCCTATTACGGAGTCCATACATGGATCCAGAAGTACTGCACCAGGAAACAACCGGTGATCCCCGAGCGTTACAGCGGGCACTGTCCGCTTATCGTGCGCCGCGCCTCGCCCGCAGCGTCTTCGAACTGCTCGTTACGATGATCCCGTTCGGCCTTTTCTGGTTTTTGACCTGGGCAAGCGTGAGCGCGGGCTACTGGCTCGGCCTGTTGCTGGTGATACCCGCCGCTGGATTTCTCGTGCGGCTGTTCATGATCCAGCATGACTGCGGGCACGGGTCGTTTTTTCCGTCCCGGCGCGCCAACGACTGGGTGGGACGGGCCCTGGGGGTATTGACGCTCACGCCCTACGACCTCTGGCGCCACACCCACGCCCTCCATCACGCGCACTCGGGCAATCTGGATCGCGCTGACGAGGGGGGCATCGACACCTTGAGCGTACGTGAATACCAGGCCCTGCCGCGGGCGCAGCGGCTGCGTTACCGGCTGTACCGCCACCCGCTGATCCTGTTCGGCCTGGGTCCGGTCTACCTGTTCATGTTGCGGAACCGCGTACCCGTCGGGTTCATGCGCGCGGGATGGATGCCGTGGCTGAGCACCATGGGTACGAATGCGGCCATCGTGCTGGTCGTCATTGCGATGATGTCGCTGGTGGGGGTGGGTACCTTTCTTCTGGTGCACCTGCCGATCGCGATTCTGGCTTCTTCCATCGGCGTCTGGCTGTTCTATGTGCAGCACCAGTTCGAGAATACGCGCTGGGCGCACGACGAGGAGTGGTCCTTCCGCGAAGCCGCGCTCTACGGGAGCTCCTGCTATGATCTGCCGGCTCCTTTGCGCTGGATGACCGCGAATATCGGGGTCCATCACGTCCATCACCTCGCCAGCCGCATCCCGTTCTACCGGTTGCCCGAGGTGCTGAAGGATTTCCCGCAGCTTCGCGAGATTAGTCGTCTCACGCTGCGGCAAAGTCTCCACTGCGCACGACTCGCCCTGTGGGACGAGGAGCGTCGGCGTCTGGTCCCCTTCGAGCATGCGAACGCGGAGACGCCTCCGGTGCGCCCGTGAGAGCGACGAGCGATACACGCAAATCCTGCGTGCGTGTCTGGTCCCGGCCCCGGACGAGAATCAGAAGTTGTAGCCAAGTCCGACGGTGTACGAAACGTCACCATCGAGGAACGCATTCTCTGCGTCGTTCGCGCGGCTGAAGAACCACTGGTATTCAATGCGACCCAGGGCGTAGGTGTCGTCCAGGACGTAGTACTTCAAGCCCCCATCCAATCCGGCGAACCCGCTGTCGTTGACGCCGTCGCCGTAGAATGCGCCCAGGCTCCCGCCAGCGAAGGGACGCAGGCGGCCGGCAGTGTTTTGAAAGAAGTCATTGGTCAGGAAGTCGCCCTCGAAGTCGGCGTAGTGAATGTCCTGGCGGACGCCGAGGACCAAGTGGCCACGCAGATACCAGCCTATATCACCCGTGATGCCGAGGTTGGTGTTGTCGAAACTCCGGTCACTGCTGCCACTTCCGGAAAGCGAGAATTCGCGGTCGCCTATGGAGGGCCCAAAGTTGGCGGCCGATCCTTGTTGAGCCTGGACGGAAAGGGTGAATGGTCCAGCCAGGCAGAACATGACTGCGATCACCTTTTTCATCATTACGTGCCTCCTGAAACGTTACCCACCGCGTTGGCCTGGCGCAGAGCCTTTGGAGTGCGACTGCGACCGGGAGGGCCCGCTTTGCATCCGAAACGGCAGATTGGGGTCGCAACCGAGGGGGCATCTGTTCGTTGCCGCACATTCGTCACCGGGCGTGTTGGGTTTCAGGTGACAGGAGACAGAAAAAAGGCAAGAGAATAGGTGCTTAAAGATTCTTTCGATACTTCATATGAGGTGTTCAAAAGGATCTTCAGCGAGATGCTGGTTGAAGCGCGTTTGCGTGTTCTCGCGGGGTCGCCCCATGTCGTCCAGGACAAGGGCGCTGTGCATTGGGTCGTGAACGAAAGGGGCCGGATCGTGGACGGACCCAGGTTTCTGTCAACCGGCTCTTCGACCCGTTATGAAGCGACTTTTTGGCCCGACTGGATAGTGGCGGGGGGCAGCTGCTCCCCTGATCGTGGTGTGCCTCGGGGCAGGGCAGCAGGCCTTCTTTCGGATTGACCCTGCCCCGGGCAAGAAGGCTCAGAAGTTGTAGCCAAGGCCTACGGTGTAGGCGAACGCGCCATCGCGGAAAGCATCCTCTGCATCGCTGGAGCGGCTGAAGAACCACTGGTATTCCATGCGGCCCAGGACGTAGGTGTTTTCCAGCACGTAATACTTCAGGCCGCCTTCCAGACCGGCGAACGCGCTGTTTTTAATCCCGTCGCCGTAGATGAACCCCAGGCTGCCCCCACCAAAGGGACGCAGCCTTCCGTCCGTTGTCTGGAAGTTGAGGTAGCCCCGGGTGGCTCCGTTCCAGTAGTCATCGATCAGGGACTCGCCCTCGAGGTCGGCGTAGTTGATGCTCTGGCGGACCCCGGCGATCATGTGATCGCGCAGGTACCAGCCCAGATCGCCCGAGATGCCAAAGTTGGTGTTGTCGAATTTGCGGCTACTGCTGCCGCTTCCGGAAAGCGAGAACTCGCGGTCGCCCATGGAGGGTCCGAAGTTCGCCGTTGAGCCTGCTTGCTGGGCCTGGACGGCGAAGGGGAGCGTCCCGGCGAGACAGAGTGTGAGCGCGATCAGTCTTTTCATTGGTGCGTTCTCTTAGTTGTTTCCCGTCCGGCGCGGGATGCGACCGGTACTGCGGGGGCACGGGAACAGCCGGGATGATTCCGGCCGATTCCGTGGCGCCACCCTACGATTCGGGGTCCTGGATATCTGTACGTTGGCGCACAAAGGGGTCGGCTGCGCGGGTGGAGTTATGGTCAAGTCTGGTGGATGAGCGATGACTGGATCAGGCGGCACTCCGGTCGAGCTTGAACGTCAGGCTCGAAATGGTGTTACGCGTCACGCAACCTCGGGTTTTGGCGGTGCGCAGGCGCACGGTGGCGAAGGTCGATTCGATCGGGTTGGTGGTCCGGATCGACTGCCTGTGCGCGGCCGGGAAGTCGTAGAACGCCAGCAGGGCAAAAAGGCCCCGTCGGTCGCAACCGGCGGAGCCTTTTGTATGTGTACCCAATTATTTCCCCAAAAAGCGCAGGGGGGACGAGGGGCTCGGTGGCCCGAGAGGTCAGATCACCCCGTCGAGGCGGAGATAACCGATCAGGAACAACACTGCGAGTACGCCGGCCAGGGCGTACAGCCAGTTGGACAGGGTCGGATTGTCGGGGCGGCTGAAGAACGCCGCCCACAGCGCCAGCAGGATCAGGACGAAGAAAAAGAACAGAAAGCGCATGCGTCAGGCCCCTTCGGGAACGTCGTAGGGGAGGTCGCACAGCGTCACCGGCGCACCGTCCGGGGCGCCGCAGCGCAGTTCGGCCTCGGCCGCGTCCACCTTGAGCACCGCCAGCGCGGAATACTGGCCGTCGGGGTGCAGTTCGACGGCGACCAGTTCGCCATCGGCCTGGTCGGGTTTGCCATCGGCGCGAAACACCGGCATGCCCGGTGTCGGGGGTTCGCCATCCTGGATCGCGAGGCGGAACATGCGCCGCTTGAGCTTGCCGAGGTAGTGCATGCGCGCGACCACCTCCTGCCCCGGATAACAGCCCTTGTCGAAGCTGATCGCGCCCAGGGCGTGCAGGTTCAGCATCTGCGGCACGAACATCTCGGTGGTGGCCTCGACCACGCTCGGGATCCCGGCGAGGATGTCCAGCAGCTGCCATTCGTGCGGGCCCACCGGGGCGCCGCGCACATTGAGGGCGTCCCACAGCCGGCGCATCGCGTCGAAGCCGCCGAACAGTTCGAAACGCGGGTGCACGCCCTGCACGCGCAGCGCCGTCACCCCGTCCTTTTCCACGACCTCGTGGATCTCCGCGGGACAGGCGCCCAGGGCGTCCTGCAGCTCCTTCTCGGCATCCGGACCGGACAGGCCGAAGCGGATGCGGCTGTCGCCGGCCTGCTCGATGATCACGTCGGAGCGCAGGACGAACATCTGCAGTCGTTTGGCGACCGGCTCCACGCGATCCGCCGGCATCTCCAGCAGATAGCCGTCCTGAGTGCGCAGGACACGGAACACCGCATAGGTGCGGCCCTTGGGGCTGGCGTAACTGGACAGCTGGGCGTGCCGCTCGTCCACCTGCCGGATATCGTTGCCGAACTGGCCCTGGAGGAATTCGGTGGCATCGGCACCGCGGATCTCCAGCAGCCCGCGATGGGAAAGGTCGCAGATGACATCGCCGTTGACGGCCATCTGCCGTTCACGCTCCGGGTTGCCGTAGTGGACGAGCTCGTCGCCCTCGAATTCGGCACCGGAATCGACAAGGTGTTTCTTCCAGTCTTCGCGCATCACGCATCTCCTGTGGCCGCGGGGGCGGCATTTCCCTGGCGGCCCGATAGTAGACGAACGCCGTGTCGGGTGTCAGGATCCCTTATGTCGCCCATCCGAGCGAGAGGTAGCATGCCCCGGTCACCGGTTCGTCCCGTTTTCCTCGATCTGCGCAGGATCCGGTTTCCGCTGAATGCCGTGGTCTCGATTCTGCACCGCGTGACCGGCGTGCTGCTGATTCTCGCGATCCCCGTGCTGTTGTGGCTGCTGCAGCTCTCGCTGTCCGGACCCGAGGGTTTTGCTCGCGTGGCCGGCTGGGTCGGTCACCCGCTGGGCTTGCTGGTGCTGCTGGGTGTCCTGTGGTGGCTGCTGCATCATCTTTTCGCGGGCATCCGCTATCTGGCGATGGAATTCGGGATCGGCGAGGACCGCGAGGGCTCGCTGCGCACTGCGCGCCAGGCCCTGATCGCGGGGGGCGTCGCCACCCTGATCGTCTGGGGAGGACTGTGGCTGTGAGACTCCTGAGCGGACAGCGGGCCTGGCTGCTGCAGCGGATCACGGCCGTGTACCTGGGCGTGTTCACCGTGCTGATGCTGGGTTATTTCGTCTTTTTCCCGCCGGCCGATCATGCCCTCTGGATCGCCTTCGTCGGGCATCCGGTGGTCGGGCTGCTGACTGCACTGGGCGTGCTGGCCCTGCTGCTGCACGCCTGGATCGGCCTGCGCGACGTGATCATGGACTACGTCCATCCCTTCGGCATCCGCCTGACGGTGCTGATCCTGTCGGCCACCGGCCTGCTGGTCCTTGGCCTGTGGGCCTTCGCAATCCTGTTCAAGGCATGGCTCTCATGAACGTGACCCGGCGCAAGTTCGACGCCCTCATCATCGGGGCCGGCGGGGCCGGCCTGCGGGCGGCCCTGCAGCTGTCCAACGCCGAGGCCAAGGTGGCCGTGGTGTCCAAGGTGTTCCCCACGCGCTCGCACACGGTGGCGGCCCAGGGCGGGGTGAACGCCGCGCTGGCCAACGTGCTGCCCGATTCCTGGCACTGGCACATGTTCGACACGGTGAAGGGTTCCGACTACCTGGGCGACCAGGACGCGATCGAATACATGTGCCGCGCCGCCTCCAGGGTGGTCTACGAGCTGGACCACTTCGGCGTGCCGTTCTCGCGCCTGGACAACGGCAACATCTACCAGCGTGCGTTCGGCGGGCAGAGCCAGAACTTCGGCCAGGACCAGGCCGCGCGCACCTGTGCCGCCGCCGACCGCACCGGCCACGCGATCCTGCACTCGCTGTACCAGCAGAACCTGCGCGCACGCACGCATTTCTTCGACGAATATTTCGCGGTGGACCTGCTGCGCGATGCCGAGGGGCACGTGCTGGGGGTGCTGGCGTTCGAGATCCTCAGTGGCGAGCCGATCGTGATCGAGGCCAAGACCACGCTGATCGCCACCGGCGGGGCGGGGCAGCTGTTCCGCACCACCACTAACGCGCTGATCAACACCGGCGACGGCATGGCGATGGCCCTGCGCGCGGGGATCCCGCTGGAGGACATGGAGTTCGTACAGTTCCACCCCACCGGGATCGCCGGGCGCGGGATGCTGATCACCGAGGGTGCGCGCGGCGAGGGCGGCTACCTGGTCAATTCGGACGGCGAGCGTTTCATGGAGCGCTATGCGCCGAACGCGAAGGACCTGGCCTCGCGCGACGTGGTCTCGCGCGCGATCGCCACCGAGGTGCGCGAAGGCCGCGGCTGCGGGCGCAACGCCGATCACGTGTTCCTCGACCTGCGCCATCTGGGCGCGGACACCATCATGCAGCGCCTGCCGGGGATCCGCGAGGCCAGCCAGACCTTTCTCAACGTGGATCCGATCGACGCGCCGATCCCGGTGTTTCCGACCTGTCACTACAGCATGGGCGGGATCCCCACCAACCGCGACGGGCAGGTGGTCGCGCCGGTCAAGGACTCGCCCGAGGACCCGGTGCCGGGGCTGTATGCCGCCGGCGAGGCGGCCTGTGTCTCGGTCCACGGGGCGAACCGGCTGGGGGGTAACTCGCTGCTGGACATCCTGGTGTTCGGCCGCGCGGCGGCCAATCACATCCTCGAATACCTCGAGGAGAACCGCTATCACCGTCCGCTGGACGAATCCGCGGTGGAGGCGGCCATGGCCCGGCTCGCCCGCTGGGATCGGCGCGATTCGGGCACCGGCGAAATGGAGTCGGTGGACGGGCTCAAGCGCGAACTGCGCAAGGTGATGGAGGACCACTGTTCGGTGTTCCGCACCGACGAGGTGATGCGCGAGGGCGTGGAGAAGGTGCGCGAGCTGCGCCGACGCCTGGACCACGCGGTGATCCATGACCACACCCCCACGTTCAACACCGCGCGGGTGGAAGCGATGGAGCTGGAGAACCTGATGGACTGCGCGATCGCCACCATCCGCTCCGCGCTGGGGCGCGAGGAGAGCCGGGGCGCGCATTCGCGCATCGATTTCCCCGAGCGCGACGACCGGCAGTGGCTTCGGCACAGCCTGTATTCGCTGGAGGACGACAGCCTCGACTACAAGCCGGTGCGGACCCGGCCGAATACCGTGGCCTCGTTCCCGCCGAAGGAGCGCACCTACTGATGGAATTCTCGATCTACCGCTTCAACCCGGAGACCGACACGCTACCGAAGATGCAGCGTTTCACCCTGCCCGACGAGCAGGTGGAGCCGGGGATGATGCTGCTGGATGCCCTGCTGCTGCTGAAGGAGCAGGACGACTCGCTGGGTTTCCGGCGTTCCTGTCAGCACGGGGTCTGCGGCTCCGACGGCATGAGCATCAACGGCACCAACGGACTGGCCTGCGTGACGCCGCTGGAGGAGCTCGACACCCCGGTGACCCTGCGCCCGTTCCCGGGGATGCCGGTGATCCGCGACCTGATCGTGGACATGACCAATTTCTGGGACCAGTACCGGGCCGCCGAGCCCTGGCTGGTGAACGACAGCCCGGAGCCCGAGGTAGAGCGCAAGCAGGACCCGGCCGACCGCGACGAGCTGGACGGTCTCTACGAATGCATCCTGTGCGGCTGCTGTTCGGCGGCCTGCCCGTCGTACTGGTGGAACCCGGACAAGTTCCTCGGCCCCGCCGCGCTGCTGCAGGCGGCGCGCTTCATCAAGGACACCCGCGACGAGGCGACCGAGCACCGGCTGGAGCGGCTGGACGATGCCTGGAAGCTGTACCGCTGTCACACCATCATGAACTGCACGCAGGTGTGCCCGAAGGGCCTCAACCCGGCGAAGGCGATCAGCGACATCCGCCGCACCATGCTGAAGAGGTCGTTATGAACCCACAGGGGCTGCAGGAAGCATCTCCGGGAGGGCGTATGATGGAGCCTGACAGCCGCACTCGCTGGCGCTGCCGTCGCGGCATGCTGGAGAATGACTGGCTGCTCGGGGAGTTTCTCGCGCAGGGATATGCGCAACTGGACCAGGAGGGTCGCGATGCCTTCGAACGGCTGCTGGATTATCCCGACAACGTGCTCTACGAGGTGGTCATGGGCCGCCAGACCACCGCGGATGCCGGGATAGCCCGGCTTGCCCCGCTCATCCGCGCCGCCGCTGCGGCTGCGCCTGCACCCTGACCCGCGGCTCGCGCGGCGGATTCTCGCCGGTCAGGTGCTGCTGAGCACCGCGGTCGTGCTGTACGCGCTGGTCTACGGCGTGTGGTGGACATGGCCGGCGGCGGGCGTCCTGGTGGCGGCCGCGTTCGGCTGGTCCCGGCGTGGCCGCCAGCCGCACTTCGACTGGCTGGGCTGCACCGTGCACGGGCGCTGGTGGCTGGCCACCGCCGAGGGCCTGCGCCAGGAACGCATCCACGATATCGAGATCCTGCCGGACACCCGGGTGTTCGCGACCCGTGTGGTGCTGCGCTATCGCCCCGCTGGTGGGGGGCGCCCGGGGACCCTGTGGCTGTACCCGGGGCGGGTGGATGCGGACGACCTGCGCCGGTTGCGCATGCGCCTGCGCTGGCCCGCGCCGGGTCCGGCGGAATCCGGGGAGCCGGTGAGGCCTCGCGACGTGATCGCGCGCGGCGTTGCTATACTGGCCACACTGCGAGCTAGCGGAGGCCGGATCATGGCGGGAGATCAAACGCGTCCCGACAACGCACAGGTCATGGTGGACGTGTCGCACCTGCTGAAGGACGACCCGGATCACGTCTACAGCGAGGAAGAGCTGGACGCGATCGAGGAGCTCGATCCGGAGCTGGCCCTGCGGCTGGACCGGGCCCAGACCCATGCGGCGCGGGAACAGGCCGACGTGCCGGCCGACGGCCCCATCGACGAGGACGCGGTGCGCGAGGCCATCGAGGAGGCGCGGCGCATCATGATGCAGGATGGCGGCGACATCGAGTTCGTCGAGCTGGACGGGCGCACCGTGCGCGTGCGCCTGAAGGGGGCCTGCGTCGGCTGCCCGCGTTCCACCCTGGATCTCAAGAACGTGGTCGAACGCCTGGTGCGCTCGCGGGCGCCGGGCGTGGCCTCGGTGGCCAATACCTTCTGATCCCGCTGACCCCCCGCTCCTGACCCGGAGCCCCGCTCAGGCCCGGGTGTCGGCAGGCGTTTCCGCGTCCGTGTCCGTGGTCGGCCGGCGTCGCGGGATGCGGGCGAGGGCGGCCTTCAGGGCCTGGCCCTGTTCGTGCCGTCCCTGCCTGTCCAGCGGCGCGAAGCGCAGGGCGTTGTAGTGCCGGGCAAAGTCCTCCAGGGCATCGCGGTCCTGCGGCCGGGCCGCGGCCACGCGCCGCACCCAGGCATCCACGCTCTCGTGCGGCTGGTGCGCCAGGCCCGCACCGCGCAGGCGCCGGGACAGCCGGTACAGGGCGCGCTGCGCCGGATCCCGGCGCTCGCGTCCGCGCAGCAGCAGCCACAGCGCGACCCCGGCGGCCAGGGTGCCGAAGCTGACCCCCAGCGCGATCAGCACGCTGCGCCAGTCGCGCGGGTCCAGGCCAAAGCGCTCGAACAGCCGCTGCTGACGCTCGGGGGTGAAGGCCAGCACCCAGGTCTCCCAGCGAAAGCCGATGAACTCCCGCCAGTCCTGCAGCTCGAAGCGCGCCTGCTGCAGCCAGGAGAGGCCCTCGCGGCGCAGGAAATCCGGCGTCTGCTCGCCCTCGGAGGGTGACAGGCCCTGCAGTCCCTGCTCGATGCGCTCGGGCGCGATCGCCGCGGTGGGGTCGACCCGCCGCCAGCCCTCGCCGTCGATCCAGACCTCGTTCCAGGCATGGGCGTCGGCATTGCGCAGGCGCAGATAGCCACCGCGTTCGCGCCACTCGCCTCCGTGATAGCCGGTGACTACCCGCGCGGGGATGCCCGCCGCCCGCATCAGCACCGCGAACGCCGAGGCGTAGTGTTCGCAGTAGCCGGCGTGGGTATCGAAAAGGAACGCATCGGTGTGATCGCCCGTCGTCTGCGGTGGCTGCAGGGTGTAGCGGTAGGGTTCGCCGGAGAAACGCGCCAGGGCGGTTTCAATGATGGCGCGCGGGTCGTCGTGCGTGGCCGTCCAGAGCCCGGCCTGGGCGCGGGCCTGCGGCGCGGCGCCCGGGGGCAGCGCCAGGGCCCGCTCGCGGGTCTCGGGGTCCAGGGCGGGGACGTTGGCGTCGCTGCCCGGGGGGCGCGTCAGATCGGCGCTGGCGGTGTACTGGATGCGCCCGGTGATGCGCTGGTCGCGGATGACCTGATGGTTCGCGCGCAGCTCGGCATCGTCGGGCAAGCGGGCGGGATATTCCAGAACCGGCAGGTAGCGGGAACGCGTGGGTTCCAGCGTGACGGTGTAGTCGACGGTATCGCCCTCCACCGCGGGCGGTTCGATCGACGAATCTCCACGATCGGCACGCCATTGGCGGCCGTCGAAGTCGGTCATCACCATGCTCCGCCAGTATTGTGCGCGGGTCGGCGGGATCTCGCCGTGGAATTCGACCCGGGCGGCGACGGTTTCGTCCTGCAGCAGTTCGGCGATGTCGCCGGGGTTCATCTCGTCGGACAGGCCGGTCTGCGCGGTGTCGTCCCGGTCCTCGCGATCGCCCCAGAGCGGCCCTTCGATGCGCGGGAAGACGATGAACAGGATGAGCATGAACGGCAGGGCGTGTACCAGCATGGTCCCGGCGCGGCGGGCCAGATAACCGGGCGTCAGCGGGCGGGCGGCGTGCAGCTGCACCAGGGCCGCGGTCAGCAGCAGCGCCCCCAGCAGCGACCACAGCCCGATCCAGAAAGCCTGGTCGAAGAAATACGTGGTGACGATGACGAAATAACCCAGAAACAGCGCAATGACCACGTCGCGTCGGCTGCGCGCCTCCAGCAGCTTGAGCGCGATCATCACCAGCAGCAGCGCGCTCCCGGCCTCCTGGCCGAACAGGGTGCCGTAATGTGCCAGGGTCATGGCGCCGGCACCCAGGGCGAGGAGGCTCATCACCCACAGCGAGGGCGCGCGGGTCCCGCGCCAGTGCACCCAGCCGCGCAGCAGCACGGCCAGGGCCATCAGCAGGGTCACCCAGGCCGGCTGGTACCAGGCGTGCGGCAGCGCGGCCACGGGCAGGGCGATCAGCGCGATGCCCAGCCCGCGCAGTTCCTCGCGCGGCGGGGCCGGGCGGGTGAGCCAGCCCTCCCTCATGCTCCGTCCTCCAGCGGCAGGGGTGCCGGGGCGGCGCGAAAACGGGCCAGCGCCTGCAGGCAGTGGTCACGATGTTCCGGGCCCTGGCCGGGGTCGATGCGCTGGCCCGGCAGACGCAAGCCCCAGGCGCGCTCCTGCGCATGGGCCTCCAGCACCTGATGGCAGAGCATCGACAGGCGGGTCTCGGTGTCGCCGTGGGGCAGCGCGTCGTAGTCGAACCAGAGGTCGTCCTGTACCCCGCCGGGGCTTTCGCGCACATGCAGCTTGCCGCTGCGGGCATAGGCCTTCCAGATGATGCGGCCGGGCGGATCGCCGGGGCGGTAGGGCCGGATGTGGTCGGGCGGTTCCTCGGATTGCCCGCGGGCGCCGGTGTCCTCGTCGCCGTCGCCGTGTCCGGCCAGGGCCCGGCCGGGGTCCACGGGCGACGGATAGACCAGGATCTCGGCGTCCAGATTGAGCCAGCTCCAGGCCTCCAGGACCCCCAGCGGGAAGCGCGTGTCCACGCGCTGGCGCGGCAGGCGGTAGACCCCGCGCGGCACGGCCGGCAGCACGATGCGGGCATCGCTCCGGCCACCCGCGGGGATGGCGACCGGTTCGCAAGCGTGTGCACCGACCCGCACGTTAATGGCTTCGCGTCCCCGGCCGTCGGTTTCATGGAGTCGCAGTTGCGCTTCGGGCGCGCTCCCGGCGAACACCGGGTCGATCGGCAGCGGGCGAATCTCCAGTCCCAGCAGGTTGCGATGGGTGTACCAGATGGCGTTGTGCCCGATCCCGGCCAGCAGGAAGGTCAGCAGGAACGCCATGTTGTTGGCGTAATTGATGGAGCCCAGCAGCATGATCAGGATAATCCCGAGCAGGGTGTAACCGGCGCGGGTGGGCAGGATGTAGATGCGGTCGCGGCCCAGCCGCGCATGCTCGCCGTCGTGCGCGTGACGGCGGTTGATCCAGCGGATCGCGTCGTCGCGCAGGCGCTGCCAGGTGCCGCGCAGGCGTCGCCGGCGGTTCAGCGGCTGGGCACGCATTCCAGCAGGGCCTCCACGGTGCGGGCGGAATCCTGCGGCTCGCGGGCGCGTACGCGGTGGCCGGCCACCGCCGGCAGGACCCGGGCGATGTCGTCGGGGGTGATGTAGTCGCGCGTATCCAGGAACGCATGGGCACGTGCCGCGCGCAGCAGGCCCACGCCGGCACGCGGCGACAGGCCGTGGGCAAAGCGGGCGGTATCGCGGCTGGCAGCCACCAGCTCCTGGAGATAGTCGAGCACCTTGGAATCGGCGTGCACGGCATCCACGGATGCCTGCCACTCGGCCAGCTGTTCCGGCGTGGCCATGGTGTCCGGGGCCGGGTGGCCGGTGTCCCCGCGGCGTTCCAGCAGGGCGCGCTCGGCCCTTGGGTCGGGGTAGCCGAGTTCGATGCGCATCAGAAAGCGGTCCAGCTGCGACTCCGGCAGCGGATGCGTGCCGACCTGCTCCTCGGGGTTCTGGGTGGCGATCACGAAGAACGGCTCGGGCAGGTCGCGGGTCGCGCCTTCCACGCTGGCCTGGCGTTCTTCCATGGCTTCCAGCAGGGCGCTCTGGGTCTTCGGTGGTGCGCGGTTGACCTCGTCGGCCAGCAGCACCTGGGTGAAGATCGGCCCGGGATGAAAGCGGAATTCGCCGCTGCCCTGTTCGAACACCGATACGCCCAGCACGTCACCCGGGAGCAGGTCGCTGGTGAACTGGACCCGGCGGTAGTCCAGGTTCATCGCGCGCGCCAGTGCGTGCGCCAGCGTGGTCTTGCCCACGCCGGGCAGGTCCTCGATCAGCAGATGGCCGTTGGCCAGCAGGCAGGTGAGCGCCAGACGGATGGCGCGGGGCTTGCCGAGAAGGATCTGGTTGAGGGCCTGTTCCACCCGCTGCAGGGCGTCCGTTCCCGAAGACATGGCATTCTCGCGTTATGGGGGAGTTGCAGAAGAGTTTGTAGCGGCCGGATGGTTCCCCTGTATCTGCAGAGTGTCCCCCGCGCTCCGGCGCGGCTACCATGGTCGCGCACGAGTCGGGAAAACGGCATGGACACAGCGTCAGGGGCCCAGCGGCCAGCCTTCCAACATGATGCCACAGACGGACCGTCCCCCGGTCTGCGCCTGTCGGGCAGCCTGGACACCGCTGCGGTGGAACGGTCCTGGGGCCCGCTGCGCGATCGCGTGCGCCTGCTGGCGCGCGAGGCGGGGGGCGGGACTCTGCCCGTGGATGTCACCGGTCTGAGCTATTGTGACGGAGCCGGGGCCGCCCTGCTGCACGCGCTGGAACGGGATGCCGCGGCCGGGGGGGTGACGCTGGAGCTGGTCGGCGCCACGCGCATGGTCGAGGAGCAGCTGGCTCCGTATCGTGAGCTGGATGCGGTGACGCCCGCGCGCGGTGAGGGCCGCAGTGACTGGCGCAGCCGCTGGATGGACGCGGTCGGACAGGTGGGACGCGCAGGCTGGGAGCAGATGGCGTTCATCGGCGAACTGGGCCGTGCCCTGGGGGCGGCGCTGCGCTATCCGCGGCAGGTGCGCTGGGGCGACACTTTCCGCGTGGCCGAGGTTGCCGGGTTCCAGGCCCTGCCGATTGTCTCGTTGATTGCCTTCCTGATGGGCGTGATCCTGGCGTTCCAGTCGGCGATCGCGATGCGTCAGTTCGGCGCGGAGATCTTCGTCGCCGATCTGGTCGCGGTGTCGCTGTTCCGCGAGCTGGGCCCGCTGATGATGGCGATCCTGCTGGCGGGGCGCTCGGGGGCTGCGTTTGCCGCCGAGATCGGGACCATGAAGGTGAACGAGGAGGTGAATGCCCTGCAGACCATGGCCCTGGATCCGGTGCGCTTCCTGGTGGTGCCCAAGGTGCTGGCGGGAATCCTGGTCGCGCCGCTGCTGGCGCTGTACGCCAATCTGATCGGCCTGCTGGGTGCGGCCCTGGTGCTGCAGGGCTTCGGCATCCCGTGGGTTGCGTTTCTCAACCAGGTGACCGGCGCGGTGGCGCTTTCGGACCTGTTCTCCGGATTGTTCAAGGCCGGGGTATTCGGCCTGCTGGTGGCCAGCGTTGGCTGCCTGCGCGGCCTGCAGACCGGCAACGGCGCGGCGGCCGTGGGCAGCTCCACCACCAGTGCGGTGGTCACGGCGATCATCCTGATCGTGGTGTTCGACGGCCTGTTCGCGGTCCTGTTCTATCACCTGGGGGTATGAGGCATGGCGCAGTCCGATACGGATCCGGTGATCCGGGTAGAAGGCCTGACCATGGGCTTCGACGATTTCGTATTGATGCGCGATCTGAACTTCGAGGTCCGCCGTGGCGAGATCTTCGTGATCCTGGGGGGGTCCGGGAGCGGCAAGAGCACCCTGCTCAAGCACATGATCGGGCTGTATACCCCGCAGGCCGGGAGGATCTGGATCGGGGACGCGGATATTGCCCACGCCGACGGTGAGCATTTCGAGGCCATCCTGCGAGGCATGGGGGTGATGTATCAGATGGGCGCGCTGTTCGGGTCCATGACCCTGCAGGAGAATGTGCGCCTGCCGCTGGAGGTTCACACCGCTCTGCCGCGTCCGGCGATGGACGCAGTGGCCCGGGCGAAGCTGCAGCTGGTGGGGCTGGGCGCGTTCGTGGATTTCATGCCCTCGGAGATCTCCGGTGGCATGCAGAAACGTGCCGCCATCGCGCGGGCCATGGCGCTGGACCCCTCGGTGCTGTTCCTGGATGAACCCTCGGCCGGGCTGGATCCGATTACCTCGCGCGAGCTGGACCGGTTGATCCGGCGGCTCGCGCGCAGCCTGGGCATGACCATCGTGATCGTGAGCCACGAGCTCGCGAGCATTTTTGCCATCGCCGACCGCGTGATTATGCTCGACAAGGAAACCCGGGGCATCGTCGCCGACGGGGATCCGCGACGCCTGCGCGAGGAGTCGGCACACCCCTGGGTGCGGCGCTTTCTGGGCGGTGACCACGACGAAGCAGCCAACGGCGAGGAGGCCTCCGCATGAGTGCCCGACAGCATTTCCGGCTGGGCCTGTTCATCCTCGGCGGGCTCGCATCGCTGGTGATCATCCTGTTGATTGCGACGGCGGGGAATTTCTTCCGACCGTCGATGATGATCGAGACCTACATGGATTCCTCGGTGCAGGGGCTGGAGGTCGGCGCCCCGGTGAAGTTCCGCGGTGTCCAGATCGGCGAGGTGACCCGACTCGGCTTTACTTCGGTGGAGTACGAACAGGATGTGCCTCCGGCCGAGCGCAAGCGCTACGTGCTGGTGCGCGCGCGCCTGTGGCCGGACCGTTTTGCGACCACGCCGCAGGAAGCCCTGTTCGAGGACGATGTCCTGGAGCAGCTGGTCGAGGCCGGGCTGCGGGTGCGCATGGCGGCCCAGGGCATCACCGGCATGAACTACCTGGAGGCGGACTTCGCCGATCCCGCGGAACACCCGCCGCTGGACCACCCCTGGGATCCCGAGTACGCCTATCTGCCGTCGGCGCCCAGCATCACGATGCAGTTCATTGAGTATGCCGAGAAGCTGCTGGAACGCATCGACGATATCGATATCGAGGGCGTGGTGGGGAATCTCAACAGCCTGCTGGTCAATCTCGACGACACCGTCTCGAGTATCGACGTGGGGGGCATCGCCGGACGGGCGGACGACCTGATCGGCGAACTGGAGACCACGGCCACCAGCGCCGAGCGCATCATGGAATCCGTCGAGAATCTCCTCGACCATCCCGATACGCAGGCCCTCCCGGGCGAGACCCGCGAGACCATGCGTCAGCTGAGACGCACCGCGGAACAGGCCGAGATCGGCGAGCTGGTGGCCCGGATCGAGGGTATGGTGGAACGCCTGGATCGTGGCGTGGAAGTGAACGAGGCGAAACTGGCGGAGACCCTGGAAGAGCTGCAGAGCACCACGCGCAGCCTGCGCAGCCTTTCGGAGGACGTGCGGCGCAATCCGGCGGGTACCCTGTTCGGGGCACCGCCGCCGCGCAGTATCATGGACCGGGACAACCGGGGAGAGGAACGCTGATGACACGCGCGCTACTGCTGGCGGTGCTGGCCGCATTCCTGCTGGGGGGCTGCGGCCTGCTGGCCGAACGCGAACCGGTGGAGCGGGCGTGGTTCCTGCTGGAACTGCCGGAGGACACCGGGCCGCCCGCAACCGATGCCGGGGCGCCCGTGGCGGTGGAGCTGGGCTCGGTGCGCGTGGCCCCCGCCTATGCCGAGAAGGGGCTGGTGTACCGCCTGGGGCCGCACGAGTACGAAGCGGACTACTACAACGAATGGTTCCTGCGTCCGGCGGAACAGGTGGAACAGCTGCTGCGCGAACGCTGGACCCGTGGCGACGGCGCCGTGGTTCTGGTGGACGACGCCCGCGCCGCGCGGGCGGCCGGGCAACCGGTGGTGGAACTGCACGTGCTGGTCACGGCCCTGTACGGTGACCTGGATACGAACAGCGGCCGCGATGCCGCCCGAGTGGGGCTGCGGACCCGGCTGGGTGGTGCTGACCGGACCGAGCTGGCGCATTTCGAGGCCACCGAAGCCCTGCAACAACGCTCGCCCCGGGCCCTGGTGGCCGCCCTGTCCCGCGGCATGGCGGCCAGCCTTACGGACCTCGAGGCGGAACTCCAATCCTTCGCGCGACAGGAGGCGGACGGATAATGGCCGACCCGCAAGCCACGGTGTATGACTTCGAAGTGACCCGCGCCGACGGCCGGCGGCAGCGGCTCGACGAGTACCGCGGCGAGGTGCTGCTGATCGTCAACGTCGCCTCGCAATGCGGCTTCACCCCGCAGTACGAAGGGCTGCAGGCGCTGCAGGATCGCTATGGCGAACGCGGCTTCCGGGTGCTGGGGTTCCCCTGCAACCAGTTCGGTCGACAGGAGCCGGGCGATGCCGACTCCATCCGGGTCTGCGGTCTGCGCTTTGGCGTGAGCTTCCCGGTGTTCGCCCGCATCGAGGTGAACGGGGAGGGCGCCGACCCGCTGTTCCGCCACCTCAAGACGGGCGGCCCAGGTGCCCTGGGCACGCAGCGGATCAAATGGAACTTTACCAAGTTTCTGGTGGGGCGGGACGGCCGCGTCATCCGGCGCTTCGCCCCCACGCGGCGCCCGCAGGATCTGGCCAGCGCCATCGAACGGGCGCTGGACGAGCCCGCGCCCGCCAGCGCCGCATGAGCGAGCAGGATGACGTGCGCTGGATGGAACAGGCGCTCGCACAGGCCGAGGCCGCAGCCGCAGCCGGCGAGGTGCCCGTAGGCGCGGTGCTGGTGGATGCCGAAGGCAACGCCCTCGCGGCGACCCACAACGCACCCATCGCCAGCCGTGACGCCACCGCGCACGCCGAGATCCGCGCCCTGCGCGCGGCCGGGGAGCGTGTGGGCAACTACCGCCTCCCCGGCACCACCCTCTACGTGACCCTGGAGCCCTGTTCCATGTGCGCCGGCGCCATCATCCACGCCCGCGTGGCGCGGCTGGTGTACGCCGCGGCCGATCCACGCACCGGGGCCACCGGCAGTGCCATCGACCTGATCCACCATCCGGCCCACAACCACCGCGTGGCGGTCACCGGCGGCGTGCTGGCCGAACGTGCCGCGACCCAGCTGCGCGACTTCTTCCGCGCCCGTCGGCGCAACACGCCCGCCGTCGGGGACGAAAATGGCGCGCAGCCCGAACCCGATCCGCAAAGGAGAACTTCATGATCCGAATCCGCCACATGCTGCTGGCCCTGCCGCTGGCTGCGGGCCTGCTGGTCACGGCCGTTGCCGCGAACGAGATACACAGCGTGGAAGCCCTGAATCAGGCACCGGAAGAGCTTGAGGGCGAGACGGTGCGTCTGGAAGGCATCATCGCGCAGGTCAACGAGGACATCATGGGCCGCAATTTCCTGCGGCTGGTGGACGGCACGGGCGAGCCCGGCGACTTCATTACCCTCACCAGCCAGCAGACCGCCGATCCGGGTGACCGTGTGCGGGTGGAAGGGGTCTACGTGCTCGAAAGGGATTTCGGTGCCGGCTACGTCTACCCGGTCCTGATCGAACAGGCCCGCCTGGAGGATGCGGAAGATTGACATCGGCACGCGCCGCATGACGTAGCGTTGCACTTATTGGTTGAATTCAGGATCTGGGGGAAGATGATGCTGGGAGCGTAGCGCCAAAGGCAGGGCGAAAAAAACTGGCTACCGTTTCTGTGCGCCACGATGTGCACCACGGAGGGGAAGGCGGGGAGTGTTGCGGCGGGTGATGTGCCGCAAACCCTTGATTTTATGGAGCCGGTGACAGGAGTCGAACCTGCGACCCTCTGATTACAAATCAGACGCTCTACCAGCTGAGCTACACCGGCCTGGTGCCGGGAGTGGGACTCGAACCCACAAGGCCGAAGCCAGCGCATTTTGAGTGCGCCGTGTATACCAATTCCACCATCCCGGCGTGCAGCGCCCGTAGTGTAGCGCACGCAGGGGGTGTGGCAATACGGCCGAGCGGTATCCCGCGAGCCGGGGCATGGTAGGATCGCGCGCCATGCGAGTTGCCGATTTTGATTACGAGCTCCCGTCCGAGCTGATCGCGCAGGATCCGTTGCCGGAGCGCACCGGGTCCCGGTTGCTGGTCCTGGAGGGCGGGGAGCCGGAGGATGCCGTGTTCGCGGACATCGGGCGCTGGCTGCGTCCGGGCGATCTGCTGGTCCTCAATGACACGCGGGTGATCCCGGCGCGGGTGTTTGGGCAGAAGGCGAGCGGCGGCCGGGTGGAGGTCCTGTTCGAGCGCGTGCTGGAAGGCGGGCGCGAGGCGCTGGCGATGGTGCGTGCGACCCGGGCTCCGGGCGTCGGAGTGCGGTTGTGGCTGGCGGACGGGGCCTTCGAGGTGGAAGTGACCGGGCGCGAGGGGCCGTTCTTCCGCCTGTCGCTGTGTGGCGAAGGAAAGGCGGGCGAGCAGGATCTGCCGGCCCTGCTGCATGCCCATGGTCAGGTGCCGCTGCCGCCGTACATCGAACGTGCGCCGGAGCAGGAGGACACCACGCGCTATCAGACGGTGTTCGCGCGGCGAGAAGGGGCGGTGGCGGCGCCGACGGCGGGGCTGCATTTCGACGACACCCTGCTGCGCGGACTGCGCGACAGTGGCGTGGAGACGGCAACGGTGACGCTGCACGTGGGCGCGGGTACTTTTCAGCCGGTCAAGGTGGAGGACACGACGGACCACGAGATGCACGCGGAGTGGCTGGAGGTCTCGCCGGAGCTGTGCGCGGCGGTGGCACGCTGCCGCGAGCGCGGCGGCCGGGTGGTGGCCGTGGGCACGACCTGCGTGCGTGCGCTGGAGTCGGCCGCGGCGGGTGGCGAGCTGGAGCCGTTCACGGGCGATACGCGGCTGTTCATCCAGCCGGGATATCCGTTCCGCGTGGTGGACCGCATGATCACCAATTTTCATCTGCCGCAGAGCACGCTGCTGATGCTGGTATCGGCGTTTGCCGGGTATCGGCGGCTGTTCGCGGCCTACGCACATGCTGTGTCGCAGCGCTACCGGTTCTTCAGTTACGGGGATGCGATGTGGCTGGCACCCGGCGATCCGGACGATCAGCCGCCGAGCGCGGAGGCTTCCGATGCAGTTTGAACATCTGGGCAGCGACGGTGCGGCCCGCCGCGGCCGGCTGACCTTCCCGCGGGGGGAGGTGGAGACTCCGGCGTTCATGCCGGTGGGAACCTACGGCACGGTCAAGGCGATGACCCCCGAGGAACTCACGGGGCTGGGGGCGCAGATCATCCTGGGCAATACCTTCCATCTGATGCTGCGCCCCGGGACGGAGATCATCCGGGCGCACGGCGATCTGCATGACTTCATGCACTGGGAGGGGCCGATCCTGACCGATTCCGGCGGGTTCCAGGTCTTCTCGCTGGCCGAGATGCGCAAGATCAGCGAGGAAGGCGTGCGCTTCCAGTCGCCGGTGGACGGCTCGAAGGTGCTGATGACGCCCGAGTCGTCGATGCAGGTCCAGCGCGAGCTGGGCTCGGACATCGTCATGATCTTCGACGAATGCACTCCGTATCCGGCCACGCATGACGAAGCGCGCCGCTCAATGGAGCTCTCGCTGCGCTGGGCCGATCGTTCGCGTCAGGCCCACGGCGACAACCCGGCGGCGCTGTTCGGGATCGTGCAGGGGGGCATGATCCCCGAGCTGCGACGGGAGTCGGCGGCCGGCCTGCGCTCGATCGGCTTTGACGGATACGCCATCGGCGGGCTGTCGGTGGGCGAGCCGGAAGACGAACGCCTGACCACCCTGGACGTGACCCTGCCGCAGCTGCCGGTGGAACAGCCGCGCTATCTGATGGGCGTGGGGCGGCCCGAGGACATCGTGGAGGCGGTGCGCCGCGGCGTGGACATGTTCGACTGCGTGATGCCGACCCGTAACGCCCGCAACGGTTTTCTGTATACCCGCGAGGGGGTTCTGCGGATCCGTAATGCCCGGTTCCGCGACGATACCCGCCCGATCGACCCCGAGTGCGGGTGTTACGCGTGCCGCAACTACTCGCGGGCCTATCTCAAGCACCTCGACAAGTGCAACGAGATTCTCGGCTCGCGCCTGGCGACCACGCACAACCTGCATTACTACCAGGACCTGATGCGCGGGATGCGCGAGGCGATTGCCGAAGGGGCTCTGGATGCCTTCGTGGCGGATTTCTATCACCGGCGCGGCATGGACGTGCCTGCTGTGCCATAATTCGCGCCGCCTGTTTGACCGAACCGATTTGCTGAACGGAGAAGCTGCATGGATTTCCTGATTTCCGCCGCCCACGCGCAGGAAGGCCAGGCCGCCGGTGGTGGCCTGATCGAATTCCTGATCATGATCGTGATCTTCTTTGCGATCATGTACTTCCTGATCATTCGTCCGCAGAGCAAGCGGGCCAAGGAACATCGCTCCATGGTCGAGTCCCTGTCGAAGGGTGACGAGATCGTGACCAATGGCGGCATGGCCGGAAAGATCACGGAAGTCGGCGAAAACTTCATTCACGTCGATGTGGCCGATGGCGTGAACGTCGTCGTGCAGAAGCAGTCCGTGCAGTCCGTCATGCCCAAGGGTTCCCTGAAAGACCTCTGAAGGCCCGTAGCCGATGCGCAACTCCTATCCGGTGTGGGTGTATGCCCTGATCGTCGTGGTCGTGACGATCGGGCTGCTTTATGCCGCCCCCAACCTGTTCCCCGAAGATCCGTCCGTGCAGATCGACAACCCCATGGCGGGGGAAGTCGAGGAGAACATGGAGGGCGTGATCGGTACCGTGCTCGGTGCCCAGGGCCTGACCCCGATGCGGGCCGAGCGCCGCGACGGCCAGCTGCTGCTGCGGTTCGAAACCGCGGACCAGCAGGCCCGGGCCGCGGAAATCCTGCGGAACTCGCTGGACGACAACCATACGGTTGCGCTCAACATGGCGCCGGCCACGCCCGACTGGCTGCGTGCCATCAATGGCCAGCCGATGTCGCTCGGGCTCGATCTGCGGGGCGGGGTGCACTTCCTGATGGAAGTCGACCTCAATGCGGTGATCGGTACGGCCATCGAACGCTACACCAACGAGCTGCGTCCCCGTCTGCGCGAGGAACGCCTGAGTTTCTCCGCGCTCGAGGATGGCGGTGACGAGTTGCGCATTCGCTTTGCCAGTGACGGCGAGCGCGACGAGGCCGAGAGCTGGCTGAGCAGTGAATACCGCGGCGAGCTCGAGTGGGCCCCGCGCCGGGAGGACGACGACTGGTTGCTGGTCGGCACTCTCGAGGAGGAGCACCTGACTGAACTGCGCCGCCAGGCGCTGCAACAGAACATCTCCACGCTGCGCACCCGCGTGGATGAGCTGGGCGTGGCCGAGCCGCTGATCGCCCAGCAGGGCGAGCATCGCATCGTGGTGCAGCTGCCGGGCGTGCAGGACACCGCGCGCGCCAAGGAAGTGCTGGGTGCGACCGCGACTCTGGAATTCCGCCTGGTGTCCGAAAGCGGGGACCCCATGGAGGCCCGCGAAACCGGCGAGGTGCCTTCCGGGACCCGGCTGTACGAAGAGCGTGACGGCACCCCGGTGCTGCTGCAGCGGCAGGTCATGCTCACCGGGGAGTTCATTACGGACGCCTCGTCCGGCATCGCTGACGACACGGGCGGGCCGGCGGTCTTCATCAATCTCGATGGCCAGGGCGCCCGCATCTTCTCGCGCGTGACCTCGGACAACGTCGGCCGGCTGATGGCCACGGTGTTCATCGAGACCACGATCGAGACCGAGGAAGAAGACGGCGAAGTGGTGATGCGCAGCTCGCAGAGCGAGGAAGTGATCAACGTCGCGCGCATCAACGAGCCGCTGGGCGGGCGTTTCCAGATCACCGGGCTGGATTCCACCACCGAAGCGCGGAATCTGGCACTGCTGCTGCGGGCCGGGGCGCTGGCTGCACCCATGTCGATCGTGGAGGAACGCACGGTCGGCCCGAGCCTGGGTCAGGAGAACATCGACCGCGGGATCCAGTCGGTCATCATCGGCTTCGTGCTGGTCATGCTGTTCATGATCCTGTACTACCGGGTGTTCGGCGTGATCGCCAACGTCGCGCTGGCGCTCAATCTGGTGTTCATCGTGTCGGTGCTGTCGATGCTGCAGGCCACGCTGACGTTGCCGGGGATCGCCGGGATCGTGCTTACGGTCGGCATGGCGGTGGACGCCAACGTGCTGATCTTCGAGCGCATCCGCGAGGAGCTGCGCAACGGCATGTCGCCGCAGGCGGCGATCGCATCGGGCTACGACCGCGCCGTGACCACCATCGCGGATGCCAACGTGACGACCCTGATCGCGGCCGTGGTGCTGTTCATCTTCGGGACCGGCCCGATCAAGGGCTTCGCCATCACGCTGTCGATCGGGATCGTCGCCTCGATGTTCACCGCCATCGTGGTGACTCGGGCCATCGTCAATCTGACCTACGGACGCCAGCCGCGGCTGGCCCGTCTGTCCATTTAAGTCCGGGAGCCGGGGAATGCTGCCGCATCTCAACTTCGCCGAGTCCAACTTCGACTTCCTGGGCAAGCGCCGGGTCACCCTGGTGATCTCGGTGGTGCTGATCCTGCTGTCGGTGCTGATGCTCGCCACACGCGGGATCAATTTCGGCATCGACTTCACGGGGGGCACCCTTGTGGAGGTCGGCTACCCGGAAGCGGTGGAGCTCGATCCGATTCGGGAAACCATCAACGAGGGCGGATTCCAGGGGGCGCAGGTCCAGACCTTCGGTACCGCGCGGGATGTGCTGATCCGCCTGCCTCCGCGCGATGACGAGCCGGACGAGGCGGCGCTGTCCAATCAGGTCATGCAGTTGCTGGAGGCCGGCGGTCCGGAGGGCGCGGAACTGCGCCGGGTGGAGTTCGTCGGACCGTCGGTGGGCGAGGAGCTGCGCGAGCAGGGCGGTCTGGCGATGATCTACGCCCTGGTCGGGATCCTGATCTATGTCGCCGTGCGGTTCGAGTGGCGCTTCGCCGCGGGGTCCGTGCTGGCGCTGGTACATGACGTGGTGATCACGCTGGGGATCTTCTCGGCACTGCAGCTCGAGTTCGACCTCGGGGTGCTGGCGGCGGTCCTGGCGGTGATCGGTTATTCGCTCAACGACACCATCGTGGTGTACGACCGCATACGCGAGAACTTCCGGATACTGCGCAAGCAGGGCACCGAGTTCGTGATGAACAATGCGGTCAACAAGACACTGGCGCGGACGATCGTGACCAGTATGACGACCCTGCTGGTGCTGTTCGCGCTGTTCTTCCTTGGCGGGGCGGCTCTGCAGAACTTCTCGGTGGCGCTGATCATCGGTGTCATCGTCGGGACGTACTCCTCGATCTTCATCGCGGCCACGGCGGCGCTGATGCTGGGGGTCGACCGCCAGGTGCTGCTGCCGGTGAAGAAGGAAGGGGCGGACGAGGAGGATGCGACGCCCTGAGAACGCCCTGATTCGGGGGGAGGGCAGGGACGGACAAGGAAGCCCGCCCCCACAGGGATATGAGGGCGTGGCTGCGGGAGCAGAGCGGGGCCGATGACCGCCCCGGGCGATTCAGCCTTCGCCGTGCGGGCTTCCGGTCTTGCGTCCCTCCACCTCCGCAGCGTGCAGACGCTGCAGCATCGTTTTCAGGACCTTGGGGTTCCCGGCCACGACATCGCCCTTGCGAAAGATCTCGTTGCCACCCTGCCAGTCACTGGTCAGGCCACCGGCTTCCTGCACCAGCAGCAGTCCCGCTGCCATGTCCCAGGGCTGCAGGCCCATCTCCCAGAAGCCGTCAAAACGGCCGCAGGCGACCCACGCCAGATCCAGCGCCGCGGAACCCGGCCGCCGAATGCCGGCCGTGCCCGGGATCATGTGGCGCAGGGTGCGCAGATAACGTTCCAGGTCCTGCCCCTCGCGAAACGGGATGCCCGTGCCCAGCAGCGCACCTGACAGATCCTTGCGCTGCCCCACGCGGATACGCCGGTTGTTGAGGAAGGCGCCGCCGCCGCGCGTGGCGGTGAAGAGTTCTTCCTTGATCGGGTCGTAGACCACCGCGTGTTCCAGGCGCCCCTTCTGCCGCAGGGCGATGGACACCGCGTACTGAGGGATCTCGCGCAGGTAGTTGGTGGTGCCGTCCAGCGGATCGATGATCCATTCGTGCTCGGCGCCGGTGGCCCCGGGCTGGTTGCCTCCCTCCTCCGCGAGGATCGCGTGATCCGGATAGGCCTTTTTCAGGGTCTGGACGATGGCCTCTTCGGCATTCACGTCGACATCGCTGACCCAGTCGTTGCGGGCCTTCTCGCGCGTGTTCATCCGGTCCGGCCGGCCCCAGGCGCGGGTGGTGATGCGTCCGGCCGCGCGGGCCGCCGATACCGCCGTGTTCAGCATGGGGTGCATGAGGGATCTCCGACATCGCTTGGGAAGGAATCGGGGCCGGCGCACGGACGCCCCCGAAGGTCGCGAACGATACACAACGCATCGAGGCTTTGGAAGTGTGCGGGCCAGCCGGCGCGGGGCGGTGTACAATCGCGCCCGCATGGGAAGGGGCAGGGGTGCCATGGAATCAAAGACTGACGAGCATCGACCGATCGATCCGGGCCCGGGGGCCGCCGCCCGGGTCCGGGTCGTGCTGGTGGGAACGACCCACCCGGGCAATATCGGATCCGCGGCCCGCGCCATGAAGGCGATGGGCATGCGCGACCTGGCGCTGGTGGCGCCGGAGCGCTTCCCGCATGCCGACGCCACCGCGCTGGCGTCCGGTGCCGACGACGTGCTGGCAGGGGCCACGGTGGTCGACACGCTGACCGAGGCGGTCGCCGACTGTCATCAGGTGGTGGGGACCAGCGCCCGCACGCGCACCCATTCGGTGCCGGTGCTGGAGCCCGACGGTGCCGCGTCGCGGGTGCTCGGCGGGGCGGCCGAGGGGCCGGTGGCATTGGTCTTCGGCCGCGAGCACAGCGGCCTGACCAACGAAGAGCTCGACCATTGCCACGCATTCGTCCGCATCCCGACCGACCCCGATTTTTCCTCCCTCAATCTCGCCGGCAGCGTCCAGATCATGACCTGGGCGGTGCGCCGGGCGGCACTGGCCGATGTCGGGGAGTCGGGTGCCGTGGTGCGCCAGGCCTCGGCGGCGGAGCGGGATCCTGCGGCCACCCACGCGGAGCTGGAAGGTCTGTTCGAACATTACGAGAAGACCCTGGAGGCCATCGACGTGCTCGATCCGGAGAATCCGCGCCACACCATGCGCCGGTTGCGCCATCTGTACCTGCGCGCGGAACCGACGGCCTCGGAGGTGCGGCTGCTGCGCGGCATATTGACGCACACCCTGCGGGGCCGGTGAGCGCGGATTCCCGGCTGTGATACCCTACCGAATAACTCAGGATTGAGACCGGAATCATGTTCAAGACCCTGCGCGAGGATATCCGCTGCGTATTTGCGCGCGATCCCGCTGCCCGCAATGCCTTCGAGGTGCTGACGGCGTATCCGGGTCTGCATGCGCTGTGGTTTCATCGCGCGTCGCACTGGCTGTGGAATCATCGCATGCGCTGGCTGGGGCGCATCCTGGGCAATATTGCGCGGCTTCTGACGGGGATCGAGATTCATCCAGGAGCCACCATCGGACGCCGGTTCTTCATCGACCACGGCATGGGCGTGGTGATCGGCGAGACGGCCGAGATCGGCGATGACTGCACGATCTACCACCAGGTGACCCTCGGGGGGACCAGCTGGGAGGGCGGCAAGCGCCATCCGACTTTGGGGAACGAGGTCGTGATCGGGGCCGGGGCCAAGCTGCTGGGGCCGATCCATATAGGGGACCATGCGCGGGTGGGCTCCAATGCCGTGGTGCTCAAGGATGTGCCCGCGGACGCGACGGCGGTGGGGATTCCGGCGCGGGTGCTGGGGCCGCGCCCGGAGCCGGACCCACGCTTTCAGCAGGCCGCCAGTCGCATGGGTTTCGACGCCTACGGTGTCACCCGGGACATGCCCGACCCGGTGGCGAACGCCCTGCACCGCATCGTGGATCGCGTCCACGAGCTGGATGACCGTATGGAGAAGGCCTGTCAGGCGCTAAAGCGCGCGGGGATCGACCCGGGCGAGGCGATGGGCGAGGATACCGGCCATCCGCTGGAGCCCTGTGACCTCGAGGGGCTGGAACCGGACGATTGTGAAATCCCGCCACGCAAACAGCAGGGTAATAGTTGACCGTTTTGCTCAGGAATTGCTAAGCTCTCGAGCAACCTGAACAAGAAGGCGCATCGAGTCATGAAACTGACGACCAAAGGACGTTACGCCGTAACCGCCATGCTCGACGTGGCGACTCATACCCGCGAGGGCCCGGTCTCGCTGGCCGAGGTGGCGGGGCGGCAGAAGCTTTCGCTGTCCTATCTGGAGCAGTTGTTCTCGCGGCTGCGCAAGAAGGGGCTGGTGGTCTCCAGCCGCGGCCCTGGCGGCGGTTACGCGCTGAGTCGCGACGCGGCCGAGATCAGTGTGGCCGAGATCATCGTGGCGGTGGATGAACCGGTCGATGTGACCCGCTGTGGCGGCAAGGCCAACTGCAACAAGGAATCGCGCTGCCTGACTCACGATCTGTGGGCGGACCTGAGCGATCAGCTTTATGATTTCCTCAGCAATCGTTCGCTGGCGGAAGTGCTGGAGCGCCACGAGGCAAGCGTGCAGGCGCGCGAACAGGGAGAGCATCCGGTGACGGTGCACGGCTCGAACGGAAAAGAAAACGATCATGCGGGCGCCACGGTAGCGGCCGCGGACAGGAGCAATGCGTGATGAGTGACCTGAAACTGCCGATCTATCTCGACTATTCCTCGACCACCCCGGTGGACGAGCGCGTCGCCGAAGAAATGAAGAAGTTCCTGACGCGGGACGGTTTTTTCGGTAACCCGGCCTCCCGGAGTCACAGCTTCGGCTGGGATGCCGAGAAGGCGGTCGAGAACGCGCGGGAACAGGTCGCCGCTCTGGTGGGTGCGGATCCCAAGGAGATCATCTGGACCAGCGGGGCCACCGAGGCTGACAACCTGGCCCTCAAGGGTGCCGCTCATTTCTATCAGCGCAAGGGCAAGCACGTCATCACGGTGAAGACCGAACACAAGGCGGTGCTGGACCCGGCGCGCCAGCTGGAGCGTGAAGGCTTCGAGGTGACCTATCTGGGGGTCGACGAGAACGGTCTGGTCGACCTGCAGGAACTGCGCGACGCCATGCGTGACGACACCATCGTGGTGTCGGTCATGCACGTAAACAACGAGATCGGCGTCATTCAGGACATCGAGGCGATCGGCAATCTCTGTCGCGAACGCGGCATCGTGTTCCACGTGGACGCGGCGCAGTCGACGGGCAAGGTGGCGGTCGACCTGTCGAAGCTGCCGGTGGACCTGATGAGCTTCTCCGCGCACAAGACCTACGGTCCGAAGGGCATCGGCGCGCTGTTCGTCCGCCGCAAGCCGCGCGTGCGGATCGAGGCGCAAATCCACGGCGGCGGGCATGAACGCGGCATGCGTTCCGGTACGCTCGCGCCGCACCAGATCGTCGGCATGGGCGAGGCCTTCCGTATCGCCGGCGAAGAGATGGGCAGCGAGCTGGAACGTATCCGCATGCTGCGTGACCGCCTGTGGGAGGGCCTCAATGACATGGAAGAGGTCTACCTCAACGGTGACAAGGAGCGCCGGGTGGCCCACAACCTGAACGTGTCGTTCAACTTCGTGGAGGGCGAGAGCCTGATCATGTCGCTGCGCGACATCGCGGTTTCCTCCGGTTCGGCCTGCACTTCGGCCAGCCTGGAGCCCTCTTACGTACTGCGCGCCCTGGGTCGCGACGACGAGCTGGCGCACAGCTCGATCCGCTTCTCCATTGGCCGCTACACCACGGTCGAAGAGATCGACCACACCATCGACATCGTGCACAAGGCAGTTGGCAAGCTGCGCGAACTGTCGCCGCTCTGGGAGATGTACCAGGACGGGATCGATCTCAAGAGCATCGAATGGGCGGCCCACTGAGGCCGTTCCGGAACATCCACCCACGGGTACGCGAACAGGAGAGTCATCATGGCTTACAGTGACAAGGTGATGGATCATTATGAAAATCCGCGCAATGTCGGCAGCTTCGAGAAGGGCGATGAATCGGTAGGCACCGGCATGGTCGGTGCGCCGGCCTGCGGTGACGTGATGAAGCTGCAGATCAAGGTAAACGACGATGGCGTGATCGAGGACGCCAAGTTCAAGACCTACGGCTGCGGTTCGGCGATCGCGTCCAGCTCGCTGCTCACCGAATGGGTGCGCGGCAAGAGCCTGGAAGAAGCGAGCCAGATCAAGAACACGCAGATCGCGGAAGAACTGGCGCTGCCGCCGGTGAAGATCCACTGCTCGGTGCTGGCCGAAGATGCGATCAAGGCAGCGATCTCCGACTATCAGGAGAAGCACGGCGCCGAGGAACCGGAACAGAAGACGGCCTGAAGACGATATGGCAATCACACTGACCGACAGCGCGGCCGACCGCATCCGGCACTTCCTCGAACAGCGGGGCAAGGGTGTCGGCGTGCGGCTCGGGGTGAGGACCACGGGCTGCTCCGGCATGGCCTACGTGGTGGAGTTCGCCGACGAGGTCGAGGAAACGGACACGGTGTTCGAGGTCGACGGGGTGAAGCTGGTGGTGAGTCCCAAGTCCCTGGTGTACCTCGACGGCACCGAGCTCGACTTCGGCAAGGAAGGCCTGAACGAGGGTTTTCGTTTCAACAACCCGAACGAGAAGGCCCGCTGCGGCTGCGGTGAAAGCTTCAACGTCTGAAGGTACCGGGCCAGCGCGGGGTGCGGCGGGATCGTCCGGATACGGGCGTCCCGCTCACCCCTTTTCTTTGCCGGGCCTGCGGGCCCGGTTTTCGCTACGGACAAGGGATGACAGTCGGCCGATGAACGATCCGTTTGAACAGTTCGATCTTCCGGTCGCCTTCGAGGTGGATCGCGATGCCCTGGAGGAACGTTTCCGGCGCTTGCAGGCGGAGCTTCATCCCGACCGCTTCGTGCGTCAGGGCGATCAGGCGCGGCGCATGGCCGCGGCGATGGCGGCGGACGTGAACGAGGCCCACGATATCCTGGCGAACGACTATCGGCGCGCCCTGCACATCCTCGAGCGGGCCGGGTTCGAATTCGATCCCGAACGCGACACCAGCCGGGACATGGGGTTCATCGAGGCCCAGATCGAATGGCGGGAACGCCTGGAAGATGCGGAACGTGCCGGCGATGCCGCCGCACTGGATACCCTGGCCGACGAGCTGAATGGGGCGCGGGCCGAGGCACGCGAGAAAGTGGCCACGGCCCTGGCCGATTCGGAGAAACCGGCGGACGATGCCCGTGATCGGGTGCTCGAGCTGCGATTCTTCGACCGTTTGCTGGAGGAGCTCCAGCGAACCCGACAGTCGCTGGCGTCGTAACCGACGCCGGCGGAAGATTCCCCCCGACCGAGAGCTTCATCAGGAGCCGAACGCGATGGCGTTATTGCAGATCACCGAACCCGGCGTTGATTCCGCCCCGCACCAGCGTCACCTGGCCGCGGGTATCGACCTGGGCACCACTCACTCGCTGGTGGCGACGGTCCGCAGCGGCGAGGCCGATACCCTGCCGGACGAACAGGGTCGCCATATCCTGCCCTCGGTGGTGCACTATTCGGCGGACGGTGCGCAGGTCGGATACGAGGCGGCGGAGCATGCCGGCGATGATCCGCACAACACCATCGCATCGGTCAAGCGCCTGATCGGCCGCGCGGCATCCGACGTGGCGACGCTCTCGGGCGAGCTGCCGTTCCGGCTGAAGACCGGAGACGGTTCGAGCGTGCCGCGCATCGAGACCGCCGCCGGGGACAAGAGCGCCGTCGAGGTCTCCGCGGATATCCTCGGCAGCCTGCGGGCGCGCGCCGAGGAGAGCCTGGGTGATGAGCTGGAAGGCGTGGTGATCACCGTGCCGGCGTATTTTGACGACGCCCAGCGCCAGGCGACTCGTGACGCCGCCCAGCTTGCGGGCCTGAATGTCCTGCGCCTGATCTCCGAGCCGACCGCCGCGGCGGTCGCCTACGGGCTGGACCAGGGTGAGGAAAGCACCATCGCGGTGTACGACCTCGGCGGCGGAACCTTCGACATCTCCATCCTGCAGCTGCGTCGCGGCGTGTTCGAGGTGCTGGCCACCGGCGGCGACTCCGCGCTGGGGGGCGACGACGTGGACCGCAGCGTGGCCGAGTGGCTGCTGCAGCAGGCCGGGATGCAGGGGGAAAATGATCCGCAGCGCCTGCGCCGCGTGACCCTCGAGGCGCGCCGCGCCAAGGAGGCCCTGACCGAGGCCGACACCACCAAGGTGCGGGTGACGCGCGCCGATGGCAGTGAATGGCAGGGGCAGCTGGATCGCGCCGGCCTGCTGGAACTGGCGCGCCCGCTGCTGGACCGCACCCTTGAGTCCTGCCGTCAGGTTCTGGCGGACGCCGATCTGGAGCGCGACGCCATCGACGAGGTGATTCTGGTGGGGGGGTCGACCCGCATGCCCGCCGTGCGCGAGGCCGTGCAGGAGTTCTATGGCCGCGAACCGCGCGCCGGTATCGACCCGGATCGCGTGGTCGCGATCGGCGCGGCGCAACAGGCTGACATACTCGCCGGCAACAAGCCGGACACCGAGCTGGTGCTGCTGGACGTGATCCCGCTGTCGCTGGGACTGGAAACCATGGGCGGGCTGGTCGAGTTCATTGTCCCGCGCAACACCACCATCCCGGTCAGTCGGGCGCAGGAATTCACCACCTTCAAGGACGGCCAGACCGCCATGTCGGTGCACGTGGTGCAGGGCGAGCGCGACGTGGTGGACGCCAACCGTTCGCTGGCACGCTTCACCCTGTCCGGGATCCCGCCGATGGTCGCCGGGGCCGCGCGCATCCGCGTGAGTTTTCAGGTGGACGCCGACGGCCTGCTGAGCGTGACCGCGCGGGAGCAGACGCAGGGCGTGGAGGCCCACGTGGAGGTCAAGCCCAGCTACGGCCTGACCGATGCCGAGATCGAACAGATGTTGCGTGATTCCGCCTCGGCGGCACGTGACGACATGGAGGCCCGCCGCCTGCGCGAGGAGCAGGTGGAGGCCGATCGCGTGCTGGAGGCGCTGAACGCCGCCCTGGAAACCGACGGCGACCGCTATCTGGACGCCGAGGAACGCGCGAACATCGAGAGTGCCCGCGACGCCCTGGCCGAAGAACGCGGCCGGGGCGAGGATCCGGACGCCATCGAAGCCGCGCGCAAGCGCGTCGAGCAGGCATCCGAGGCCTTCGTCGCGCGCCGCATGAACGACAGCATTCGCCGCGCACTGGCGGGGCACAACGTCTCCGAATACGACGACTCAGGGAACTGACCCATGCCACAGGTGATCTTTCTGCCGCACCAGGAAATCTGTCCGGAGGGCGCCTCCATCGAGGCCGAGCCGGGCATCAGCATCTGCGATCTCGCCCTGAAGAACGGGATCGAGATCGAACACGCCTGCGAGAAGTCCTGCGCCTGCACGACCTGCCACGTGTATGTGCGCGAAGGGATGGACAGCCTCGAGGAGCCCAGCGAGGATGAAGAGGACATGCTCGACAAGGCCTGGGGGCTCGAGCCCGATTCGCGCCTGTCCTGTCAGGCGATCGTGAGCGATGCAGATCTGGTGGTCGAGCTGCCCAAGTACACCATCAACCAGGTGTCCGAGCACCACTGATCAGCGGGAGAGTGCGGTCATGAAATGGACTGATACCAGCGAAATCGCGATGCAGCTTGCGGATGAGCATCCGGACGTGGATCCGCGCAACGTCAACTTCGTTGACCTGAGGAACTGGGTGGTGGAACTGCCGGAGTTCGATGACGATCCGGAACGGTCCGGCGAGCGCATCCTGGAGGCGATCCAGCTCGCCTGGATGGACGAGGCGGACGTCGACGACTGAGCGGCGGCGCCGAATCGCCGGATCGGCCAGGGGGCTGGCCTCCCACAGGTTGAACCCTGTCCCCGGTGGGAGGCCGGCCCTCCGGCCGATTGTGGGGGATCGGCAGGTGCCGGATCGGCCAGAGGCTGGCCTCCTGCGGGGGCGGCCGTTGCCGCGCGCCGGCCGGGCCGCTACACTGCGCGCCGCATGTTGCCCCGTGACCGCGTTCGCATCGGGAACCCGCCATATGGCGGGTTTCGCGTTTGCGGGAGCGGGTGGCGACCCGACTCGAATCATTGCCCCTACAGGAGAGCCGCCCCATGGCCGAAGAACGTACCCTTTCCATCATCAAGCCCGACGCCGTCTCCAAGAACGTGATCGGCGAGATCTACAGCCGCTTCGAGAAGGCCGGCCTGAAGATCGTGGGCGCGCGCATGATGCACCTCGATCGCGCCCAGGCCGAGCGTTTCTATGAAGTTCACAAGGAACGCCCGTTCTTCAACGATCTGGTCGAGTTCATGATCTCGGGTCCGGTCATGGTGCAGGTTCTGGAAGGCGAGGACGCCATCGCCAAGAACCGCGACATCATGGGGGCGACCAACCCCGCTGAAGCGGCCCCCGGTACCATCCGTGCCGACTACGCGGTCTCCATCGACGAGAACGCGGTGCATGGTTCCGACGCCGCGGACACCGCCGAACGCGAGATCGCGTTCTTCTTCGGCGATGACGGTGTCTGCCCGCGCACCCGCTGAGGCGATTGCGGTCAAACCGCAGGAGCGTGAAATCGGCCGGAGGGCCGGCCTCCTGCCGGGGCAGGGTTCGACCCGCAGGAGGCCAGCCTGCTGGCCGACCCGGCGTGGCCCGACCTGGCACAGGAGGTGCCCCGGACGCACAATCGGCCGGAGGGTCGGCCTCCTGCCGGGGCAGGGTTCGACCCGTAGGAGGCCAGCCCCCTGGCCGACCCGGCGTGGCACGACCTGGCACAGGAGGTGCGCCGGACGCACAATCGGCCGGAGGGTTGGCCTCCTGCCGATGGGGGTCGCCCTGTAGGCATGCGGTGCCCGGGCGAAGTACACTGTGGCATCCGCTCCAATCGGTCGTAAGAATGTCCTTGCCCAACCACGTCCCCGTCAACCTGCTGGGTTACAGCCGCGATCAGCTCTCGGAGCTGTTCGGGGAATGGGGGGAGCCGAGCTTTCGCGCCACCCAGGTCGCGAAGTGGATGCATCAGCACGGGGTCACGGACTTCGACGCAATGACCAACGTCTCGCGCAAGCTGCGCGAGCGACTGGCGCGTGAGGCGGAGATTCGGCCGCCCGAGGTCGCGCTGGAAAAGACCTCCGACGACGGCACCGTCAAATGGGTGCTGCGTCTCCCCGATGGCAACGCCATCGAGACCGTCTACATCCCCGACAGCGGTCGCGGCACGCTGTGCGTGTCCTCTCAGGTGGGCTGTGCCCTCGACTGCACCTTCTGCTCCACCGCGCAGCAGGGGTTCAACCGCAATCTGACCAGCGCCGAGATCATCGGTCAGGTGTGGCTGGCCATGCAGCGCCTCCCGGCGCCCGAAGGGCGTCCGCGCGCCGTGACCAACGTGGTCATGATGGGCATGGGCGAACCGCTGGCCAATTTCGATGCGGTGGTCCCGGCGTTGCAGCTGATGACCGACGACAATGCCTATGGCCTCAGCCGCCGGCGGGTGACGGTGTCCACCTCGGGCCTGGTGCCGGCGCTGGACCGCCTGGCCGGGCACACCGATGTCGCCCTGGCTCTGAGCCTGCATGCCCCCAATGACGAGCTGCGGGACCGGCTGGTGCCGATCAACCGGAAATACCCGATTGCCCCGCTGATCGACGCCTGCCGACGGTATGTGGAAGCAACGGGGTCGCACAGCGGGGTTACCGTGGAATACGTGCTGCTGGCCGGGGTCAATGACCGGCCGGAGCATGCGCGCGAGCTCGCGGCGCTGCTGCGCGAGCTGCCGTGCAAGCTCAATCTTATCCCGTTCAATCCGTTCCCGGGCGCGCCGTTCGACCGGCCCTCCGAGGCGGACATCGAACGTTTTGAACGTCTGCTGCAGAAGGCCGGCTATGTGACCACCGTGCGGCGCACGCGCGGCGATGACATCGACGCCGCCTGCGGTCAGCTCGTCGGTCAGGTGGAGGACCGTACCAATCGCGGGATGCGGATGATCCGTCTGCATGCGGAGATCCCGGGAACCGAACGGAGGGCATCGTGATGATGCGCGGTGGCTGGCAGGGGAAGGCGGCCGCAATGCTGGTTGTGGTGGCATTGCTGCAGGGTTGTGCCGGGATGGACCGGCAAACGGGTCGCGATGGCGAAGAAGCGGCGGATATCAATGCGGAGCTCGGCATCGGCTACCTGCGTGAAGGCGAAATGGAACAGGCCGAACGCAGCCTGAAGCGGGCGCTGGAGTTCGACCATCGGCATCCGATGGCCAATCTGGGGATGGCGACGGTGTATGAACGCCGGGGGGCGGTCGACGAGGCGGTCGAGCACTACGAGGTGGCGCTGGCGCAGGACCCGGACGATCCCCACATCCAGGTGAGCACCGGCGCAATGCTCTGCCGCCAGGGCGAGTTCGAGCGGGCCCAGGAGCTGTTCGACAAGGCGATCAACAACGTGGATTACGACCGGCGCGATGTTGCGCTCCTGAATTCGGGGTCCTGTTACGCCGATGCGGGTGAATACGAGCGTGCCGAGCAGCGCCTTCGGGATGCACTGGAACGCAGCCCGGAGAATCCGCGCGCGCTCCTCGAGCTGGCGTCGGTCAGTTATCAGGCGGGCCAGCCGATGCAGACGCGCGCCTTCCTGCAGCGGCTGAGCGGTCGCGGCATCGAGAACGCCGAGACGCTGCTGCTTTGCTATCAGTCGGAGACGGCGCTGGGACGCGATCGCAACGCGAGCGCCTGTGCCGACCGCCTGCGCGAGGATTACCCCGACAGTGACGAAGCCCAACGGCTGCGGCGCCTGGAGCGTGACGGTGGCTGATCGTCGCGACCGGGATCCGGAGCTTGGCCGGGTGGAGGACGTGGATGATACGGCCTCCGGCCGGCCTGCGCTGGGTGGAAAGCCGGGCGCAGGCGCCGGCGAGGAACCGCCGCTGACGGCGGGTCTTTCAACGCGTGATCAGCCGGAGGGTGTTTCGGACGGCGTCGGCGTGAGCGTTGACGACATGGACGACATGGACGACGCTGACGCGCAGCCCGGTCGCGGCCTGCGCGTGGCTCGCGAGGGCGCCGGCCTGGAAATCGCCGAGCTTTCGCGCCGCACCCACCTGGGGCGCGCGCTGCTGGAAGACCTCGAGGCCAATCGCTTCGAACACATCACCCCGGCGTACGTGCGCGGGTATCTTCGGTCCTGCGCCCGGGAACTCGGGGTCGATGCCGAGCCCTGGGTGCAGGCCTACGATCGTCGGGCACCGGCCGAGCCGGCTCCGCGACCCGTCGCCACGCGCAAACATCGGGCTAACCGGCGCCGCGCGGTGTGGCCGTACTGGGTGGGTGCACTGCTGGTTGTTGTGCTGCTGGCCGTCGCCACGGTTTTCTGGGCGGAAGACGTCTCCCTGGATGCGCTGCCGGAGTTCGGTACGGGCGATGGCCTGCCGACTCTGGAAACGGAGACCACACCGGACGAGCCGGCAGGGCAAGAGCCCGCTGAAGATCGGCCACAAGATGAGCCCGGGGCCGCCACCGAGGGCGACACTGTCCCCGACACGGAAACAGGGACCGTTGAGGCCGAAACGCCGGCCATCGGTCCGCCAGAACCCCTGGCCCGGCCGGAACGTGATCCGGCTGCGGAGGAAGGTTCGGAGGAGACCGCGGCAGACACGGGCATGGATACCGTGCCCGAGGATGCGGGGATCGACGAATCGGTCGCGCCGGCCCCGGTGGACGAGGCCGGTGCGGCCGGCGAGGAAACCGAAGTCGTCGAAGCCCCCGAGGAAATCACCGAGGGAACGACCGGGGAGGCCGAATCGGCGCCGTCCGCTCACGGGCGGGCCGAACTGATCCTCGAGATCCGCGAGACCTCCTGGGTGGAGATCCGTGACGCGGACGGGGCGGTGGTCCTGACCGGCGTGCTCTCGCCGGGCACGCGCGAGGAACTGCAGCTGGAACTCCCCGGACGTGCGGTTCTGGGCAATGCCGCCGGCGTCGAGCTCACGCTGAACGGCGAGCCGGTGGCGTTTGACGAGCATGTCCGTGACGACCGTACGGCCCGCTTCGATCTGGAAGAATAATCAGGCGCGCATCATCCGGCGCGCCCCAACCCGATACCAATCCGATTACACCCGATGAAAGCCATCCGATCCATTCGCGGGATGCACGACATCCTGCCCGACAGCGTTCACCTGTGGCAGCACCTCGAGGACCAGTTGCGCGACCTGCTGACGCGCTACGGTTACCGCGAGATCCGCATGCCGCTGGTGGAGGCCACGGAGCTGTTCGCGCGATCCATCGGCGATGTCACCGACATCGTGGAAAAGGAGATGTACACCTTCGAGGACCGCAACGGTGACAGCCTGAGCCTGCGCCCGGAGGCCACGGCGAGTTGCGTGCGCGCCGGTATCCAGCACGGGCTGCTGCACAATCAGGTTCAGCGGCTGTGGTACATGGGTCCGATGTTCCGCCACGAGCGTCCGCAGAAAGGGCGTTATCGCCAGTTCCATCAGGTCGGAGTCGAGGTGTTCGGACTGCCGGGGCCGGACATCGATGCCGAGGTCCTGGCGATGACCGCGCGTCTGTGGCGCATGCTCGGTCTGAGCAACGTGCGCCTCGAGCTCAACACGCTGGGAACCCCGGAATGCCGCGCGCAGTATCGGGAGCACCTCATCGCGCACTTCGAGGCCCATCGCGAGCAGCTGGACGAAGAGGCCCGCAACCGGTTGTACGACAATCCCATGCGTATCCTCGACAGCAAGGATCCGGGGACCCGCGAGGTGGTGGCCACGGCCCCGTCGCTGATGGACCATCTGGACGCGGAATCGCGGGCGCATTTCGATGCGCTCTGCGGTCACCTGGATGCGCTGGGCATCGCGTGGGAGCACAACCCGCGTCTTGTGCGCGGGCTGGACTACTACACCCATACGGTGTTCGAGTGGATCACCGACGAGCTGGGGGCGCAGGGTACGGTGTGCGCCGGTGGCCGTTACGATGGCCTGGTGGAGCAGCTGGGTGGCCGCGGGACGCCGGCAATCGGCATGGCCATGGGGCTGGAACGCCTGGTGGCCCTGCTGGAGGCCCGCGAAGACGCGCCGGCGGCGGGGGTGCCGGACGCCTATCTGGTGGTGCCGGATACGGAACAGACGGGCGAGGCGCTGCGCCTGGCCGAGGAACTTCGCGAGGCGCGTCCCGATCTGCAACTGGTACAGCACTGCGGCGGTGGCAGCATGAAATCGCAGATGAAACGCGCGGACCGGCTGGGCGCGCGCGTGGCGCTGGTACTGGGGCCCGACGAGGCCGCGGCGGGTACCGTGACCGTCAAGCCGCTGCGCGGCGAGGGCGGCGAACAGCAGACCGTGGCGCGTGCCGAGCTGTCCGCGCATATGGACACCGCCCTGCAATCCTGAAGGAATACCTGACATGAGTTATCTCACCGACGAAGAAAAGGCGGAACGGATCAAGCAGTGGTGGTCCGACAACGGCATGGCGGTCATCGCCGGGCTGGTGCTCGGGATCGCCGGCCTGTTCGGCTACAACTGGTGGAGCGGTCAGCAGGCCGAACGTGCCGAGCAGGCATCGGAGATGTACCAGGCGCTGCAGTTCAGCATGCGCGCCGGCCAGTTCGAGCAGGCCGACGAAATGGCTCGGCAACTGATCGAACATGGCGGGCGCACGCCCTATGTGGCGCTGGCCTGGGCCCATCGCGCCGAGGTCGCGCTGGCCGGTGGCGAGCAAGAGGCCGCGGTGGCCGCCCTGCGCGAGGCCGTGGACGCCGCCCCGGATGACGGCCATCGTGCGCTGTTCCGTCTGCGGCTGGTGCGTCAGCTCATCCGGACCGAGGCCCTGGACGAAGCCGCATCGGTCCTCGCGACCGTCGAGCACGATGCATTCCGCGGCCTGCGGCTGGAACTCGACGGGGATCTGGCCCGCGCCCGGGGTGACCATGACACCGCCCGCGAGCGCTACCGCGAGGCCCTGGACGCCGGCCACAGCCCGGAATACCTGCAACTGAAATTCGAGGATCTCTCCGCGTGAGGACGCCCGCCGACATGGATCATTTCGCGAAAATTCGCTACGCCCTGCAGTGGTTCGCGGTGGCGGGCCTGGCACTGTCACTGAGTGCCTGCGGCCTGTTTTCCCGGGATGAAAGCGAGCCCCCGGCGGAACTGACCGATTTCGAAGTGCGCGGCGAACCTTCCGAGCGCTGGTCGGCCTCGCTGGGGCGTGGCGGGGATCGCTTCCTCTGGGAGGCCTATCCGGCGATCGAGGACGACCGGGTGTTCGCGGCCGGCGCGGATGGCCGGATCGTGGCGCACGACCGGGAATCCGGGGCCCGCGCCTGGCAGACGCGACTGGACGACGTGCGCATCGCTTCGGGCGTGGGCGTCGGCGAGGGCATCGTGGTTGTGGGGACCCTGGAAGGTCTGGCGATTGCGGTGAGCGATGACGGCGAAGGCGAGCGCTGGCGGAATCAGCTCTCCAGCGAAGTCATCGGGATCTCGGAGGTCGCGTCGGGAATGGTGATCGCGCGCACCAATGACGGGCGGGTGCACGCCATGGACGCGGCAACCGGCGCGGTGCAGTGGACCGCGCTGCGGACTACGCCGGCACTGAGTCTGCGCGGGGCGCACGTGCCACAGATCGTCGGCGGGCGCGTGCTGGCCGGCTTTGATGACGGTCGGCTGATGATGCTGGGCCTCACCCGCGGCAACACCCTGTGGGAGGCGACCCTGGGCGTGCCCACCGGCCGCTCCGAGGTCGAGCGCATGGTGGACGTGGATGGCCATATCCCGGTCTACCGCGGTGCGGCGCTGGGTGTCAGCTACCAGGGGCGCATGGCCGCGGTGGATCTCAATTCCGGCGAGCTCTACTGGGACCGGGAGTTCTCGTCCTATCAGGGCGGGGATGTCTCGATCAGCCGCAACGTGATGGTGGTCAGCGACGCCGATAGCCACGTGCGCGCGGTGGATCCGCGCAACGGCGGGGATCTGTGGGAAAACGCGGGCCTGCGCCTGCGCGGGGTGACCGCGCCGGTGGTTCACGAGGGTTACGCCATCGTCGGCGATTTCGAGGGCTACCTGCACTGGCTCGACCTGGAAGACGGCGAATTCGCCGCCCGCACCCGCGTGGCGCGTGGCGCCGTGGTGGCACGGCCGGTGCTGGCGGGCGATACCCTGTACGTGATCACCGACAACGGTCGGTTGACCGCGATCGACGCGCGCATCGACGAGGACGCCTGATCCCCTCATGATCCCCGTCATCGCGCTGGTCGGCCGCCCGAATGTGGGCAAGTCGACCCTGTTCAATCAGCTCACCCGCTCGCGCGACGCGCTGGTTGCGGACATGCCCGGTCTGACCCGCGACCGCCAGTACGGTATCGGCCGGGTGGGCGAGTTTCCCTACATGGTGGTGGACACCGGCGGCCTGTCCGGCGAGGAAGAAGGGGTCGACCGGGCCATGGCCGAACAGACCCGCCGCGCGGTCGCCGAGGCCGATCACGTCCTGTTCATGGTGGATGCGCGTGACGGTCTGACACCGCAGGACGAGGCGATCGCCGAACAGCTGCGCGCCAGTGGCGCGCGCGTCCGGGTCATCGTCAACAAGACCGACGGCCTGGATCCCGACGTGGTCAGCGCGGAGTTCCACGCCCTGGCCCTGGGCGATGTCACCCCGATCGCCGCGACCCACGGTCGCGGCGTGCGCGGCCTGATGCAGGCCGTGCGGGAAGACGTGGCCCGGGATCGGGAAGCGGCGGGCGGTGAAGGCGAGGGCGCCGGCGACGGCGACGGCCTGGACGTGGACGCCCAGCAGGCCGCGCTGGACGACTGGCCGGGTATCCGTGTCGCGGTGGTGGGGCGGCCCAATGCCGGCAAGTCCACTCTGGTCAACCGGATCCTCGGCGACGAACGGGTAGTCGCCACCGAGGTGGCGGGTACCACCCGCGACAGCATCTTCGTGCCGTTCACGCGCGAGGATCAGGACTATACCCTGATCGACACCGCGGGGGTGCGGCGCCGTGCCCGGGTCCACGAGACCGTCGAGAAGTTCAGCGTGGTCAAGACCCTGCAGGCGATCGAGGCCGCGCACGTGGTCATTATGGTGATCGACGCGCGTGCCGGTCTTTCGGATCAGGACGCCCACCTGCTGGGGCTGGTGATCGATGCCGGCCGTGCGCTGGTGGTGGCCGTGAACAAGTGGGACGGCATGGACCCGGATGATCGCGAGTGGGTCCGGTCCGAGATGCAGCGCCGCCTCGGTTTCGTCGATTACGCGCGGATGCGCCTGATCTCGGCCCTGCACGGCACCAACGTCGGGCACCTGCTGGACGACGTGCGCGAGGCCCACGCCAGTGCGTTCGTGGACATCTCCACCCCGGAGCTGACCCGGTTGCTGGAGGCCGCGGTAGCCGAGCATGCGCCACCGCTGGTCAGCGGGCGGCGGATCAAGCTGCGCTATGCGCACCAGGGCGGGCAGAACCCGCCGGTGATCGTGGTCCACGGCAATCAGACCCACCGTCTGCCCGGGGCCTACAAGCGCTATCTGGAGAACTTCTTCCGCCGTCAGCTGAAGCTGGTGGGGACGCCCCTGCGGCTGGAGTTCCGTTCCGGGAAGAACCCCTACGCCGGCCGGCGCAACAAGCTCACGCCGCGCCAGCAGCAAAAACGCAAAAGGTTGATGCGTCATGTCCGCAAGCGCTGAGCCCGCCCTGTCGGATTTTGCGCAGGTGGTCGAGCCGTTCCGCGTGATGGACATCCTCGACCGCGCCCAGGCGGCCGAGCGCGCCGGCCGCGACATCATCCATCTGGAGGTCGGCGAGCCGGATTTCGTGACCCCGCGTGGCGTGGTGTCCGCCGGCGAGATCGCCCTGGCCGCCGGGGAAACCCGCTACACGCCGGCGCACGGGCGCGAAAAACTGCGCCGGGCGATCGCGCAGGACTACCGCAACCGCCACGCGGCCGAAGTGGACCCGGAACGGGTCGTGGTCACGTCCGGGGCCTCGGCGGCCATCCTGCTGGCGCTGGCGGCCGGCGTGAATCCCGGGGAGGGGGTTCTGCTGCCGGACCCGGGCTACGCCTGCAACCGGCAGTTCGTCGCGGCCCGGGGTGCGCGGCCCCGGCCCCTGGTGGTGTCGGCCGAGGACGCCTGGCAGCCGACCGCCGACGCGGTGGCCGCGGCCTGGAGCGACACGACCCGCGCGGTGCTGCTGGCGTCGCCGGCCAACCCCACCGGCACCTGCCTGTCGCGCGAGACCCTCGCGGAGATCGTGGCGGTGGTGGAGGCCCGCGGCGGGCTGGTGATCATGGACGAGATCTACGGCCAGCTGGTGTTCGGCGAGCCCGAGCGCAGTGCCGCGGCGCTGCACCCGAACGTGGTGGTGATCAACAGCTTCTCCAAGTATTTCGCCATGACCGGCTGGCGTCTGGGCTGGATGGTGGTGCCGCCCTCGTGGGTCGATCCGGTCCGCCGCCTGGCGCAGAACCTGTTCGTGGCGCCCTCCAGCGTGGCCCAGGCGGCGGCGATGTTCGCCTTCGAACCGGACACCGAAGCGGAACTGCAGCAGCGGGTGCGCGAGCTCGAAAGCCGCCGCGACTTCCTGCTGCAGGCCCTGCCGGAACTCGGCCTGGAGGTGCGCGCACGTCCCGAAGGGGCGTTCTACATCTATGCCGACTGCAGTGCCCATGGCGCGGATTCCGAGGCCCTGTGCGCCCGCATCCTCGACGAGGCGGGCGTCGCGCTGACGCCGGGGACCGATTTCAGTCCTTCGGATGGCGCGCGCCATCTGCGCATTGCCTATACCCAGAGCGAGGCCCGGCTGCGCGAGGCGGTGGAGCGCCTGCGCGGCGTGCTGACCTGACCCGGGCGTAGAGCCGGGCCCGTCTCCGGGTCAGGCCGGAGCCGGTTCCTGCAGCGCCGCGAGCGCGGTGCCCCGCGCCAGACGGGCAGTACCGACCGCGGCCTCGTCGTCCGCTGCTATGCTTACCTCGACCCCGAGGATGCGCGCCCGGATCCGGCTCCAGGCGGGGCTGCGCGCGCCACCGCCGAGGGTCACCACGCGCTGCAGCGCGGGCGCGCCCAGTTCCCGCAGCCGTGCATAGCCGTCGCGTTCGATGCGCGCGATCCCTTCGAACAGCCCCTGCAGAAAGCGCGCATCGTTCGTCGGGCGGGGTTCCATGCGGGGCGGCAGATCCGGATCGTTGACGGGGAAGCGTTCGCCGGGGCCGGGCAGCGGGAGATAGTCCAGCCCGCTGTCGCGTTCCGGATCCAGGGCCGCACCCAGCCGCTCCAGGTCTGCATTGTTGAAGAACTGCTGCAGCACGGCCCCGCCGCTGTGCGATGCGCCGCCGGCCAGCCAGCGATCCCCCAGACGGTGGCTGTACACCCCCAGTTGCGGCGCGAACAGCGGCCGCGGAGAGAGCTGCTTGAGCGCCAGCGTCGAGCCCAGGCTGGTGACGCCGGTGGCGGTATCCGCGACCCCGGCGGCGAGGAAACCGGCGATCGAGTCGGTGGTGCCCGCGACCACCCTTGAGGCCGGATTCAGGCCGAGGTTCGCGGCCAGGTCCGGGTCCACCGGGCCCAGCGGGGTGCCCGCCGGCACCACCTCGGGCAACAGGCCGGCATGGGTGCCGAGCTCGCGGAGCAGCCATTCCGGCCAGCGGCGCCGGACCACGTCGTAGCCCAGCTTGAGGGCATTGTTCTCGTCCATGCGGTCGTAGCGCCCGCGCAGGCGGCCGGCCAGCCAGTCGGCCGGGTGCAGTACGCGGCGCACGCCGTCGAGCCCGTGTTCCCCGCGCAGCCACAGGAGCTTGGCGGCGGAACTGGAGGCCGAGTGGACCGCGGCCTCGGGCGGGGCCAGGCGCGCCAGGCGGGGCACTGCCGAGGCCGCCCGGCGGTCGTCGTACATCAGCGCCGGGTGGAGCGGGTGGCCCTGTTCGTCGGTACAGAGCAGGGTGCCCGAGGTGCCGTCCACGGCGATGGCGGCGGGTTCACCCTCCAGGCCGTCGGTCAGCTCTGCCAGGACCTCCTGCAGCGCATCCCACCAGTGCTCCGGCTCCTGTTCGTGCAGTGGCCCGTCATGCCGGATACCGGCGGGTTCCAGCGCGCGGCTGGCGGTGGCCCGGCGCCCTCCGTCGGGGTCCAGCAGCACGCCGCGCACCCCCGAGGTGCCGACGTCCAGTCCGATGGCCCGGGGCGGGTGCACGGCGGCGTCAGTATTCGGTGCCCTGCGGGCTGCGCGTCGGCGGCGGCAGGGTCACGCTCTCCGGCGGGGTCCAGCCCTCCTGACGGTGTTCCGCGACCACCGTGGTGTAGATCCCGCCGCGCACGTAGAAATTTGCGGTCAGGCGCATGAACCGCGGATCGGTCGCGGCCACCAGGTCGTTGAGGATCTGGTTGGTCACGGCCTCGTGGAACGCCCCTTCGTTGCGGAACGACCACATGTAGTTCTTCAGCGATTTCAGTTCCACGCAGCGCTGGTCCGCCACGTACTGCAGATGCAGCTCGGCGAAGTCCGGCTGCCCCGTCGCCGGGCACAGGCAGGTGAACTCCGGGATCCGGATGTAGATCGCGAAGTTGTTGTCCGGGGAGGGGTTGTCGAAGGTGTCCAGGGTCTTGCTCGGCTGGCTGGGCATGAATGCGTTCTCGTGTTTCGGCTGTTTTTGCGTGCGCGGTTGGAGAAGCGGGTCGCGCGCGAGTTCCCGTCGGGGTCACGTTCGACCTGTAAGCGTGTACCATTCTACGCCCGTACACCCCAGGCTGCGGAACACCCAGGATACCGACGTGCGCCTTGCCCGAATCAAGCTGGCCGGCTTCAAGTCCTTCGTGGACCCCACCACCCTGGTGCTGCCCGGCAACCGGGTAGGCGTGGTGGGGCCCAACGGCTGCGGCAAGTCGAACACCATCGACGCCGTGCGCTGGGTGATGGGCGAATCCTCGGCCAAGCATCTGCGCGGGGATTCCGGCGAGGACGTGATCTTCAACGGATCCTCCAGCCGCAAGCCCGTGGGGCAGGCCAGCATCGAACTGGTGTTCGACAACTCCGAAGGGCGACTGGGCGGCGAATACAGCGCCTACACCGAGATCGCGGTCAAGCGCGCGCTCACCCGCGACGGGCAGTCGAAGTACTACCTGAACGGCCATCGCGCGCGCAAGCGCGACATCGTGGATCTGTTCCTGGGCACCGGCCTGGGGCCGCGCAGCTACGCCATCATCGAGCAGGGCATGATCGCGCGGCTGATCGAGGCGCGTCCGGAGGACCTGCGCACCTATCTGGAAGAGGCGGCCGGAATCTCCAAATACAAGGAACGCCGGCGCGAGACCGAGAACCGCGTACGCCACACGCGCGAAAACCTGGAGCGCCTGGACGACCTGCGCGAGGAGGTGGGCAAGCAGGCGGAGCGGCTGAACCGACAGGCGGCGACCGCGGAGCGCTACCAGCAGCTGGCCGCGGATCGCCGGCGCAAGCGGGCCGAGGCGATCCTGCTGCGGCTGCAGGCGGAAGAGGCCGCGCTGGAAAGCCGCCGCGCCGAGCTGTCCGCCGCCGAGACCGAACTCGCCCGGCTGCAGGCCGAGGCGCAGAATGCGCGCACCCGCTCCGAGACCCTGCGTCAGCAGCGCGTGGAGCGCGAGGCGGCAGTGTCCGAGGCACAGAGCGCGTACTACGATCGCGCCGCCGAGGTCTCGCGCCTGGAGCAGTCGATTCGCCATGCCGAGGCCGAACTGGAGCGCGAGACGCGCGAACTGGAGGACCTGGACACGCGCATCCGCACGGCGGGCGAGCAGCAGGATGCGGTGGCCGGGCGCATCCGCGAGGCGGAGCGCGAATGCGAGCGCCTGCGCGAAGCGCTGGAGAATGCGGAACGCGAACAGCAGCGCCTGGAGGCCGCCGCCGAGGAGGCCGAACAGGCGGACCAGGCGGCGCGCGAGGCCCAGCAGGAATGGGAGCGCAATCTGGCCGAACCGCGTCAGGCCGCGCAGGTGGCCCGTTCGCGCATGGACAGCGCCGAACAGACCCGCCAGCGCCTCGCGCGCCGGCGCGAGAAGCTGGAGTCCGAAAAGGCCGCACTGCCGCAGACCCATCCGGGCGAGGAGGCCGAGCGCGTGGAGGGCGAGCTCGCCGGGCTGCGTGAGGCCCTGGAGGCGGAGCAGGCGCGCAGTGCCGAGGCGCGCGCCGAGCTGGAACGTCTGGAGGCGGAGCAGGCGGAGGAACAGGAACAGGCCCATGCCGTGGAGCGCGAGCACCGCGAGGTGGCCGGGCGCCTGGCCGGGCTGGAATCCTTCGGTGGCGAGGCCGATCCCGAGGCGACTCGCAAGCGGCGCGAGGAATGGGCCCGGCGCCACGGTATCGACGCCGGCCGCCCGCTGGTCCAGGCGCTGGAGGTCGAGGACGGCTGGGATACCGCGGTGGAGGCGGTGCTGGGGAGCTGGCTGGAAGCCGAGGTGCCCGAAGGTGCCGGCGATCCCCTGGGGCTGGAGGCCGCGGCCCTGGCCGATCTGCCCGAGGCGCCGCTGCGCCGCCTGGATGGCACGGCGTCCGCCGAGCCGGTACCCGACGACAGCCTGGCCGCGCGGGTGCGCGGTCCGGCAGCCGTGCGGCGCTGGCTGGCCGGCATCTACTGCGCCGCCGATGCGCAGGCGGCGCGCGAGCGGGCCCGGGACTGTGGCCCGGGCGAGAGCGTGATCACCCCCGGCGGGACCTGGCTGGGCCCGGGCTGGCTGGCCCATGGCACGCTGGAAGCCGAAGTCAGCGGGGCGGTCGCGCGGGTGCGTCTGGCACGCGAGCTGGAGCAGCAGCGCGATGCCCTGCAGGAGCGCGGCCGGGCGCTGGAGGCTTCACTGGCGGGGCGCAGGGAGCGCATCGGCGAGGCGCGCGAGGCCCGCGACGCGGTGGACGCGCGGATCGCGGAACAGCGCAAGCAGGTGCAGGAGGGCGAGAACCGCGTGCAGCGGCTGCACGATCAGGCGCGCCAACTGGAACAGCAGCAGGCGCGCATCGACCGCGAGCTGGAAGAAGTTGCCGAGGAGGACGAACGCGTACGTACCCAGTTCGACGAGGCCGAGGCCGAACGCAATCGGGCACTCGAGCGTCTGGAGGGTCTGGAGGCCGATCGCGAAGCCGTGGAGGCCCGGGTGGCCGCGACCCGCGAGGCCCGTCAGCAGGCACGCGAGCAGGCCCGTTCGGCACGCGATGCCGCGGGCAAGGCACGCCTGGCCGAGCAGGAGGCGCGCCATCGGCTGGAGCGCGAACAGAGCGAGCGGGAACGCCTGGAACGCCAGCTGAGCGAGGATCGCGAGCGTCAGGGACGCCTGCGCGAGGGTCTGGAGGGCCGGCGTGCCCCGCTGGAACAGTGGAAGAAGGACCTGCAGGCGGCGGCCGAGGCGCGTCAGGCCGCCGAGAGCGCGCTGACCGCCGCGCGCGGCCAGCTGGACGAGTGCGATCATGCCCTGCGCGAGGTGGCCGGCGAGCTGACGGAACTGGAACAGCGGGTGGAGCAGCAGCGTTCCACCTGCGAGGAATACCGACTGGACCAGCGTTCACGGGCCACGCAGCTGGAACAGCTGCGCGAACAGCTGCAGGAATCCGGATTCGACGCGCGCGAGATGGCGGCCGAGTTGCCGGAAGACGCCGGCGTGGAGGCCTGGGACCGGGCGATCGCCGAGCTGGACCGGGCGATCGAGAAGCTCGGGCCGATCAATCTGGCGGCGATCGACGAGGCCCGCGAGCTGGAAGAACGCCAGCGCTATCTGGAGGAACAGCACGCCGATCTGATCGAGGCGCTGGAGACACTGGAGGCGGCGATGCAGCGCATCGACCGCGAGACCCGCACGCTGTTCCGCGAGACCTTCGACAAGGTCAACGCCGGGCTGGGGGAGAAGTTCCAGCGCCTGTTCGGCGGCGGCGAGGCGCGCCTGGAGATGACCGGCGACGACCTGCTGGATACCGGCGTGGCGATCATGGCGCGTCCGCCGGGCAAGCGCCTGTCCACCATCCATCTGATGTCCGGGGGTGAGAAGGCGCTCACGGCTTCGGCCCTGGTATTCGCCATCTTCGAGCTGAATCCGGCACCCTTCTGCATGCTGGACGAGGTGGATGCGCCGCTGGACGAGGCCAACGTGGGGCGTTTCGGCGAGCTCCTGCGGGAGATGTCGGAGCGGATCCAGTTCATCTTTATCACCCACAACAAGTCGACCATGTCCATGGCGGAACAGCTGATCGGCGTTACCATGCACGAACCGGGCGTGTCGCGTCTGGTCAGTGTGGACGTCGACGAGGCCGTGGAAATGGCCGGGGCCTGACGGCGCCGGCGCGCAACGAGCGAGGAATTTTCGTGGACTGGATGCGGTTGAGTCTGCTGCTGCTGGGAATCGTCCTGATCGCGGGGATCTGGATCACGCACCGCATGCGCACGCGTGCGCGCGAGCGTGACGAGGCCGATGACGCCGGCGACTGGGCCGATGATGCGGTGCATATCCGTGCCGGCGCGCCCGATCCGCTGGACGAGGGCCCCCGGGTGACCGGCGGACGGCGCGAGCCGCATCTCGGCGTGACCTCACCGGGCCCGGATGCGGAGCCCGATCCGGATGATCCGTTCGAGGCCGCGCCGCGCGGCTCGGCCTCCGCGCAGGAACCCGTCAACGACATCTACGGCGTGCTGGAGGACGAAGAGCCCGGCGCCGGAGCCGGGGCCGGGGCCGGGGCCGCCGACCATGGTGCGTCCGGCCCGCGCGGGTTCGAGACCGACTACGGCGGCGACCTGCGGGCGGCGCCCGAACCCGAGCCCCAACCCGAGTCCGGGCGCCGTGCGGCTCCGGGTCGCCAGCGTCGCCGGAGCGCGAAGCCGTCGCCCGGGGAACGCCTGATTGCCGTCGGTCGCCAGGGCCTGGACGCCGTGCGCGCACGCATGCCGGGACCCGGACGCAAGTCGCGTGGCCCGGTGGGCGAACGCCTGGACCCGGACCACGAGGTGGATCCGGATCTGATCGAGGAGCCGGACCGGCCGGATCCGGAATCGCTGGGCGAATATGTGTCGGATCCGTGGAAGGCGGGCGAGAACCCGCGCGCCGCGTCGGCGTCGCTGCAGGAGAAGATTCTCCTGCTGCACGTGGTCGCGCCCCGGAACAAGCCGTTCACCGGCGTGGCGCTGGGCGCCGCGCTGGAGCGCGCGGGCCTCAAGCCCGGGGCGATGGACATCTACCACTACCATGAACCCGAGAGCGACAAACGACAGCCGCTGTTCTCGGTGGCCAACATGGTGGCGCCCGGGACCCTGCGTGACGAGGACCTGGCGGACATGATGACCCCCGGCGTCACCCTGTTCACCCAGGTGCACTACAGTGCCCATCCGCAGCGTGCGTTCGAGGCACTGCTGGAGAACGCGCACGCGCTGGCACGCGACCTCGGGGGCACCATCCTGGACGCGCAGCAGTCGACGGCGACGAACCAGACCCTGGCGCACATGCGCGAGGATCTGAACCAGTGGCTGCTGCGCAACCGGCCCGACATCCTCCGGCGCGGGAGGACGCAATGAGCGCCGACCGCGAGCGCCTGGAGGCGCTGCGCCGACAGATCGAACACCACAACCGGCGCTACTACGTCCACGACGACCCCGAGATCTCGGATACCGAATACGACGAGCTCCTGCGCGAGCTCGAGGCGCTGGAGGCCGCGCACCCCGAATGGATCACCCCGGACTCGCCGACCCAGCGCGTGGGCGCGCAGCCGGCCGAGGGCTTCGCGACGGTGCGCCACCGCCTGCCGATGCTGTCGCTGGCCAACGGTTTCGAGGCGGACGAGATCCACGACTTCGACCGGCGGGTACGCGAGCGCCTGGCGCGCGACACCGGTGATCCGGCACGTGCCGAACGGGCCGTCACCTACATGGCCGAGCCCAAGCTGGACGGGCTGGCGATCTCGCTGCTGTTCGAGGACGGGGTACTGGTGCGCGCCGCCACCCGCGGCGACGGCGAAACCGGCGAGGACGTGACCGCCAACATGCGCACCGTGCGCCCGGTGCCGCTGCGCCTGGATCCGGCCGGGGTGCAGGGCGTGGGAGGCACGATCCCGGCCGTGCTGGAGGTGCGCGGCGAGGTGTTCATGCGCCGGGCCGATTTCCTGCGCCTCAACGAAGGCCTGGAGGCCGAGGGGCAGCGCGGTTTCATGAACCCGCGCAACGCCGCCGCCGGCAGCCTGCGCCAGCTGGACCCGAAGGTGACGGCCCGGCGGCCGCTGAGTTTCTTTGCCTATTCCGTGGGGCATGTCGAGGGCGGGGCGCTGCCGGGGCGGCAGTCGGCGGTGCTGGACGCCCTGCGCGATCTCGGCCTGCCGGTGTGTCCGGAGCGCCGTGTGGTGACCGGGGTGGCGGGCTGCCTGGGCTACTACGAGGAGCTGGCCGCGCGGCGGCGCGATCTGGATTACGAGATCGACGGCATCGTGTACAAGGTGGACGATCTGGCCGACCAGCAGGTGCTGGGGTTCGTGTCGCGGGCCCCGCGCTGGGCGATCGCGCACAAGTTTCCGGCCGAGGAACGCACCACCACTTTGCGCGACGTCGAGTTCAACGTCGGGCGCACGGGCGCCCTGACCCCGGTGGCGAGGCTGGAGCCGGTGCTGGTGGGCGGCGTGATGGTCTCCAACGCCGGGCTGCACAACATGGACGAGGTGGAGCGCAAGGATATCCGCATCGGCGACCGCGTGATCGTGCGCCGCGCCGGCGACGTGATCCCCGAGGTGGTGGGCCGCGCCGGGGGCGAGCGGCCGGCGGAGACCCGCGCGATCGAACTCCCGGCCGCCTGCCCGGAATGTGGCTCGCATGTTGAGCGGCCAGAGGGCGAGGTGGTGGCGCGCTGCACCGGCGGGCTGGTCTGCCCGGCGCAGCGGCGCGAGGCGCTCAAGCACTTCGTGTCGCGCCGCGCCATGGACATCGAGGGCTTCGGCGAGAAGCTGATCGAGCAGCTGGTCGACAGCGGCCGGGTACGCACCCCGGCGGAGTTGTTCGCGCTGGATGGGGAGACCCTGCAGCAGCTGGAACGGGTGGGGCCGAAACTGGCCGACAACCTGGTGCGCGCGCTGGAGACCGCGCGCGAGACCACACTGGCGCGCTTCATCTTCGCCCTCGGCATCCGCGAGGTCGGCGAAGTCACCGCGCAGGCCCTGGCCGCGCATTTCCGTGACCTGGATGCCCTGATGGCGGCGGATGCCGAGACCCTGCAGTCGATCCCGGACGTGGGCCCCGTGGTGGCCGAACACATCGTGCATTTCTTCGCCGAGCCGCATAACCGCGAGGTGGTCGAAGCCCTGCGTGCGGCCGGGGTGCACTGGCCGGTACCGGAGCCGGCGCCGGCCTCCCCCGGTGACGCCGTGGACGAGGCCGCGCAGGCCCCGCTGGCGGGCCGCACGTTCGTGCTCACCGGGACCCTGGAGGAGATGAGCCGCGACGAGGCGCGCGCGCATCTGGAGGCGCTGGGTGCGAAGATCACCGGCTCGGTGTCCAGGAAGACCAGCGCGGTCATCGCGGGCGCCGACCCCGGCTCCAAGGTCGCAAAGGCCGAATCGCTGGGCGTCCCGGTGCTGGGCCCGGAGGGACTGGCCCGGCTGCTGGAAGGCGAGGATCTGCTGGCCGAGCCCGAGCCCGAGCCCGAAGCCACGGAAGGAGGCAGCGCATGAGCGACGGCCTGCTGGTGACCCCGCTGCGCGACGCGGCCGCCTCGCTGGAGCGGGCGCTGGCGCAGCCGAAGGACGAGTTCATGCGCGACGCGACCATCCAGCGTTTTGAATACAGCTTTGAGCTGGCGTGGAAGCTGCTGCAGCGGCGTCTGGTCGAGGATGAGGGGCGCGAGGTGGTGATGCCGCTCAGTCGTCGGGAGCTGTTTCGTCTGGCGGCAACGCGGCGATTGATTGAGGATCCCGCGCAGTGGTTTGCCTTCCACAGGGCCCGCAACATGACCTCGCACACGTATAACGAAGCCGTCGCGGAGGAGGTGTACGAGATTGCGCGAAGCTTTCTGCCCGCCGTGCAGGCCCTGATCGAGAAGCTGGAGCAACCGGGTGGTTGACCTGACGCCCGCTCAGCGGGAGGTGGTGGAGCGTCTCGTGAGGCGGCACCTGCCCGCGGGGACGCGGGTGTGGCTGTTCGGCTCGCGCGCCACCGGGTGCAGCGCGCCCGCTTCGGATCTGGACCTGCTGGTGGATGCCGGCGAGGCCCTGGACTTCGCGATCCTCGGGGAACTGGAGGCCGACCTCGCCGAGTCGGATCTGCCGTTTCCGGTGGATGTGGTGGATGCGCACCGCATATCGGAGGCGTTCGCGGCCCGCATCCGCGCCGAATGCGTGCCGCTCCCGGAGGTCGGGGAGCTGGGCTAGCGTCCTTCGCGCGATCGCTGTTCCAGCAGGTTCTGCATCCGGGACAGGCGTTCCTGTAGCGCGCTGGTCTCCTCGTGCAGGGCCTGCAGTTCGTTGTGCAGGGCCTTGTTTTCTTCGTGCACACTCTCGTGGATGGCCTGCTTTTCGATCTCCACCGCGCGGTCGTGCATGCGCTGCATCGCGTCCACGATGATGGCGATGAACAGGTTGAGTACGGTGAACGTGGCGATCAGGATGAACGGCACGAAGAACGCCCATGCCCAGGGATGCTCCTCCATGACGGGGCGGGCCACGTCTTCCGACCAGCCCTCCAGAGTCATGACCTGGAACAGGCTGTACATGGTCGCTCCGAGACTGCCGAACATCTCGGGATGCGTTTCGCGGAACAGCCCGGTGGCGATGATCGCGAACACGTAGAAGATCAGCAGCAACAGACCGATGATGGAGATGATCCCCGGGATCGCGCGCAGCAGCGCCTCCACAATGAACCGCAGCTTGGGCACCAGCGAGACCAGGCGCAGCAGACGCAGCACGCGCAGCACCGAGAACGGGCCGGTAGCCGGGATCAGCGCGATGCCAACGACGAAGAAATCGAATACGTTCCACGGGTTGCGCCAGAAGCCCAGACGATAGACGAACATCTTGGTCAGGACCTCGACGGTGAAGATCGACAGGATGATCACGTCGGCGCTGTTGATCACGGGGCCGATCGCCTGCATCACCGCATGCGAGGTTTCCAGCCCCAGGGTCAGGGCGTTCAGCAGGATCAGTCCGATGATGAAGCGCTGGGTGTAATTGGCTTCGATCAGGGCCGTCAGGCGGCCGCGCAGGGTTCCGGTCTCGGTCATGGTGGCCTGGTCGTGAAAACGAACGTATGAAGAAGCAATCGGGTGACTGCAGGGCGCGCCAAGAGTAGGGCAAACCCGCGCGCCCGGCAATGGAGCCCGGAACATGCAAGGAGTTGATGATGTGGGATGATCGCTATTCAACGGAGGAATTCGCCTACGGTACCGAGCCGAACGACTTCCTGCGCGAGGCCGTGGCCACCCTGCCGCCCGGCGATGCGCTGTGCCTGGGCGAGGGCGAGGGACGTAACGCGGTGTATCTGGCCGAACAGGGCTTCGACGTGACCGCGGTCGACAGCTCCCTGGTGGGCCTGCGCAAGGCCGAACGGCTGGCGGCCGAGCGCGGGGTGAGTATCCGGACCGAGGTCGCCGATCTGGCTGACTACCGCATTGATCCGGAAAGCTGGGATGTGATCGTGTCGATCTTCTGTCACGTGCCACCGGAGATCCGTCGCCGTGTGCATGCCGATGTCGTACAGGGGCTGCGCCCCGGCGGGACTTTCATCCTCGAGGCGTATACGCCGGCGCAGCTGGCGCACGGCACCGGTGGTCCGCCGGTGGAAGAATTGATGATGGACCTGAACGCGCTCAGCGAGGAGCTCGATGGCCTCGAGTTCGATTACGCCCACGAGCTGGAGCGCGAGGTGATCGAAGGGGTTTACCACACCGGTCGCGGCGCGGTGGTGCAGGTCGTCGGCCGGCGTCCGTCCTGAGCGGGCTGCCCGCGGGTATTACAGCAGGCTCTCCACCGGGAACAGGATGGTGAGATCCGAAAGGATCTGACGCATGTGGCCGGCCTTGGGATCGCGCCGCCACGTGCGGCCCTGGTCGTCGCTCCAGATCAGGTTGTCCTCGGCGTCCAGCTCGACCCGGTAGGCGAACTCGGGCTGGATAATCCGCTCGTGCAGGTCCACGACCTGGCCGACCAGCGCCGGTTCGCGCAGGAACACCCCGGATTCGGTATTGCTGTAGGCCGAACGTGGATCGAGGTTGTAGGAGCCCACGAACGCCTCGTGGCCGTCCATCACGAACGCCTTGGTGTGCAGGCTGGTCTGCGAAGAGCCCAGGCCCCAGCGCCTGGCCCGTTCCTCGCCGTTGGGAAGGGCGGTGGGGCGCAGCTCGTGCAGCTCCACGCCGCCCTGCAGCAGGGTCGGTCGGCGGCGGGAATATCCGCTGTGGGTGAACACCACATCATTGGAGGCCAGCGAATTGGTCAGCACGCTGACCCGAACGCCACGCTCCGCCATCTCGATCAGTTCCCGGGTGCCCCGCCGCTGCGGCACGAAATAGGGCGTGATGATGCGCAGCTCGTTGCGTACCCCGGAAAAGCGGGCCCGCAGCGCCGGGGTGACCCCGCCATCCCGTTCGGGATCGAAACCCGCGGTGTCCAGCGCCTTGGCGGGCGGGTCCGCCACGAAGTCCGCCGCCGCAGTCCAGACATAGGCTTCATCGTCATCGATATGTCCGGGGGGCAGGCGCCCGGCCGGGGCCTTCTGCAGCAGCGGGTGGTCGTTCTGTGTCGACAGCCATTCCTGCAGGGCCTCGCGATGCTCCTGCAGCCGGGGCGGATCCGGGAGACGCGAGACCACACGCTGGATGCCGATGGCACCCTGGCTGTTCCAGAAATCGTGGAAGGAGGCCTCCACCTCGGCGGCCATTGGCCCGACGATCGCCACGTCCAGATCCGCGAAATTGTATTCCGGACTGGCCTCGAAGTACTCGTCGCCGATGTTGCGCCCGCCGATGATCGCCAGGTGGCCGTCGACCACCCAGGCCTTGTTGTGCATGCGTCGGTTGAGCTGAACGCCCCGGGTCAGGAATTCCAGCCCCTTGCCGAGCATCCCGTGACGGGTGCGGAAGGGATTGAACAGGCGGATGTCGATGTTGGGGTGCTGATCGACGGCGGCGAGGATGTCGTCGCGGCCGCGGGCATCGATGTCGTCCAGCAGTACCGAGACGTTGACCCCGCGGTCGGCCGCGCGCAGCAGCTCGCCGAGAAGGGCCCGGCCGGCGGCATCGTTGCGCCAGATGTAGTACTGAATGCTCAGCCGATCTTCCGCCTTGCGCGCGCTGAAGGCCCGCCACTGAAAGGCCTCGACGCCGTCATCGAGCAGACGGAATCCGGATTCCCCCGGGGATGCGTCCACCCGGGGCGTGATCCATTCGGCGAGGGGGCCTTCGTCGGCCGGTGCGGCGGGCGGATTCGCGGGGCGGTCGTCGCGCGGTTCCAGCGACGCACAGCCGGAGGCCAGCAACAGCACCGCAAGCCCCGTTACCAACGCCCTGAGCCTGGACTCCATGTCTGACCGCCCCGATCTCCGGCAGCCCGACCCGATGTACGGGTTCCGGGCGAAAAAAAGGCGAGCCGGACCAGGTCGGGCTCGCCTTTCACAAATCTGGTAGGCGCGAGTGGACTCGAACCACCGACCCCCACCATGTCAAGGTGGTGCTCTAACCAACTGAGCTACGCGCCTGTCGTGTCCGAGACGCGTATTCTACAGCGTCTTTCGGGTGTGTCAAAGGATGCTGTAAGTGTCGGATTTGTTGAGCCATTTCGAAGGGCGTTCTGGCTATTGTGGCACATGTCGCGTTGATCATGGACTGCCCGGTTCCGTACCGGCCATCGCTGGTTATGCTGCCTGGGCCTTGTGTGGGCCTTACATGTGCCTGAATCGAACGAGGTTGGGGCGATCCGGTGCCAACGCGAGCGTGTACATTGATCAGTGTTTCCTTAAATTCGCAGAGTAACTGCATAGCCTGAAACCCGGGGCTCGCAATGTCATCCGGTTTCCAACCGGATGGGCAGACGGGCGATGACGGCGCTGCGCTGCGTGTAGCGATCGCCAAAGGACTCGCCCCGATCTCATTCGTTCTGCGTATCCTCCAACGGATCGCCGCCCAGGTAATCGCGCAGAGCTTCGTACTGGTAAAGCGCCGCAAGCATCTGCACGAACTCGCTTTCCCGCAGCAGGACCACGCGCGAGCCGTCCGCGATGCGGACGAACTCCGGGTGCAGGGTGAGCCCATCTCCCGGTTCCTGCGTATCGGGCGTCTTGGTCTTCTCGGGGGCCATATGCCGTTTCTCAGTCTGCGGGGGCCTCCGGTTCATCCGGACCGGCCGGGGTGTCGTCCGTTTCCAGACGGTTGCGGCCATGGGCCTTCGCTCTGGAAAGGGCAGCGTCGGCGCGGCGCAGGGCCTCTTCGAACCCCTCTCCGTGGTCCACAGAAGCCGTCCCCGCCGAAACGGTCAGGGTTTGGGCGATGGAGGTGTCGGCGACAGCAATGGACCGGGTTTGCGCCACGACTCTTTTCCCCAGGCTGGCCGCGCCGGAAAGGTCGGTGTCCGGCAGCAGGATCACGAACTCTTCGCCTCCAATCCGCCCCAGACGGTCGCTGGTGCGCAGCAATTCGGCGCAGGCCTGCGTGAAGCACCGCAGTGCTTCATCCCCCCGCGCATGGCCGAAACGGGTGTTGATGCTCTTGAAGTGGTCGATGTCCAGGATGAGAAGCGACAGCGGGTGCCCGTAGCGGCGGGCGCACTCGACTTCCGAGTGGGCCCGTTCGAACAGAGCTCGGCGGTTGGCGATCCCGGTCAGCGGATCGGTCTCTGCCGCCTGGCGCCAGTACTGCTCGAGCTGTTTGCGCGGCGTGATGTTGACCGCGACCCACAGGACCACGGGCTTGGGATGATCGTAACCGGGCAGGGGCAGGACACGGCCTTCAAAACACTGTTCGATCCCATCCTGCGTGGCTTCACGAGCCGTGGGCGTGAGAACGGCCACATCGTCGACGCGGAGCTGGTACTCCAGGGTCTGCATGTCGCCGGTCCGCAGGGCGGTTCGGATCGCCTCGAGACATGCTTCGGCGACGGTCGGGGGCAGCGCTTCGGCGACGCTGTGCCCCTCCAGTCCCTTGCCGCTCACGTACATGGCTTCGTTCGCCCCGCCGATGACCCGAACGTACAGCCCGTCCTCGTCGATCACGAACGAGATGTCGGGCAAGGCCTTGAGCAGGGTGAGGAGCTGATCGCGCTCGGTCTTCAGGCGCTGGATCAAACGATCCGGGTTCGATCGCGAGATGTCGTCCATGTGTTCTCTCCATATCCACGGGCCGTCAGGCCCCGATCCGTTCGAGGGGGTGTGGGCTCAGGCGAAGCCCGCCGCGCGGCGTCCGGCCCCGGGCTTGATGCGCTGCTCCGCCGCCAGGGCCTCGGCCAGGGCCTCCTGGGTCAGGTCGCCGGTACCCTGCCGGCGGGTATGCGCTCGCACGACCGTCGCGAAATCGCCGGGTGTGAGGTCATCGAGCCTTTGGACGGTTGCGCGGGCGGATTCCGTGGCGCAGCCATCGCTGGCATCGACCGGTTGAAGCCGTTCCACCAGTCGCTCGAACAGCCGTACCCGCTGCTCCATGGTCAGCGGACGCAGGTTCAGTTTGTGGTCGAACCGCCGCAGGGCGGCCGGATCCAGCGCTTCGAGGAAATTCGTGGCGCACACCAGGATCCCGCTGAACGCCTCGATCTGGACCAGCAGTTCGTTGGTGCGGGTCGTCTCCCAGGAGTGGCGAGCGCCGGAACGGTCGGTCAGGAAACTGTCAGCTTCGTCTAGCAGCAACACCGCGCCTTCCCGTCGCGCCTCGCGAAAGGCCCGTGCGAGGTTCTTCTCGGTCTGGCCCACGTAGGGGGAGATGAGCTCGGAGCCGGTCCGCTTGCGCAGGGGGCGGTCCGCCCGCCGTGCCAGGTGATGGGCCAGCGCGGTCTTGCCGGTCCCCGGAGGACCGTGAGCCAGCAGGGAACCGGACCCCGCGACGACCAGATCCTCCAGGACCGAATCCACGTCCCCTTCCGTGTTGAGGTTCTCGAGACCGTATTCCAGCGCGGCGTTCGCCCGGGGCATCGCAAGCGGGGGCCGCCCCTGGAGCTCGGCCTGCTCGGACAGATGGTCGGTGATGACGGATTCCGCCGATTCGCCATGGGCGGCCTGATCCAGCAGGCGTGCGACCCGCGCGGAGCGCTGGATCTCGGCCGGGGTGAGGCCCTCGATGCCAGCCATGTGGTCCAGCCATTCGTCACTGACCTCCAGCCCCTCGCAGGCGCGCGCCATCAGGGCGCGGCGGACGGAGCGCGGAGGATGACCGACCTCCAGGGTGAAATCGAAGCGCCGCAGATAGGCCGGATCCAGTTGCTCCGGGTGGTTCGTGATCCAGATCGCCGGGACCGGGTTATCCTCGAGCATCTGGTTGGTCCAGGCCTTGCCGCCGGTACGCGGTCCCCGCCGGGTGTTGCCGAACAGGGCGGCTAGCGGATCCTGCCCGAACACGTCTTCGATCTCGTCGAAGGCGACAAGGGAGCGGGAAGCCCGCCTCAGGAGATACTGGCAGAGCTGATAGGCCCGCTGCCGGTGCGGCGCGTCCATCGGTGTGCCATCGGGGGTCTCGTGATTGACCTCGCGGCCTTCCAGCCCGAGCTCCTGTGCGAGGCGCCGCACGAGCTGCGTCTTTCCGGTGCCGGGTGGCCCGTAGAGCAGGATATTGACCCCCGGAACGTTCTGCGAAGCGGCCTGGCCGAGCAGGGCCCGCAGCCGTGCCAGCGGCTGCTCCAGGTGGGCCAGGGCCATCTGATCCCCCTCCGGCTCGGGCATCGGGCGGAAAAACGCGCTGAAGACCGGCTCGGCCGACTCCATCCGACCGACCAGTTCCGACGCCAGATCGCCGAGCAGGTCGAAACCGAGCTGGTTCGACATCAGCATGCCGCGACCCTCGGTTTCGACGAGGCCGGAACGCACCAGCGTGTTGCGGGGCGACAGGGTTTCCCGGACCTCACGAAGCGAACGGGCCAGGGCGACCGCCACGATTTCCTCCGCGGTCAGGTCCACCGCGTCGCGCACGCTGGAAAGCAACGAGGCGAAAGGATGATGTGAGGCATTCAGTGCCAGGATCTGCAGGACCTCGCGTTCGCATTCCGAAAGGCCCAGGGGCTCCCCGAAAAGACGGACGTTGCGGGCGATTGGGTGATCCCGCTGCAACGGGCCGGCCTGCTGTTCGACGGCGTCGGCCCGCTCGATGACCGCCTCCACCCGTTCCGTGTCGTCCCAGACGTCTCCGTCGTGGTCCACGCCCAGCGCCTGAAGCATGTCGTCATCCAGCGAACGCAGGAGCGTCCCGGTCAGGTCCATGGTCAGGGCATGGCGCAGGACACGCAGGGCCCAGAGGGCCCGGATGCCTCCAAGGTTGCCGGGCAACTCCCCCCGGCGGGCGGAGCGGAAAGACTTGCGTGAGCGGCGGCGTTTGCTGACGGGCATGGCCTGGACTCCTCGACGAATGGAGCTCCAGCCTTGCACAGCCAGGCGACGGTTTTTGACGTGTGCTCGTTGCGCGGCTCCCGTACTGCCGCCAAGCCTTGCCCATGTTCCGGGCATAACGGACGATGGTTACTCCGCAACATGAGGAGGGCGCTGGTGCCAGGAGCGGCGGGATGACGGGGGTACGCCCGAACACCATGCGATCGGCGCTGCTGATTCTAGCGGCTGCAGGCGTGCTCGGGGGGAGCGTTCAGCTCCTCCCGATCCTGCCATGCTGGCTGGCGATCCTGCCGATGGCCGTGGTGGCCGGCGTGATTGGGCATGGGCTGTTCGAGTTCCGAAAGACGCGCCGGCGGGCCTGGGCGCGGCAGTATCTGCGAGAGGATGGAGCCCTCGCCCGGTGGGTTCGGCCCGGGTTGCTGATGCGCCTGGTCAGTGCCGGGGTTGGATTTTTCCTCGCGATTCTGTTGCTGGTCCAGCTTCATCGCTGGGCGAGCCCTCAATGGGTCCTTCTTGCGCTCAATATCCCGGTGTTCCTGTTTCTGGCCGTACGGGCCCGGCGATGGCTGGAGCCGGAGGTTCTTCCCCAATGGCTCGAGCCACTCTCGAGGGTTCTGGCCGTGCGTCTGAACGTCGCGATCCTGACGCCTTTCCTCGTGATTCTGGATCTCATTGCCGAGCAGACGTACTACCGCAGCGAGCCATACGAACGCGTTCTGGAAACGGTGGCGACTTCGCCCGGATGGAACTGTCATCTACTGGACCCCGTCCTGCGGGCCATGGTCTACGTTACGGAACTGAGCTACTGGGCCATGCAGAACCTGGTGGGAAGCGTCGAGACCGGCGGGCCATGGGTGCTGGTGGCCTGGATCCTGGTTTTTCTGGCCAGCCTGGGTGCGGCCTGGGCGTGGTCGCGGCTGTTGATGGGACTGTGTTACTTCGCAAAAGGCAGGTAGACCATGGATGAGCGGGAATGGGACGAAGGCGGCGAGACGGGGGAGCATGACTCCGCCGGGGCCGAAACCGAGTCGGAATCCCCCGAGGAACCGACGGCGTCGGCGGAGGACGATGCTCGAAGCCGGAAAATCAGTCTTGTCCTGGGGGCCTTCTTCGCGGTGATCGCCGTTGGTTTTCTGGCCCTCGTGGTGCCGGGCATCGACAAGGCCCTGGAATCGAAGACCCTGACGGTGGTCGTCGGTGGGGCGGCCTGGGAAATCGAAGGCGAAGAAGGGGTCGATCGGGTGCGCGCGAACGCGGGCGCGAGCCTCGAGTCCGAGCAGGCCCGGATTCGACGGGGCCTGCAGCACGAGTACCACACCGGCGTGGACTGGGCCTTCGAGGCCGCGATCGATCAGGTTCCGGCGTTCGTTGATGAATACCACTCGTTCGGCGGCTGGGCCACACGAATGTCGCTGCCTTTCTTTGGTGATCTCGACGAGTATCTGGATGAACAGGCCCGGACCTTGTTGGAGGAAGAATCCCGGATCCAGGAACACCTGGATCGGGCGGACCGGCACCTCCGGGAACAGGTGCTGCCCGCAGAAATCGCGAAATCGGGAGCACGCCTGACGCACCACCTTGCGGACGTACTGGATCGGGAACCGTCAGCCACCCGCGTCGATGAACAGGTCGAAGCGGACGTTGAGCTGTCGGGACTGTCGGCGCAGCTTGAGCAGTGGGTCAGTGAGGACCTCGAACGGCTTTCGCAGAGCGGTGCTTGGGTAGCTGGTAAAACCTTAGTAGCCACGTCCGCTGTGGGTGCCCTGCCCCTGAGCCGGCGCGTGCTGCAGCGTTCCGCGACGGTACAGGCTTCGCGTGCCGGCGGCATCAAGGCGGCTGCACGTTGGATGAGAGCCCCGGCTGCGCGCATTGTCGCGCAAACGGGCGCGGCGACCCTTGCCACTGTCAAAACCGGGCCGATGGCGGGTGTAGTGGGGGGTACGGTCTTCGTGCTCGCGACCGGCGCCGAGGGTGTCCAGGTATACCGGCAGGAGCAGGTGAGGGCCGCGGAACTCACGCAGGAACTGGAATGGGCGTTGCTCGCGGAACGGGAGGCCGTGAAATGCCGGGCGAACGAGTCACTGGATGGATATCTGGATGCCGTTCTCGATGCATGGGGCGAGCAGGTGGGGGAGCATTCGCAGGTATCGACGGACACCGCTTCATTCCGGATATTCGGTGGAACGTGACGGGGTTTGCCGTCCGCACGGTCGGCAGGCAGCATCTCGGTAAAGGGGAGCTCGGAATGGAGCAGTCGACGACCCGGGCGACGCGAATGGACGTCTGAATGGCGGAGGCTGTAGCTTGATCAGACCCATGGGAAGGGGGACGTGATGGATTATCCGAGGGCCTGTCTTGCCCGCCTGCCCGGCGTCGGACTGTCAGGCTCCAACGTGAGCCGGCATACACACGGGCAGGGGATAGAGGGGAGATGACCCAGGGCAACGGAATGCGCGCGACGCTGCAGAGGCGGATGCTGCTGCTGGGCATGCTCCCGCGACAGCCCCGCCGGGTGAGTGCGCCGGAACTGGTTGAACGCCTGCAGGCGCGGGGACTGGATACGACCCTGCGGACCATCGAACGGGATCTCGAAGCGCTGTCGGCATTCCTGCCGCTGGGGCGCGACGAGCGGGACCGTCCGTACGGCTGGTACTGGCTGGCCGACGCCCCGCTGCAGGATGTGCCCGCGCTCGACCCCGAGACGGCGCTCACCCTGCAGATCCTGGATGCTCACGCATCACGCCTGCTGCCCCCGTCCGCCCGGGAACGGCTGGAACCGCAGGTCGCGCGGGCGCGGGAGGTGCTGGAGGCTACGGGGCAGTCGTCCGGCCTGAGTCTGTGGCCCGAGCGGGTGCGCATTCTCCCCAACGGGCCGCCACTGGATCCGCCGGCGATCCCGGAAGGCGTGTTCGCGACCGTGCAGCAGGGCCTGCTGGAACGCCGGTGCCTCGATATCACCTACCGCTCGCGCTCGAAGAATCGGATCCGAGACCACCGCATCCACCCCCTGGCGCTGGTGTTCCGCGAGCCCGTCACCTACCTGCTGGCCACCATCGCACCGCACCAGGACGTGCTGCATCTGGCCGTGCACCGGGTCGAGGCCGCGGCCCTGACGGAGATGCCGGCGCGCGATCCGGACGCCGGCTTCGCCCTCGACCAGCTCATCCAGGAGGGCGCATTCGATTACCCCGAGGGCGAAACCATTCGCATCGAACTCCGGGTGAACCCCGCGCTGGCGTACCACCTGCACGAGGCCTGCCTGTCCGACGACCAGATCATCGAGCCTGAAGCGGACAGCGAGCGCTCTCGCGTCACTGCAACCGTACGTGACACCGCGCACCTGAAGTGGTGGCTGCTGGGCCTGGGTGCGGGGGTGGAAGTGCTGGGACCGGTTCACCTGCGCGAGGCGATCGCGAAGGAGCTGAACGATGCAGTGGGCCAATATCGCGGCACGCGCTTCTGAACTCATCCCTTTGGTCCACCGAACAGACCCCTGGTCGTCCGGGCGACGAGTATTGTCGCCCGGACGATTCACCATGCGATGCACCACGACCTCGGAAAAGGACTTATATGAAGCAAAAAACGAAAAGGCATCTGCTCACCATCGGGCTGCTATCGCCGATGCTTGTTCTGGCTCTGGGCAGTTACGACGAGGAAGGCGCCTCACGTGAGGTTGCGGAGATGGAGGTCGAACACCGTGTTTCGGCGCAGCAGCTTTTTTCGGAGTATGACGCCAATGAGGTGAGGGCAGGTCAGACCTACGAGGATACAGTCGTGGCCGTGACAGGCACCGTCGACAATATCGGCCGGGATATCGCGGATACCCCCTACATCACGTTCGGAACGGACAACCCGATCGTGGGGATCCAGTGCATGCTTGCGGAGTCGGATGCGGGTCTGGCGGCCAGCGTGGATTCCGGCGATCGAATAACCCTCAAGGGGCGGGTCAGTGGAAAACTCGGCAATGTGGTCATCCGCGGCTGTCAGGCGGAGTGACGAGCCGGGGAACACGGTGCCCGTCCTGCTGGGGCTGGTGCCGCTGCTTCCGGGCGCCTTGATCTATATCGGGTTCCGGCCGGAGACGCTGATCTTCGTGTCCTGGCTGGAATCGGCCGGGCTGGGAGAGCTTTACCGCTTCCTCCGGGCGTTGCTCGGTCCGGCGGCGGGTCTCATGCCGGACTGGGCCATCTACAACCTGCCGAACGGGCTGTGGGCGTTCGCCGTGTTCGCGGTGATTGCCGTCATCTGGCCACTCCGTAGCCTTGCGGGTGGCTTCTACCTCTCGATCGGCATTCTGCTGACTTGGGGCCTCGAAGTGCTGCAGCGGTTCGGCCTGATGCCCGGAACGTTCGATCCCGGCGATCTGGCAATGATGGCGTTGCTCGGGGGCGCCGGTCTCCTCACAGGGGTTGTGCTGAGGACGCGCCGGGCCCCGGAATAGCGCCCGCAAAGGTCGCGAGCGGTCTGGATTTGCTGGACAATAACGAAAATCCCATGACCTTCCTCCGGAAGTGACATCGCGAGCAGGAGAGCAGCAGTTGAACACGGAGAACCATTCGGAGACGGCGGCATGGATCTGGTCGGTGGCGGATCTGCTGCGGGGGGGACTTCCGACAATCTCAATATGGACGCATCATCCTGCCGTTCACGCTCCTGCGGCGACTGGAGTGCGTGCTGGAACCGACCCGGGAGACGGTGCTCTCGGCCGCCCGGGAGCACGCGCAAAAGCCCGACGCGGTGCGGGAGAAGCTGCTGCTGCGCGCATCGGAGCAGCCGTTTTTCAACACCTCGCCGCTGTCGCTGGTCAGCCTGTCGGATACGCAGACGGCCGAGGACCTGATGAGCTACATCCAGTCCTTCAGCAAGGATGCCCGCGAGATCTTCGATCACTTCCACTTCGAGGACTTTGTCGAGCAGCTCTCCGCCCACAATCTGCTGTACCAGGTGGTGCAGCGCTTCGCCGCCATCGACCTGCGCCCGGCGCGCATCTCCAACTTCGGCATGGGCCTGGTGTTCGAGGAGTTGATCCGCAAGTTCGCGGAGAGCTCCAACGACACCGCCGGGGAGCATTTCACCCCGCGCGACGTGGTGCACCTGACCACCTCCCTGGTCCTCACCGGGCAGGACCACAAGCTCAAGCCGCACGGCATCGTTACCGTGTATGACCCGACAGCTGGCACCGGCGGGTTCCTGTCCGAGAGCGAGGAGTACGTCCAGCAGATCAGCCAGGACGTGACCGTATCCCTGCACGGGCAGGAGCTGAACCCCGAGTCCTACGCCATCTGCAAGGCGGACATGCTCATCAAAGGCCAGGACGTCGAGAACATCAAGCTCGGCAACACCCTCGCCGACGACCAGCACGCGGAGGAGCACTTCGATTACATGCTCGCCAATCCACCCTTTGGCGTGGAGTGGAAGAAGGTCCAGAAGCAGGTCGCCGACGAGCACAACCACAAGGGCTTCAACGGCCGCTTCGGCCCCGGCCTGCCGCGCGTGTCCGACGGCTCGCTGCTGTTCCTGCTGCACCTGGTCAGCAAGATGCGTGACCCGCGCAAGGGCGGCTCGCGGATCGGCATCATCCTCAACGGCTCGCCGCTGTTCACCGGCGGGGCCGGCAGCGGCGAGTCCGAGATCCGGCGCTACCTGCTGCAGCACGACATGGTGGAGGCCATCATCGGCCTGCCCACCGACATGTTCTACAACACCGGCATCGCCACCTACATCTGGGTGCTGAACAACAACAAGCCGGCGGAACGCCGCGGCCGGGTGCAGCTCATCGACGCGACCGACCGCTACGCCAAGATGCGCAAGTCGCTGGGCTCCAAGCGCCAGTACATCGACGACGCCAACATCGACGCCATCGTGCGCACCTACGGCAGCCTGGAGGAGAGCGACAAGAGCAAGTTCTTCCCAATCGAGTCCTTCGGCTATCGCCGCATCACCGTCGAGCGCCCGCTGCGTCTGAACTTCCAGGCCAGCCCCGAGCGTATCCAGCGCATGCTGGCCGAGAAGCCGATCCAGAAGCTCGACGAGACCACCCGTCTCGGCGTGCAGGCCGCCTGCGAGCGGCTGGACGCCGAGCGCATCTACATCAACCGCGAGGCCTTCCTGAAAGACCTGAAGGCCGAGCTGAAGGATCTCGGCATCAAGCTGGGCGCCCCGGCCCTCAAGTCCATCTGGAGCGCACTGAGCGAGCGCGACCCCGAAGCGGACATCTGCACCGACAACAAGGGCAACCTGGAGTCCGACAGCGACCTGCGCGACACCGAGAACGTCCCGCTGGGCGAGGACGTGTTCGAGTACTTCGAGCGCGAGGTGAAACCGCACGTGCCGGACGCCTGGATCGACGAGGACAAACGCGACGAGCAGGACGGCGACATCGGCATCGTCGGCTTCGAGATCCCGTTCAACCGCCACTTCTACGTGTTCCAGCCCCCGCGCCCGCTGGAGGAGATCGACGCCGACCTGAAGGCCGTCACCACCCGCATCAAGCAGATGATCGAGGAGCTGTCGGCGTGAGCTTCCCGAAGTATCCCGAGTACAAGGACTCCGGCGTCCAGTGGCTGGGTAAGGTGCCGTCGCATTGGAGCACGCGCCCATTATGGACATTGTTTCGGCGGATCAAACGATCCGGTTTTATGAACGAGACCCTTCTGTCTGTTTACCGAGACTACGGGGTTATACCTAAGTCTTCTAGAGCCGATAATTTCAATAAACCCTCCGAGGATCTTGCTCCTTATCAGTTGGTTGAGGTGGGCGACTTAGCCATCAATAAAATGAAGGCTTGGCAGGGTTCGGTGGCAATTTCCAACTACCGGGGGATTGTTAGTCCTGCATATTTCGTTTACGCAAATGAGAACGAAGAAGACGCTCGATATCTTCACTACCTGTTCAGGTGTAACGAATACACTCATGGATATCTTTCAAGGTCGAAGGGCATTCGCGTGAACCAGTGGGATCTGGAGCCACAGGAGCATTCGCGCATGGAGGTGCTATTGCCTCCACGAGCTGAGCAGGTGCAGATTGCGACGTTCCTCAACCACGAAACCGGGAAGATCGATGCGCTGATCGAGGAGCAGCGGCGGCTGATCGAGCTGCTGAAGGAGAAGCGGCAGGCGGTGATCTCCCACGCCGTCACCAAGGGCCTCGACCCCAACGTTCCCATGAAGGACTCCGGCGTCGAGTGGCTCGGCGAGGTGCCGGCGCATTGGGATGTTGTACCACTGAGACGGGCTGTCGAGTGGATTCAGACGGGTGGTACGCCTTCCCAAGACTCATTCGAGGAGGAGCCGAAAAATGGCATACCGTGGTTCACTCCAGGGGATTTTGGTGATGATCTGAGCCTGCATAGCGCTAGAAAGAGCGTTTCGCATGAATCAATTGTGGGTGGCGAGTCGAAAGTTTTCCCGATCCTCTCTGTTCTGGTTGTTGGTATCGGTGCCACTCTTGGAAAAGTGGCTATTAGTGAAATCGAATTTTCGGCAAACCAGCAGATAAATGTAGTTATCCCCAGCCCTCATGTTTCGGGTCGGTTCCTGGCCTATTCCTTATCCGTGAAGTCAGAACCGATGAAGCTGCTATCAAACGCATCGACGATCGGCATAATCAATCAGCAAAAGACCAAAGAAATATGGGTGTGCATTCCCCCGACAGGAGAGCAAGAGGAGATCGAACGCGACCTTCGAAGGATTACTAGTCAAATTGACGCCTTATTATCTGGAGCATATGAAGCGATAGAGCTTCTTGAAGAGCGCCGCAGCGCTCTGATTTCCGCCGCCGTCACCGGCAAGATCGACGTTCGCGGCTGGTCGGCTGGGGCCAAGGCGGAAGCACCGGGGCTGGCAATGGTCGCCGAGGACCGAGCCGAGTATTCGGCGCAAGGCGGTGGGGCATGAGCCAGGGCCGTAGCATCCGGCTGTTCCTGGTCGATGGCACCCCGCACGGGCTGCTGACGGCGGAGATCATGAACTGGACCGGCCATGTGCTGACCGGGCCGCGCGGCAAGCTGAGCGAGCTGGTGCAGCGGCCGGAATGCGGGCGCACCGGCGTCTACTTTCTGGTGGGGCCGGATGCGGAGAACAGCGTGCGCCCGCAGGTGTACATCGGCGAGTCGGATGATGTCGGCAAACGGCTGAAGCAGCACAACCGCACCGAGGATCAGGGTGGCAAGGACTTCTGGGAGAAGGTCTGCCTGATCACCAGCAAGGACCAGAACCTGACCAAGGCCCACGTGAAGGTCCTGGAGAGCCTGCTGATCCAGCAGGCCCAACGCGTGGGTCGCTGCACCCTGACCAACGGCACCCGTCACGACTACATCGGCCTTCCCGAGGCCGACCAGGCCGACATGGCCTTCTTCCTCGAACAAATCCGGACCGTGTTGCCGGTGCTGGGCTTCGAGTTCCTGCGCGACGCCAGCCGGCCCCCATCCAGGGAAGTGGCAGCCAACGTCACCCCTGCCCCCACTTCAGACGATGCCTCACCCCGCTTCCGCATGGTGCTGCCCAAGAACGGCATCACCGCCCACGGGCAGGAGATGGACGGCGAGTTCTTCGTCCTGGAAGGATCACAGGCTCGCGAGGCGTGGGTGGGGCCGACGCCCCACGGCTATCAGCGCTTGTTCGAGCAACTGGTGGAGGAAGGCGTACTCGTACCGGATGGCAACGGCCCCATGCGGTTTTCACGCGACTACGCATTTTCCAGCCCCAGTGCCGCCGCTGCTATGGTGGTCGGAAGAACCGCAAATGGCCGCAAGGAATGGCAACGCGAGGACACCGGCCAATCCTACGGCGAATGGCAGGAACAACTGGTCGCCGAAGCGGCGGATACTTTAACCGAAGGACTCTAATTGGACACGTGTTGGAGAACGCCTCGCGTCGGATGTGAAAAGTACTCCCAGCGTCCGAGAGTAAAACGCTGGTTATTTGGATCCGCACAATCGGTCTTAATTAGGGCTAGGAAAACAGGACGAACCTATGAGCTCGGGTGAAGTTATAGAGAAATTTCTCGATGGAATGGGGCATGCCATGCATGCGCGAAGAACTCTTCTCGTGAGTGCCGCTTCTCCGCCAACTCTAGGACTTTCGCTCTCGAAAAAGATCGTCGAAGGCTCTGATTGGTCCGAGGCAATAGACCCGGATGAATGTTACGACTACATTGTCCTTGATCTTCCGTTCGGAATGGGAAAAAGCTCTCTCGGACCCGCTCATCCGTCGGTTAAAGTCCGGAAAAACTGGCTCGACCTCTACGCGGCACTCGATTTCCTAGAGGCGTCGGGAATCTGCCTGGCTATGATTGAGCCTCCAGCGTTTGGTTTAGCGGAAGGTCCTCGTTTTTTAGAAATTCTCGAACATCAGGGTTTCTATATAAATGGCGTTTTTAATACGCCGCCAGGGCTGCTCAAAACAACAAGCGTTAGGCCGGTTATCGTTGCCATCAGCCGAGAAGCTCGAAAAGGGCTTTTTGTTGCTGAGCTTGAGGATAAAGAGCAAGCGACTAAGGTTGCGAGCGCTTTTGTCGAAGATCAACATACCGGATCGTTTGCGGAGGGTGTCCATCTAGAAAATAAAGTGTTTGATGGGTTTGAAAGCGTAAAGGCGAGGGTTCAGATTGAGCGGCTTTTGACTCAGTACAAGGAATATAGGACCGAAAAGCTCGGGGACATCGCTAAAACACTCAACACCGTCAAGAGTGGCGAGTCTCTTCGGGATATGGATAATGCCATTTACATTCAAGTGGTGGGAAGTCCAAGAGTTACGGATGAACTTTCGGAAGTTAGTGTAAAACACCATAACGTGGTCCAGATTGTCCTTCCGGATTCGGTTAAGAGCAAGTATTTATCCGCATTTTTCCGGTCTGAGTTAGGGCTGCTTGTTCTTCGTTCTTTGAAGCGCGGGGCCATTATCCAGAGGATTAATAAATCTGACGTTGCTCAGGCCACAATCGCCATTCCTAAATTGGCGGAGCAGGAAGATATAGTTTGGGCGCACGAAAAGCTCGATTCGTTGTTGATAGAGATTGATAAATTTAAGAAAGAGCTTGCAGTTAACCCAAAGAATGCGGCCGTTGTGACCGAACAAGTAGATGGAATGTTGGAATTAATTGGTGGACTTACAGATTCCGATAGAATTAAAACTTAGTTCGTGAGGGTGAGTCTGCAACAGTTGAGTTTAAGGAAAGTCTTTCGTTGGATGTTCGAAAGGGTTCGCGCGAGAAATACATTGAAGTTTCTGCGTTCAAGACAATTGCCGCTTTCCTTAACACCAAAGGCGGAGTATTGCTTGTTGGGGTGGACGACTCGGGTTTCGTTCGCGGAGTGGACGCTGAGGTGACCAAGCTATTTAAGGGAAGTTTGGATAAATTTATGCTTCATTTTAAGAATGGGCTGAGAGACAGGATTGGGGAACAATTTTATCCGACGATTGATCAGAGAATAGTTCGTGTCGATGATAAGTCGGTTCTGGTTGTGGATTGCACCGCAGCTTCGATCCCTTGTTACTTAGACGGCAATGACTTCTACGTGCGTACGAATCCGGCGACGGATAAGCTGGAAGGGCCGAAGCTTGTTGAGTATGTGAAGGGTCACTTTGGGTAGAATAAAAGGAAACCAATTAACAGAGTTGGTCGCGCGCTTGATTTGATAGGTACCGGGGTGGCGCTAGTGATATCGGTTTGGCAATTCGTTAAAGAGACGTTGGTAGAGGGTGCAGATAGTCGTGGCAGCACACCGACCGGCGACTAAAAGAGAGTAACACTGGGGAGAAGCATCGTGGCGGACAGCAGGGAGGCACAGTTCCAGCAGGACATCATCGACGCGATGACCGCCGATGGCTGGCTGACCGGTCCGGCCGGCGGCTATGACGCTTTGAGCGCGCTGTACACCGAGGATCTGGTCGGCTACCTGCAGGAGGCCTGGCCGGAGCGCTGGGAGAAGTTCGCCGCGAAGAACCCGCAGGACCCGCAACGGGCCCTCGTGCGCGCGGTCACGCGCGAGCTGGAGCGCGGCGGGACGCTGGATGTACTACGCCACGGGGTGAAGACACCCGGCGTGAAGCTCGATCTGTGCAGCTTCAAGCCCGACCACGGTATGAACCCCGAGTCCCAGGCCCGCTACGGCGCCAACCGCCTGCGCGTGGTGCCGGAAGTCTCGTACTCGCCGCATGCGCGCAGCGGGGAGTACAACCCGCGTCTGGATCTGGTGCTGTTCGTCAACGGCATCCCCACCGCGACGCTGGAGCTGAAGAGCGAGTTCAAGCAGTCGGTGGAGAACGCCAAGCGCCAGTACCGGCGCGACCGCCCGCTGAAGGACCCAGTCACCCGCAAGCCCGAGCCGCTGCTCACCCCCAAGCGTGGGGCGTTGGTGCATTTCGCGGTCAGCCAGCACGAGGTGGCGATGGCGACCCGCCTGGCTGGCAAGGACACGTTCTTCTTGCCCTTCAACCAGGGCACCGAGGACGGTGGGGCCGGCAACCCCGCACCGCCGGACCCGGACAGCTACGCCACCGGTTACCTGTGGCAGCAGGTGTTCCAGCCCGATGCCTGGCTCAAGGTGCTTGGCCGTTTCCTGCATCTGGAGCAGAAGACGGTCGAGGACTTCCACGGCAAGCGCAGCAAGAAGGAGACCCTGATCTTCCCGCGCTTCCACCAGTGGGACGTGGTGAACCAGTTGATCGCGGCCACGCGGGAGGAAGGCGCCGGCCAGCGCTACCTGATCCAGCACAGCGCGGGCTCCGGCAAGTCCAACTCGATTGCCTGGATCGCGCACCAGCTCGCCTCGCTGTACGACGAGAGCGGCCAGAAGCTGTTCAACTCCGTGGTGGTCGTCACCGACCGCACCGTGCTGGACAGCCAGCTCCAGGACACCATCTACCAGTTCGAGCACGCGCACGGGGTGGTACGGCCCATCACCCGCGATGTCGGCAACCAGAGCAAGTCGGAGCAACTGGCCGAGGCGCTGGCCGAGCAGACCCGCATCATCATCGTGACCATCCAGACCTTCCCGGCGCTGTTCGACGCGCTGGACAAGCGCCCGGAGCTGGCCGCCGGGCGCTACGCAGTGATCGCCGACGAGGCGCATTCCTCGCAGACCGGTTCCTCCGCTACCAAGCTCAAGGCCATCCTGGGCACCGACAAGCCGGAGGATGAAGAGATCAGCGCCGAAGAGCTGCTGGACGCGGCCGTGGCCGCGCGCAAGCCGGCCGAGCGCATCAGCTACTACGCCTGCACCGCCACCCCCAAGGCGAAGACCCTGGAGCTGTTCGGACGCCCGCCGGATCCGGAGCTGCCGGCCTCGGCGGACAACAAGCCCGAGCCCTTCCATCTGTACTCCATGCGCCAGGCCATCGAGGAAGGCTTCATCCTCGACGTGCTGAAGAACTACACCACGTACTCCACTGCCTGGAAGCTGGCGCACCCGCACGCCGACGAGCAGGAGGTGGAGTCGCGCAAGGCCTCGACGAAGATCGCCCGCTGGGTGCGCCTGCACCCCTACAACATCTCCCAGAAGGTCGAGGTGATCGTCGAGCACTTCCGCGCCAACGTGCGCCACCTGCTGGACGGCCAGGCCAAGGCCATGGTGGTGACCGGCAGCCGCCAGGAGGCCGTGCGCTACGCGCTGGCCATGCGCGCCTATATCCAGGAGAAGGGCTATACCGACGTGCACGCGCTGGTCGCCTTCTCCGGCTCCGTCCTGCCGGACGAGGTGATCCCCGAGGAGGTGACCGAGACCAGCTCGCTGCTGAACCCGGGGCTGAAGGGGCGTGACCTGGCCGAGGCGTTCGACACCGACGAATACAACGTGATGATCGTCGCCAACAAGTTCCAGACCGGGTTCGACCAGCCCAGGCTCTGCGCCATGTACGTGGACAAGAAGCTGCAGGGCGTGGAGTGCGTGCAGACCCTCTCGCGCCTGAACCGCACCTTCCCGGGCAAGGAGGACACCTTCGTCCTCGACTTCTTCAACGATGCCGAAGACATCCTCGAGGCCTTCCGCCCGTACTACAACAAGGCCGAGCTGGCTGACGTCTCCGACCCGCAGATCGTCTACGACCTGCAGAAGAGCCTCGACGCCGCCGGCATCTACCATTGGGACGAGGTGGAGAACTTCGCCCGCGCCTTCTTCGACCCGAAGGCCGGCGCCAGCCAGCTCAGCTACTACTGTCAGCCGGCCAAGGAACGCTACCACGCCCGCTACAAGGCGGTGCTGGAGCAGATCCAGACCTGGCAGGCCGCCTACGACGAAGCCGAACGCAATGGCGACAAACCCGGCCTGCACCGCGCCGAACAGGAGCTGAAGGACGCCCACACCACCCGCGACGAGCTCGACCTGTTCCGCAAGAACCTGCAGAGCTTCGTGCGCAGCTACGAGTTCCTGTCACAGATCGTCGACTTCGAGGACCACGAGCTGGAACAGCTCAACGTTTATGCCCGCGCCCTGCACCCGCTGCTGCGCATCGAGAACCTCGAAGAAGAGCAAATCGACGTCGACGAACTGGAGCTGACCCACTACCGCCTGAACAAGCGCGCCGAACAGCGCCTGAGCCTGGAAGAGGAAGGCGCCGATTACGAAGGCCTCAAGCCCGTCTCCGACGTCGGGTCGGGCAAGCCACACGACCCGGAAAAGAAACGCCTTTCCGAGATCATCGACCAGCTCAACGAACTCTTTGGCGCCGAGGTGAGCGACGAAGACAAGCTCCAGTTCGCCAACGGCATCGCCGACCGCATCCGCCGCGACGACGCCGTAATGGCCCAGGTCGAGAACCACAGCCCAGACCAGGTGATGCACGGCCTGTTCCCCAAACGCGTCACCGACACCGTCCTCGACGCCATGACCGACCACGAAAAACTCTCCATGCAGGTCCTGGACGACCCGGAGCGCCAGCGTGATTTCGCCTTGCTGATACTGCGCTTGCTAACCGGCGGAGTAGGGGAACACAGGCCCGCCACTACAAGGATGGATCAGTGATTTGGATATGTATTTGAAGCGGTGACCATCGCGGTCCCGGCTGATAAAGGACACGTTCGAAAACAGGAAAGCTGTCCACTTCGTAACAACGATTAAGAATGCACTTGGATGGGGGCTATGAAAAAGTTTAACGAGTTCGCCAGCAAGATTGCTGGGCAAGCAAGCTCTTTCGCCGAAAAAGCTGCTGATACGATAGGGGAAATTACTGATTCAAATCTGGAGGAGCGAGGGCCGCAATATTGTTCCTTTTGCTTTGAGCGTCATACCTGTACGCCTGTTGAGTCTTCGAATTTCTCAAGGAATGTCTACTCATGTGATGGGTGCGGAAACTTTGTCGTGAAGTGCCGTGTCTGTGACAGCTTTGCAAAGTACCGGGAGAAGGGGGTTGAGCACGAGGATTCCCAGGCCGATGATCCGGAGGCTGAGGTAAAGGGGTCGTCATGGGGGTGGGAAAATCAATTCTGCTCTGTCCATTCCGGCAGTATTGCGAATTTCCAATATTTGAATGAAAAGCTCGATGTGATCACGGACTATCAGCGTCTGTTCGAACGCAGCGGAAGGGATTTCAAGAAGATCGGTACCACGGCGGCGGGTGTCACGGGGGGCGCAGCAATTGTCGCTCCGCTCGCATTCTTGGCGGCGCCCGCTGCGGGTGCCGCGATCGGCTCCAGCGCTTATGGTCTTAGTGGTGCAGCAGCTACCAGCAAAGGCCTGGCGGTCCTTGGCGGTGGATCACTCGCGAGTGGGGGGCTCGGGATGGCGGGGGGAGTCGCGGTCGTTACGGCGACTGGCTCCGCTCTTGGCGGAAGAAGTGGCGCGATCATCGCCAATGGTTATTACGGAGATATTGAGGGCTTTGAGATTGAACCGATGACCGACGGGGAGGGGTCCGCGGTTTTGTGCATTAATGGATTTCTCACTGAAGGGGATGAGAAAACCGGTGCAGAATGGTTGAAAGGGGTCATTAGGCGATACCCCGAAAATCCGATCATGCACGTTAAGTGGGAGTCGAAGCGATTGCGGGAACTCGCTGAGTCGGTAGGGGGGGTAACGAGTAGGGCGGCGGGCTGGCATGCCATGTCGACGTTAGGTAAGAGAGGTCTCAAGACGGCGGCCAAGAAAGCGAGCCCGGTCGGTGCTGCGTTGTCGGCGCTTGGGGTTGCGTCCAATCCTTGGTCTGTGGCACGCGTCAAAGCGGCGCAGACGGGTGCGTTGCTGGCAGACCTGATTGCAAGGACCGACCAGCGATACATTTTGGTAGGGCACTCGCTGGGCGCTCGTGTGATTTATTTCTGCTTGCGTGCTCTTGCAGAAACACAAGGAAGGCAAGTGGCTGAAGCGCATTTGTTAGGTGGGGCTATAGATAGTTTCGCGTCCGACAACCAGCGTGACTCGGTGGCGGAAGAAGCGGATGAAGTCGTGGATTGGGCTGTCGCGGCATCCGCGGTTGACGGAATGATAAAGAACTACTATTCGATGAATGATGATGTTTTGAAGTACGCATATACGGTTGGTGAGCTCTTCCGTGGTAGTCCGGTGGGTCGGACTCCGATTGTTCATCCGGAGATAAAGAATTTTGATGTTACGACCGAGGTAGAGGGGCACTCTGAATATATTGGAAAGTTGCGGGGCTTTTTGGAATCCGGTGAAGTGTCGTGACGGTTTTGGCCTTTCAGGTTAGTGTTTGTGGTAATAGATATGAAATTGATTAGGGCAACTTTCGGACATTAGGTAAGACGGGTGTAGGGTAGGGGCTGGATGTTCAGTTCCAGAATTTCCTCGCTTGACCATGATGCGGAGGCGCGCGAGAGGAGCATGCGCTTGCTGGCGATGTGCGGGCAGCGCGATACGTGCGATGAGCTAGGGGTTGGGGCAATTCGCGAAACCGGGTGGATCTGCTTTTTCCGGGCACAAGTACGATCCAGACGCGCTTGCGCTACATGCTGCTGGCGGCGTGGGTGTGTATGTAATGGTCAAGTGATTTCGGACACTCAAGGGAGTATAAAGAGGGGGATCAGGGGTGTTCGCGGGACCGGTGGACGATGGAAGGTTGCGACCATATATGATGTTTTCCCATTGGATGTCGCGCACGAAGTGCGCTTTGTATCCGGCCTGGTGGCGGGTAGCGGCCATTGCCGTGGCAGGGGGGCTTCTGGGGACGCCTGCCACGGCGGATCCGGCGGATATCTTCATGGCCGTTGAGGGCTATGAGGCGGTGGACGAGAAGCAGATCGAGGATCGCTCCTCGGGACCGCAGCCGGGGATGATGTCGAAACCGTTCGCGCGATGAACAGCCTTGTACCGATGACGCGTGCGCTTCTGATTCTCGAGGGAGAAGAAGGTCCTCAGGTCCATGCGCGATACCGGATCCGTTACGGGATGGATGAGCTGGGGTCCTTCCCGCCGAAGGGCTGTACGGCCCCGATCAGCTTCGTGCAGATCGACCGGTTCAACATGGGCCCGCAAAGGATGAAAGCGCTGCCTCGGGAAAAGACAGGGGAAGAACCGGACCCGCATGTGTCCTATCGCATGGTGCTGGACACCATTCAGGCGCGCACGGCCTGGATTTTGCGGGTCTCGCGTGCCGAGATCGATGACGAGACGGCGGCTGCAATGAGCTGCCTGGGCATCTCCTGCCTGTCGATGGAGTCGCCAGCCGATCAGGCCCCTGGATCCTGGGAGACGGATCCGGAAGCCGAGATGACGTTGACGCCACCCTACGACCCGATGGGGCCGGATGGCACGCACAGCCCGGCCACGGTGCTGGACCAGTTGCAGGTTCAGCACGGTTGTCTCGGAGAGCAGCAGAATGGCGGTGTGAGGTGGTCCTGTCCGGAACCGCGTGAAGCGGTCGGCTTGGGTGCACCGTTCATCGAGGTCGTCATCGATGTCAATCTGGCGCAGGACTTTGCCACCCAGGGCGTGCTGCGCGACGCTGACCCGGGCGATGACGAGATCGCGGCTCTGTGGCTCAAGGTAAGTTCCATCGCTTCGGGCGACCCGGGGGCACCGGTCGTTTCGCAGTCCATCCAGCGCGAGCGTCATCCTTCCCGTCGCGATTAAGCGCGTGTCGGGCCGGGTGCGAGAAGGTCCCGGCCCTGGTCTCTCGTCCGGCTCAGCTTTTGCGGCTGCCGTAGGTGACGACGGACTCGATGCGTTCAGCGCGTTCGGGGTCGAGGACGTCGGTCCGGGCGAGGGTAGCGGCGTCGGCGTTGATCACGTCGCGCACGCTTCCAACGTGGCGTAGCAGGTCGCGGGCTTCGTCCGCGGCGACGCCGGGCAGGCCGCTGAGGATGAATTCGGCGACCTTGCGCCGATTGTCGGACTCGGCCTCACGGTCGACGGGATCCGGCTCGATCTGTGCGTTCAGGCCGGTCAGGTAGATGAGCATGCCGCTGTTGTCGGCATCGGGGCTGGGCAGCACGCTGATGCCGAGGGCGATGGTCAGGTGGGCCAGGGCGCGATGGATGTCCAGCGCCTGCTGGTAGAAGCGCGGCTCGTACAGGTCCCCTTCGACGATGTAGATCACCTGCCGGTAGTTGGCCTTCAGCTTCGCGGCGTTCTCCCACAGGCTCTTGTCGACCACGCTCAGGACCATGTCGGCCGCGGATTTGCGTTCGATCACGACGCCGTTGGGCAAGACGTAATCGCCCACGTCCAGATCGGTGAATTCCAGTTCCACGCCCTCCAGCTCTTCGATGCGCTGGATGATCTTGCCCTTTTCGCGCTTGTCGACGCGGATCGGCAGATGAATATTTTCCATTGGGGACTCCGGTTGTGTGACCCGCACGCAGTCTAGGCGGAGCGCAGGGGGTAACTCGCAATCCCTCATGCAGTCTCGGATACCACCGTGAGGGCGCCGGTTCGTCGCCCTCCCCGGTGTTCCTGCCCGAGCTGCCCGAGCGGGTTTGTCCGGGACACCGATCGGATCCTCACCCCGGTTACGCGGGGTCGTCGGGCTCGTCGTCCAGCGATGCGCCGCCCTGTTCGAGGAAGCGGCGCACTTGCTCTTGCCGGCGGAAGGCGCCCTGGCCCGATCTGCGCGTGCGGGAGAGGGGGATGGATTCCCCAGATTTCAGATAGATGACCGGCCTGTGGGCGGGTTTGCTATGGCCGGAACGCTGTGACCTCGACCAGGTCGTCTCTACGGCCACCCGGCTGATGTCCTGCAAGGGGATGTCGCGGATCTTGCCGGGGCTCCCCGGCTGCCACCAGCGCCGTTCGGCGACCTGTAGCTGGTTAACTCCGGGCGGCAGCCACAGGGCCACGACATTGCGCTGGAACAGCAGCAGGTAGAGACCCAGCGCGCTCATCGCCAGGGGCATCCACAGGCCGAACGTGACCTGGTGGCTCATGTGGAAGTCTCCGCCCTGACGGACATCGTCGAGGCCGGTGTTGACCTCGTCCACGATGGATTGAACGCCGGATCGGCCGCTCCGGCTGTAGCCTAGGATATCCACCGAGCCGTCGTCCAGCTGCAGGTTGGCGGAGTAGGTGCGGTCGCCGTCGCTGTTCCGACTCTCGCCCAGTGTGGCCTGCTGGATCTCTTCCAGGGGGTAGCGGCCCTCGGTGGATTCATGGATGCCGAACGGGGCCGATCGGGTGAGTTCGCAGTAGCGCTCCTCCGCCCCGCAGGCGAGATGCGTGCTGCGGCCGAACGTGGTCAGGAAGATCACGCTCATCACGAGCACGAAGAGCCCCATGAACGGAGTGCCCCAGTTCTTGAATACCAGTTGGTTACCCACGGTTTCGCTTCTCCTTGTGGCTGGCCTGAGCATGTGCGTCGGGGCGTGGCGTGAACCGCACCATCGACCGACCAATGAAACCGGATGTCAGCCGGGCCGAGACACCTCTGTTTGGAGGGGGCGATGAGGCTGGACGCTGTCCTGCGTAAGCCGGACCCGGGGAAGGCGGTGCCGCCGGCAGGGGATGGAGCCCCGGGTTCGGGTTGCACGGCGCCCGTGGCATGCTGGCTCCATGTGCGGACGAATGACGCGATACAGCGCGACCAGCGAGCTGGCCATGCGCTATTTCCAGGTACCGGTCGATACGGGTTTCGACGCACCGCGGTACAACGTCGCGCCGGGGACGGAGCTGGAAGGGTTCCGGGCGGGCGACGATGCGGCGGTTGTGTTCCAGCCGATGTTCTGGGGCTTTCGTCCCGAACGGGTGGAGGAAGGCCCGCGGCCCATCAACGCGCGGGCCGAGAAGGTGGCCACCAGCCCGTATTTCCGCTCGGCGTTCGCGCATCGCCGCTGCATCGTGCTGGCCGATGGCTGGTACGAATGGCGCAGGACGGAGCAGGGCAAGCAGCCGTACTACATCACCCTGGCTGAAGACGCGCCGCAGGACGTGCTGATGATGGCGGGGATCTGGGAACCCACCACCGACGGCGGCGCCTGCTGCGCGATCATCACCGAACCCGCATCGGACCGTCTGGCGCATATCCACGAGCGCAAGCCCCTGGTACTGGATGCCGCCTGCCGCTGGGAGTGGCTGGACCCGACACTCACCGAACGGGACGCGATCCGGGCGCGGACGCAGCGCCTGAACCCCGACGCCCTCCGATATCACCCGGTGTCCACCCGCGTGAACCGGCCTGCCGAGGACGACCCGTCGCTGATCGAAGCCATCGCCTGACGGCCTTTGATGATCTCACTCGAAATCCGGAACCTTCGGGGTTTCGTTCAGGCGCTCGGTCGGATCCGCCTCCGGCAGCAACACAGTCGTGCGTCATCTTCCGCGGCGGCCGACGGTGCTTGAGATTCGGAGGAGGCTGCGGTAGAAAGACCCTGTAATGGAAGAGGTTGTGTGATATGGATATCGGGGAGGAGCGTCGATGAACATCAATATCCACATGTTGATCGGCGGCGTGTTGGCGCTGCTGGTAGTGCTGTGGGTGTGGCAACGGCGCCGTCTGCTGCGGCGTGCCGAGGCCGAGCAGGCCGAATGGCAGGCACAAAGCCGCCAGGTAGACGCGATTCAGGAGGCCATGAAGGAACGGGAAGACGTCGCCAACCGGCTGGCGGAGCTGGAGCGATCCGGCGGCGACGAGGACGCCCTGAAGTCCCTGCGCGTCGAGCTGGAGGCCATCGACGTGCGATTGACGGAGCGGCTGGAAGCGATGACCGGCCGTAGCGAAGGCGCTGCAGCTGGAAAGCCTCGCGGCTGACTACGATGCCTGTGCGAAGCCTGTGTCGATACGGGCTGTGCACATTCGGGGATGTCGACAGGTTGCGGGCCCGGGATCGAGTCCGGGTGTCTTTGGGTCCGCCCCCCGCCTGTGGGATACTCCCGCACCTAACCGCCCGAGCATTATCCATTCCGGAGGCAAACCGTGGACGAGAATCGCAAGAAGGCCCTGACGGCCGCGCTGGGTCAGATCGAGAAACAGTTCGGCAAGGGTGCCGTGATGCGCATGGGGGACCGCCAGGCGGTGGATGTGCCCTCGATCTCCACCGGTTCGCTGGCGCTGGACGTGGCGCTGGGCATCGGCGGCGTGCCGCGCGGGCGCGTGGTCGAAGTCTACGGGCCGGAATCCTCGGGCAAGACGACCCTGACCCTGCAGGTGGTGGCCGAGGCGCAGAAGGCCGGCGGTACGGCGGCGTTCGTGGACGCCGAGCATGCGCTGGACCCGACCTATGCCGAGAAGCTGGGCGTGAACGTGGACGATCTGCTGGTCTCGCAGCCGGATACCGGCGAGCAGGCCCTGGAGATCGCCGACATGCTGGTGCGCTCCGGCGCGGTGGACGTGGTGATCGTCGACTCGGTGGCGGCGCTCACCCCCAAGGCCGAGATCGAGGGCGAGATGGGCGATTCGCACGTCGGTCTGCAGGCGCGCCTGATGTCGCAGGCGCTGCGCAAGCTCACCGCCAACATCAAGCGCTCGAACACGCTGGTGGTGTTCATCAACCAGATCCGCATGAAGATCGGCGTGATGTTCGGCAGCCCGGAAACCACCACCGGCGGCAACGCGCTCAAGTTCTATTCCTCGGTGCGCATGGATATCCGCCGCATCGGTGCGATCAAGAAGGGCGACGAGGTGATCGGCAACGAGACCCGCGTGAAGGTGGTGAAGAACAAGATGGCGCCGCCGTTCAAGGAGGCGCATTTCGAGATCCTGTACGGCGAGGGGATCTCGCGCGTGGGTGAGCTGATCGAGATGGGCGTGAAGGAAGGCCTGATCGACAAGGCCGGGGCCTGGTACAGCTACAACGGCGAACGTATCGGGCAGGGCAAGGAGAATGCCCGGCAGTTCCTGAAGGACAACCCGGACAAGGCCGAGGAGCTCGAACGCAACCTGCGCGAGCGTTATCTGCCGTCGGCCGGCGGCAAGGGGACGGACGAAGACGCCGAGGCGGCGGTCGAGGATGCCGAAAGCCCGTCGTAAGGGCGGGGCGCCGGTCGACCCGGCCGATCCCGAGGCGGCCCTGGAGGCCGGACTCAAGCTCCTGGTACGGCGCGAACACGCCGCGCAGGAGCTGGCGCGCAAGCTGGCGGAGCGCGGCTTCGAACGGGACGCGGTGGATGCCGCGCTGGAGCGTGCGCGCGAACTGGACTACCTCAACGAGACCCGTTACGCCGAGTCCATGGCGCGCCACCGGGTCGGCCAGGGGTACGGCGAACAGCGCATCCGCGCCGAGCTCGCGCACAACGGGATCGATGGCGACACCGTGAGCCTCGCCATCGAGGCGCTGGAGGTCGACTGGGTCGAACAGGCCCGCGGCCAGCTCGAACGCCATTTCCGTCATCCCCCCGCGGCCCGCGAGGACGAGGCCCGCATGCTGCGTCACCTGGCCGGTCGCGGCTTCCCCGGCGATGTCGCCCACCGGGCGCTGGCCGCCTGGAAGGACGAGACCCCATAGGACGCAGGACGCAGGAGGCCAGCCCCCTGGCCGATTGGGCATCACCAACGCCCCATCGCGCAGGGGGCTGCGCTCCTGCAGCATGGCCCGAAGCAGCGGGCGGCAATACGCGGGTCGGGGGCGAGCGTGATACGATTCCGCTTTTGACCCCATACCCGACCGGACACGCATGAAGAGCGCCGACATACGCCGGAGTTTCCTCGATTTCTTTGCGCAGCACGACCACACCGTGGTGCCGTCCAGCCCGCTGGTGCCTGCCAACGATCCCACCCTGCTGTTCACCAACGCGGGGATGGTCCAGTTCAAGGATGTGTTCCTCGGCCGCGAGAAGCGCCCGTACAGCCGCGCGGCGACCAGCCAGCGCTGTGTGCGCGCCGGCGGCAAGCACAACGACCTGGAGAACGTGGGCTACACCGCCCGGCACCACACGTTTTTCGAGATGCTGGGCAACTTCTCCTTTGGCGACTACTTCAAGCGCGACGCGATCCACTACGCCTGGGATTTTCTGACGGATGTCCTCGGCCTGACGCCGGAGCGGCTGTGGGTCACGGTCTACGAGACCGATGACGACGCGTACAACGTCTGGGCCAACGAGATCCAGGTCCCGGCCGAACGCATCATCCGCATTGGCGACGATCCGGACGGCGGCTCGGACAATTTCTGGCAGATGGGTGACACCGGGCCCTGCGGTCCCTGCACCGAGATCTTCTATGACCACGGCCCGGAAGTGGCGGGCGGACCGCCCGGTTCGCCGGATGAGGATGGCGATCGCTACATCGAGGTCTGGAACCTGGTGTTCATGCAGTACGACCGCGACGCGGACGGCACGCTGAATCCGCTGCCCAGCCCGTCGGTGGATACCGGCATGGGCCTGGAGCGCCTGTCGGCCGTGCTGCAGGGCGTGCATTCCAACTACGAGATCGACCTGTTCCAGGATCTTATCGCCGCGGCGCGGCGGGTGACCGGCGCGCAGGAAGCCGATTCCGCCTCGCTGCGCGTGATCGCGGACCATATCCGGTCGATTGCTTTCCTTATTACCGATGGCGTGCTGCCCTCCAACGAGGGGCGCGGCTACGTGTTGCGGCGCATCATCCGGCGCGCGGCGCGTCATGGCTTCCAGATCGGCTCCGAGGATGCGTTCCTCTACCGCCTGGTGCGCCCGCTGATCGACACCATGGGCGAGGCCTATCCCGAGCTGGTCAAGGCCGGCGAGCAGGTGGAGAAGGTCCTGGAGAAGGAGGAGCGCAAGTTCCTCGAAACCCTGGACCACGGCATGAAGATCCTGGAGGAGGACCTCAAGGATCTGCAGGGGCGGGTGATCCCGGGCGAGACCATCTTCCTGCTCTACGACACCTACGGCTTCCCGGTGGACCTGACCGGCGACATCGCGCGCGAACACGACCTGGAACTGGACATGGCCGGTTTCGAGGCGGAGATGGAGAAGCAGCGCGAACGGGCGCGCGCCGCCTCCCGCTTCAGCATGGATACCGGCAATCTGCCGGGGCTGGAAGACCACATGACCGAATTCTGCGGCTATGAATACCTGGAGGGCGACGGCCGCGTGGTGGCGCTGTTCCGCGAGGGCGAGGCCGTGGAGCGCCTGGAGGTTGGCGAAGAGGGCATCGTGGTGCTCGACCGCACGCCGTTCTACGCCGAGTCCGGCGGCCAGGTGGGCGACATCGGCACCCTGTCGGGCTCCGGCGTCCGCTTCCAGGTGCAGGACACCCGCAAACAGGCCGCGGCGCATCTGCATGTGGGCCAGGTCCGCGCCGGCACCCTGGAGGTCGGTCAGAGCCTGTCCGGCTCGGTGGAGGGGCCGCGGCGCGAGGCCATCAAGCGCCATCATTCGGCCACCCATCTGCTGCACAAGGCCCTGCGTGACCAGCTGGGCGACCACGTGCAGCAAAAGGGTTCGCTGGTGGATTCCGAGCGCTTGCGGTTCGACTTCACCCACATGGAGCCGCTGACGGCCGAGCAGCTGAAATCGATCGAGGATCAGGTCAACGCCGAGATCCTGGCGAACGAGGCCACCGACACCCGCATCATGGACATCGACTCGGCCATGGAGTCGGGTGCCGTGGCCCTGTTCGGGGAGAAATACGGCGACGAGGTGCGGGTGCTGAAGATCGGTTCCTCGGTCGAGCTGTGCGGTGGCACCCACGTGGAGCGCACCGGCGACATCGGGCCGTTCCGGATTACGGTCGAAGGCGGGGTCGCCGCCGGGATCCGGCGCGTCGAGGCGGTGGCCGGCGAGGTGGCCCTGCGCTGGATGGACCAGCAGCTGGGCCATCTGGATGCGGTGGCGGACCGCCTGCGGGCCGGCCGCGCCGACGCCCCGGACAAGGTGCGCCAGCTGCAGGAGCGCAATCGCGAGCTGGAGAAGGAGATCGAGCGCCTGAAGGGCAAGCTCGCCAGCCAGGCCGGCGACGACCTCTCCAGCCGTGCGGTGGAGGTCGACGGGCTCAAGGTTCTGGCGGCCCCGGTGGAGGGCGTGGAGCCCAAGGCCCTGCGCGACATGGTCGATCAGCTCAAGCAGAAGCTCGGCCGTGCCGTGGTGGTGCTGGGCACCGCCACCGAGGAAGGCAAGGTCTCGCTGGTCGCCGGGGTCACCAAGGAGGAAACCGGCCGGATCCGCGCCGGCGATGTGGTGGGCCGCGTGGCCGCTCAGGTCGACGGCAAGGGCGGTGGCCGGCCGGACATGGCCATGGCCGGCGGGCAGAGCCCCGAGAAACTCGACGCAGCGCTGGCCTCGGTGGAGGACACCGTTCGCGAATTGCTGGGCTGACCAAATTCCGGATTGGAAGGGCGGGTTTGCTTTGGATGCAACCCGATTTCGTGTTTAATGCGCCGCCTTCGGGCCGGACAGGGATTCTGCAATGGCGTTGCTGGTACTGAAATTTGGCGGCACCTCGGTCGGGACGACCGAACGCATCCGGGCGGTGGCCGAACGCGCGCTCCATCTGCGCGAGGAGGGCCATCAGCTGGTAATCGTGGTGTCCGCGATGAGCGGCGAGACCGATCGCCTGCTGGGGCTGGCGAACGAACTCAACCCGCGGGTCGACGGGCGCGAGCTGGATGTCCTGCTGTCCACCGGGGAGCAGGTCACCATCGCCCTGCTGGCGATGGCACTGGAGGCCAAGGGTTGCCCGGCGCGCTCCTATACCGGTGCCCAGGTGACCATCCGGACCGATAGCGCCTACAACAAGGCGCGGATCCGCAGTATCGACGACGCCCGCGTGCGTGATGACCTGGAGGCCGGCCGCATCGTGGTCGTGGCCGGCTTCCAGGGCGTGGACGAGGACGGGGCGATCACGACCCTGGGGCGTGGTGGCTCCGACACCACGGCGGTGGCGCTGGCCGCGGCCTTGAAAGCGGACGAATGTCGCATCTATACGGATGTGGACGGAGTCTACACCACCGATCCGCGACTGGTGCCCCAGGCCCGGCGCCTCGAACGAGTGACCTTCGAGGAGATGCTGGAGATGGCGAGCCTCGGTTCGAAGGTGCTACAGATCCGGGCAGTGGAATTTGCGGGCAAGTATAACGTCCCCTTACGTGTCCTTTCGTCGTTTGGCGAGGGGCCCGGGACACTCATCACCACGGAGGAGGATGCAGCGGTGGAACAGGCGCTGGTCGCGGGAATCGCGTTCAATCAGAACGAAGCGCAGCTGACGGTGGGCGGCGTGCCGGACCAGCCCGGGGTCGCGCATCGCATCCTCGGGCCGGTGGCGGATGCCAACATCGAGGTGGACATGATCGTGCAGAACGTCGGCGAGGACGGCCGCACGACCGATTTCACCTTCACCGTGCATCGCAACGACTACGAGAAGGCGCTGGAACTGCTGCAGGGGGCAGCGGACGAACTGGGCGCCCGCGAGGTCTCGGGCGACGTCCATATCGTCAAGATCTCGGTCGTGGGTGTCGGGATGCGGTCGCATGCGGGTATTGCCAGCCGGATGTTCGAGGCCCTGTCGCGGGAAAACATCAACATCCGGATGATCTCGACGTCGGAGATCAAGATCTCGGTGGTCGTGGACGAAAAATACCTCGAACTGGCGGTGCGTGCGCTGCACGATGCCTTTGAACTCGAAGAGGAGCCAGCCGGTCTACCAAAGGAGCAGCAGGGGTGACGACTCAATCAACGGATTCCGGGCGACCGACCTCGTCCGACACAGGTACTGTGGAGAAAAGCATGCTCATACTGACGCGTCGGGTGGGGGAGACCCTCATGATCGGCGATGACGTCTCCGTCACCGTTCTGGGTGTGAAGGGCAACCAGGTCCGGATCGGCATCAATGCGCCCCCGGACGTGGCGGTTCATCGCGAAGAGATCTTTCAGCGGATTCAGGACGAAGATTCGGAACACGGCTCCGACGACAATCGCGGGAACGAGTGACGTCCGACGCTGCGATCTCCGCGCGGCCCGAATGAAGGTAAAATCATCAATTCGGGGCCGCGCGGGCTTTCATTCCGCGGCGTGAATCCGTATCCTCTGCACCGCAGTTACGGAGAGTTGGCCGAGTGGTTGAAGGCGCTCCCCTGCTAAGGGAGTATGGGTCAAAAGCCCATCGAGGGTTCGAATCCCTCACTCTCCGCCAGAACGCAAAAGGCCCGCACGGCAAGTGATGCTCGTGCGGGCCTTTTTTGTGGGCACGGAAGCCGGGGTCAGTCAGTTCATCGCGCGGCGGCGTTCCTCACGCTGATAGAACAGCAGGGCGACGTTGATGGCACGTTCCAGGCGGGCCGACATCTCGATGATCGCGCAGCCGGCATACGAGTGGCCTTTGCGAGTGGAAGGGCGCGAGTTGGCCAGTTTGACGGCGCCGGAGACCCTTTCCTGCACGTCCGGGAGCATCAAATTGGTGAACTCCAGTCGGCTTCCATAGGGGATGTCCTGCAGCACTTCATTCGGCAGTTCCACGCACATCCCTTCGGCCGAAAGGTCCACCACCGATCCCTCGATCGGTTCTTCGTGCATCTCGCCCTGGATCTGCAGGGTCGGGCGATTGCTCAGGGGGATATGAACGCGGAAGGTTTCCCGACGCTGCAGGTATTGCAGTTCGGCGGGATACGGACATTCGTAGAGATCCCCCGGCGATTCGCTCACGATCTGGCGGACCTCGGTTGTAAACCGCACGGCCACCCCGCGCAGGGTCGCGAATACGCGCAGGGGCTGGCCGGGTCGGATCCGCTGGTGCAGGGAGGGAGGTTGCAGCTGGTCGAGGTAGAGACGCCGCGCGTCGGCATCCAGACGGATCAGCGCCGAGGTGTGCAGCGGGCCGCTTTCTTCCAGGCGGATACTGACCAGGGTCAGGCCATGGTCCAGGTCGCGCAGGATCTGGCCGATGCGTTCCGGGGTGTCGACGGTATAATCGTTGTCATCCATGAGGGCACGTCGCGTCCGAAGTGGGTTCGCGCATCATACACCCTGTGACGGAGTTCACGCCTGTTCGGTCCCGTTCGGGCTAGGCGCGGGTGATGGTCTGGCCGGTGGTACGGCGGTGACGGGCCTTGCCGTAGGGGTCGTAGGTCGTGGCCGGTCCGTTGTCTTCGCCACGCAGGATCTGCATGGACATCTGCACCCGGCGCTGGTTGCGTTCGATCAGCCGGGCGTTGCCCTGGTTGAGTTCGTTGCAGCGTTCGATCGTCGCCCGCAGCGCCTGCCAGCGGTCGTTGAGGTGCTCCCCTCCCTCCAGACGCGCGAACAGCCGTGCTACCCCTTCCGGGGTGAACTCGGCACCGCGGGCTTCGATCCATTGCTGCTGTTTGCGGGTTTCGGTTTCCAGTGCCTGCAGCAGTTCCTGCTTGCGCTGGACCGCGGCCTGCAGCCGATCCGGTTCGCGTGACTCAATGGCCCGGGTTTCCTCCAGCAGGATATCCTCCAGCCGTTGTCCGAGACGGATGGATTCCTCCAGGGAAGGACGAATTCCGGTTTCGTCGGTCACCACCGGATCACCGCAGCAGGCCTTCGATTTCCATCATGCGATCGGCCAGTTCTTCGTTGTCGATCGGGTAGTTCCCCTGAGCGATCGCCTCGCGGATCTCGGCCACCTTCGCCTCGTTGAACGGCGCGGCCTCGCTGGCTTCGCCGCTGCCGTTCATGGCCTGGGCGGCACCGGTCAGGGTGACGGCGTCGCCATTGGCGGCATCGCCATTGCCGGCGCGATCCACCCCGTTGCCGCCGGTGCGGGCGTCGTCGTCACGGCCGCGGACTCCGCCGTTCTGGCTGTCGGGGCGCAGGCCGTTGATGTTGGGGCCTTTGATATCCATGACTTTGTCCTGTCGTTTTACTGGTCTACCGCGTGTATCGGCCGGAATGCCCGAAACTGTAGGGTCAGTTGCGGGATTTCCGTCACATTTTACTACAGGGCGACGCGGACCGTGCCCGATGGCTGGACCTCGCCCTCGATCTCGCGTCCCGAGGACGTGTTGCGCACGCGGATCCAGTCGCCGGCCGTGGCGTCCTCCAGGGCTTCGCCCTGCATGCGGATAGTGACACTGCCGCTGCTGGCGAGGATGGTAACGCGCTGGCCGCGCTGGATCACCTGGCGTTCGTTGACGTGCTGCTGGCCGATGACCTGGCCCTGGCGGATCGCGCGGCGGGTCTGCAGACCGACGACCTCGGATGCGTCCTCGAAATAATGGGTGGCCTGGCGCGACGTCTCGATGCGTTCCATGCGCAGATCGCCCGGTCCCAGGGTCTGCTGGCGCGACAGGTTGCGTCGGGCCACCACCACCTCGGCGTGGCGTTCCACGGCGGCCGGAACGTACACCGACCAGGTCACCGGCCCGGGGCAGCGGATGTTGACCGCGGTATTGCCTCTCGGGCGTCCGCCGGGCGGCAGCGAGGCCTCCAGGGGCTCGTCGCAGCGCTTGAGGCGCAGGCGCTCGTCGACATGACCGAGTTGCACCTCCACATCGTCACCGTTGTGCTCCCCCAGCTGCTGGTGCAGGAACCGTTCCGCGCTGTCACGGATGTTCTGCACCGGCTCGATCTCCGCTTGCGCGCCCGGGGCGAGGAGCGCGAGCATCAGGAGAAGCGCACCCCCGCTGCGGCCCGGGCTGCGGTACGGGAGCAAAGCCTGTAACTTGAGAAGGTGCATGTCCGGTCACCGTTGACCCTGTGTCTTCGTAGCGGGATGCATGCAGATTCCGTGCCATGGTATCCGGGCCTGTCCTGCACGCCCGATGCGTGGTTCAAGCTCCCGCCGGCGCGGCCGTTAGCAGGGAGAACAACCCAGGGGGCGAGAACCGTGAGTCAGTTTATTGACGACGTGAACCAGCGCACGCAGATGGTCGGGCAGAACCGGATGGAGCTTCTGCTGTTCTATCTGGGCGGCACGCAGACCTTCGGGATCAACGTGTTCAAGGTGCGCGAGGTGATTCCGCTGCCGCAGTTGCGCCAGATTCCCGGGTCCGCCGGGGTGGTGCGGGGAGTGACCACCCTGCGCGACAAGACCGTGCCGATCATCGATCTGGCGCGGGCGATGGGCATGCAGTCGACCCGGGCCGGGGCGGACGGGCAGCAGAAGGTTGTGATCACGGAGTTCAACCGCTCGGTGCAGGGCTTCATGGTATCGGCGGTGGATCGGATCGTGAACGTCAACTGGGACCAGGTGAAGTCGCCCCCGCGCGGCACCGGGCGCGAGTCGTTTCTGGTGGCGGTCACCGAACTCGACAACAAGCTGGTGGAGATCATCGACGTGGAGCGCGTGCTGTCGCTGGTCAATCCGCTGCCCACCGAGGTGTCGGAAAGCGTGCGTTCCGCGGTGGCCGAGCAGACACCCGAGCGTCGGGAAATCGTCATCGCCGACGATTCGGTGGTGGCCCGCCGCCAGATCGAAAGCGCCATCCAGGGGCTCGAGTGGCCCTACGTGCTGTGCAAGGACGGGCGTGAAGCCCTGGATTACCTGGAGGAGAAAGCCGCAGAGGGCCCGATCCACGACACGGTCGAGCTGGTGATCTCGGATATCGAAATGCCGCGCATGGACGGTTACACCCTGACGGCAAAGATCCGCGAGAACGAGCGGCTGCGACCGCTGCGGGTGCTGCTGCATTCCTCGCTCAGCGGCGAATTCAATACCGACATGGTGCGTAGGGCCGGCGCGGATGCGTTCCTCTCCAAGTTCAACCCGGACGAACTGGCCAGTGCGGTCCTGGAACAGATCAACAAGACCGCCTGAGATGTCGGTGGTTGCCGGGGGCGAGGGGTTGCCGGCCCGGCGGAGGAGGGCGGTCGGCGCTTGCCGCCCCTTTGCAGGCTGCGGACTCCCGCAAGGCCGCCTCGAAGCCCTATACTGTGGCGGCATGGAATCATCGAACCGAACAACCAGCGGACGGCGGACGGGCCCGGCACGCGTCAAGGCGGAGATGTGTGCGTGATCGATTCCCGTGACTACGAAGAATTCGCGCGCTTTCTCTCCGAGTGCTGTGGCCTGGTGCTGGGGGACAGCCGCCAGTACCTGGTGTCCAGCCGGTTGTCCCGCCTGCTGGATGAATTCGGCTACAAGGACGTGCCGGAGCTGCTGCACGCGCTGCGCAAGGCCCCCAGCCCGAAGCTGCGCACGCGCGTCATCGACGCGATGACCACCAACGAAACCTCCTGGTTTCGCGACGGTTTTCCGTTCGAAATCCTGCGCCACGTGATCCTCCCGGAGCTGGCGTCCACTCGGTCGTCGATCAAGGTCTGGTCGGCCGGGTGTTCCAGTGGCCAGGAGCCCTACAGCATCTCGATGGTGGTCTCGGAATGGGAGGCGTCGCGCCCGCGCCGGGTGGTGCCCGTCAGCATTCTCGGGACGGACCTGTCCGAGGGCGTGCTGGAAGATGCCCGCAAGGGAGTCTATGACGGTCTGAGCATCGTGCGCGGGCTCAGCGAGTCGCGGCGGTCCCGGTTTTTCGAGACCGTGCCCGAGGGGCACAAGATCATCCCCGAAGTGCAGCGCCGCTGCCGGTTTCAGAAACTCAACCTGGTCGACAGCTACGCGGCGCTGGGCAAGTTTGACATCGTGTTCTGCCGCAACGTCCTGATCTATTTCTCGGCCGAGACCAAGCGTCAGGTCCTTGACGGTATAGCGAAGCAGCTCAACCCCGGTGGCTATCTGTTTCTTGGCGCTTCCGAGACGGTCGGGCCCTACAGCAAGGCCTACGAAACCGTGCGCACCGAGTACGGCTCGGTCCTGCGGCTGAAGGGCTGAACCCCTCCACGCCGGGCCTGCAACGGGCCCGGTGCTCGTTTCCCAGCGCGGCGATTCGCCGCGCGGCCGGCCGCGCGCCGGCGTCCCTCCCAATCCTTTTCCCTTTTGCCGGCAGCCAATGGCACGGCGATTGCATCGTCGTGGTCAGGCAACGGATGCCCGCCATGTGCGGGCCGGACGGAACGGGATGAGCATATCGCTGGACAAGGCACTCGGGATTCTGCCGGAGTCGGTGAACCTGCGTTCGCAGCGCATGGAGGTTCTGAGCTCGAATATCGCCAATGCCGACACCCCCGGCTACAAGGCGCGCGATCTGGATTTTCGCAGCCAGCTGGAGGCGGCCGACGGGGGCGGTGGCGGGCAGCTGGCGATGAGCCAGACCCGGGCAGGTCATCAGGATCCAGGGACGGCCGCCGCGGGCACCGGGGCCGAGCTCAAATACCGCATTCCTTCACAGCCATCTCTGGACGGCAACACCGTGGATCCGCAGATGGAGCGGGCGGCGTTCGCCGAGAACTCGGTCAAGTACCAGAGCAGTCTCGAATTTCTTAACCGCCGGGTTTCCGGCATTCGCGATGCCTTCCGGGGCAATCGCTGAACCTGACGGGAGGCCACCGCCGTGAGTGATCTGTTCAACCTTTTCAATACCTCGGCCTCGGCGCTGACGGCGCAGTCGGCGCGGCTGAATACGGTGTCCTCGAATCTGGCCAACGCCAATACGGCGGCTGGCAGTGCCGAGGAGGCCTATCGCGGAAAGCATGTCCTGTTTCAGGCGGTGATGGACCAGGCCAACCGCGACGGGACGGCGACACCAGTGCAGGTGGCGGGCATCGAGGAATCGGATGCCGAGCCGCACATGCACTACGAGCCGAACCATCCGAAGGCGAACGAAGAAGGCTACATCTTCCGGCCCGCAGTCAGCGTGGTGGAGGAGATGGCCAACATGATGTCGGCCTCGCGCAATTACGAAGCCAACGTCGAAGTCATGGACACCACCCGCCAGCTGATGCAGCGCACGCTGCAGATGGGCGGACAGGGCTAGGAGAACGCAGATGACCGGACTGACTCCCGACATGCTTGAAGGGGCGGGCATTCGCACCGACCGCCAGGCCCAGCGCGACCGCCAGGAGGCGGAGGGGCCGAGCGAAGAACTGGGACAGGAGGACTTCCTCAAGCTGATGACGACCCAGCTGCAGAACCAGGACCCGTTCGAGCCGATGGAAAACGGGGACTTCATCGCGCAGATGGCGCAATTCTCCAGCGTCACCGGAATCCAGGAGCTGAACGAGTCGTTCGAGGGCTTCGCCCAGTCGATGGGCCAGAACCAGGCGGTGCAGGGCGCCAATCTCGTTGGCAAGGACGTGCTGGTGCCGGTGGAGTTCGGCCAGCTGGATCCCGAGGGCGGCATGAGCGGCGCGTTCGAGCTGGGGGCCTCGGCCGAGTCGGTGGAGGTCGAGATCATGAACGGAGCTGGTGAACGCGTGCGCAGCATGAATCTCGGCGCGATGGGCGCCGGGCTGCAGGACTTCCAGTGGGATGGCCTGACCGACAACGGACAGCGCGCGCCGGCCGGGGTCTACGAGGTACGGGCGACCGCGCGCAGCGGGGAGAGCACCGAATCGCTGGAGACCTTTCTCAACCAGCGCGTGGACAGCGTCTCCATGGGCGGCGAGAAAAACGGCCTGGCACTGAATGTGCATGGTGTGGGCGAGATCGACTTTTCCGACGTACGCCGGATCTCCGGCTGACGTTCGACGAAAAACCTGACGGAGGAACGGAACATGCCCTTCAACATCGGATTGAGCGGACTGAACTCGGCCCAGGCCGACCTGGACGTGACCGGCGACAACATCTCCAACTCGGGGACCACCGGGTTCAAGAAATCGCGTGCGGAATTCGGGGACGTCTATGCGCAGTCCTTCGGCGGGACCTCGCAGACGGCCACCGGTGCCGGTTCGCGCCTGCTGGCGGTGACCCAGCAGTTTAGCCAGGGGCAGACCGAGTTCACCGAGAACGGTCTGGACCTGGCCATCGACGGCGAGGGCTTTTTCCAGCTCAATGATGATGGCAATACGGTCTATTCGCGCGCCGGCGAGTTTCAGGTCGACCGCGATGGCTTCCTGGTGAACAGTCAGGGCCAGAACCTGCAGGGATACATTGCCGAGGACGGTGATACTGACCCGGCAGATCTGGGAGGTGCTCCGGGCGACCTGCAGCTGCAGACCGGCGAGGGTGCACCTCAGGTGACCTCCGATATCGAGGCCCGGCTGAATCTGCAGTCGGATTCCCCGGTGATCGAGGACGGCTTCGAAACCGATGATGGCGTGGCCGTCCCGGACAGCTACAACTTTTCCACTTCGCTGACGGTGTACAACGGCCAGGGCGAGGCCCAGGACGCGGAGGTCTATTTCACCAAGACCGATGACAACGAGTGGGAGGCCCATGTCGCCGTCAACGGCGAGGTGGTCAATGAGGGCGATCCCAAGCAGCTGGCGTTCGATGGCAACGGCGAGCTGGATTTCGACGCGATGGATGACGACGACGCGACCTTTACCTTCACTCCCGGCGGCAACTTCGAGGATGACCACGAGATCACCATCGATTTCGCCGGAACGACCCAGTACGGCTCCGATTTCGGGGTCAGCGACCTCAACCAGGACGGGTTTGCCCCGGGCACGCTGACCGATATCGATATCGACAACGAGGGCGTGGTGTTTGCGCGCTACAGCAACGGGCAGTCGGACGTGCTGGGCCAGGTGACGCTGGCCAATTTCGATAACCCGCAGGGTCTGGAACAGCTGGGCAACAACAACTGGGCCGAGACCTTCGCCTCCGGCGGGCCCACCCTGAACGCGCCGGGTTCGGGCGGCACCGGGCAGATCCAGGCCGGGGCCCTGGAGGCCTCCAATGTGGATATTGCGCAGGAGCTGGTGAACCTGATCACGGCCCAACGCAACTTCCAGGCCAACTCCCAGACCATCTCCACGGCCGACACCGTGACCCAGACGATCATCAATATCCGCTAGGGCGGTAACCGGAGGATCCTGCGGGAGGTCAAACCATGGACCGTTTTCTCTACATCGCGATGTCCGGGGCCCGGGAGACCGAGCACGCCCAGTCCGTCAACAACCACAACCTGGCGAATGCCAATACCGATGGCTTCCGTCAGGCGCTGGCAACGGCGGATACCGTCCCGGTTCGCGGACCGGTGTACGACACCCGCGACTACGTGCAGGTGGGGACCGAGGCGGCGGACTTCTCCAAGGGCACGCTGCGCAGTACCGGGCGCGACCTCGACGTGGCGATCAACGGCGATGGCTTCATCGCGGTGCAGGGTCCGGACGGTCAGGAGGGCTACACCCGCGCCGGCAATCTGCAGGTGGACGGCTTCGGTCTTTTGCGCACCGCCGACGGCATGCAGGTGATGGGGGACGGCGGCCCGATCGCGATCCCGCCATCGGAGAAGGTCGAGATCGGCACCGACGGGACCATCAGCGTGCGCCCGCAGGGGGCGCCGGCCGATGCGCTGGCGGCAGTCGAGCGCATCCGCCTGGTCAACCCGGACGTGGAGGACCTCGAGCGCGGGGATGACGGCCTCTTCCGCATGGCGGACGGCGGCGAGGCGCCGGCGGACGCCGACGTGACGCTGACCTCCGGCTCGCTGGAGAGCAGCAACGTGAACACCGTGGAGGCGCTGACCCGCATGATCGAGCTGTCCCGGACCTATGAGACGCAGGTCAAGATGATGGACACCGCCAACACGCTGGAACAGAGCAGCAACCGGCTGCTCGGCATGGGCTGATCCGGGGTATCCCGGAGACACCCCGACTGACAGGAGAAACGCCATGAACCAGGCACTGTGGATTGCCAAGACCGGTCTAGACGCGCAGGACACGCGCATGTCGACCGTGTCCAACAACCTGGCCAACTCGAACACGACCGGCTTCAAGAAGGACCGGGCGGTGTTCGAGGACCTGATTTACCAGACCGTGCGCCAGCCCGGCGCCCAGGCCACCCAGGATCAGCAGCTGCCCTCGGGCCTGCAGATCGGCACCGGCGTGCGCACGGTCAGCACCGAGAAGATGTTCGAACAGGGCAACCTGCAGCAGACCGAGAACTCTCTGGACGTCGCCATCGAGGGCGACGGCTTCTTCCAGGTGCTGATGCCCAACGGTGACGTCGGTTACACCCGCGACGGCAGCTTCCAGGTCAATTCCGACGGCCAGGTGGTGATGTCCAACGGCTATCCGCTGCAGCCGGGCCTGTTTGTCCCGGATGATGCCGAGTCGATCGACATCGGCAAGGATGGCACCGTGACCGCTCGCATTACGGGGCAGGCCGAACCGGTCGACCTGGGGCAGATCCAGCTGGCGGACTTCGTGAACCCCGCGGGCCTGGAGGCGGTGGGCGAGAACATCTTCAAGGAGACCGCGGCTTCCGGGGTGGCGCAGCAGGCCAACCCCGGGCTCAATGGCGTGGGCACGGTGATCCAGGGCTCGCTTGAGACCTCCAACGTGAATATCGCCGAGGAGCTGGTGAACATGATCGAGACCCAGCGGGCCTACGAGGTGAACTCCAAGGCCATCTCCAGTGCCGACCAGGCGCTGCAGTTCATCAACCAGACCATCGGGTGACGCCATGAACGCCATGATTCCCGTCGCCTTCCGCCGCATGGCGGTTCCGCTGGTCTTCCTGCTGCTGGGCGGCTGCGCCAGCATGCCGCACGACGAGCGCCCGGGCGATGCGCCCGAGTATCAGGCGGTGGAACCGCCCGAGCCGGTCCCGCAGGCCGAGAACAACGGCAGTATCTTCCAGGCGTCGCAGTCCCAGGGACTGTTCACCGACACCACTGCCAGCCGGGTGGGAGACGTGCTCACCGTGATCCTGGCCGAAAGTACGGATGCGCAGAAATCCTCCTCGACCAGCACCTCCAAGGACTCCGACCTCGACCTCGGCAATCTGGAGGCGTTCGGCGGCGAGGCCACACGCTCCGGGCGTCCCCTGTTCGGCGCCAGCAACAACAGCTCGCGGGAATTCGATGGCGGGGGCGACTCCAGCCAGAGCAATCAGCTCGAGGGCGAGATCACCGTCACCGTGGCCGAGGTGCTGTCCAACGGCAACCTGGTGGTGCAGGGCGAGAAATGGCTGGGCATCAACCAGGGCGAGGAATACGTGCGGCTGCGCGGCATCGTGCGGCCGCAGGACGTGAGCGCCGACAACACAGTGCTCTCCGGCCAGCTCGCGGACGCCCGCATCTCCTACGGCGGGACCGGCTTCATCGCCGACAGCAACACCCCCGGGTGGATCACCCGGTTCTTCAACAGCCCGATCTGGCCTTTCTAGCATAAGGACGAGGTGACGCATGCAGGCAGGAATCCGACAGGCGATGCGCAGGAGGCTTCGGCAAGTCGCGGTGGCGGCCCTCTCCGCCGGGCTGCTGGTCACCCTCGGGGGCCAGGGTGTCTCCGCGCAGACCGCGATTCAGCAGCAGGCCCAGCAACAGGCCGGGGCCCAGCAGGGTGGCTCCGGCATCGTGGAACGGGTCAAGGATCTGGCCAGTGTGTCCGGGGTGCGCGAGAACCAGCTGATCGGGTACGGCCTGGTGGTGGGACTGGACGGCACCGGTGACCAGACCACGCAGACGCCGTTTACCGTGCAGAGCCTCAACAATATGCTCACCCAGCTCGGTCTGAGCCCGGATGAGGATGCCAACCCCCAGCTGCAGAACACCGCGGCGGTGATGGTCACCGCCGACCTGCCGCCGTTCGCCCGGCCCGGGCAGGACATCGACGTCACCGTGTCGTCCATGGGCAACGCCGACTCCCTGCGCGGCGGTACCCTGCTGATGACCCCGCTGAAGGGGGCCGATGGCGAGACCTACGGCATCGCCCAGGGCAACCTGATCGTCGGCGGTTTTGATGCTGAGGGCGGCGACGGGTCCAGCATTACGGTCAACGTGCCCAGTGTCGGGCGAATCCCAAACGGGGCCACGGTGGAACGCGAGGTGCCCACTGCGTTCGCCGAGGGGGACACCGTGACCCTCAACCTCAATCGCCCGGACTTCACCACGGCCACGCGCCTGACCGAGGCGGTCAACGAGACCTTCGGCGCCGGCACCGCCCGGGCCGAGGACGGCTCGTCGGTCACGGTGCGTGCACCGACCGATCCCAGCCAGCGGGTCAGTTTCGTTGCCGAACTGGAAAACCTGCCGGTGGAACGCGGTGAGGCCCCCGCACGGGTGATCGTCAATTCGCGTACCGGCACCGTTGTGATCGGGTCCAGCGTGCAGGTGTCGCCGGCCGCGGTGTCGCACGGTAGTCTGACCGTGACGATTACCGAGTCACCGGAGGTGGTGCAGCCGCTGCCGCTGGCCCCGGGCGAGACCGCGATCCAGCCGGAGACCGACATCGCGATTGAGGAGGAGAACAACCCGATGTTCCTGTTCGACGCGGGAACCTCGCTGGACGAGATCGTGCGTGCGGTGAACAACGTGGGCGCGGCACCCAGCGACCTGGTGGCCATTCTGCAGGCCCTGCGCGAGGCGGGCTCGCTGCGGGCGGAGCTGGTGGTGATCTGATGATCGGACCGAGCGATCAGGGCCGGATGCAGGCCAGTCAGGCGATGGCCTCCGATCCCTCGGGCCTGCACGATCTCACGCGGGCCGCGCAGGGTGGCAGTCGCGAGGGCATGGAGTCGGTCGCGCGCGAGTTCGAGGCCATGCTGGTCGGCCAGATGCTCAAGCAGATGCGCGAGGCCTCGCTGGGCGACGGGATGTTCGAGAACGAACAGACCGAGATGTACCAGGAGATGTTCGATCAGGAGGTCGCGCGTTCGGCCAGCGAAGGCGAGGGTCTGGGGCTGCGCGAGGTGATCATGCGCGAGCTCGAACAGAACGCGCCCACCGATCCCGAGGTGCTGCACGACCCCGAGCGCCTGGACAACCTGGAGGCACCGCGGCGCAACGATTCGCTGCCGCCGCGCCGCGGCATTGATGACGATGCCGGCACGCAGGTCGATCCCGCCGAGGCCCCCGCCGGAACACGGACCGAGACGCCGGCCGAGGCGCCGGCCGCGGTCCCGCAGGCTTCCGAGGCCGGCCGTCCGGAGCCCGTGGCACGGCCGATTGCCGCCGGCGACTGGCCACCGCGCAGCCCGGAGGAATTCGTGGACCGTCTGGGGCCGCTGGCGGAGGAGGCCGCGGAGGAGCTGGGCGTCGATCCATCGGTACTGCTGGCGCAGAGTGCGCTGGAGACCGGTTGGGGCCAGCACATGCCGAGTCGGGGGGACGGTGACCCCAGCTTCAACCTGTTCGGCATCAAGGCCGACCGCTCCTGGGACGGGGATGCGGTGTCGGTGGGAACGCTGGAATTCCGCGACGGCGTGGCCCAGCGCGAGCAGGCCCGCTTCCGTGCCTACGACGGTCCGGAACGGTCGTTCGCCGATTACGTTGATTTCATCCGCAGTAACCCGCGTTACGAAAAGGCGCTGCAGGCCGGCGACGACGCCACCTACGTGCGCGAACTGCAGGCGGCGGGGTATGCGACCGACCCGGAATACGCGGACAAGATCCTGGACCTGCGCGAGCGGGTCGCGCAGGTGCGCGAACCCGTCCATGCTCAAGTTTCGGCGGGACCCGCCGATAACCCGGCCGAGGGGTAGAACATGCGTAACGGTGACAGACTGATCAATGAACCCCGCGGGTCACGGAGGATGGCGTCATGAGCTCCCTCAATATCGGGACGTCGGGCCTGCTGGCCTATCAACGGGCCATCGGCACCACCAGCAACAACATCGCCAATGCCTCCACCGAGGGGTATTCGCGCCAGGATACCTCGCTGGCCAACCGCCCGCCGCAGTTCCTGGGGGGTAACTTCCAGGGCCAGGGGGTGCAGGTCGACAACGTCCGGCGCATCTCCGACGAGTTCGTGAACCGCCAGCTCACCGACGCGACCACCACCGCCACCGGCGCCGAGACCCGGGTGCAGATCGCCAATCGCATCGATGACCTGCTCGCGGACGAGTCCTCGGGCCTGCAGCCGGTGCTGGACAGCTATTTTGACGCGGCGCAGGACGTCAGCAGCGATCCGACCTCCAGTTCCGCGCGCGAGGTGTTCCGCACCGAGGCCGAATCGCTGGTGGAACGCCTGGGCTCCATTGACAGCCGTCTGCAGGAGCAGCGCGACATCGTCAATGGCCAGATCGAGACCGGGGTGCAGGAGGTCAACGATCTCGCCGAGTCACTGGCCGACGTGAACCGCGCGATCGTCTCCGGTTCCACCCAGGCCTCCCCCAACGACCTGCTCGACCAGCGTGACCGCCTGGTCAACGAACTGGCCGAAAAGGTGGACGTGCGTACCGTGGAGCAGGATGACGGCGCGCTGAACGTGTTCGTCGGCAATGGCCAGTCGCTGGTGCTCGGCGGGGATGCGCGCGAGCTGCGCGCCGAGGCCCTGTCGGGAGACCCCGACCAGCTGGATATCGGCGTGCCCAGCGGTGACGGCACCGCCAGTATCTCGCGGTTCATCCAGGGCGGCGAGCTGGGGGCCCTGCTGGAGACGCGCGGCGGCCTGATCGACGAGGCGCAGAACACCCTCGGCCAGATCGCGCATTCCCTGGGTGAAAGCTTCAACCATCAGAACCAGCTGGGTCTGGACCTCAACGGTGAGCAGGGCGGGCCGATCTTCTCGCTGGGTGAGCCACAGGTGTGGGGTGCGGGGGATCCGAAGCCCGGTGCCAATCCCGAGGTGAGCATCGAGGACGCCTCGGCCCTGACCACCGACGACTATCGCCTGCTGCGTGATGACGAAGGGGAATACGAAGTTCGGCGCGCCTCGGACAACCGGGTTCTGGACGACTTCGAGATCGAGGATGAGGTCCTGCGGATCGATGGGCTGGCGGTGGATCTGTCGGAGCTGGAAGATCAAGACATCACCGGGGAATGGCTGATCCAGCCCACGCGTACCGGCGTCGGGCAGATGGATGTGCTGATGGAGGATGGCGACGAACTGGCGGCTGCGGCGGCCCTGCGGGCCGAGGAGGGCGCGGAAAACGTCGGCTCGGCGCAGGTGAGCGAGATCGCCGCGACGGACCCGGACCCCGATGGTGAGGCGTTTGACGGCAGTATCGACGGGCTGGAGATCACCTTCGACGGGGACGAGTTCGTGCGCTCGGACGGCGAGGAGCTGGAGACCGAGGAGGTGGACGACGGGGTCTATCGCCTCACCGGTGACGGCTGGGAAATGGAGATCCGCGGCACCCCCGAGGAAGACGACAGCTTCCAGGTCTTCACCAACGAGAATCGTGAAGGCGACAACCGCAACATGAAGGCGATGAACGAGCTCGCCGAGGCGGATCAGGTTGAAGGACGCCGCAATTTCGGCGACGCCTACAACAGCCTGATCGCCAGCGTTGGCACGCAGACCCGCCAGGCGCAGGTGGCCGAGGAATCGGCCAGCGCCCAGCTGGACCAGGCGCGTGAGCAGCGCGAGTCGGTATCCGGCGTGAACCTGGACGAAGAGGCGGCGGACCTGCTGCGCTATCAGCAGGCCTACCAGGCCTCGGCGCAGGTGATCCAGATCGGCAACAGCCTGTTCGACAGTCTGCTGGGCGCGGTGCGCGGCTGATGGGCCCGCATCCGAACGACGGTGTACAGAAGTTGACGGGATGCCGCGGCATCCGGGGATGAAACGATGCGCATATCGACCACCCAGATCTTCCAGACCGGGATCGACCAGATCCAGCGCAACCAGTCCGAGATGAACCGGACGTCGCTGCAGCTGGGCTCCGGTGAGCGGATCCTCAGGCCCTCCGATGACCCCAGCGGCGCGACCCAGACCAACCAGTTCGAACGCATCATCAGCGCCACCGAGCAGTACCAGCGCAACATCGACAACGCGCAGCCGCGCCTGAAACAGCAGGAGTCGCTGCTGCAGTCGGGCACCGATGCCCTGCAGCGGGCGCGCGAACTGGTGGTGGCCGGCAACAATGACAGCCAGACCGACGAGACCCGGCGCTACCAGGCGAACGAGCTGCGCCAGCTGCGCGACGAGCTGTTCGAGATCGCCAATACCCGCGATCCCAACGGCGAGTACATCTTTGCCGGGACCAATTCGCTGGAGCAGCCGTTCAAGCAGGACGGCGAGGGCACGGTCCGCTACGAGGGTGCTCAGGGCACCGGCAGCGTGCGTGAGGTCGAGATCTCGCCGACCCGCTCGGTGCCGGTCGGCGACACCGGTGCGGACGTGTTCATGAACGTCGCGGAGAATGACGGCCGCGCCACCGCCGAGGTGGCCAACCGCGAGAATGACAGCTCGCTGGTGATCGACAAGGCCGAGGTGTACGACGTTCGCGAGCTGGACCGCGAGGAGTACACCATCGAGTTCGCGGAGAATGCCGATGGCGAGATGGCCTACAGCGTGCGGGATGCGGATGGAAACACCGTCGACGGACCCGACGGAGAGCCACTGGACGGGCAGCCGTTTGTGTCCGGGGAATCCATCGATTTTGCCGGGCGGTCGGTGACCCTCAGCGGGGATCCTCAGGCCGGTGACGAGGTGCTCTCGCGTCCGGCGGGCAACAAGGACATCTTCTCCACCCTGGATGACATCATCGGCGCACTGGAGGACGGCACCGGTACGCGGGAGAACCGGGCCAGCCTGGCGACCGCCACCAACACCGCCCTGGCTGACCTGGATGCCTCGCTGGAAAACTTCAACGAGACCCGGGCCGACGTGGGCTCACGGCTGAAGACCATGGACGACCAGACCGAGCTCAACGAGGACCGCCTGCTGGATCTGGAAACCGCGGCCTCCGATATCCGCGACCTCGACTATGCCGAGGCCATCAGTCGCTTCAACCAGCAGCAGGTCGCGCTGCAGGCGGCGCAGCAGACCTACAGCGAGACCAGCCGGCTGTCGCTGTTCGATTTCATTTGACGCGCCGCGACCCGGCGGCGACGATGCCGGCGGACCTACACCGAGACCCCTGACATGGCCCAACGCGATTCCACCGGCAAGGGTGTGGCCGGTTCTACCGGGCGCCCGCCGCGCTACCTGCTGATCCTGCTCGGCCTGGCGATCATCTGGGCCGGATTCTGGGGCTGGGTGCAGCTGCAGTCGGGCGAGCCGAAGTCCGTGGAACTGGATGTCGAGGAGCAGCAGGCACTGGACGACAAGCTGCAGGCCCTGGAGCGCACGCGGGAACCGGCCGTGCCGCGTCCGGACGCCGAACGCGGCGGGGCGATCGTGGAACTGGACGACCCGGACGCCGAGCCGCTGATCCCCGAACTCTACGAGGAAGACGACGCCGCGCGCCGGATCGCGTTTTCCGAACGCGAACTCAACGCGCTGATCGCGCGCGATCCGGATCTGGCCAATCGCGTGTCGGTGCGCCTGACCCCGGGGCAGGTCAGCACCCGGGTACGGGTGGATGTCCCCGCCGAGGTCCCGCTGCTGGGCGGACGCACCCTGAACGTCAATTCCGGGGTGCACTTCGAGACCACCGAGGACGAGGGCGTGCGCGCGCGCCTGGTCGGGGTCAGTGTGGCCGGAATCCCGCTCCCGGATGCCTGGCTGGGCGGGCTGAAGGACGAAGACCTGCTGGCCCTGGAACCCTTCCGGGGCCTGCAGGCGGGGATCGAGTCGGTGGAAGTGGACGAGGGGGCGATGACCCTGCAGCTCGCCCCCTGACCCTTCCGGCCCGGACGGATCAGGCCCTGAAGGGTCAGGTGATGACGTCGGGGCTCCGGCGGCCGGTCAGCCCGGGGATATCGCCCAGTTCGCCGGCGGCGTCGATCAGCGGCCGCAGCACTTCCTGAGGATCCAGGTCGAGCCGCTCCGGGGCGGTTTCGTGCTGTTCGATGTACAGGCGCAGCGTTGCTCCCTCGGTGCCGGTGCCCGACAGCCGGAAGACGATGCGCGCACCGCTCTCGAACATCACCCGCAGGCCCTGACCTTCGGCCACTGATCCGTCCACCGGGTCGGTGTAGGCGAAATCGTCGGCGGCCCGGACCGTCTGTCCGGCGAGCGACTGTCCCGGCAGGGTGGCCAGCCGGTCGCGCACGCGATCCATCACCGCCTCGGCGTGTTCGCTGCGGATCCCCTCGTAATCGTGCCGGGTGTAGTAGTGCCGGCCGAAACGCTCCCAGTGCTCGCGCACGATGGTCTCCACCGACTGCCGGCGCACGGCGAGCAGGTTGAGCCAGAACAGGACCGCCCACAGGCCGTCCTTCTCGCGCACGTGGTCGGAACTGGTGCCGAAGCTCTCCTCGCCGCACAGGCGGATGCGCCCGTCATCCAGCAGGTTGCCGAAGAACTTCCAGCCGGTGGGCGTCTCGTAGCAGGGGATGCCCAGGGCCTCGGCCACGGTGTCCACCGCCTGGCTGGTGGGCATGCTGCGCGCCACCCCGCGCAGGCCATCGGCAAAGGCAGGGATGTGGTGGGCGTTGGCCGCCATGATGGCGAGACTGTCCGACGGGGTGACAAAGAAATGCCGCCCGAGGATCAGGTTGCGGTCCCCGTCGCCGTCGGAGGCGGCACCGAAGTCCGGGGCGTCGCGGCCGAACATCGCCTCGCGAAGCTGGCGCGCGTGGGCCAGGTTGGGGTCGGGGTGTCCGCCGCCGAAATCGCCCAGTGGTTCTGCCCGCAGGATGCTTTCCGGGGCCGCCCCCAGGCGGTCCACGAGCAGGGTTTCCGCATACGGGCCTGTCACCGCGTGCATGGCATCGAAGCGGAGTCGGAAGTCGCCGGCCAGCAGCTCGCGAATGGCGTGGAAATCGAACAGCTCGTCCATCAGATCCGCGTAGGCGGCGACCGGATCGACCACCTCCACGTCCATGCCGTTCAGGGTGGTCGCCTGCAGATGATCCAGATCCACGTGCACCGCTTCCTTGAGGATGCGGTAATGGGTGATGGCCTGGCTGCGGGCGTGGATGGCGTCGGTGACCGCGGGCGGAGCCGGTCCGCCCGCTGCGGTGTTGAACTTGATGCCGAAGTCGCCTTCCGGTCCCCCGGGGTTATGCGAGGCGGACAGGATCAGGGCCCCGGTGGCACCGCGGCTGCGGATGAGGTGGCTGGCGGCCGGCGTGGACAGCAGCCCGCCGCGCCCGACCACCACCCGGCCGACGCCGTTGGCGGCGGCCATGCGCAGGATGGTCTGGATCGCCTCGCGGTTGTGGAAACGGCCGTCCCCGCCCAGCACCAGTTCGGCCCCTTCCAGCGCGGGCTGGCTGTCGAATACGGCCTGGACGAAGTTCTCCAGGTAATGCGGCTGGCGGAAGCGGCTGACGCGCTTGCGCAGACCCGACGTGCCTGGCTTCTGGTCTTCGAACGGATGGGTGGTGACGACGCTGATGTCCATGTGCTGCGTGACTCCCCTGACTTTATCCCGACGGTAGCAGAAACGTACGGGGGTGTCCGCTCTGAGCGCCGGGATGCCGGACGGTGGCGGCGCAGGGCTGTTAGACTCCGCCGCCATGTTGCTGGACAGCCGTACCCCCGCGTACCTCCAGCCGCGGCCCGTCACCTTCGCCGCGTTGATGGAGCTCTACGAGGACAACTATCTGCAGTTGCGCCGCCTGTGTCCCGATCCCGCCGCCGTGGGCGGACGGGCCGTATCGCGCGTGGACGGGGCCCTCGATCTTCATCTGGAGGTGCTGGAGCGCACCCGTTACACCACCACGCTGCGCCTGACCTACCGCTTCGGCGAAGGCGACCGGGTGCGCGAGCAGCCGGACGTGCGGGTGCGCATGTTCCACGACGCCCGCCAGGCCGAGGTGCTGGGGCGCTACTGCCGCAGTACCGGGGAAGACCGCATGATCGATACCCTCGCGGGTCAGCCGGGCCTGGGCTGTCGCTGGCGGCACAACCGCTTCCTGTACAAGTGGCTGCGCTACTGCCTGCGCCAGGGGCATCGTTTTGTCGCCGACGGCTCGGCGGCCCCGGCCGCGCCGGTCAGTGGCGAGACCCCGGAGGTCTGAGCGCCGCCCGGATCATCCCGGGGAATAGTCCAGCGGGAGCGCGGTGCGGTCCAGCACCCGGCGCAGCACGAAGCTGGAGTGCACGCTGTCCACCCCCTCCAGCCTTGTGATGCGCCGCAGCAGGAATTCCTGATAGGCATCCATGTCCGGAACCACCACCTGCAGCATGTAGTCGGCTGCCTGGCCGGTGATCAGGTAGCAGCGCTGGACCTCGGGGTAGGTGGCCACCGTTTCCTCGAAGTGGGCGAAACGTTCCGGGGTGTGCCGATCCATGCCGATATGGATCAGCGCGGTCAGCTCCAGGCCCAGACGCCTCCGGTCCAGCAGGGCCACGCGCTGCAGGATGATCCCGGCACTTTCCAGGGCCCGTACCCGACGCAGGCAGGGTGACGGACTGAGGCCCACGCGCTCGGCCAGCGCCTGGTTGGAGATGCCGGCGTCCTCCTGCAGGATCTCGAGGATGTGGCGGTCGTAGCGATCGAGGCGGTGCAGTTCGTTTTCCATGAGCCGAATCTTGCGCGCACGGGCCATCCGGCGCAATCTCGTGGCGAAAAGAAAGCGGCATGGGGGTAATTCGCAATTCCCTGCGGCGAACTCTGCGTTATTCTGTTGTCCCAAGAAGAAAGCCGTAAGTATCCGGATTCAGGAGACCGATCGTCATGAGTTTCGATCACACCAAGTACGCCCCCTTCCCGCCGATCGACAAGGCGGACCGGCGCTGGCCGGCGCAGCGCACGACCGCGGCCCCGCGTTTCTGCGCGGTGGACCTGCGGGATGGCAACCAGGCGCTGGTGCACCCGATGAGCGTGGAGCAGAAGATGCGCTTCTTCGAGGTGCTCGTGGACATCGGGCTCAAGGAGATCGAGATCGGCTTCCCGGCCGCTTCGCAGATCGACTTCGACTTCACCCGCCGGCTGGTGGACGAGCAGCGCATCCCCGAGGGCGTGTACGTACAGGTGCTGACCCAGGCGCGCGAGGATCTGATCGCGCGGACCTTCGAGGCCCTGGAGGGCGCGCCGCGCGCGGTGGTGCACGTGTACAACTCCACCAACCCGGCGCAGCGCGAGCAGGTGTTCCGCATGGACCGCGACGGCATCCGTGGCATCGCCGAGAACGGCGCGCGCTGGGTGCGCGACTACGCCGCGAAGTACCCGCAGACCGACTGGATCTTCCAGTACTCGCCGGAGAGCTTCTCCACCACCGAGCTGGACTACGCAGTCGAGGTGGTCGACGCGGTGACCGCGATCTGGCGCCCGGATCGGGGCCAGAAGGTGGTCATCAACCTGCCGGCTACGGTGGAGTCGGCCACGCCCAACGTGTTCGCCGACCAGGTGGAGTGGTTCTGCGATCACGTGCAGCGGCGCGAGCACATCTGCGTGTCGCTGCATACGCACAATGACCGCGGCACCGGCGTGGCCGCGGCCGAACTGGGCCTGCTGGCCGGGGCCGACCGCCTGGAGGGCACGCTGTTCGGCAACGGCGAGCGCACCGGCAACATGGACCTGGTCACCGTTGGCATGAACCTGTATTCGCAGGGCATCGACCCGACCATCGACCTGTCCGACATGGAGCGGTTGATGGAGGTGTACAAGGAATGCACCGACATGCCGATCCATCCGCGCCATCCGTGGGCCGGCGAGCTGGTCTACACGGCCTTCTCCGGCAGCCACCAGGATGCGATCCGCAAGGGTCTGGCGCATTACCGCGAGCATGGCGGCCACTGGAACGTGCCCTACCTGCCGATCGACCCGGGCGACCTGGGACGGCGCTACGAAGAGGTGGTGCGCATCAACTCGCAGTCCGGCAAGGGCGGGGTGACCCACGTGCTGGAGCGCGACTACGGCATCGAGCTGCCGCGCTGGCTGGCGGTGGAGTTTGCCCGCATCGTGCAGCAGGACGCCGAGGCCTCCGGCGAGGAAGTGACCTCGCAGCGCATCCACGAGCTGTTCGAGAAGCACTACCTGGCGCCGGTGCCGGGCTGGGATCTGGTGCGCTACGAAATGGAGAAGGAAGGGCCGGTGGTGCGCCTGGATGCCACCGTGGGCCCGCCCGGACAGGAGACCCGCCTGAACGGGGCCGGCCACGGCGCGGTGGAGGCGCTGGCCGAGGCGCTGCACGCCAGCCGCGGCGTGGAGGTGCGCGTCAGCCACTTCGACGAGCACGCGGTGGAGGCCGGGACCGAGGCGCGCGCGATGGCCGCGGTGGATGTCTCGGTGGACGGCGAGCGCTCGGTGGGCGTGGCCCTGGGCGAGGACACCACGGCCGCGACCCTGCAGGCGGTCCTGAACGCCGCCGGCCGGCGCCTGGGCAACGAGGCCCCGCGCATCCCGGACGCGGTGATGGCCGCGGCCAGCGCCTGACCCCCCGGCGCAGACGGCCCGAGCGATCGTGTGCCGCGGTCGCAGGGACTCCATGGCAAACCCCGTGTCGCACGAGCGGCACGGGGTTTTTTGGTTGTCCGGCTCCGGTATTCCGGTGAGTGGTCTAGCCTTCGATGAAGCGGCCGGGGGCCGCGCAACGGCGGGAGGTGGAACATGAAACGGTGGATTCTGTTTTTGCTGCTGCTGGGCTGGACTCCGGGCCTGCTGGCTTCGGCGCCGGATGCGGCGCAGGAACCGGAACTCGATCGTGAAACGCTTCAGAAGATGGTGCGGCACAGCGCCGAGGTGTTCCGGATCGAGGACGGGGTGAGCGTCGAGGAGGCGGTGGAGTCGATGCAGCTGCGGGCCAATCTGCGCAACTTTCAGGAAGTGGCGAACCTGCCGCTTTCCGAGCAGGTGACGGCCATGGGCGGCGAGGGCAACTACATGCGCATACTGGCGTTCTGTGATGCCCTGATCGCGAATCAAATGGTGCAGCACGACATCATCTTTGCCAGTTTCCTGCCGTGTCGCATCGCGGTGGTGGAGGACGACGAGGGCCAGGGCTGGATCGTGACCACCAACATGGACATGATGATGCATGCCACGGATCTGCCCGAGGATCTGGAAGAAGTTGCCCGCGAGGTGAGAGACACGATCTACAGCATCGTCGAAGCCGGCCGCACCGGCGATTTCTGAGCATGAGTCGACGGCCACGGCGGGGTGCGCGTTGCCCCGCCGTGGCGTAATGCGGCGTTCATGCTTTTTCTCTACACTCCCCGCCGCGATGAGCAAGGCGGCCCCCAGGGAAACACTGATCCATGTACACGCTCGCGTTGGCACCCCGGGTTTTCCGAGACAAGGCGCGGTGCGCAGCCGGTAGTGGTTCTACCGGCAAGGGCCGCAACGCAGGATCGGGGAACCCGGGGTGCCAACCCCGAAGGGGCTCGGCCGCTTTTGTGCGCGCACGGCGTTGCGGCTCCCTTGTGCAGAATGACTGCACGGCGGTCACCGCGCCTTGTCCGCACGCAAAAGCGACTCGAGCGCGAGCGTGTACATGAATCAGTGTTTCCCTGGTCCCGATCCTGACGCTTCGCCGGTCCTCGGTGTGGGCGCCTACGCGCGCATCATCGCGAACTACTGGGCGTTCACCATCACCGACGGCGCGATCCGCATGCTGGTCGTGCTGTTCTTCCACCAGCTGGGCTACAGCCCGCTGGAGATCGTCTTCCTGTTCCTGTTCTACGAGCTGTTCGGGGTGGTCACCAACCTGACCGGTGGCTGGCTGGCCGCGCGGCTGGGGGTGAACACGACGATGATCGGCGGGACGCTGCTGCAGGTGGCGGCCCTGCTGATGCTCACGGTGCCCGAGGCCTGGCTGGGGGTGGCGTACGTGATGTTCGCGCAGGCCCTGTCGGGGATCGCCAAGGACCTGAACAAGATGAGCGCGAAATCCGGCGTGAAGCTGGTCGCCGGCGACGGCGAAGGGCGTCTGTTTCGCTGGGTCGCGGTGCTCACCGGCTCCAAGAACGCGCTGAAGGGGGTCGGTTTCTTCGTCGGTGGCGCGCTGCTGTACTCGGTCGGATTCCAGCTGGCGCTGGTGATTCTCGCCGGGATGCTGGGTGTGGTGATGCTGTTCTCGGTGGTCGGGCTGCCGCGTGGCCTGGGCAAGGTCGGCGGCAAGCCGAAGTTCACCCGGATGTTCTCGAACTCCACCGCGATCAACGTGCTGTCGGCCGCGCGCTTTTTCCTGTTTGGCGCGCGCGATGTCTGGTTCGTGGTCGCGCTGCCGGTGTTCCTGAGCGCGACCCTGGACTGGAACCACATGCAGGTGGGGGCGTTTCTGGCGCTGTGGGTGATCGGCTACGGCATCGTGCAGGCGTCGGTGCCGCGCCTGCTGGGCCGGGGCGGGGTGCATCCGACCGGGCTGACCGCGCGCCTGTGGGCGTTCGTTCTCATGCTGCTGCCGCTGGCCATCGTGATCGGCCTGGAGGCCGGCCTGGACCCGGCGTGGGTGCTGATGGTCGGGCTGGGCCTGTTCGGCGTCGTGTTCGCCATCAACTCCGCTGTGCACTCCTTCCTGATCCTCGACTACGCCGAGGCCGACCGCGTTGCGATGAAGGTCGGCTTTTACTACATGGCCAATGCCGGGGGGCGTCTGGTCGGGACCGTCGCCTCCGGTGCCATCTTCATGCTCTGGGGGCTGGAGGGGGCGCTTGTGGCCTCCACGCTGTTTGTCTTTGCCGCCTGGATGATCTCCTCGGCGCTGCCGCGCGAGGCCATGCACGCCTGAACGATCCGGCGTGCCGGTCACGGTATGCCTCTGGTACGCTCACACCTGTCGTGGGATCCTGCGCTGTCAATATCCATTCGAAGGGGAAGCGGGTGGTCGATCATCGAGGCTACATGACGCACGGCCACCTTCCGGTTCCGCTGCCGCGACCGTCACCCTGGACTGCGGCGTTCGCCGACGATGCGCTGGAGGCGCGGTTCCGCAGCGAGCGATCCCGCGGGATGCGAGTGACGTTTCTGGTGGTGCTCGCACTGATCCTGGCGATGCTGGCGGCGCTGGTGCCGCTGGATCTGGCGCAGCTGGAAGGCGGGTGGCTGGAAGTGGCGTTCGTGTTGCGGGGGGTATTCGCGGCGATGCTGCTCGGGGCGGCTCTGAGCGTATGGCGCTGGCCGGAGGGTCTGCTGACCATCGCGCCGCTGACGGGGCTCGGGGTAGCGTTGCTGACGCTGGCCCTGACTTTCGTCCACGGACTGGAGCACTCCAGTCCGGTCCTGGATACCAGCCAGTTCGCCTTTGTCGGGATGGTGTTCGTGCTGCTGTTGCCTAACACCGGGCGCTGGCGCTGGGGCCTGACCGGAGTTCTGCTGCTGGCGACGTGGGCGGTTGCGCTGGGCAAGACCGACGATGTGCAGGGGAGCGAGGCCCATCTGGCGGGACTGTTCGTCTCCTTCGTGCTGCTGGTCCTTCTGGCCATCGCCCATCGCGAGGACGTGCTGCGGCACTGGCAGTTTGCGGCGCTTGACCGGCTGGTGCGCATGTCCACCACGGATCCGCTGACCGGAGTGGCCAACCGGCGCGGATTCTTCGATGCCGCCGAGGCGGCCCGCCATCGCGCGCGTCTGGAGGAGGAGCCGATGACGGTCGTGCTGCTGGATCTGGACCACTTCAAGGGCGTGAACGATCGTCACGGTCATGCAGTGGGCGACGAGGTCCTGCGCAGCGTGGCGCGCGTGCTCAGAGATACCCTGAAGCCCGGGGAGACCCTGGCGCGGCTCGGCGGTGAGGAGTTCGGCGTGCTGTTGCCGGGGATGTCCCTGGAGCAGGCGGAAAAGCGCGCTCAGGGCCTGCGCTCGGAGGTTCAGGCCCTTTGCGTACAGAGCGGGAGCGCGGTGGTGCGCATGACCGCGAGCGTGGGGGTCGCCGCCTGGATGCCGGAGGAGTCGATCGATGCGGCCCTCGGCCGGGCGGATCTGGGCATGTACGAAGCCAAGTCCGCCGGACGCAACTGCGTGCGCGCGGCTGCCGGAGACGCCGCCAGACCCGTGGTCAACTGAGCCGTGTCAGGCGGGCGGGCCGGAACCCTCCAGTTTCTCGATCACCGCCTGCAGGGCCCGCGAATGGTAGCGCGCGGCATGACGCACCCAACCCAGTGAACGCAGGACGGGCGGCCCGGGCCAGTCGAGCACCGCGAGCTCCTCGGTGGCCATGTCGCGCGGGAGAAAGCCGATGCCGAGGCCGGCGACGATCATCATGCGGATGACCTCCAGATAGGGACTCTCCTGGGCGGCGGCCGGGCGCAGCTCCGCCGTGGCCAGGGCCTGTTCAATCCGCCGACGGGTGGTGGAATCCACCGGGGGAAGGATGGCCGGCCAGTCCCGCAGGCGCGCGAGGGTGTCGCCGGGCGTACGGATGGCCTGCGCGCGGGCGATCATGGGCACCAGTTCGTCGGTCCACACGGTCCGGGCCTCGATTCCGTCGGGCAGCGACTCGGGCAGCGTGGCGAGGGCCAGGTCGGCGTCGCCGTGCAGCACGGCCTGGATACCCGCTTCGGAGTCCATGAATGCCAGCTCGAGTTCGAGGTCCGGGTAGCGCCCGCCCAGCGCGGCCAGCGGGTCGGGCAGGCGGTGCAGCGCGATGTGATGGGAAGTGGCCAGGCGGATGCGACCGCGTACCACGGTGTCCAGATCGGCGATCTGCTGTTCGATCGCCCGCAGCCGGGCGAGGATCTCGCGCGCCTCGGGCAGCAGGCGTTCGGCCACCTCGGTCGGGCGCACGCGCCGTCCCTGGCGCTCGAACAGCGGGCGTTCCAGGGTGGCCTCCAGGGCCTGAATGCGCTTGCTGATCGCTGGTTGCGTCAGGTGCAGACGTTCGGCTGCGGCGGAGAACGCACCCGTGTCGACCACCGCGACGAAGGCCTGCAGGGATTCGACACTCAGTTGTTCCGGGCGCATGCCTGTCTCTCCGGGGGTTGCGTGCGATAATGGCCGATTCGATGGCGGAATCCGGCTCGTCTGCCGCCGATGGATAACCGCATGGAATGATACGGATAAGAAATCGGATTTGAAAGAATATCGCGGCAGCCGCAGAGTGACGATGTGATCGGTAGGCCCGCCCGTAGGAGGCCAGCCCTCTGGCCGATTTGCCCCAACGTCGAATCGGCCAGAGGGCTGGCCTCCCACAGGGGGCTTTTACGGCCGTTCAGCGAAGATATGGCTCGGAATATCGCGGCGTGGCCGCGGGAGTGAGGAATGGCAGGCAAGACCCTGTACGACAAGTTGTGGGAGGCGCATGTGGTACGCGAGGAGCCGGATGGCTCCACGCTGCTCTACATTGATCGCCATCTGGTGCACGAGGTGACCAGTCCGCAGGCCTTCGAGGGTCTGCGCCTGGCCGGGCGCAAGCCGTGGCGCGGCGATTCCGTGCTGGCGGTGCCGGACCACAACGTGCCCACCACCAACCGCGATGCCGGGATCGAGGATCCGGTCTCGCGCACCCAGGTGGAGACGCTGGAGAGCAACGTGTCCGGCTTCGGGCTGAAGTTCTTTCCGATGGCCGACGTGCGCCAGGGCATCGTGCACGTGATCGGCCCGGAACAGGGCGCGACCCTGCCGGGGATGACCGTGGTCTGCGGCGACTCGCATACCTCCACGCATGGCGCGCTGGGCGCGCTGGCCTTCGGTATCGGCACCTCCGAGGTGGAGCATGTGCTGGCCACGCAATGCCTGTGGCAGAAAAAGACGAAGGCGATGCAGATCCGCGTGGAGGGCGAGCTGCGCCCGGGCGTGACCGCCAAGGATATCGTGCTGGCGATCATTGGCCGTATCGGCACCGCGGGCGGCACCGGCTATGCGATCGAGTTTGCCGGGTCGGCGATCCGCAGCCTGTCGCTCGAGGGGCGCATGAGTATCTGCAACATGTCCATCGAGGCCGGGGCCCGCGCGGGCATGGTGGCGGTGGACGAGAAGACCATCGAATACGTGCGTGGCAAGCCGCAGGCGCCCACCGGCGAGATGTTCGAACGCGCGGCCGAGTACTGGCGTACGCTGGTTTCCGACCCGGATGCCGAGTTCGACGCGGTGGTGGAGCTGGATGCCGCCGGGATCGCCCCGCAGGTCAGCTGGGGCACCTCGCCGGAGATGGTCGCGCCGATCGACGGCCGCGTGCCGGACCCCGCAGCCGAGTCCGACCCGGTACGTGCCGAGGGCATGCAGCGCGCGCTGGAATACATGGATCTGCAGCCGAATACGCCGATGACCGAGATCCGCCCGGACAAGGTGTTCATCGGCTCCTGCACCAATTCGCGCATCGAGGACCTGCGTGCTGCCGCCGAGGTGGTGAAGGGCCGCAAGAAGGCCGATAACATCAAGCTGGCGATGGTGGTGCCGGGCTCCGGGCTGGTGAAACAGCAGGCGGAGCAGGAGGGGCTGGACCGCATCTTCCTGGATGCCGGCTTCGAGTGGCGCGAGCCGGGCTGCTCCATGTGCCTGGCGATGAACGCCGACCGCCTGGAGCCGGGCGAGCGCTGCGCCTCGACCTCGAACCGCAACTTCGAGGGCCGCCAGGGGCAGGGCGGACGTACGCATCTGGTCAGCCCCGCGCTGGCGGCCGCGGCGGCCGTCGCCGGGCATTTCATCGAACCGTCCGAGCTGGAGGGCTGAGCGATGCAGGCCTTTACCGTGCACAAGGGGATCGTCGCGCCGCTGGACCGCTCCAACGTCGATACCGACGCGATCATCCCCAAGCAGTACCTGAAGTCGGTGAAGCGCACCGGCTTCGGCCCCAACGCGTTCGACGACTGGCGCTACCTGGACCCGGGCGAGCCGGGCATGGACCACTCGCAGCGCCGGCCGAACCCCGACTTCGTGCTCAACCGGCCGCCGTATGACCAGGCGACCATCCTGCTGGCGCGCAAGAACTTCGGCTGCGGTTCCTCGCGCGAGCACGCGGTGTGGGCGCTGACCGACTTCGGCTTTCGCGCGGTGATCGCGCCGTCGTTCGCCGACATCTTTTTCTCCAACAGCTGCAAGAACGGGCTGCTGCCGGTGGTGCTGGCCGAGGACGAGGTGCAGAACCTGTTCGAGCAGGTCGAAGCGAATCCGGGCGCGCAGGTCGAGGTCAACCTGGAAGAGATGACCGTGACCGCGCCGGACGCTACGGTGTTCCGCTTCACGCTGGATGAGGACCGCCGCCACCGCCTGCTGCACGGGCTGGACGACATTGCCCTGACCCTGCAGTTCGCGGACGATATTCGTGCCTATGAAGAACGCCTGCGGCAGGAACGCCCGTGGATGGTGGAATAACGGTCTGGCCGACCGGGCGCCGGGACGGGGTTACCCCCGTAGGAGGCCAGCCCTCTGGCCGATGGAGCCTGTCCTGGCGCCCAATCGGCCAGAGGGCTGGCCTCCTGCGGGTGGAAAAGAAATTCGATAGATCTGATGGTTAGGAGAGGTTTGTGAACCGAATTCTGGTATTGCCCGGTGACGGGATCGGGCCCGAGATCGTGGCGGAGGCGCTGAAGGTGCTGGAACGCGTCGCCGAGATCGGCGGCCTCGAACTGGAGATCGAACAGGGCCTGATCGGCGGGGCGGCGCATGATGCGGCCGGGCACCCCTACCCCGAGGCGACGCGGGAGCAGGCGCGCCGCGCCGATGCGATCCTGCTGGGCGCGGTCGGCGGCCCGCAGTACGAATCCCTGGAACGCGATCTGCGCCCCGAGCGCGGCCTGCTGGGGATCCGTTCCGATCTCGAACTGTTCGCCAATCTGCGCCCGGCGATCCTCTACCCGCAGCTGGCTTCGGCCTCCACCCTCAAGCCCGAGGTGGTGAGCGGGCTGGATCTGCTGATCGTGCGCGAACTGACCGGGGGTATCTACTTCAGCCAGCCGCGCGGCATCGAACAGCGCGACGGGCAGCGCTACGGTTACAACACCGCCGGCTACACCGAATCCGAGATCGAGCGCATCGCGCGGGTCGGATTCGAGGCCGCGATGAAGCGCAACAAGCGCCTGTGCTCGGTGGACAAGGCCAATGTGCTGGAGGTCTCGGAGCTGTGGCGCGAGGTGGTGGAGCGCGTGGGCAAGGAGTTCCCCGAGGTCGAACTGTCCCACATGTATGTGGACAACGCGGCCATGCAGCTGGTGCGCGACCCCAAGCAGTTCGACGTGATGGTGACCAGCAACATGTTCGGGGACATTCTTTCGGATGCCGCGGCGATGCTGACCGGGTCCATCGGCATGCTGCCCTCGGCCTCGCTGAACAGCGAGGGCGTCGGCCTGTACGAACCGATCCATGGCTCCGCGCCGGACATTGCCGGGCAGGGCAAGGCCAATCCGATGGCGACCGTGCTGTCGATTGCCATGATGCTGCGGCACAGCCTCAACCGCAACGACCTTGCCGAACGTCTGGAAGCCGCGGTGGGGCGGGTGCTCGATCAGGGCCTGCGGACCCCGGACATCCATGGCGACGGCATGCAGCTGGTGTCGACCCAGGGTATGGGCGATGCCCTGGTCGCTGCGCTGGACGACGCCTGACACCCTTTTTAACGTTACAGGACCCCGACATGAGTGATCGCAAGTTCAACGTGGCCGTCGTCGGCGCCACCGGTGCCGTCGGCGAGACCCTGCTCTCCATCCTGGCCGAGCGCGACCTGCCGCTGGACCGGGTGCATGCCCTTGCCAGCGAACGCTCGGCCGGCAGCACCGTCTCCTACGGGAACCGCGAGCTGATTGTGGAGGACCTCGCGCAGTTCGATTTTTCGCAGGTGGATATCGGGCTGTTCTCGCCGGGAGCGTCGGTGTCGAAGGAATACGCGCCGAAGGCGGCCGCGGCCGGATGCGTGGTGATCGACAACACCTCGCAGTTCCGTTATGACCCCGAGATCCCGCTGGTGATCCCGGAGGTCAATCCGGATGCGGTGGGCGACTACGAGCGCCACGGGATCATCGCCAATCCCAACTGCTCCACCATCCAGATGCTGGTCGCGCTCAAGCCGCTGCACGACGCCGTCGGCGTGGAACGCGTGAACGTGGCCACCTATCAGGCGGTTTCCGGTACCGGCAAGGACGCGATCGAGGAGCTGGCGCACCAGACTGCGGCCCTGCTGAACGGTCGCCCGGTGGAATGCAGCGTCTACCCCAAGCAGATCGCGTTCAACGCGCTGCCGCATATCGATGTCTTCCAGGATAACGGCTACACCAAGGAAGAAATGAAGATGGTCTGGGAGACCCGCAAGATCATGGGCGACGAGTCCATCCAGATGAACCCCACGGCGGTGCGCATCCCGGTGTTCTACGGGCATTCCGAAGCGCTGCACATCGAAACCCGCGAGAAGATCTCGGCCGAACGCGCGCGCGAATTGCTGGCGGCCGCACCGGGCATCGAGGTGCTGGATCGCCACGAGGACGGAGGGTACCCGACCGCCGTGACCGAAAGCAGCGGCACCGATGCGGTGTACGTCGGCCGTATCCGCGAGGACATTTCGCATCCCCGCGGACTGGATATGTGGGTGGTTTCCGATAATGTGCGCAAGGGCGCAGCCTTGAACACGATCCAGATCGCCGAGGTTTTGATCCGCGATTACCTGTGATTAAATCCCACAATATGCCGGGGATCTGGTAGCCTCATTGTTCAAGGGGCCGGGCAACAGCCCGTGTCGGCAGAGACACGGGCGGCCCCGGACAGCAACCACGCACACACAGGGGGACGTTCGTGCGCAAGTTACTATTCGGGCTCATTATTCTTTTGCTGGTCGCGCCGGCCTCTTCCAGCTCCGTGGGGCTGGGCGATCCCCAGATCCGGTCCACGTTGAACCAGGCGCTGGATGTCCGGGTGGCGCTGCGCGGAGAGGCGGCGACCGATGAATCGCTGCAGGTGCGTCAGGCCTCCGAAGAACGGTACCGCCGGGCGGGACTGGACCGGGGCCGCGTGCCGGGGGACCTGCGGGTTGAACTGCGTGGCGAAGGGCAGGATCGCGAGGTCGTCCTGCGCACCCGCGAGCCCGTGCGCGAGCCCTACATCGGGATCCTTCTGGAAGCCCGCTGGGACGGGGGGCGCAGTTATCGTGAACTCAACCTGCTGCTGGATCCTCCGGGAACGCTTCCGGATGATCGTGCGGCGGCACGCACCACCGCGACCGATGACGACCGCCGGGCCCCGCAGGACACCTATCGCGTACGCTCGGGCGACACGCTGTATGCGATCGTGCAGCGGGCAGGGCTGAGCGGGGTCAGCAACGAGCAGGCCATGCTCGCGTTCCTGCGGGAAAATCCCGATGCCTTTATCGATGGCAACGTCAATGCGCTGCGTGCCGACGTGGAACTGAGCACGCCCGATCGTGCGGCGCTGGAAGCGGTGGACGCCGCCGGGGCGCGCGAAGAGATCCAGCGTCAGACCGAAGACTGGCAGGCGCGTACGCGTCCCGAACCGGAGCCGGAGCCCGAGCCCGAGGTCGCCGAAGAGGTGACCGAGGAGGCGGATCCGGACGCGGCCGAAGAAGCCGTCGAGGAAGAGGTGAGAGACGAGCCCGAGGAAGACGCCGAAGCTCGTGAAGAGGAATCCGAACGCGAAGACGGCGAAGCCGTGGCGGCCGAAGACGATGCGGACGCAGTGGATGACCGTCTCGAAATCGTTACCGACGTGCTGCCGGAAGGTGAGGAAGCGGCGCTGATCGCCGAATCGCCCGAAGTCGTCCAGGAGGCCCTGATCTCGCAGCGTGCCGAAATGGACGAAATGCGGGAAGAAATCGCTCGCATGCGCGAATCCCTGCAGGATCGCGAACAGGTGGCCGAGATCGCCAGCGAGGAACTGGCCACGCTGGAAGGCCAGCTCGCGGAGCTGCAGGACGAGCGGGCGGAACTGCGGGCGCGCATGGAAGAGGCCGAGGCCGAACGTGACGCTCCGCTGCACCAGCGGATCATGAACGACCCGCTGCTGATGATGATGGCCATCGCCCTGGTCGTGTTGCTGGTGCTGGTTCTGCTGGCATTCGCCCGCGGCGGTCGTGGTGGCGGCCCGGGTGGCCCGGGCGGCGACCGCAACGCCCGGGTGGACAACTCCGGCGTGAAGGCGACCCCGGATCCGCGCAGCGGCTACGAGGCCCGCGAGGAGGCGTCCGAGGCGTCCGAGGCGTCCGTTTCGGGCGCCGCGGTGGCGGGTGCCACGGGGGTGGCTGCCGGAGGCGCCGTTGCCGCCTCGACTGGCGACTCCGCTGCGGAACCGCAGGACGAGGTTCCGGCCACTCCGGCGCGCCCGGGCGGTGGGGACGACACGGGCATGAGCCAGGCGGAAGAAGCGGTGGGCGAGCCGACCCCGGTTGGTGAAAGCGGGGCGTCGGAAACCGCGGGCATGAGCGCCGACGATGTGCTGGCCGAGGTGGATGTCTGCCTCGCCTACGGCATGAACGATCAGGCCGTCGATACCCTGTCCTCGGCCATCGACGATGAGCCCGGCAATCTCCAGTATCGCCTGAAGCTGGTGGAGGCGTTCTCGGCTCAGGGACGCGACTCCGAGATGCGCCAGGCCGCGGCCAGCCTGCGCGAACGCCTGGGTCCGGAACACGGCGAGATCCGCGAGAAACTCGCGGACCTGGAAGCCGGCTCGGGCGACGCTTCTGCGGCCGCGGGCGCGCCGGCCGCGGACTCCGCGGCCAGTGAACCGGCCGATGAAGCCGGCGAGTTCGACCTGTCCGGCTTTGCCGAGGTACAGGAGGCGTCGGGTTCGGGCGAGCCGACGGCGCCGGAAAAGGCGGCCGGTGAGCTCGATGGCGGCATGGATTTCGAGGCCGATACCGGGCTCGACGAAGAACTGGCCGCTGCCAGCCAGGGTTCGGAAGCCGGGAATGCGGCGGGGGATCTCGACGACCTCGACAATCTGTCCTTTGATATCGAGGAGTCGGATCTGCCGTCCTCCGATGACAGTCAGCCTGCCGGTGGCGATGCCGGCGGCGATGTGCCGTCCATGGATCTGGACGAGTTGCTGGGCGACGAAGCAGGCGCTGGCGAGCCACCGGTTGCGTCCGCGGAAGCAGACGAACCGGCGGCGGAGGAACCCGCGGCTCCGGCGGCCGAAGGCGAAGATGATAACGAGACCCGGCTGAATCTGGCCCAGGCCTATGCGGACATGGGTGACCAGGAAGGTGCGCAGGACCTGATCGACGAGATCATGGCCTCCGGGTCGGATGAAGAGAAAGAGCGGGCCCGGGCGATCCAGGACCAGCTGAAAGACGCCTGACGGGGTGGTCGGTCGGCGGGTTCGCCCGCGGTCCGGACCGTACCGGCGAGAGGGGCCTGCGGGCCCCTTTTCGCGTTGGGGAGGTGGTCATGCAACTGGCGATCGGGGCCCTGGGGGCCGTTCTGCTCTTGTCGGGGGCCGTGCTGACGGCATCCCCGGTGGCCGTCTCCGTGACGGTGCCGGCCCTGCTGCTGGCCCCGGGGCTGCGAGCGTTCCCGTGGGAACGTGCGGTGCGCATGTGGTGGCGCATGAAATGGTTCTACCTGTCACTGGCCCTTTTCTTCGGGCTGTGGCCCGTGGGTGGAGGCACCGCGGCGGGGCTGCTGGAGGCAGCTACGCGGATCGTGGCGCTGATGCTGGTGGTGCTGGCCGTGGTCTGGCTGACGGATCGGTACGCGCGCACGGAACTGGTGCCGGCCCTGGGCAGCGTGCTGGGCGGTCGGCGGGGTTCAGCGCTGGGGGCCGGACACTCTTTCGCGCGCCGGCTGTTCCTGGCGCTGGAGGCGTTCGAACGCGACCGGGCCGGAATCGAAGCTCGGCGGGGCCGGCTGTCGGGGGACCGCAGGGCGAGGGTGGATGCGGTGCGTGAATGGCTGGTGCAGCGGCTGGACGCGGCCCTGGATCCGGCCGAATCGGAACAGCCCGCTCCGGGCTCCCCGATGCCGGTGCGCGAGGATCGCTGGCGGGGAGTGGAGACCGGCTGGATGGCGCTGGTGGGAATGGTCGCACTGGGGTTGCAGTGGGGCGGTTGGGTGACGGGATGAACCGGCACCGAGGAAAGACGGGGAGTACGGGCAGCGGATGGGCGAGACAAGGGAACCGGAGGCGGGCTTGCAGCGCTGGGCGGCCGGGGTCGAATACGACGGTACGCCGTGGCTGGGCTGGCAGCGGCAGAAGGACGGGCCCAGTGTGCAGGAGAAACTGGAGAAGGCGCTTGGCTTTGTCGCGGATCACCCGCTGGAGCTGACCTGCGCCGGAAGAACCGATGCGGGGGTGCATGCCACGGCTCAGGTGGTGCATTTCGACACCGCGAGCCGGCGTGAGGCGCATGCCTGGATCCTGGGGGGCAACACCAACCTGCCGGATTCGATTGCGATTCGCTGGGCGCAGCCGGTCGCACCGGCGTTCCATGCCCGTTTCGCGGCGCGTTCCCGCCGGTATCGCTACGTGATCGCGAACCGACCCGTGCGGCCGGGTCTGGAGGCGGGCCGCGTGGCCTGGTGGCGGCGGCCGCTGGATGTCGCGCGGATGCAGGAGGCGGCGCGGCATTTTGTCGGCGAGCAGGATTTCACCAGTCTGCGCGCGGCGGCCTGTCAGGCGAAGTCGCCGGTGCGCCGCGTGCACGAACTGACGGTCCGACGGCGCGGTGAGTACGTGCTGGTGGACGTGCATGCCAATGCGTTTCTGCATCATATGGTGCGTAACATCGCGGGCGTACTGCTGGCGGTGGGCGACGGCCGGGCACAACCGGACTGGCCCCGCGAGGTGCTGGCGGCGCGGGATCGGCGCCAGTCGGGGATCACGGCGCCGGCCGGGGGGCTGTACTTCGTGCAGGTGGAATACCCGCCGGAATTTGCGATGCCGGACCAGGAGGCGCCGGTTCTGGGACCGGTGCCGGCCAGTGTGTAAGGGTGATCCCGGGCAGGGTATCCGCGGGAATCAGGCGCGTTCTGGTAGGCTTGGCCCATGCGTTATCGGATCAAGATCTGCGGGGTCACGACCCCGGAACAGGCGCGCGCGGCGGCTGAGGCCGGGGCCGATGCCGTGGGCCTGGTGTTCCATCCGGCCAGTCGGCGTTGCGTGGGCGCGGAGCAGGCGGCCGGGATTGCCGCGGCGCTGCCGCCGCTGGTGAGCGCCGTGGGTCTGTTCGTGGATCCGGATCCCCGGCGGGTGGAGGAGGTCCTGGACGTCGTGCCGCTGGACTGCCTGCAGTTTCACGGGAACGAGGAGGCGGCGGACTGTACGCGGTTCGGCCGGCCGTATCTGAAGGCGGTCGCGATGGCCGGCGATGCGGATCCGCGCCGGGCGATGGACGCGCACCCGCAGGCACGCGGGTTCCTGCTCGACAGCCACGGTGGCGGGCGTACCGGCGGAACCGGCCACCGCTTCGACTGGTCGCGGATCCCGCCCGACCTGCCACGGCCGTGGCTGCTGGCCGGCGGGCTGGATCCCGAGTTGGTACAGGCGGCATTGAACGTAACGTGCCCCTGGGGGGTCGACGTGAGTTCCGGGGTGGAGTCCGCACCCGGGATCAAGGAACCGGAACGCATGCGCGCCTTCGTGCGCGCGGTGCGACGCAACGAGGTGACACTGAATGAGTGAAGCGATCGACTGGGGGGCGTTCCCGGATGCCCGCGGGCATTTCGGCGTGTACGGCGGGCGGTTCGTGTCGGAGACCCTGATGGGGGCGCTGGACGAACTGCAGGACGTGTACGAACGCTACATGAAGGACCCGGCATTTCTGGCCGAGCTGGATCGCGATCTGCGGCAGTTCGTGGGGCGGCCGAATCCGCTCTATCACGCGGAGCGGCTGTCGCGCGAGCTGGGCGGCGCGCAGATCTATCTCAAGCGCGAGGATCTCAACCACACCGGCGCGCACAAGGTGAACAACACCATTGGCCAGGCACTGCTGGCGCGGCATCTCGGCAAGAAGCGCATCATCGCCGAGACCGGGGCCGGGCAGCACGGCGTGGCCACCGCCACCGTCGCGGCTCGGCTGGGGCTGGAGTGCGTGATCTACATGGGCGAGGAAGATACCCGCCGTCAGGCCCCCAACGTCTACCGCATGCGCCTGCTGGGCGCCGAGGTGGTGCCGGTGACCTCCGGGACCCGCACCCTGAAGGATGCCCTGAACGAGGCGATGCGCGACTGGGTCACCAACGTCGACGACACGTTCTACATCATTGGCACGGTCGCCGGTCCGCACCCGTATCCGGCCATGGTCCGCGACTTTCAGGCGGTGATCGGACGCGAGGCCCGCGAGCAGCACGTGGAAGCGACCGGTCGCCTCCCCGATACCCTGGTGGCCTGCGTGGGTGGCGGTTCCAACGCCATCGGTCTGTTCCATCCGTTTCTGGCGGATGAGTCCGTGGAGATGGTCGGCGTGGAAGCCGGCGGCGAGGGCGTGGACACTGGCCGCCATTCCGCGCCGCTGGGCGCCGGGCGCCCCGGCGTGCTGCACGGCAACCGCACCTACCTGATGGAAGACGACAACGGCCAGATCATCGGCACGCACTCCATCTCGGCCGGGCTGGACTACCCCGGCGTGGGGCCGGAGCATGCGTGGCTGAAGGACATCGGCCGGGCGAGCTACGTGTCGGTGACCGACGATCAGGCCCTGGCCGGCTTCCACCGCCTGACCCGCACCGAGGGCATCATCCCGGCGCTGGAAACCAGCCATGCGATCGCGCACGTGCTCGAGCTGGCGCCCACCATGCGTCCGGACCAGAGCATCATCGTCAACCTGTCCGGCCGTGGCGACAAGGATCTCGCCACCGTGGCCGACCGCGAGGGGATTACGCTGTGAGCCGCATCCAGCAACGCTTCGAACAATGCCGTGGGGCCGGGCGTGCGGCCCTGGTGCCCTACATCACCGCGGGCGACCCGGAACCGGGCGCCACGGTCGACCTGATGCATGCGCTGGTCGACGCCGGCGCGGACCTGGTCGAACTCGGGGTCCCGTTTTCCGACCCGATGGCCGACGGGCCGGTGATCCAGCGCGCGCACGAGCGGGCCCTGCAGCATGGCACCGGGCTGCGCGACGTGCTGGAGATGGTGCGTCAGTTCCGGGAACGCGACGCGGATACGCCGGTGGTGCTGATGGGGTATCTCAACCCGGTGGAACGCATGGGCTTCGAGGCATTCGCCGAGGCTGCGGCTGCCGCTGGCCTGGACGGCCTGCTGACGGTGGACCTGCCGCCGGAGGAATGCGACGAGGTGACCGGCCTGCTCGATCGGGCGGGAATTGACCCGATCTTCCTGGTGGCACCGACGACCTCCAGCGAGCGTATCGGTCACCTGGCCCGCGCTGCGCGCGGGTTTGTGTATTACGTCTCGCTCAAGGGTGTAACCGGTTCGCAGAGTCTGGATCCCTCGGCGCTGAATGAGCGTCTGGACGCGATCCGCCAATACACCGATCTGCCCCTGGGCGTAGGCTTCGGGATCCGCGATGCGGAATCTGCGGCGGCCGTGGCGCGGGTGGCCGACGCGGTGGTGGTTGGCAGTGCGCTGGTCAGTCTGGCGGAGGCCCATCCGGGGGATTCGGCGGGCTTCATCCGTGCGGCGGCGGACAAACTCGGTGAGATGCGTCGCGCGATGGATGCGGCACGCTCCACGAGTGCCGCCGGCTCGGTGTAGAATGCGCGTTTTGCGTCCGTGACGGAGTCGGCATGAGCTGGTTCGAAAAGTTGATGCCCTCGCGCATCCGCACCGACAACGCGAACAAGCGCGGGGTCCCGGAAGGTCTGTGGGTGCGTTGCGAAGGTTGTGATGCCACGCTCTACCGTCCCGAGGTGGAGCGCAATCTGGATGTCTGCCCCAAGTGCGGGCATCACCGGCGCATGCACGCGCGGCGGCGTCTGGAGACCTTCCTCGACGAACAGGGACGCGAGGAGATTGCGGAAAACATCGAATCCTCGGATGTCCTCAAGTTCCGCGATTCCAAGAAATACAAGGACCGCCTCGCGGCCGCGCAGAAATCCACCGGTGAGCGCGACGCCCTGGTGGTGATGGAAGGGCAGCTGCTGGGCCGGCCACTGGTGGCCTCGGCCTTCGATTTCCGCTTCATGGGCGGCTCCATGGGCTCGGCGGTCGGCGAGCGCTTCGTGCGCGGTGCGGATCGGGCGCTGGAGAAACAGATCCCGCTGGTCTGCTTCAGCGCCTCGGGCGGAGCGCGCATGCAGGAGGCGCTGTTCTCGCTGCTGCAGATGGCCAAGACCAGCGCGGTACTGGCGCGCCTGCGCGAGGAGCGCATCCCGTTCGTCTCGGTGATGACCGACCCCACCATGGGCGGGGTTTCGGCCAGTCTGGCCATGCTGGGCGATGTCAACGCGGCGGAACCCCAGGCGCTGATCGGTTTTGCCGGTCCGCGGGTGATCGAGCAGACGGTGCGCGAGACCCTGCCGGAGGGCTTTCAGCGCTCGGAATTCCTGCTGGATCATGGCGCCATCGACATGATTGTCGACCGTCGTGAGATGCGCACCCGCATGGCGTCCATCCTGGGCATGATGATGCACGCGCCGGCCCCGGGCGAGGATCCCGAGCCCGGAAGCCGCGAAGCCCATTCCGGTTCCGTGGACGCGGCCGTGCCGGCCACCGCGGGAGCGGACGAAAGCCGCGGCCGGCCGGCCGACTGAGGCCGTGCGCTTCGAACGTCTCGACGACTGGCTGAGCTGGCAGGAGACCCTGCACCCGGTCGCCATGGATCTGACCCTGGAGCGGGTGACCCTGGTCGCCGATCGCCTGGGGCTGTGCCGGCATGCGCCGCGTACGGTGCTGGTGGCCGGGACCAACGGCAAGGGCAGTGTGGCCACGCGAACCGCGGGCCTGCTGCAGGCGATGGGTCTGCGCACCGGTCTGTTCACCTCCCCCCATCTGGTTCGCTACAACGAACGCATTCGCATCAACGGCGTCGAAGCCGAGGACGATGCGCTGTGCCGGGCCTTTGACGCGGTGGATCGGGCGCGGGGCGAGGACTCGCTGACCTATTTCGAATTCGCCGCGCTCGCCGCCGGCTGGCTTTTTCGCGAGGCCGCGGTGGACGTGCAGGTGCTGGAGGTGGGCCTGGGCGGGCGGCTGGACGCGACCAATATCTGGGACGCCGACATTGCCGTCATTACCGCGGTGGATCTGGATCATCAGAAATGGTTGGGTGACACCCGCGAGGCGATCGGGGCCGAAAAGGCGGGGATCCTGCGCGAGGCTCGCCCGCTGATGCTGGGCGACCCGGATCCGCCCGACAGCGTGCAGGCCAGGGCTCGCTTGCTCGACGTGCCGGTACGTCGGGTGGGCGAGGACTACGACCTGCAGCCTGCCGTGGGACGTGCGGATGCGCTGCAGTGGTGCTTCGAAGCCGAGGAGACCCTGCTGGAACTCGCGCCGGAGGCGGTCGCGAGCGTGGATGGTGCGGCACGCGTGAACCTGGCCACGGCCATGGCCGTGGTGGCGGGTCTCGGGCTGGAATATCGCCTTGACGGCGCCGTGGTGGAAGCCGCGTTGCGCAGCCAGGCGCCGGGTCGGCTGCAGCGGGTTCGCCCGGGTGGGGCCGAGCCCGAATGGTTGCTCGACGTAGCCCATAACGGGCATGCGGTCGCAGAACTGGCCCGCTGGCTGCGGGCGCGACCGGTATCGGGTCCGGTGGTCGCCGCCGTGGCGGTGATGGCCGACAAGGAGCGCGCCGCGATGTGGGCGGCCCTCGACGAGGTGGTCGACCACTGGGTGCCGCTGTCCCTGGATCTTCCGCGCGCGCTGCCGGCGGCCGATATGGCCGCGGAACTGGCCGCAGCCGGTGTCGACCGGGTCGAAGCCCCGGCGGCGAGCGTGGCGCAGGGGCTGGACCGGGCGCGGGAGCTGGCCGGGGCGTCGGGACGCGTGGTGGTGTTCGGGTCGTTCCACACCGTGGCTGCCGCCGCGACCGAAGGGCCCGCGTTCCTGGCCGAGGCGGCAGCCACGGCGACGCGCCCGGTGGAGCCGGTATGCGCGGGCGAGGTGTCACCGTGAGCGACGAGCCGGTTGTGCGTTATCGCCTGGTCGGCGCGGTGATCCTGATCGCGCTCGCGGTGATTTTCCTGCCATGGGTGTTCGACGGGGCGGGTTACCAGTACATGACGGACGCGGAAGACCCGGTCCCCGAGGCACCGCAGTTCGCCGAGCCGGACGTGCCGTTGCCGTCGGAACGTGACATGCGCATGCGCGATGAAGCACCGGAGGACGAGATGGAAACGCCCGGTATGGATACGTCGCGCGTTGCGGAGGCGCGGAGATTGCCATCGGACCGTGACGCGGAAGATGACGAAGATGACATGGCCGGGGACGACTCTGTGGCCAGTCCCGAAACCGAGGCGGCGCAGGGGCCGGAGCCGCTGCGGCGCGAGGGGGAGCCGACGCAGGAGGTCACCAGTGGATGGGCGGTCCAGGTCGGCAGTTACCGGGACGGGGACAATGCGCGCGAACAGGAACAGGCCCTGCGGGATGCCGGTCTGGCGGCGTTTGTCGAGGACGTGACGGTGGACGGCGAGACCGTCTACCGGGTCAAGGTCGGGCCTCGGGCCGATCGCGAAGCGGCGATCCGCCTGCGCGAGGACCTGGAAGAAGAACGGGATTTGTCCGGGATCGTGGTGACCTTCCCCTGAAGGCCGCCACGCATCGATGTACGTGTTCCAGCAAGCCTGCGATAGACTGACACCGTGAACTGGATCGACCTTGTCATTATTGCCCTGATCGCCGTATCAGGGGTGATCAGCCTGTTCCGCGGATTCGTGCGCGAGACCTTCTCGCTGGCGACGTGGATCGTGGGCGTATGGGTGGGCATCCGCTTTGCCGCTGACGTCGCCGTGATCCTGCCGGACGCCGTCCCGGACGAGACCGTGCGGCTCGCAATCGGCTTCGCGGTGCTGTTCATTGCCGTGCTGATCGTAGGCGGCCTGCTGGGCGTGCTGGCGGGCAAGCTGGTGAAGGGGACCGGGCTCACCGGCACCGACCGTGCCCTGGGCGTCATCTTTGGTGCTCTGCGCGGTGTGGTGCTGGTGGCCATGCTGGTGTTCCTCGCCTCGCTGACCCTGATGCCGGAGGAGGGCTGGTGGGAGCGCAGCATGCTCATCCCGCATTTCGAGCGCGTGGTCGACTGGATGCTGGGACTGCTCCCCGAAGACTGGCGGGAACATCTGGAGGGTCTGCTGTCCGGAGGCGAGACGGACGCGGGCGCCCACGGGGAGGCCCCGTTCCCGTTCGAGTCCGGGGTCGAACCGGATGCCGAACCGCCGGACACGCCGCAATAGGACGTCAGCCGTAAATTACATCACCCGTCGAAACGAATCACCGATCCGGCCCGATCACGCAAGGGCCATCCCGAACCCCCTGGAGTCAGTATGTGCGGAGTTGTCGGAATCGTTGGCCGTTCCCCGGTCAATCAGCCCATTTATGATGCCCTGCTGGTGCTGCAGCACCGTGGCCAGGATGCCGCGGGCATCGTGACCTGCGACGATGACGGGCGGCTGCATTTGCGCAAGGACAACGGGCTGGTGCGCGATGTGTTCAACAATCACCACATGCAGACGCTGACCGGCAACATGGGGATCGGCCATGTGCGTTATCCCACCGCCGGTTCCTCGTCTTCGGCCGAGGCCCAGCCCTTCTACGTGAATTCGCCGTTCGGCATCACGCTGGGGCACAACGGTAATCTGACCAATGCCGGGGAGCTCAAGCACGAGCTGTTCGCCACCGACCGCCGCCACATCAATACCGACTCCGACTCCGAGATCCTGCTCAATGTCTTCGCCCAGGAGCTGCTCCGTTTCATCGACAACGGCCTGACGCCGGACTCTGTCTTTGATGCGGTGGAACGGGTGCACCAGCGGGCGCGCGGGGCGTACGGCGTGGTGGCCATGATCGCCGGCCGCGGGATGCTGGCGTTCCGCGACCCGCAGGGGATCCGGCCGCTGGTCTACGGCTCGCGCGAAGCCGAAGACGGGCAAGGCCTTGAATGGATGGCGGCCTCGGAAAGCGCGGCGCTGGAATCCCTGGGTTTCGAACTGGAGCGCGATCTGGCACCGGGCGAGGCTCTGTTCATCACCCCCGACGGCGAGGTGTACACGCGGGAATGTGCGGAAAACACGCGGCTGACGCCCTGCATCTTCGAGCACGTCTATTTCGCCCGGCCCGATTCGGTGATCGACAACGTATTCGTTCATCGCGCACGCATGCGCATGGGCACGGCGCTGGGCGAGAAGATCCGCCGCGAGTGGCCGGATCACGATATCGACGTGATTGTGCCCATCCCCGACACGGGGCGCACCGTCGCGCTGGAGATGGCCCACGAGCTGGACATCAAGTACCGCGAGGGCTTCATCAAGAACCGCTACATCGGCCGGACCTTCATCATGCCGGGGCAGACCAAGCGGCAGAAGTCGGTACGGCAGAAGCTCAATGCCATCTCGCTGGAGTTCCGCGGCAAGAACGTGATGCTGGTGGACGATTCCATCGTGCGCGGGACCACTTCGCGCGAGATCGTGCTGATGGCACGCGAGGCCGGGGCGAGGAAGGTGTATTTTGCCTCCGCCGCGCCGCCGGTGCGCTATCCCAATGTCTACGGGATCGACATGCCGGCCGCGCAAGAACTCATCGCCCACGGACGCGACGAGGACGAGGTCTGCGAGGCCATTGCCGCCGATCGGCTGATCTACCAGGACCTGGATGACCTGAAGGCTGCGGTGTGGCGCGGAAACCGCTCGATCGACGAATTCGACTGCTCGGTATTTACCGGCGAATACGTGACCGAGCTGCCGGATGGCTATCTGGACCAGCTGGCCGCGGCACGGGCCGACGGCGTGAAAAACACCCCGGTCGCGGGCGAAGTCCTCGATCTGGCCAACAAGAAGTAGGCGACGTGACATTGCCCTCGCTCGAATGGATCGAACCGGTGGTGGCCGACGCCCGCGAGCGGGCGCGGGCGTCGGCCGATCTGCCAGTGGTCGTGGTCCGCGTCGACCAGCAGCGCCTCTACGTGTGGGAGGACGGCCGGGTGACCGACATCTTCGAGGTGTCCACCGCCGAGAACGGCGTGGGTAACGAGGACGGGAGCCTCAAGACCCCGCCGGGTCTGCATCGCATCGCCGAGCGCTTCGGCGAGGGGGCCCCGAAGGGCACCATCTTCCGCGCCCGGGGCAATACCGGGCAGACGGCCGAGATCCTCACCGGCCCTGATGAGCGCAGTCCGCGTGACAACATCACCTCGCGGATCCTGTGGCTGGAAGGTCTGGAAGATGGCGTGAACCGGGGCGAGGGCATCGACTCGCTGCAGCGTTACATCTACATCCACGGTACCGATGAGGAGGGCCGCATCGGACAGCCGGCCTCGCACGGGTGTGTGCGCATGCGCAATGACGAGGTGATCGAGCTGTTCCCGCGGCTTCCCGTGGGGACCCCGGTCCAGATCCTCCCCTGACTCGATTTCGTCCCGCCGCACGGCGCTCTCCGTTAGGGAAACACTGATCAGTGTTTCCCTGGTCGGGCGCGGTTGCGCTGCAGTTGGTCCCCGACTCCTCGTTCGATTCCACTCCCTCCCCGGCAAGGGTTCGATTGCCGAGGCCGCGGCGTCGAAAAACTTTACGCATTTTGTGCCTTTCTGTATTGCGTCCAGCATAGTCTCGGCCTGAAAGAGGAAAAAAGTCCCTTCTACCTCTGGAACTTTGGCGATTTTTGAATATCCTAATGAGTAGAACCGTTAGAAAAGCGTGAAATCTGTCAAAACGCTTGTTAGGATAGCGGAATTATTCCTGACCATGGTTGTCGGGAACTAGGAACGGAATCTGTTGCCATAAGGACTGGGAAAAGGAACAAGGCGACATACCGACCACGATTTCGGAGGCGAAAGACATGAAACTCTCGACCAAGGGCCGCTATGCGGTGACAGCAATGATGGACCTGGCGATTCACGACCGGATCGGTCCGGTGACCCTCGCCGACATTTCCCAGTGCCAGGGGATCTCCCTGTCCTATCTGGAGCAGCTGTTCGCGAAGCTGCGCAAGGCGGGTCTGGTCGAAGGGGTCCGCGGTCCCGGCGGTGGTTACCGCCTGGCCAAGCGTGCTGACCAGATCAGCGTCGCCAACATCATCACGGCGGTGGATGAGTCGGTGGACGTGACCCGCTGCAAGGGTCACAAGGACTGCCAGGAAGGCGATCGCTGCCTGACCCACGAGCTGTGGGACGAGCTGAGCCAGCAGCTGTACGATTTTCTCGACGGCATCACCCTGGCGCAGTTCGCCAACCGTCCGGAAGTGCAGAAGGTGGCGCGGCAGCAGGACGAGCGTCGCGGCGCCCGGCACCACTTCATCTTCCGTAACGACGCCGCCTGATCACGATCCCCGGTGCGGCCCGCTCTCGCGGGTCGTGCCGGGCTCGTGGTCCGGTACCCTTTCCGCCCCGTCGGTCTTCTCCCCCCGGAAGTCCGTCGGGGCGGTCCTCATTCAGGGGCGTTCCCGCTCGGGATGGCAGGCGGGATCCAGCAGGCCGTCCACGACATCCGCCAGATCGCCCGCCAGTCCCGCGCCGGGGTGACCGCACAGGTTCTCGTCGCCGGGCTGGTACTTGCCCGTCTGCACCAGGCAGGCGGCCATGCCCGCGTCCAGAGCCCCTTCGACGTCCGACGTGACGTCGTCTCCCACAACCAGGACCTCTTCCGGGCTCAAGTCGAGATCGGCGACGGCCGCATGGAACAGCCGGGGGTCGGGTTTGCCGAAGTTCTCGGCGGTCACGTCCGCTGCGAATTCCAGCGCCCGCACGAAGGGACCCAGATCCAGGGACAGGCCGTCCGCCTCGCGAAAATACCGGTTAACGCCCATCACCCACAGGGGGGCGCCCTGCATCAGCGTGCGGAATGCACGGTTGAGATGGGCATAGTCGAAGGCCTCTCCCATGTCGCCGAGGACGACGACATCGGGATCATCCGTGGCCATATCCTCGAACTCCGGCGCCAGATCCGGGTTGAGCAGCAGGAGCGGTCGCCGCCCTTCGGCCTGCAGGCGCGTATGGATGGCCGCGGGGGCGGTCGCCAGATGTTCGGGCGGGATGGTAAAGCCGATGGACGAGAGTTCGCGCACGATGCGGGCGCGCGAATGGCGCGTGGTATTGGTCACGTAGCGCAGGGGATATCCGGCGGTCTGCAGTCGCCGGAGGGCTTCGGCGACCCCGGGGATCGCGCGGTCGCCCACATACAGCACGCCGGAGAGATCCAGGAGCACCGCGCGGATGCCGTTGAGGCCACTGGGTGGCTGCAGGAACATGGTCACCTCCCGGCCGTCGGGCGGCCCGTATCAGCGCCGGATCAGGCGGCGCAGGATTTCATGCTTGCCGTTGAAGTGCTCCGTGGCCCCGGCGTCGTCGCGCCAGATCCAGTGCTCCTCGGGAAACAGTGCCTGCATGTCGGGCAGGGCGCAATGATAGGGTGGCCCGCCTTCGCGCCCGGTCTGCATGAAGCAGGCGAACAGCTCCCCACCCGGGCGCAGCCAGCGCCACAGGCGCTCGGCGTAGGCTTCCCACTGCGCGGGCGGCAGGGCACACAGCGAGGTCTGTTCGTAGATGGCGTCCGCGGGCGCCGCTGGCATCCAGTCGAGCATGTCCGCCTGTACGGCCGCCGCGTGTGCCTGCAGGCCCCGGTGTTTCAGCTCTGCCTGCAGGTGTTCGACCGGGGTGGGCGCCACGTCCAGGCCGGTGACCCGGAAGCCGCGTTCGGCCAGCGCCGGCACCTCGTGGCCATAGCCGCAGCCCGGTACCAGCACGTGGGCCCCGGGCCGCAGGTCGGTGAGCGCCAGCCAGCGCTCCAGAGAAGGGCTGGGTTCGCCCCGGTCCCAGCGGGTCGAGCCCGCGTCATAACGGGCCTGCCAGTGCTGTTCGGGGTTTTCGGCTTCGGGCGCGGAACTTTGCATGACGTTTCGGGATTCCACAGGATGTAGGTTTCTCCCTTATGGTAGCCGGCCCGCGTTTCGGGCCGGAATCGCGACAGCATTACCACGGACATCATCACGGAGACAGCCAATGCCCCAGTCCAGTGCGCTTCCCTATCGGATCCATCGCCAGGAACTCGGTCCCATGGAGAACTTCGTCTACCTGATCGAAGATGTGGGCAGCCGGCGCGCCGCCGTGGTGGATCCGGCCTGGGACCCCGACGCGATCCTGCGCCAGGCGCGGGAACAGGACGTGGAGATCAGCGACATCCTGCTGACCCACAGCCACCACGACCACATCAATGGCATCGAGGCGATCCTCGAGTACAACCCCTCGGCGCGTCTGCACCTGCTCAAGCCCGAGGCGGAGTTCTGGGGCCGCGACCTGGAACAGCCGCAGCTGCACCACGGTGGCGATCGCTTCATGCTCGGCGACACCGAGATCCGCCTGCTGCACACCCCCGGTCATACCCCGGGCTCGACCTGCTTCCACATGCCGGCCGGCGACGACCTCATCACCGGGGATACCCTGTTCGTGTTCGGCTGCGGCCGTTGCGATCTGCACGGCGGCGACCCCGAGCAGATGTTCCATACCCTGAAGGGCCTGCGCGAGGGCCTGCCGGAGCACACCTGCATCCATCCCGGGCACAACTATGCGGAAAAGCCCGAATCGACGCTGGCCGAGGAAGAAGAGGGCAACCCCTTCATGCACTTCGAGGCGGTGGACGACTTCGTCCACTACCGCATGCACGAACATGACCGCGTTCGCAGCCAGCCGTATCACCCCGTGCCGCGCAAGCGCTGAAAGGATTCGTTCGGGGGGCTTGCATCACTCCGTCCGGATCCCCATAATTCGCGTTTCAGTCGACGCGCCCGTAGCTCAGCTGGATAGAGTACCTGGCTACGAACCAGGCGGTCGGAGGTTCGAATCCTCCCGGGCGCGCCATTATTTCGAGAAAGGGATCAGTGACTTACAGTCGCTGGTCCCTTTTTCATTTGGGGCCTCGAAAGCCTCTGTGACCATTGTGTGACTACCCGGTGACGGGCCGGGATTGGTGCTGTCTTCCAGCCCGGGGAAAGGGCCGCCTGTCTTTGTGACCGAACACGGCGGCGCGGGAGACGCAGCTCTTCTCGGAATCACACATCAAGGCAAGGGCTCGGCCGGTGACGGAATATCTGGTGGGCGGAACCCGCCGCCCGTTTCTGCATGCACAGCTGCGGATCCAGCCGGGCCGTTCACCAGAGCAACGCCGAATGCTCAGCGAGCGTGTGCTGGACGTCCTCTGCTCGAGGGCCCAACAGGCCGTGGTGACCGTGGAGGTGGTCGAAATGGAAGCGGCGAGCTACGCTTGGCATTATCCCGAGACATCGACCGGCCGTTTGCAGGCCCGGGGATTCGCGGGCAGAGCCATGTGTGGCAACGCCGGCTTCAGCCCGGCCCGGCAGGCAGCCTGCTTGAGTCAAACGCATCGGCACCGTCGAACATGCCGCTCATGTCGGTCACGCTGGAGACATCCCACTTGCCGATGTCCTGATTGAACGAAGAGGCCTGTTCGAACAGGTGGCTCATGTCCTCGATGCCGGAGACGTCCCAATGACCGATGTCGCCATCGAAGGAATGGCCCAGCGCAAACATACGGCTCAGGGAGCTCACGTCGGACAGATCGGGCGCATCGGTGGCATCGAGCGTCAGATTGACCGCGCCGGCGAAGGCGCCTTCCATGCTGGTCCACTCGATCGTCCCCCATTGCTCGACGGCCACCAGTCGTTGCGCGTTGTCCCCGGGGTGGATGTCGCCCCGCGCGGGCCTCTGGAAGTCCATTTGCGAGAGATCGAAATGAATGCGCGGAAACCTCCCGGTAATGGCGACCTGGTAGATACCGGGCTCGGCGTAAGCATGCGTCGGATCCGGGTCGGTGCCGGAGATCTCCTCGACGGTCCCGTCGCCCCAGTCGATGGTGAAGTGGTACTCGGTGGCCGGTGCCGTCGGGATGAAGATCTCATCGCCGGGTTCGCCGATTTCCCAGGTGGTGATGAAGGCGTCGGGGTCCTGCGCCGCGGCTGGCCGGGCAAGCGCCCCGCTCAGAAGGACGAGGGCCATGGCGATCCATGCAACATGGATCATGAAGCCGGAGCGTTGTTCGGACGGGGCGGAACGCGGGAAAGAGGCCATAAGCGGTTCGAGCTCCTGGGTCGATTTGGCGGTCCGGAATTCCGGGGTGGAGAAAACGCAAAGCGATGACGCGTGCCGGCATCGGCAGGCTGTTTCGAGCGATACTTGCACGCATGCAACGCCGTTGTGACTACATGAATGGAGGGGGTGTCAGCATGATCCGGAAGGCACTCCCCGGGACGTGCATCCCCCGTGGCCCGGAAACGACTGCCTGGCCGAGGCCGGCAGCGGCGGGCGATTCCGCCTCCCGCGCGTGTTCATGAAGGGCCCTCGTGGCCCGGCAAAGAACCGTGGGGGAACTTCAGGCCTCCGGACGGGGACGATCTGGTAGCCATCTCTGCATCGTGCGAGGCATCCCATGATTGATCGCCGGCGCTCGCGCCGTTCCTTTCTGAAGCTCGCCGCTGCCTCTGCAGCCGGTTGGTGGGCCAGCCTTTCGCCGGCGGGTTTTGCCGCCGAGCGCGCGCCCCATCGCAAGCCGATTCCGTCTTCTGGCGAGCGCATCCCGGTGATCGGGATGGGGACGTGGATTACCTTTAATGTCCCGGACGCGCCGGGTCCGATGGCGGTACGTCGCGAGATCCTGGGACGTTTTTTTGCCCGGGGCGGGGGCATGATCGACTCGTCGCCCATGTATGGCCGAGCGGAGGCAGTGGTGGGGGACTGCCTGCGTGCGCTGGATCGTCCCGAGGCCCTGTTCTCGGCGACCAAGATCTGGACCCGCAGTACCTCCACCGGTCGTGAGCAGCATGCGGATTCCCTGGATCTGTGGGGCGCGGGCCGCCTGGACCTGCAGCAGGTGCACAACCTGCAGAACTGGCAGGCGCATCTGGAGACCCTGCGTGAGCGACGCGAGGCCGGGGAGGTTCGCTACATCGGGATCACCACGTCGCACGGGCGGCGGCATGACGAGATGGAGCGCATCATGCGCTCGGAAGACCTCGATTTCGTCCAGCTTACCTACAATATCCTCGACCGCGAGGCGGAGCAGCGCCTGCTGCCACTGGCAACCGAGCGCGGTATTGCCGTGATCGCTAACCGCCCGTTCCGGCAAAAGGCCCTGATCGAGCGGTTCGAAGACCACCCGCTGCCGGACTGGGCGGCCGAGATCGAATGCGAGAACTGGCCCCAGTTCCTTCTCAAGTTCATCGTGTCCCATCCGGACGTGACCTGCGCGATCCCGGCGACCTCGGTCGTGGCCCACATGGGGGAGAACATGGGCGCGCTGTACGGACCCATGCCCGATGCAGCAATGCGCGAACGCATGGTTGCCTGGGTCGGCGACCTGTAGGAGGCTGACCCTCCGGCCGATTCGGCGTGCGACCAACCCCGTCGGCCAGAGGGGCGGCTTCCTGGAGAAACGGTTCTGAACCCACGGACATGGGAGTTGGTCAATGCTGCCGTTTGACGGATCCACCTGGCTGGCGATCCTCGAGCAATACAACCAGGCGATCTGGCCCCTGCACGGGGTGGCTGCGCTGTGCGTCCTGGCTGCGATCGCCCTGGCGTTCTCCGGGGCGCGTTTCGCCGGGCATGCGATTGGCGTGCTGCTGGGCGTGTTGTGGATCTGGATCGGGCTGATCTTCTTCGGTGGTTCGGTGGCGCCGTTTCACTTTGCCGCCGAGGAGCTGGCGGGCGTGTTCGTGGCGCAGGGTCTGATGATGGTGCTGGCCCTGACCGTGATGGGGCGGGGGGGCATCTTCGGCTGGCCCGGTGGCCGGACGGGTGTACTGGCGGTCGTGCTGGTGGTCTACGCTGTGGCCGCGCACCCACTACTCGGGCATCTGCTGACGGATACGCCCTGGTCGCAGCTGTCGTATGTCGGGGTGGCACCGGCTCCCACCATGCTGCTGACCCTGGCACTGTTGCTGCTGGCGCTTCCGCGGCCGCCGCTCATCGTGGCCATCATCCCGTTTCTGTGGGCGCTGGTCACGGGCTACATGGCCGCGGGCCTGGGGCTGGCCCTGGAGTACATCCCCGCGACGCTGGGTGTGGCGGCCTTTGCGGTCATGGTGGTGCGTCGTTTTCGGCGCAGCGAACCGTGGCTGGACGGTTGATCGTCGGATGCGGGGGCGTTGCCACGATGGCGGGTTGCGACATGCGGTGGGCAGGTCTCCGACCCAACCCGTCTCCCCGGTATTCGGGGGCTCCTCTTCGGTAATTGGCATGTGATGGTGGCACTCTCGAGCCGGGTGCTCGTACCCCTCTCATAACACCGCCACGAAAATCGGACCGTCTCACGGCACCCTCGGGGAAAATCGGGACTACACTCAGAGAGACACCCCGGGAACGCCGAGAGGAAAACGAAATGCCCTGGCTCATTGGAACCAGGCGTGGCCTCGCCGCCATCTCCGCCGTGTGTTCTGCAAGGAACGGGATCGCCCTGTCCGCGGTGTGGCTCGTCCTCGCCGGCCTGTTGCTTCAGCCGCTCCAGGCCGAAACCCTGCCCGAAACGGTCGAGCGTGTTGAGGGCTCCGTGCTGGGCATCGCCACCTTCCAGCCGACCCGCAGTCCGCGGATCGAATATCTGGCCACGGGTTTCGTCGTGGACGACGGCCGGCTGGTCGTGACCAATCGGCATGCGGTCCCGGAATCCCTGAATGATGACCAGCGCGAGCGGCTGGTCGTGGTCAGTGGTCAGGGCCGCGATACCGTGATCCGCAATGCCCGGGTGGTGGCACAGTCGCGCGAGCACGACCTGGCCTTGCTGCACATCGCTTCGCCGTCATTGCCGGCGCTGGAGCTGGGTTCTTCCGATTCCGTACGGGTCGGCGAGGAGGTTGCCTTCACCGGTTACCCTATCGGCATGATTCTGGGGCTGTATCCGGCCACTCACCGGGCCACGATCGCCGCGTGGACCCCGATGGTCATCCCGGCTCGCAGCTCCGGTGAACTGGATGCGAGGCGCATCCGCGCCTTGCGCGATGATCCCCCCATGGTGTTTCAACTGGATGGAACCGCCTACCCCGGGAACAGCGGCAGCCCGCTGTATCGCAAGCACGATGGCAAGGTGATCGGCGTAATCAATCAGACCTTCGTGCAGGGCGGCCGGGAGGCGGCGGTCGAGCGGCCGAGCGGGATCACCTACGCGATTCCGGCGGAACAGATTCGTCCCCTGATCCGCGAGTATCACTCCAGCGGGCAGTGATCCCGGTCACCCGTGCCGCTCCGGTTCGGGGCGGACATCCCCGTCGTCTTCCTTTTCGGCCAGGAACGCCTTGTAGAAGAGATGACGGGCCAGCAGGCCCGGCGGCATCTTGAGCCAGTGTCCCCGCAGGAACAGCAGTCCGCGCGCGGTGGCATCCCGCCAGGGGGTTACCGAGGCCGCGCGGGTGCGGATCCCGTGCCGAAATGCCCAGCGCGCCCAGGGGGATATGGGGCGGCCGGTGCGGGCCTGTTCAAGCCCCTGTATGACCGCGTTCGGTACCGGGGTCAGCAGCACCCGCCGGCTGAGCCACAGGGCCCGTTGCGCCAGCCACGCCAGTTCCAGCGCCTGTGCCTCCGCGACGAATGCCTGCCAGAAGGCCTCGCCCTCGCGTTCGGCGAAATGGCCGGCCAGCATGTGGATGTCGTAGAGATCGCGCAGTCCGCGGTCCCAGTCGGTCTCGGAGAACAGGTGCACGATGGCATGCAGCACCATGTGGGCGGGGGCCAGCATGCGAAAGCGCCAGGGCCCGGGCAGGGCGACGCTGTGCTCGCGCAGTCGCTCGGGGTCGGTGCGCACGCGGAAGGTCTCCGGCAGGATGTTGTGATGCAGATCCAGGGTGGTGCCCCGCTGGCGGTGGGTCAGGGGAGGCAGCTCGTGCATCCACTCGCGGTAGTACCGCTGGTCGTACGCGTTGTGATGGGCCCCCGTCCATCCTTCGAAGAACAGCAACGCCTCCGCGCGCTCGACTTGCGCGCGGGGGAAGAGCAGGTCGATGTCGTTGGCCATGCGACCCGGCGCGTTCGGGAGTCCGGCCAGCGCATACGCCGCGCCCTTGAGCAGGATCGGGGGCTGCATGCGGGTGAGCAGCCCGCGATCCAGGCCTTCCAGCTCCCAGTGCAGGGCCTCCGCGCGGCGCTGTGCGACCATGGCTGCGCCCTCCAGATGGGCGGCGACCGGTTCGCACAGCCGATCCAGGACACCGGCCGCGCGGGCGCTGTGCCAGAGCGTGCCCTGCAGCGACGTCTCGCGCGCGGCGCCCAGCATGGCTGCCCACTCTGCATCGTTGCGTTCCGCCATGCTTTCCGGGCGGGCGAGGGCGAGACCAAGGGCGCTATTGCCGTCCATCCGCCAGCGCCTCGAAGGTGGCCATCGCCTCGTCGAGGCGGCTGTAGGTGAAGTCGAACGCCCGCGTCCGGTCGACCAGATCCCCGATGGCATGAAAGGCCCGTCCGCCCAGTGCCGCATAATTGAATGCATTCGCCACCAGACCCATGAACGCCTCGCCCGGGGCGCGATCAATCAGCCGGGTATCGGCACCGGGGCGGAAACGGGGGAACACGACCCAGGCGGGCGGGGCGCGCTGCCTGGCCCGTTCGACCGCATCCCGGGGCGGGCGCATGTGCGCGACCGTTCCCTTGAGGGTGTCGTGCACCGGGGTATTCACGTTCGCTTCGGGACAGAAGTCGCGGATCACGTTGATCGAGGCATTCTTGAGGCTGATCGGACGCGCCGGCCCGGAAATCTCCGCCGTATCCAGTGCCACCAGCACGGATTCGTCGGTCATCAGGCGCCAGCCATGGCTGGCCAGGGCCGCGCACAGTGTGCTCTTGCCGGAGCCGGGCGGCGCCGGAAGGATCAGCGCCCGGCCATTGCGTTCCAGTGCCGCGGCGTGCAGCACCAGGCGGTTCTGGACGTGGCTGGCGATGCACCAGTTCATGCCCCATTCGAGCATGGGGTAGGCCTGGTGCCGGGGCAGCGGCTTGAACACCACGCGCTGATCCGAGAGGAACACCACCTGCGGGCGATAGAACCGGCGCAAGGACCGGGGCGGGCGCAATTCGCAGTCAAAGTCGTAAAAGCTGTCGGCGTTGTGTACCTCGCAATCGGGATACAGCGAATTTATCCCCTCCGCAACGCTCGGGATGCGGCTGCGAATCCGGGTCACGAAGGGGCCCGTGGCGAGCAGGAGCCCGTCTGCGGAAAGCCGTCGGCGCAGGCCGGCATGGCCAAGCTCGCTGACTCGCACTAGGCGTCGTCCCGCACCAGGCCGCTGTCGCGAAGCCCGGCCAGCCAGCCGGTCATTGCGCCGGCAGGCGTGTCGCTTTCCGGGCCCAGACGGGCTGCGAGTGCCGGCAGGTCGAGGCCCGGCTCGCGTTGCAGGCATGCGAGAACACGTCCGGCCCCGGCGTCCACGAGATGCGTCGTGCCGTGTCCGGAATGGAAGGCGACCCACTGGTCGCCGCAGCGCCGCAGGTGCAGTTCCGGGACCAGTCGCCAGCGCGGAGAGTCCAATCCAGCAGGGGGGCGCTGATCGGTGTGCACGTCCGCGCTTGCGTCGCCCTTTTTCAAGGGCCCCAGGTTGGCACGTTCATGGTGTTTTCGAGGAACGCCTTGACCTGTTCCGGTTCCAGGCGATCCCCGCTGTCGGCGACGTAATAGCCGTCATTCAGTGTGTCGGTCACGATATCCCGCACCTGTTGCTCCGACAGCGGATATCCGGAGATGTAGCGTGCATTCAGCAGGGCTGCCATGCCGAAGCGGATGATCTGGCGCTCGTGCGGGAGGCCGACGAGCCCGAGTACTTCCACTGAAGCGGCAACGGCCCCCAGAGCCGTGAGAGGTATCTCGCCGTGGGACGAGCCATCCGGCACATCCGGGTTGGCCGAGTGGCCCGGTTCGCTGTCGCCGTCGGTGTCTTCAACGGCATATTCCCGGTAGTTGTTGCCAATCCCCGGAAAGCCGTATTCGGAAACGAACGCTTCTCCCTCTTCCACCGCCTGGTGCCAGCCCGGATGGTTCTGGAAAGATGCACTGCTCGGGTTCAGGTCGCCGGCGTTGGCCGAACCGCTCCAGTACCCGGGCGTCCGTCCGCCGCACTCCTCGGGCGCATCGTGTTTTGATGTGTTGCCGGAAACCCAGCCCGAAGCCATGCAGTTCGCCCCCGCCGCCTTGAGTGGCGCGGAGTGGAGGGTCATCAGAACCGGCGCGGTTCCCAGCGCGGCCTTGCCCAGCCGCCGTCGTGTACGCCCGCGCGTTCCCAGCTGCTCGGTTTCATGTTCGGGGCCCGGGGGGCGGTTTGGTCTTGTGTTCATCATTTTCCTCCGGGACTGGCGCCCGGCGTCGCGGTTTTGAGGGCGCCTTGTACCACGTGTCTCGCGGCCGATTTTCCAGCAAGGTCTTTCCTTTTGTCCTGGCGCGCGGCTGGCCAGCCTGCTAATAACAAATATCGGTTATTACTCTTGAGCAAGTCAATGCGCGGAAGGAAAAAGGTTCTGAAAGAAAACAAAGCAAAATCGGGACCATCGAAGCGGAATTGCTTAAGTGCAGGTTCTCAGGGGGTTATTTCGGCGCGCCAGGATGTTGTGTCAGCCCCGGTTCGCAAAAGTGTAAAAGAAAATGACAACACGACGGGGCCGCAAGCATGCGCAAGGACCGTTTCGTCCATCGTGTTGCAACAGGAGCATCCTTTTCAGCAGGGGGATGTCGTCTTCGGTAAATCCGTCCGGCATCCGTCAGGAGAAAGACCGGGAAACCGGCCTTACACACGGCGCGCGCGAAGGATGAACGAGTGGCTCAGGCCGGCGGCCAGCGGGGGCAGGGCCTGAAGGAGGCCGCGCATGGGCCGGCTTTCCAGCACTTTCTGCATGCCCGCCAGGCGCCCGGGTGCCAGCGGCAGCCAGTACAGCGCCAGTACTTCCAGCCCCGCTTCGCGCGCGGCCTGCTCCAGGCCTGCGTGGCTGTCATAGCGCAGATGCGGGGCCCGACCCGCGCGCCTGCGGCGGTGCTCGCTTACCCGGGTCGGCAGGCAATCTGCATTCAGCGCATCCACCCACAGTTCGCCGCCCGGTCGCAGTACGCGTGCCATGTCGTTCAACGCGGGTCCCGGAGCCGCGAGCGCCTGCATCACGCCAAAGCACAGGATGCCGTCGGCGCTTCCTTCCGGCAGGGGCAAGTGGTGCACGTCCGCCGCCAGCCACGGGATCTCCGCAGGACTTCGAGCCCGTGCCTTCTGCACCGATGGTGCCGAGTAATCGAGCCCGATCGGGCGTCGGCCCTCGGCACGCAGCATGCGCGTGTAAGTACCGGCACCGCAGCCGATGTCCAGCCAGATCTCGCCCACCGGCTGCGCCCGGTGCCACAGTTGCTCGAACTGGCGCACGCGGCTTGCCAGGCCCGTGGAGGTCCAGCCTGCAATGGCCGCATCGTCGTCGTACTGGCTGCCTCGTTCGGTAAAGCGCCGGCGCCAGCGTTTTTCGAAATCCCGATCCTGCATGTGGCCTCCGTAAAGGCGCTGTCATCGAGTCGCGCGTTGGCGCCACGATGGTATCAATGTTGTCCCTGATGCCCGGATTCGCTTGCCTGTTCTCCGGGTCCCCCACTAGTCTTCAGATAAAACGTCAGTTCATGGATGCGTGCGCACTTTCGCTTCCCCGCTTTCCACAGCCGTCCGGGGCACCTTGACCAATATCCTGCACCGCTTTCTTGGCCGCCGCCGCGAGCTGGGCCTGACCAATGCGCTGCTGCTGGCGCTGAACGGTGGCCTGCGCCGGCTGAACCAGCGCCTGGGAGTCGCCCGCTATTACCTCATCGCCCAGCCCGTCGGCCAGCCGGGGCGCTTCGGCAACCAGCGGGCCCGGTTCGACGTGCGCGAGATCACCCGGGACGCCGAGGCCCTGCAGGCACTCCCGCGTTCTGCGGAACAGATCCGTTACCGCCAGACGGCCGGCGGTATCTGCCTTGGGGTATTCCCGCGGGAGGGCGGGGCCATGCGGGGATTTATCTGGCTGCTGTTCGGGCCCTATCAGGAAGACGAGCATCGCTGTGTGTTGCAGCCGCCACCCGCTCCTCCCTGCGCCCTGGACGTGGATGTGTATGTCTTTCCCGAGGCCCGGGGCGGCCTGGTGTTCGCCGAACTCTGGCGGGCGGCCGACCGCGCCCTGCAGGAACGCGGGATCGAATGGAGCCTGAGCCGTATCTCCGCTTTCAACGGCAGCTCCCTGCGGGCCCATCAGCGGCTGGGCGCCCGGCGCATCGGCAGCCTCTACTTTCTGCAACTGGGTCATGCCGAACTCCTGTTCACCGGCCGGCGCCCTTTCCTCGCCCTGAGTCGACCCCGCGGGCCCGCACCGGCGATCACCCTGCATCCCCCTGACCGTTCTTCCTGACCGGTTTTTCGCCGTGTCGACCGGGCGCCGCGTGACCCGCATCCGTGCCGGCCCTGGCCCACGCGTGCAAGGCGCGCTCCAGACGGAATCGCAGGCGTGGCCGTTGTAACCGGATCTGAAGCATCTCGGTCACGCCATTGGCGAGGCTGCGCTTGTACTGGCTGTCACCCATCAGGAAATCATAGCGTCCGCAGCCATCCGTGGCCGCGCGGCCGATCGCGAGGGCATGGCCGACCAGTCCCGGCTTCAGCTTCGGGTCTTCGCTGTAGCGAAAGCCGCTCTGATAATTGCAGACGTAATCGCCCGCGTGCAGGTTGTAGAGATACCCGAGTGGCTCTTCCGGCCCCGAAATCCGCAGTACCCGGGCGGCGCCCGAGACGGTCTCGTGGACCACCAGGTGCTCGTGGAAGCGCTGCACGAAATCGCCGGCGAACGCACCGGTTCGGCCGCGCGCATTCCAGTTCGCCTGGTGCCAGCTCACCAGCGCCCGAAACCAGGTGGCCGCCTGTTCGGGGTCCTTCGCCTGTTCCAGCCGGACGCTGCCCCCATTCCCGTATCCCCGGATCGCTCGCCGGATCTGATAGCGCGTATTGCGGCTCAGGCCGGCCAGGTAATCGTCCAGCCCCCGTATGCCGTCCAGAGCAACGTAGTAGCAGGGTTTGCGGTCGATCACGTTGACGTGCAGGGGCAGGTCGGCGAGGGCGGGGGCCAGCGCCTGCCAGCGCTCCGCGGAAAGCCACCCGAGTGACAGTTCATCCCAGCCTGCATCGTTCTCCAGCAATTCCGTCAGCAGGGCATGCAGGGCCATTGGTTCGGTCTCCTCGGAGCCGGCCAGTCCGTTGTGCTCAAGCGTCAGGCGATCCAGCTCGGGGTCACCCGTCTGATTCAGGAACAGGGTCCGGCTGGGGATGACCCGTGCGCGGCGCACGCGCCGCCGGCCGATGCAACCAAACGCCCGCATGCCCGCGCCGGCTTCGATCCGGTAACAGGCAAGCCCCGCCCGTTCACCCGCCACCGACACCAGTGCGTCGAACCAGGCATGCGAGAGGAATGGCGTGCGGGGCGCGTACGCCTCGAGCTCGCGCCAGGCGTCCTGCGCGGCGGCAATGGAGAGAGGCGACAGGTTCCAGTCTTGCATCAGTCTTCCGCCTGAGGGGCAAGGGAAAGCCCCGAATGGGTCTTGTAATCGAATCATTCCCAGTCTCGCACAAGACACGCGGAGGGCGGGCTTTAGGGCTTCCTTAAGGAAACACTGATCCATGTACACGCTCGCGTTGGTGCCCCGGGTTTTCCGAGACAAGGCGCGTCGTGCAGCGGGTAGTGGTTCTACCCGCAAGCGGCGCAACGCCGGATCGGGGAACCCGGGGCCCAACCCCGTAGGGGCTCGGCCGCTTTTGTGCGCGCACGGCGTTGCGGCTCCCTTGTGCAGAATGACTGCACGGCGGTCGCCGCGCCTTGTTCGCACGCAAAAGCGACTCGAGCGCGAGCGTGTACATTGATCAGTGTTTCCTTAACGAAAAAAGGGAGCCCGGAGGCTCCCGTTGAGAAGTGGATCGACTGAGTGCGGAACTTCAGTCTTCGCGCCGGCGACGGCCGGCGACCGCCCCCAGGGCCAGCAGGCCGGTGCCGAACAATGCCAGCATGGCCGGGTTGGGTACTTCTACCGCCTCGATGCCGAAGCCGAACTGCAGGGTGGTGAACTCGCCTTCCGGCGTGGTCAGACCATAACAGCCCGCGGGCTCGCCCGCGGCGGCACAGGTATCATCATCCAGGAACCCCAGGCCTTCCTCGACCACGGTGGTCTTGTACGTGACACCCTCCAGCGTGAACGTGTCATCGAGGGCTTCGAACTGGACGGTGAAGATGTCGTCGCACACAGTCGCCGACTCGAAGCCACAAGGCTCGGTATTGGGTGTTTCCTCGAAGGTCGTTTTGAACGCCAGCGTGAGCGGAGCCAGGGGCTCTCCTCCGGTCACCGGCGGTACGCTCGGTGTCAGGATCAGGTTGGTCATCAGTGTTGCGGTGTCCAGCGTCGCGAACTCACTGGCGATCGCACTGTTGAAATGCGTGACACCAACCGTGTCCACTTCATCCCCGGTATCGACCGATCCCGACGAGGGCGAATCGATGATTTGCAGCCCGCTCCGCTGGTCATTGATTTCCGGGTCAATGTCTCCTTCGCTGCTGCCCCAGCTCAGCCGTTCGGAAGTGACTTCCTGGGTTCCGGTTCCGGGGTCGAAGGTCGGGGCTTCCGCTCCCTCGGTGAGCCACTCCAGATCAACATCAAAATCCCAGGTTTCCACAAACTCTGCGCTGGCGTGCGAGGACGCAAGGCCCACCGCTGCCAACACCGCCAGACTCAGTGCCGTCGTTTTCGTCTTCATGTCCTGTTCCTCGTGTAGGTAGAACGTGTGCGAGTCCGGGACCTCCCGGGCTCTGCCCTGATGCCTAGCAAAGCGCAGGCCATATATGTATCTAGCGGTTTTTGAAGAATAAATGGTTTGCGTTCTGGTTCGGGTTCGGGGGGCACGTAAAGGCTTCGGACATTGGGGCATCCGGACTCCGGTTTCCCTATGTGTCGTAACGCACATACGCCGCCAATACGGTGGTTCAGTCTGATCCCTGACGGCCGTGGTGCTTCTTCACGCGGCCAGCGTTGCACCGCTTGCCGGTAGAGCCACCACGGCGTTCGTGTCGAGCCATCTGCAATCTCCGGGGATCCGGTATGGACCAACAGACTGATCCAGTCCTCATCGTAGGCAGCGGCCGGTCCGGAACGACCTTTCTGGCGAAGCTCCTGGACAGCCATTCGCGGGTTCTCTATCGCCATGAACCGGACTGGGCACGGGTCGATACCTCCCTGCCGTTCCTTCCACCTCCCGGAGCGCGGGAAGGATTTTCTCGCCAGGCCGGAGAGTATCTCCACGAGCTTGCTCAGGTGCGGGCGCCAAAGGTGACTGGCAAGGAACCCCGATTCCGCAAGTCGTATCGCTCCGGGCCGCGAGAGGTGGCTTACCGCCTGAATGTGGCCGCAGCACGTACGCTCGCGAAACTGGGGTTTGCGCGAAAACGGGATGTCGTATGGGACATGATCGGCAATGCCTCGCGAGGCGATGTGGTCACCGTAATCAAGAGTGTCAATTCCGTCGCGCGGGCGCCATTGTTCGTGGATGCATTACCCGGTATTCGGCTCGTGCACTTGATCCGGCATCCGGCCGGGGTGGTGGCATCCAGAATGCGCGGGGTCGAATTGGGGCTGATGGGTACGGAAGTCTATATCGACGCCCTTTTTGATTCGGGTTACGCGGATAACTGGAAATTAAAGCGCGAGGAAGTCAAGGCCTGGCCGATTGAAAAGCAGATGGCCTTTGAATGGATGGCCGTCAACGAAGCCGTTTATCGATCGCTCGAGGGGCACGACGCTTATTTGTGTGTGACGCACGATGCGCTGTCCCGGTCGACCGAGGAGGAGACCAGGAAGGTTTTTGCCCACGTCGGACTGGACTGGAGCGAGCAGACGGACCGGTTCATTCGGTCGTTGCGCACCGGCGCCAGCCAATCGGGTTACTTCGGCGTACAGCGTGCGCCCCGGACAGAGATTGGCAAGTGGCGTAAAGAACTGACCACCGGGCAGATCGACCGGATTCATGAGGTGGTGGAACGGTCGATGATAGGGGAGAAGCTGTGGCAGGCGTGAAGCGGTTTTCCGGTCGGGCCGCGTTAGTGCAGCGTGGCTCCCCGTCCGGCTTGAAACAAAGCAAGGGTTTCGGGGTGAGCGGTGTCCTTACGGCCATCCGGCTTGTGTGGGCCGGGGTCCAGCCCGGCCAGCGGCTGTCCATCCTGCTCTATCACCAGGTGCTGGACACACCGGATGCCCTCAAGCCGGACAACCCCGATTGTGTCGAATTCGACCGCCAGGTGGGCCTGCTGGCCCGGTACACCAACGTGCTGCCTCTGGCCGAGGCGCTGCAGCGCATGGATGCCGGGATGCTGCCCCCGCGGGCGACCGCGATCACCTTCGACGACGGGTATGCGGATAACCGCCGTAATGCACTGCCCATACTGCAAAGGCACGGGGTAACCGCCACGTTCTTCATTGCCGCGGGTTACCTCAACGGCGGGCGCATGTTCAACGACACCCTGCTCGAGACGATCCGGCGGGTGCCCGCGGGCCGCCTGGATTTGCGCGACCTTGGACTGGGGCAGCACTCGATATCGGATGCGAACAGTCGCCGTGAGGCGTTCCGTTCGATCATCCGCGAGATCAAATGGCAGCCGTGTCAGGAACACCAGGCCGTGGCGCAGGCCATGGCCAAACGTATCGGCGCCGACTTGCCGGACGATCTGATGATGACCGATGCCCAGGTTCGCGAACTGCACCGGGCGGGGATGGGTATCGGCGGCCACACCCTTACACATCCGATCCTGGCTCAGGAAGACGAAGCCACGGCCGCGCACGAAATTCGGGAAGGCCGGGAGCGTTTGCAGCTGATCACCGGCGGTCCGGTGGACCTGTTCGCCTATCCCAACGGCAAGCCGGGGCAGGACTACGGCCCCCGCGATGTGGAGCTGGTCCGCAAGGCCGGGTTCTCCGCCGCCGTATCGACCTCCATGGGGGCCGGCGGACGCGGACAGGACCGCTTCCAGTTACCACGTTTCATGCCCTGGTCACGGCATCCGGCCAAGTTCCTGGCTCAGTTGCTTCGCAACACCCGCCATCCCGTGATGACCACCTGATCGATCCCGTCAGCAGGCGACCCGGTAATCCCTATGCGCGATATCGTCTTTTTCATCCTTATCTTTGGCCTGATCCCGTTCATTTTGTGGCGCCCGTGGATCGGGATCCCGGCCTGGTACTGGGTGGGGCTGATGAACCCTCATCGGCTGGCCTGGGGATTCCTGCCAGGCATGCCCGTCGCCATGGCGGTCGGACTGACGACGCTCGTTGCCCTGTTGTTCGCCCGGGAACGGCGTCCGCCACCCCTGACGCGTGAAACCGTGGTGCTGATCATCCTGTTCGCCCACATCACGATCGTTTCGCTGTTTTTCGCCTGGCAGTCCGAAGTCGCGCTCGAGCGCTGGGACACCGTGATGAAGATCATGCTCATGACGGTGGTCGCGACCATGCTCGTATCCGGCCAGGCACGCGTCATGGTGCTGCTCGCCGTCATCACCCTGTCGGTCGCGTTTTTCGGGTTCAAGGGCGGCCCCTATACCCTCGCGACTGGCTTTGGCGGGATGGTGCTGGGCCCGCCGGGTACCTTCATCGGCGGGAACACCGATATCGGGCTGGCGCTGGTCATGACCCTTCCTCTGGTGCTGGTGCTGGCACGACAGGTCCACCAGGGTCATTTCCGGCTCCCGTTTCACTCTCCGTTCTTCGAGCGCTGGCATCGACTCATCGGGCTCGCGTTGTATGCCGGCTTCTGGCTGCACCTGATCTCAATAGTGGGGACGCACTCGCGAGGTGCCTGGGTCGCGACCGCGGTCATCTTCCCCCTGATCTTTCTGAGTATGCGCCACAAGGCGGCCATGGTCGGGGCCGGGCTGCTGGTCGTCGCCGTTGTGGGATTCACCGTTCCGGAGAAGGTCGAGCACCAGATCGACACTCTGATCCACTACCAGGAAGACGCCTCTGCCGGCGGACGCCTGGATGCCTGGAACGTCTCCTGGAATCTTGCCCTCGATCACCCCTTTACCGGCTCGGGCATGAGCATTCAGCGGCTCCCCGCACCGATCTGGCTGAGCTATCTGGACCGGGACGATGCCGTGGTAACCGGCCCGATCGCGGCGCACAGCATCTACTTCCAGATGCTGGGCGAGCACGGCTTCCTCGGGCTGGGGCTGTTTCTTGCGCTGCTGGGCTTTTCGCTGCTGACCCTGCTGCGGCTTTACCGCCAGGGACGCCAGCACGCGGAAACCGTCTGGATCAGCCAGTGGGCCTGGGCGCTCGCGCTGGGTCTGGTCGGATACATGGTCGGTGGCGCCTTCCTGAGTCTGGCCTATTTCGATCTGTATCTGGCCTTTGTCGCGCTGGCCATCATCCTGCGACGCGAGCTGAAGGAGACGGTTGTCGCTGCCGCCCCGGCGGTCGCGTCGACAGCGCAGCCCCGGACGTCCCCCGCAAGTCCGCCCGAGGGCAGCAGGCCGCCCGAGGTACCCGGAACCATCATGGATGCCGGCCGCCTCCGGTAAAGGATGAATTCGCCCGTGGCTCACACCCCGCTCACATCGGACCGGCCGCCGCTGACGGATCACCCGTGTGTATCCGTCATCGTCCCGGCGTGCAACTGCGCCGTCTATCTGGAAGAGGCGCTGCAGAGCGTGATGGATCAGGGGCACGAAGCCATCGAAATCCTGGTGATCGATGACGGTTCGAGCGACCACACCCGGCAGGTTGCCGCGCGTTTCGACGGGCCCGTCCGGCTGCTGGAAACCGCCCGGGCATCCAGTGGAGCCGGTGCCAGCCGCAATGTAGGCCTGCGCGAGGCGAAAGGCGAACTGATTGCGTATCTCGATGGCGATGACGTCTGGCTACCGGGCAAGTTGCAGGCACAGATCCGTTGCCTGAGAAACCACCCGGAATCCGCCATGGTCGCGAGCAATTTCATCCGCTGGTATCCGGATGATTCGGGGCAGTGGTCCAGCCCGAACCGACATGCGGCCGCAACGCAGGCGCAAGACTCCGACGCCCTCGATCCCGAACGCTCGGGCTGGATCTATCACCGCCTGTTGCTGGACACCATGGTCTGGACCGGAACGGTGCTGATGCGCCGCGAACTGGCCGATATGGTGGGCGAATTCCGCGAGGATCTGCGCCTGGCACAGGATTACGATTACTGGATTCGCGCTTCCCGTCTGACGCCCATCCTGACCCTGGCGCGGCCCTATGCCCTGTACCGGCGGCATGCCGAAAGCGCGACCCGGCGCTGGGCGCCCGTCAATTACGCGCTGATGGTGCTGGAGTCCGCCATCGCCCGCTGGGGTCGGGTCGGGCCGGATGGCAGCGCCATCACCCCCGAAGAACTGCGGCACCGTCGATTCCGGCTCCATTTCGCCATGGGCTACAACCTGTTCTGGAACGGGCAGAAGGCTGCGGCCGCACCTTCCTTCATCGGCGCCTGGCGGGCCCGTCCCGGACACGTGAGGACGGCCCTTTACGCAATCCTCGCCAGTGGGGTCCGGAGCGGGCGATTCCTGCGTCCCGGTGCAGGCCGGAGCGATTCGACAACCGGAGCATCGAGATGAGCGGGGCCACCGAGATCTTCTGGACCGGGGGCTGGGACTCGACCTTCCGGGTGATGGAGTTGCTGACCACCACAGTGGGGCCCATACAGCCCCGTTACGTGATCGATCCCCGTCGCGCCTCGTCCGCGATGGAGCTCGCCACCATCCGGCAGCTCACGCAGCACCTGGAGGCTGGCGGCTACGCGGAGCCCGGCCGGATCCGGGAACCGGTCCTGTATCAGCGTGAAGAGATCCCTCCCGATCCGGACATCGATGAAGCCTTTCTGACCATCACCCGACAGAACCGCCTCGGCAATCAGTATCGCTGGCTCGCGATGCTGGTGAAGGCTGAAGGTCTGGACGGGATTGAACTGAGCGTGGAGAAGGGAAGAAGCCTGTACCCCATCGTCGGGCCGTTCCTGGTGCCCGTCGGGCAAGACACGGTTCCGGCTTTTCGGGTGGCGCCCGACGCGGGGGCTGTCGCCGTCCTGCTGGGCGGGTTCGTCTTGCCGCTTATCCAGCGTAGCGACGCCCGGTTGCGGCAGGAGGCGGCGGAACGGGGCTGGGACGAGGTGCTGGCGAAAACCTGTTTCTGTCACAGCCCCGTTCGGGGACGTCATCCCTGCGGCACATGCCGCCCATGCGTCCAGATGCTTGAGCGCAAGGAGGAGGGCGCGAGACTGGGATGGATCGGAAAAACGCGCTACTGGGCGATCGAGCGGGCGGTACGCACCCTGCCCGTCGGGCTCCAGTGGCGCTGCCGTCAATGGCAGGAGACCCGCGCCACACGCAAGGTCAGGGGGCAGTAGGGCATGGATAGCCCCGCACTGCCATCAACGTCCGAGAAGCGGAAGTGCTCGCAGCCAGAAGCGGTTGCGTGGCCGCATCGGCAGGTCCAGGAGGTCCAGCATTGCGGCACCCGGGCGTCCGCGGCGGCTTTTGTAGTAGGCCATCAGCGCATGGTAGCGAGCTTCCCGCCAGCTTCTCCCGAGCCACGCGCGCCGCAACTGCCGGGAGGACCGCAGTACCGCACAGCGGCCGGCAAAATCCCGCAGGGCGGTCTCGCGCGGCGCTCCCTCGATGGGTTCCGGCCGATGATCGTCCGCAATCCACACCGGCTCCATGTCCCAGCCGGTCACGCCATGGGTGGCGGGATCCAGATCCACCGACAGGATCCACCCGTAACGGGCCTCGGGAAAACCTTCCTGATAGGCGTTGCCACGGACGTTGAACACAAAGTTGCCCAGCGAGTACGCGATGAGGCCGTTCCGGTAACGCTCCACGCCCTGGACCACATGTGGATGGTGCTGGATCACCAGCGTGGCCCCGTGGTCGATCAGCGCGCGGCTGAGCTTCACCCGGTACGGCGCCGGCGCGTAGCTGAACTCGAGGTCCGCATGCAGCTGCACCACGACGATGTCGGCCTGTTCTGCAGCCTCCCGGGTGCGCTGGAGAAGGTCCCCGAAGGGTTCCATCGGGGCCACGCCGGGAGTCTCCGGCCCGGCGTAATCGTGAGAGTTGTCGCCCGCTCCAATGAAGGCCAATGTCCGCCCGCCACGTTCCAGCCATGCCGGCGCGATCGCCTGCCCGTGCCCGCGGCCCGCCCCCGACCACAGAAGGCCGATCCGGTTCAGGGTGTCCGTGGTTGTCTCCAGTCCCTGAGGCCCGCCGTCCATCATATGGTTGTTGGCGAGATTCAGGATGCTGAATCCGGCCTCCACCAGGGTCGTCGCCATCGCGGGGTCGGCACGCAGGACTTTCGGGTGTTTCCACAGTCCCTTCTGGTTCTCGAGGTCCTCGGTGAAGAAGCATTCAAGGTTCCCGGAGAGGACATCCGCGCCCTGCAAAAGGTGCTGCACGCGTGCGAAGGGCGATTGCGGTTTGCCTGCCTGTTCCGTGCCGGGAGTTCGAATCAGTCGGGTATCACCGGTGAATATCAGTTTCAATTTGGACTCCCCCGAGTTTCGGTCGCCAGTACATGGCTGGGGTTCCATTATAACGATAACAGACCCGGTGGGATCCCCGTGTGTGTTCCGAAGGTGAAAAATATATTCAACTGCGTGGCTCACTTCAGGAGATTGTTGCATTGACTAACGCAACTCCCAAAGCTCGATCGGCCGGGTTCCCGCAGCCGGACGGTTCATCCTCCGGTTCACCGCCCCCGCGCAGGATATTCTGGACCGGTGGCTGGGACTCGACTTTCCGGGTGCTGGATCTGGTTCTTCATTACGGGGAAACGGTTGAGCCCTGGTATGTACGTGACGAGAACCGACAGTCGATCGGCCAGGAACTCGCCGTCATGGATCGCTTGCGTCTTGCAATCAACGAACGTGCCACGGGCGGGCGTCTTCTGGCATTACAGGTCCTTCACGCCGCCGCCGCACGGCCGGATCCGGTGTTGCAAAAGAAATTCGAGAAGCTGCAGGAAACCCGGGGGATCGGCCCGCAATATATATGGCTGGCGGAGCTGGTGCGGCAGAACGCACTGGAGGGCATCGAAGTCTGCGTCCAGCATAATGAGGATTTCTATTTTCTTGATCCCCGACTGAATAGCGGAATACGTGAATACAAACGGGAACCTGTACGCCCGTACCTGGACGAGGAGGCGCCGGAAAGTCTGTTCAATCTGTTCAGTTTTCCGACACTGCATATCGGCAAGGCCGAGATGCGCGAACACGCCCGAGACCACGGATTCCTGGATCTGCTGGAGCAGACCTGGTTCTGCCACATGCCGACGCGCGCGGGACAGCCATGCGGGTTTTGCGTGCCGTGCCGCATGACAATCTCAAAGGGGGTGGGGTATCGCCTGCCGTGGCGATCCCGGCTGAACAACAGGATTGCACGCATGCTCGAGTTTCTGCCGCGAGGGTATCGCGCAAAACGCTGGGCCCGACTGAAACTGCGCGGTTATTGATCATGTTTCCCGTGACAAGAACCGGACGGGACAGGTCATGAAGGACCTCGGCGACAAGGTGGCGGGTGGTGCCGCCTGGATGATGGGCCTGCGCACCTTCCAGCGCTTCATGGGCCTGATCAGTACGGTGATCCTCGCGCGGCTGCTGGTGCCGGAGGACTTCGGCCTGGTGGCGATGGCCTTCGCCCTGTACGCCCTGATCGAGATGGTCGGTGCCTTCGGGCTGGATCTGGCCCTGATCCGCGACCAGAAGGCGGAACGGCGGCATTACGACACGGCCTGGACCATCAAGCTGGTGTACCAGTCAATGGGTGCGCTGGCGCTGGTGCTGGCGGCGCCGCATGCGGCGGTGTTCTTTGATGATGCCCGGGTGGAGATGATTGTCTACGCCTTTGCCGCCATCTCGTTCATGCACGGGTTCGAGAACATCGGCATCGTCGCCTTCCGCAAGGAGCTCACGTTCCGCAAGGAATTCCTGTTCGGCTTCGGCAAGAAGGCGTCGGCGGTGGCCGTGACCATTGCCATGGGGTTCTACCTTCAGAGCTACTGGGCACTGGTCCTCGGCTCCCTGACGTCGGCGTTCGTGGGGTTGAGCCTGAGCTACGCGATGCACCCGTTCCGGCCGCGTTCGGACTTGTCCGGCTGGCGGGACCTGATCGGATTTTCCGCCTGGGTCACGTTCAACAACGTGGCCATGTACGCGCAGGGCAGGGGGCCGGACTGGATTGTCGGCCGTCTCGTGGGGGCGGATGGTCTCGGTGCCTACCGGGTCGCATCGGATATCGCAAAACTCCCGTCCTCGGAGCTTTATGCGCCGATCATGCGGGCCGTGTTCCCCGGCTTTGCAAAGGTGGCGCACGACTTGCCGCGCCTGCGCCGGGGCTATCTGCTGGCCCAGGGCCTGGTGACCCTGGTTACCGTCCCCGCAGCGCTCGGCATGGTGGGCGTGGCCGAACCCATGGTATGGCTTCTTCTGGGCGAGAACTGGCTGGTGACCATCCCACTGATCCAGGTGCTGGCCATTCTGGGTGCCACGCGGATCCTGCATGGCAATCGTTTTTCACTGTTCATGGCCCTCAACAAGCCGTACTGGGTCGGCATTTTCATCCTGGCCGATGTCCTGTTGACGCTGCCTCTGATGGCGTACCTGTTGTGGGCCGGTCACGGGCTGGAAATCGCCGTGTGGTCGAAGGTCTTCGCCTCCAGCGCCCTGATGCCTTTCGGCGTGATGCTGGTTTCGCATTTCCTCCGGATGCCGAGCAGAGATTTCTTCGCTGTGATCTGGCGCCCGGTGCTGGCTTCGCTGGTGATGCTGGCGACCTTGCTGGGCACCGTCGCCGCACTCCCGGGCGTCACCAGTTCCGCCATCGCCGCCCTGCATCTGCTGTTGCTGATCCCTCTCGGGGGGCTCACGTATGCCCTTGTGCTGGCAGGGCTCTGGTTTGCATCCGGGCGGCCGGAAGGACCCGAAATGCGTGCCCTTCAGATGGCCGTGGACCGGAATGTCCTGAACCGACGCTGGGCGTGTCGACTGTCCGGCAATCAATCCCACTTCGGAGAGGTGTCGTAATGGGGGCATCATCATGTTGAAACTGCGCGGCACTTTTGGACCCGGAGCCGCTGAAACGGCTCCGGCGGTACCCGCCGGCTGGTGTTGGGAAACGGGGCCGGGTTTTCACCTGCAGTACGAGCCGGGTCACCCTTCCTGCACCGTTCGCAGGGACCCGACGGGCGTGGTGATCGGGGAACGCCACCTGATCCAGGACCAGCCATCCGATCCCGCGCGGCGCGACGGCTCGTGGCTGGAGCTGCGCTGGACGCCCGCCGGCATGGAGATCATTACGGACCGCCTCGGGACCATCCCGGTCCACTGGGCCGTCCGCGGCAGGACCTTCTATTTCGCCACCCGTCTTGCCGACGTCGCCCGGCTCCTGCCGGGAGCGGTCGAACCCGACCCGGCGGCGGTGCTGACCACGATCTTCCTGGATCATCCATGGGGCAGCCGCACTCTGCTGCGGGATGTGCACCTGTTGCCCCCGGCCAGCCGCTGCCGTATCCCGGGCACCGGGGCCGACCCGGTATGTGATCGCTACTGGCTGCCGCCCGTCCCGGAGGTCGGCGACCCGGGGTCGGTCGAGCCGTGGCTGGAAGCCGCCACCGAACGGCTCCGGCAGGCCCATGTCCGGCACGCGGCGGACCTCGATCCGGAGACGGTGGCCATGCCGGTGACCGCCGGTCTGGACTCGCGCTGCAATCTGGCGTTACATCCGGACCTGGCCTTGTGCGCACGGCTCTTTCATTGCCACGACCTGGCCAATGTGGAATGGCCCTATGCCCGCCGGATCGGGCGTCATCTCCGCCGCCCGATCGAACGTTTCGATTCGGCCGACGACATGCGCCATGCGCCTGGTTTCAACCCGGACCTGGGCCCCGGCGACTTCAATATCGGCCACTGGCGTCTGGTCGGGACGGCGCGAAGACTTGCCGCCACCGGGTCACGTGCCACGGTCGACGGGTTCCTGCAGGATCTGCTGTTCAAGGCCACGTTTCTGCGCGAGCAATCGCGGGAACAGCAGATCCAGGGACATCTGGCGCGCCTTCGCTACAACGCTGCGGCCCTGGGTTTTGGCCCCGACAGCCCGCAAGTGCGTCGGGTCGAGGAATGCATACGCGAGGACTTCCCCGCCGGTGACACCGGCCTGGAGGCCAGTCAGCGACACTATCTGGAGAACCGCAGCCGACGCCTGGTCTACAACATCGTCCGCCTGAATCAGAACTATCTGGATGTGCGCACCCCGGCGCTCGACCACGCGCTGATGGACTTTGCTCTGGCCCTGCCCTGGCAACTGCGCAAGGGCTCGTGGCTTTACCGGCGGATCATCCAGCGGCTCAGCCCCGAACTGGCGGGCATCCCGTATGACAAGACCGGGCTGCCGCTGCTGAGTCCGCGTCCACGTTCGCTCGGCAAGGCCACGGCGCGCCAGCTCCGCCCGTTCCTGAACCGGGTCTGGCCGGGCCGGCAGTTTTTCCAGCCGCCGGAAGGCAATTTCGCCCGGCTGGCGCGGCATGACCCCCTTTTTCGTGCCACTGCGCGGGGAACACTCTCCGGTTCCGAATGGCTGCGCGCGATCCTCGCGACCGATTCCCCCGAAGATGTGCTGCGCACACCGCGGAACATGGGCCCGCAGCGGATCGACTGCCTGGGGGGCATGCTGACGGCCTCGCGTCTGGAGTCCGCGACCCGGCAGTCGAGGCAGGCCGCAACGGCAGTGCCGGAAGCGAGCGCGACCCCCTCGACCGGACACCACCAGGGGGTCCTCCCATGAACCCACGGGCCAGACTGCACAAGATGCGAGTCCTGGGCAGTGGCTTCAAGAGTTCGGAGTATGAGCTCTACCGGCTCGGTGACCGGACTCCGGAGGCATGTGTGCGGTTCATGAACCACCGCCAGCTTCATCGCCTGTATCGAACGCATGTCAATCAGGGTGGCCAGAAGCACATTCTGGAAGACAAATGGCTGAGCCATTTCGTTTTCGCGGGCCTAGGCATCCCCACGCCCGAAACTCTGGGTCTCTACCATCCGGTCTTCGGCCGGACCGTCAGCGAGGAAGCGCTGACGACGGAAAGAGATTTCGTGGGGCTCGCCCCTCCCGGGGGCGAGGTCGACTGGATCTTCAAGCCCAGGGGGGGGCAGCAGGGTGAGCAGATCCATCGATTTTGCGGAACCGTGGACAACCTGGGGGCATTCCTCGAGCGCCTGGGAAACACGACCAGGGGTTACTATGGAACCCGTTACGACGGCTGGATTGTACAACAGCGGCTGCAGCAGCACGCCGACCTGCAGAAGATCAATTCAAGCTGCATTAACTGCGTGCGGATCGTCACCTTCCATGACACCTCGGGCACGATCACCGTTGATTTTTCCATCCTGCGGCTGGGCACGGCCGGATCGATGGCAGACAACTGGTACAAGGGAAGCCTGTCCGTTCATGTCGATCCGGATACCGGACGCATGGGTCAGGGAGTGTCCTGTCCCACCTCCGGGAGCCGTTGGTACCAGGTCCACCCCGATTCGAAAGTCCATTTTACGGGAACCCGGGTCCCGTACTGGGAGGATTGCGTCGAGTTGTCCAGGAGGGCGGCCGCCAATTTCTCCGGCACCCCGTCCGTGGGCTGGGACATTGTGGTAACCCCCGAGGGGCCGGTGTTGCTCGAGGGCAACGCCAACTGGGGCCTGGAGTCCGTGCAGATTCATTCGGACGGCTATCTGACGGATCCGGTGCGCGAGAGACTCAAAACCTATGACCTCGAATTTCCGGACCAGCTTCGCAGGCTTCCGGCGGCGGTGTTCGCCGTCCTGCTGAACCATCTCCGCCGTTCCCGTTTCGGGAGACGGTGGAATCGCCCGGGGCCTGTGTTTTGAACATGAAAATCGCAAACGTAAAGCGGGTGCATTATCCGGGCAGGCCAGGGGTGATGCGGGAGGTCCGCCGGGATCGGGCCCGCACGGGAGGTGAACCGAGATGATGTGGCTGAATCAGGAAACGTTGCAGCGGGGTTTCCGGCTCCTGGTATGGGTGCTCGCCGGTTTGCCTCTGGCCCTCATGGCCGAACCGCGCGTGGTGGAAGATGCCGATGGGCTGGCCCGCGCCGTAACCCAGGCCGAGGCCGGCGATGTCATCGAACTGCGCCCGGGTGACTACCGGCTTGGCGAGCGGCTCAACCTGCGCGCGGACGGAACCGAGTCGGAGCCCATCGTGATCCGGGCGGGCACCCCCGGGACGGCGGTCATCCACTCCAGCCGGACCACCGCCTTCAAGCTGTCCGCTCCGCACTGGGAGATCCGCGGTCTGGACTTCCAGGGGGAGGGTAGCGGCAACCATGCCCTGCATATCGTGCGGCGGGCCGACCATGCGGTGATCGAGGGCAACCGTTTTCGTAACTTTCACGCGGCGATCAAGGCCAATGGCGAAGGCGACCCGCGGCGCTTTCCGGACCATGTGCATGTCCGGCGCAACGTGTTCGTGAATGATGCGATTCACACCACGCGCTGGCCGGTGGTTGCCATCGACATCGTCGGCGGGCAGGGCTGGCGGATCGAGGAGAACTTCATCGCCGACATGGCACAGGGGCAACGCGGACGCCACGGCTCGCCCGGGTTCGTGAAGGGCGGGGCGGCCGATGCCCTGTTCGATCGCAACCTGGTGATCTGCGAATGGCGCCATACGGGCGAACGGCGCATCGGCCTGTCGCTGGGCGGGGGTGGCACCAGCCCCGGGGTCCTGGACCGGCGCAGGATCGGGGATTGCGAGACCTGTCCGGAGACCCTCGACAGCCGCATGACCAACAACATCATCCTCAACTGCCCGGACGAGCCGGGGATCTACGTGAACCGCGGGCGCGATGCGCTGGTGGCGAACAACACGGTGTTCAATGCCTACGGGATCCAGGCCCGGTTCCCGGAGACGCGCGCCCGGGTGGTGGACAACCTGATGACCGGGACAGTCTGGGCACGCGACGATGCCGAACTGGAGAAAACCGGCAACATCGAGACGGGGTGGTTCGACAAGGCGTCGTATATCCCCGGGCTGCGGGATCATCTGACGCATCGCATCTCCGACTACCATGAGCTCTACCCGAGCTGGATCAGCGAGGGGGCCGTTCGCTGGACGCAGGATTTCATCGAAGCAAGCCTGAACCAGGTGCGCGGGAGTTTCGTGGGGCAGCACCCCCGTCCGGTGGAGCGCTGGTTGCTGGCGCCCGAATTCGGCGACCTGCGACTGGAAGACATGGATGCCCGGCCCCTGGGCGCGGGGTCGGAGCCACCCGAGGTCGACCACGACTTCTGCGGGCAGCCGCGGGAAGGGCGCGCCGACGTGGGGGCGATTCAGTATTCCGCCGGCACCTGCCACCTGCCCGACGAACTGGAACGCCGGCATGGTCGCCTGTTCACGGATCTGTGATCGAGCGCGAGCGTGGACACGGATCAGCGTTTTCCCGGGGAGAGCTGCTTTCCTTTCCTGGCCACCGTGCCCAGTAACTCGCCGGTCGCGGTTCGCAGATCGCGCAGGGCCGGTACCGGGTCCTTCCAGGACCAGAGCGCGTCCCGCGTGCCCGTGAAGAAGTCGGCCCCGGTCAGGGCGACATCACCCAGCCCGTTGCTCCAGGGCCGCTCGCCCCGTGCGAGCTGGCCAGCCACCTGAGGCAGTCGGCGAATCTCTCCGGCAAGCCAGCGCATCCGGCTTCCGGCGGGGTAGTGGGAAGGAACGTCGGGCGTCTGTCCGTGGAGGAGCTGCCAGGCATAGTAAGGGAAGGCCACCCCGCACTGGATCGGCAACGCCATGGACCCCCAGCAGCGCCCGTTGACCTCCATCAGGCGCGCACTGCCCGACACCGGGTCGTAACGAAATTCGACCATGGCGAGGCCCTCCCATTCCAGGGCCCGGAGCAGTCGGACCGCCTGCGTTGCGAGGTCGTCATCGGGTTTCTCGCTCACACAGCGAACCCCCACGCCTCCGGTGATCGGAAACTCCTTCAGGCGGCGATGCTGAAAAACGATCAGCGGCTCACCGTCGTGCATCAGGATCTCGACCCCCACCCCGACTCCGGGTGCATATTCCTGCAGCATCCATTCGCTCCCGGAATCCATCAGGGGGGCCATGAAGCTCTGCATGGCGGGGGCCGACTCGAAATAACGGATGCGCATGGGGTTGGCGCGGCCACGGTCCTGCGGTTTGACGATTGCCGGAAAGGGGAAGTCCTCCGGGCAGATATCGAGGTCGTCCCGAGTACGCAGGTAGGCGGTTCTCGGCGCGGGCAGGCCGTAACGTTCGGCCACCGCCAGGGTTCGCGATTTTTCCAGGACCCGGCGAGCATTTTCGGCGGTCGGATACAACCGGTGAATGCGTGGTGCCAGGGCCTCTTCGTTGCTCGTGAGCGCACTCAGCTCGCCATCCCCCACCGGTACCACGGTATCGATCCGGTAGCGTTCGATTACTGCCAGCAGATCCGTAACGAATTCGTCCCGCGAGCGGGAGGGATGGGACAGCTGGAAAAACCCTTTTAGTGCCCTGGAGCGGATCGACCGGCCGTCGGTCATGATTGCGGCGCCATAGACGGGGATGCCGTGACCGGCCAGACAGCGTGCGACGGGCACCGTGATACGCGGGAAATCCCCGAGAACGAGCGTTGCGGGTGCGCCCCGGGTCACGCGGCCGTCTCCGCATGCCGCAGCAGCCACTGTCGGGTGTAATCGGCTACCTGTTGCCGCCAGTCGGCACGCGAAAACGTATGGTTGGCCTCGTCGATCCGTGCAACACTCACCCGGTCTTCGTCGAGCAGGCCTTGCCAATGGCGGTTGTTGCGGGCGGTATCAGTGAACTCCGCAGCCGTCAGGTCCTCGCCGCTGAGTACAACGAGAATGGAACCGCGAAAGCGGCACCAGCCTGCGGCCATGCGTTCGGGCAGCGGTGCGCGGGGATCCAGGGGCGGTGCCGGATCCGGATCGCCTCTGGCTCGGTCCTCCCGGGCACCGAGGCTCGTGACCAGCGTCCTGAGAAAGCCCCCGGCCGCGGCCAGGGGGTGGAACTGGCCTTGCACGACATCCCGCCAGAATTCGCGGCTTGCAACACGCCTGATGTAGTAGTGCCTGAGGTGCGCCCTGGCCAGTCCTTCATCCGTCCGGACCCAGGGGTTGACCAGCACCAGCCCCGACACCCGGGGTTCGTTCCAGGCATGGAGCAGGGCCGCCGATGCGGCATCGCACAAGCCCCAGATAACGAACTGACGCACCTCCGGCGCCCTCCGCTGGAAGACGTCGAGGGCCGCACGGATATCCTCGCCCGCGTCCTCGAAGCCGCTTTGAGGGCCGCTTGAGTCGCCCATGCCCCGGTAATCGAACCGGAACACCGGCACTCCATTGGCCGCCAGTTCCCGGGCCAGCAGCAGAAACTGGCGATGACTGCCAGCTCGATACTGCGGGCCGCCTACCACCAATAGTACGCCACACGAGGTGTTCGGGGCCCCTTCGTGCATGATGCCAAGCATCTCCTCGCCCGCCACCTCCATCACGACGGCGGTTTCGGCCAGCTCGCCGGACGTCTCGTTGAGTGTGTTCATGCCGTCACCGCACGCCGATTGAGTCGGGACGAGATCCACTCGGTGGTTTCCGTCAGCAGTGCGGGCACCTCGTGGATCTCCTGGGTATTCCAGAACGGCTCACCGGGCACTGCTCGGCTGATGACGTCGGCACCCGCGTCCTGCCATCCGGTCACCATGCGCGCGCTGCCGGCCGTCAGTGCCGGGGGGGAGAGGGCGCTGACCTCCAGCCACAGAAGCGGGCAGGGGGGCGGGTTCAGGGTGGCCGTGCCGAGCCATTGTGCCAGCCCGGGTGCAAGTGTGTACCCGGCGACTTCCAGTGCCTCCCCCGCTGCCAGGCGATCGCGGAGATCGCGAGTACTTTCCCGCTGGCCATTGATCATGCCGGCCGCCATGCGCAGGCGCAGGAACTGGTTCAGGAAACCCTCGCCTCTGGTCACGGGATGCCAGTACACCGTGGCCGCCGGTACGATTCCGGACTCCTGCATCAGTTCGCTGACGATCAGGCAGCCCGTCCGCAGCCCCCACAAAGCCATGGGGCCGGGATAGGCTTGCTCGAGCCAGTGAACGCTTTGTACCAGGTCCTGCCGCCAGGTATCCCCGCGTGCATCGGAGAAATCGCCACCACTGTCGCCGCAGCCATAGGGGTCCGGCATCAGAACGGCAAATCCCTGGCCGGCCAGTTGCCGTGCCTGCAAAGCCGCCATCCGCCGGGATTTGTTCATCTCCTCGGCAAAGGGTTGCACGTAAAGCACCGTTCCTCTGCAGGGAGCGCCCGCGGGAGGGTGCAGGACCTCAAAGACCGGTCCCGCGGTTCCGGAACGGAATCCAGCACGCATGACGAGCTCAGGCTGCAGCGAGTTTGAAATCGACGAAATCCACCAGATCTCCCAGCGTCGCGAAGGTCTCGGCGCTGACTTCATCGTCCTCCACGACGATGTCGAACTGCTCTTCCATCGTGGTCATGAGATTCACCACCGCCATGGAGTCCAGTTCGGGGATGTCTCCCAGCAAGGGAGTCTCCCGGCCGAAGGCCCGTACCCGTCCGCCAAGCTCCAGTGTGGAGTCGAGGATTTTCTTCACCTGTTCAATGCTGGACATATTCGATTCCGTTTGCCCGTGTGATTCGGATCCATTGTATATCAACAAGGGTTGATGCCTTATAAGAACGCTCTGATTGAGTCCGCATCCGAGTGTCAGTTTTTTTTACAAAATGGTTGGCCGGGGACTGAGTGCAGTGTCTCCGATATCGAGTGCTGTGCCAAGTCAAGGAAAATACGGGGTGCCGGCGCGAGCTTGCACCGAGATTTGCATTTTGGAGAAAAGCACGAGAAAGTCGTATGTATCGTCCCGTGCTTTCATGCGTTCGGGAGATTATGTAAAAAAAGGCTTCGGAACACGGCCGGTGCCTGAAGGGGAAGTGCAGTGAATGGACGGGCAGCGGTGAAAGTCGCGGTGGTTATACCCTTCTACCAGAAAACCGAAGGCCTGCTGACCAGAACGCTGGGTTCGGTATTCGGTCAGGACTGGAATGGAAACCTTCAGGTCATTGTCGTTGATGATGGATCGCCGGTGGCGGCGGGACCGGAGATCGCCCGCATGCCGGAGGAGGTGCAGGAGAGCACAGTGGTCATTCACCAGGAGAACGGTGGAGTGGCTTCGGCGAGGAACCGTGGCCTGGATTGCACGGACCCGGCGACCGACTACATCGCCTTTCTCGATTCGGACGATACCTGGAGCGAGGACCACCTTTCGCGGGCGGTTGCAGCACTCGAGGACGGCAGAGACCTTTATTGCGCGGACCTTGTGCGCGAAGGGTGGGATCAGACGTATTTCGACAAGTATCGGCTGTTCAGGGCGGAGGAGCATCAGCAGGCAGGACCCGCCGAAGATATCCATGAATTTGATCACTCCCTGTTCAACTACCTGGTTCGTACCAATTTCATAGGGACGTCCACGGTTGTGTATCGAAGGCGCGCCGCACAAGGGGTGCGCTTCGATCCGGAATTGCGGAACCACGAGGACTGGATGTTCTGGCTGGAGGTCTCGAGGGTGATCGATCGCGTTGCGGTCTCCACGAAAGTGGAGGCGTTCTACGGCGAGGGGGTCAATATCTACATGTCCTCCATTCAGTGGGGGGGGGAGAAGGTTCTGAACCGGGTTCATTACGAGCTGGTCCTGAGGAAGAAATGGCTGAGGCGATTCCGGCTATCGGAGGATCAGCGGAAGACGGTACGGACCAGCATCCGAAGGAAGCGGAAAGAGTTCGCAGCCGTGCTGGTGCATAACATGCGCCAGCGTGTTCGGGTCGACCGGGTCGTCCTGAGGCGGCATGCGGCGTGGGATCTGCCGACGTACATCTTGCTGCCGCTCAACGTCCTGCGGGTCATGAAGAGACGCTCAAGGAGCCAGCAGTCATGAAGGGTCCGCTGCACGGCCAGTACCGGGTGGAGACGAGGAATCTCGTACGCGGTAAAAGGGTGTATGGCAAGGAGTGTCGGCGGTAATGGCCCATCTGCTGCACGAACTGATCCTTGCCTCCGCTCGCCGCTGCCCGGAGGCCCCCGCGTTGACCCACGGAAAGCAGCAGCGCTCGTATCGGGAACTGTCCGAGGACGTGATGCGGCAGGCAGCCGCGCTGAGGCGCAACGGTGTACAGCCGAATGATCGCGTTGCCGTGTTCCTGGACAAGAGGCCGGAGACGGTCGTCGCGTTGTTTGCAGCCATGGCGGCCGGTGGCGTGGCGGTGCCGGTCAATCCGACTCTCAAGCCGCACCAGGTCGCGCACATCCTGCAGGATGCCGGTGCAATGGCCCTGGTCACCTCGCGCGGCAGGCTTGGACCGCTGGCGGAGTTCCTGAACGGGTGTCCCCATCTGCAACAGGTCTACACGGCGGACACGGGGCCGGATACGGACGACATCGTTCCCCCGGGGATGCGTCTGTTTGCCCGGGATTCGTCGTCAACGGACAGGGAGGCTCCGCCGGCGCCGGTCCGGCGGGTCGAGTCGGATATGGCAGCGATCCTTTATACCTCGGGCAGCACCGGGCGGCCCAAGGGGGTCGTACTGTCGCATCGGAACATGGTGGCGGGCGCCACGAGCGTCAGCGAGTACCTGGAAAACACGGCCGCGGACCGGATCCTCAGCGTACTGCCCCTCAGCTTCGATTATGGCCTCAGCCAGCTGACCACCGCGTTCCGGGTAGGGGCCGAAGCCGTTCTGCTCAACTACCTGATGCCGCGTGACGTGGTGCGGGCGGTCGAAAGGCACTCGATTACCGGGCTGGCTGCGGTGCCTCCCCTGTGGGTTGAGCTCGCGGGTCTGGAGTGGTCCGAGGGCGCGCGCCGGAGTCTTCGCTATTTCACCAATTCGGGAGGCGCGATGCCCCTGACCACGCTGAGCGCCCTGCGCGAGCAGTTGCCGAATGCAGCGCCCTACCTGATGTACGGGCTGACAGAGGCATTCCGGTCGACCTATCTGCCGCCGGAGGAAATCGACGCGCGTCCGACCTCCATGGGCAAGGCCATCCCCAATGCCGAAGTGATGGTGGTACGCGAGGATGGCCAGCCGTGCGCCCCCGGTGAACCCGGTGAACTGGTCCATCGGGGGCCGCTGGTGAGCCTGGGCTACTGGAATGCGCCGGAAGCGACGGCCCGGCGCTTTCGCCCGGTGCCCGGGCAGCGTCCGGAGCTGGGCCTTCCGGAACGGGCCGTGTGGTCGGGCGACACGGTGCGACGCGACGAAGACGGGTTTTTGTATTTCGTCGGGCGCCGGGACGAGATGATCAAGACCTCCGGTTACCGCGTCAGCCCCCGGGAGATCGAGGAGGTGTTCGACGGGGTGGAGGGGGTGCGCGAGGCGGTGGCGTTCGGTCTGCCGCATGAGCGACTGGGCGAGGAGATCGTCGTGGTCGTCGCCGGAGAGGAGGGCCGCGAGCCCTCGGAGGTTTCTCTGACGGCCGCGTGTCGGGCGGCCCTGCCGGCCTTCATGGTTCCGTCCCGATTCATCGTCCGGGCCGAGGCCCTGCCCCGCAATTCCAACGGCAAGATCGACCGTGCAGGGCTGCGCGCCTTCTACCGGGACGCCTTCACCGAGGATCCAGCATGACGCCACACGTCACGGAACTCCCCTGCATGAAGCAATTCCGGCTCGTCGACGGCTGTCTGGCGCTGGGTGGCAGGCCCGTCACCGAACTGGCCCGGGAGGCCGGCGGCACGCCCTTTTACGCCTATGACCGCGGGATGCTGGACGCCCGCCTGGCGGAGCTGCGTGGCTGCCTGCCCCGCGCCGTGCACCTGCACTACGCCGTGAAGGCCAATCCGATGCCCGCCGTCGTGGAGTACATGGCGGAGCGTGTTGATGGCCTCGATGTGGCCTCGGCCGCGGAACTCGAGCTGGCCCTGAATACCGGTACCTCGCCGGCCGATATCAGTTTCGCCGGGCCCGGCAAGCGCGACGGGGAGCTTGCGGCGGCATTGCAGGCCGGCATCGTGATCAACCTGGAATCCTTCGGCGAGATGGAACGCGTCCATCGCCTGGCCGAGGCGGCGGGCCAGCCGGCCCGTGTGGCCGTGCGGGTCAATCCCGATTTCGAATTGAAGTCCTCGGGCATGCGCATGGGCGGGGGGTCCCGTCCGTTCGGTGTGGATGCCGAACAGGTCCCCGAGCTGTTGCAGCGCATTGGCGATTACGGGTTGTCGTTCCAGGGCTTTCAGATCTTTGCCGGCTCGCAGAACCTGAGCACCGAGGCACTGACCGCGGCTCAGGACGGCATCTTCGAACTCGCCTACCGTCTGGCGGAGCAGGCGCCAGGCCCGGTCAAGCTGCTGAACGTTGGCGGTGGCCTGGGTATCCCCTATTTCCCCAATGACCGGCCGCTGGACCTGAACGTGGTGACCGATCACCTGGCCGGGCATGTCGAGACCTGTGCCCGACGGCTGGGCGATGCCCGGGTGGTGCTGGAGCTGGGCCGCTATCTGGTGGGCGAGGCGGGGGTCTATGTGGCGCGCGTCATTGATCGCAAGGTTTCCCGGGGCCGGGTCTACCTGGTGACGGACGGCGGCATGCATCACCACCTGGCGGCGTCGGGGAACCTGGGGCAGGTGATCCGGAAGAATTATCCGGTCGCGGTTGCCACGCGCATGACCGAGGCCGAAACCGGGAAGGCTTCGATCGTCGGCCCGCTCTGCACTCCGCTGGATATTCTGGCCGAACAGATTGATGTGCCTGCAGCGGAACCGGGCGATCTCATTGCCGTCTTCCAGTCCGGCGCGTATGGCCTGTCGGCGAGTCCGGTGGGCTTTCTCGGTCAGCCGATGGCCGCTGAGTTGCTGGTTTGAGCGATGGCCTCGAAGTACATCAGCCGGAGGGATACCGGATGACTTCGCCGGCCGGGGAAGCCGCGATGCCGGAGCAACAGGGGCGACCCCGTGATGACCGGGCCACCCCGGATTTCTCCGTGGTGGTACCGGCCTTCAACTGCGCGGCGTATCTCGCTGATGCCCTGGACAGCATCCTCGCTCAGGAGGGCGTGAGTGTAGAGGTGCTGGTGGTAGACGACGGCTCCACCGACAACACCGCGGAGCGGGCCCGAACCTACGATGCCCGGGTCCGTCTGCTGTCCACGGCCCGGCCTCGCTCGGGGCCCGGCGCGGCCCGTAATGTGGGGATGCGGCATGCGCGGGCGCCGGTGGTGGCGTTCCTCGACGGGGATGACGTGTGGTTGCCGGGGAAGCTGGCACTGCAGAAGCGGGTCCTGGACGAGAATCCCGATGTGGCCCTGGTCTGCACCCGGGGTGCGCACTGGTTTCCCGAAAGCGAAAGTGATGCAGCCTGGCAACAGGAAGCTACGCCCGAAAGCCCCGCCTCCGGCGAGATCCCGTTCCGGCCGGCCGGGTGGATCTATCACCTCCTGCTGCTCAGGCCCGCGTGGGTATGGACCTCCACGGTCGTGATGCGGCGGGAACTGATCGACCGGATGGGGGAGTTCGACGAAACACTCCGGCTGGGCCAGGACTACGAATACTGGCTGCGGGCCTCCCGGGAAACCCGGATATTGCGCATCGACCGCATCCTCGCTCTTTACCGCCAGCATGCGGACAATTCCACCCATACCCCCCGCGCGCGCAATTTCGAGCTCGAGATCCTCCAGCGCGCCCTGGCCCGCTGGGGCCGTGCGGGTCCGGACGGGGCCACGGTAACCGCAACGCAGTTGCGCGAACGGCTCGCCGGGCTCAGCTTCCGTTTTGGCTACAAGCATTTCTGGTCCGGAGACCCCCGAATCGCCCTCGGCGCTTTCGGGTACGCGTTTCGGAACCAACCCCTGGCGTGGCGCACATGGGCCTACATCGGGGTTTCAGTCATGCGCAGTCTCTGGCCTCCCGGCCGCCGGTGACCGCCCATGCCACGGCCCTCCGGTCCCCACTCGCGCGCGCCGACATTGCTGATCGGTAATGCACCACGGGTTGTGGTGCCAGTGGCACGCTGTCTTGCGGCGCACGGGGTGCCGGTCCGCGGCGCCAGCGTGCGGCCCGGCGAGCCGCCGGTGCGGTCCCGGTATGTCCAGGGCTTTGACGAGCTCACCCCTCCGGAGCAATCAGCGCAGCAGTTCAGCGATGAGCTGCTGGCGCTGGCGCGCAAGTACCAGGTTGATACCGTGATCCCGGTGGGCGATGTCGAGTTGCGCGGCCTGGCCGCCGTCAGCCCCGGTTTGTCGGAACACCTGAAGCTGGGTTGCCCGGCATCCGCCAGCCTCCGCCAGGCCCTTGATCGGGAGGTGCTGGCGCACGCGGGGATCGAGGGTCGCCGGGAGGTGATCCCCCGAACCGATCTCGCGACGCCGACTCAGCTCGATGACCTGCCGGAATCGCTCGCCTTTCCGGTACTGGCGTATCCCCTGGACAGCCGCCGGGCCCGGGGCCGCCACGTTCGCGTTTTCCACCAGCGGGACGCACTCGAGACCTTTTTGATCACGTACCTGCAACGCGGTATCGGTATGCGTATCCAGGGCTTTCCTGGCAATGAAACCGTCAGCCTCGAGGTGCTGATGCACGCGGGCCACCCGGTGGCCGCCTTCCAGTACAGCTGGCTCAACACGCTGCCCGTGGCCGCCGGCACACCAACGCGTGTCGTGAGCGAGGCGCTGGATGAGCCCCTGCTTGAGGACGCGGCGGCGCTGCTGCAAGGCCTTGACTGGGAGGGCGTGGCCACCGTGGATCTGCGCCGGGACCGGGAGACTGGCCGCTGCCGTTGGATGGACCTGCGTCCCGGTTATCAGGGAAGTACCGCGTTCGCTGTCCAGTGCGGGGCGGCATTGCCCCGGCTGCACCGGGACGTCTTGCACGGAGGCGCCGGATCTGCAGCCGGCGGCTATGCCGCAGGCCGACGCGCCCGTTGGGCCGTGGGGGAGCTGCAGCGACTGCCGGAAGCCGGCGCACGCTGGTTGGGCCGGGAACGCACCCTGAAACGCTGCGCGCAGGATGTAGGTACCTGGGTTCTGGATGGATTCAACGGAACGCGGGATCCGCTCTGGCAGCCGGCCGACCTGCGTCCGGGCATCGACGAGTGGACGACCGCGTCCGGCGAGGCCCTGCGTTCCGGTGCGCGGGAGCTGAGCCGTCGTCTGTTGCCGTGGCAGCTCGCGCGCAGGGCCCATGAGGGTATCGATCTGGGGTTGACGGGATCATTAAGGGTTGCCTGGCTGCGAGCGTTTCCACAGCGCTTGCGCACGACCCACCGGGATCTTTCCGGGGTGAAGAATCTGGTGGTGGTGTGCCAGGGCAACGTGATCCGCAGCGCGCTGGCGGGTTGCATGCTTGCGCATCCGGACCGACCGGGCATCGAGGTCATTTCGGCCGGCATACGCGCAAGGGATGGCAAACCCGCTGATCCGGTGGCAATGAGAGTGGCCCTGGAGTTCGGCCTTTCGCTGGATGCGCATGCGGCCCGACAACTGACCCGGCCGATGGTCGAGAGGGCGGACCGGATCGTGATCATGGACTGGTCGAACCGCGTTCGAGTGCTGGCGCGCTACCCCGAAGCGCGGGCAAAACTGGTGATGATGGGGGCCTTTCACCCGGGGCTTCAGACAGGGCAGAAAATCCCCGAGATGCAGGACCCCTTTGCCCGGGGCGAGGATGCGCTGCGCGACTGCTACCGCCGTCTCGTGCCCGCCGTGGAGCACCTGGGGCAATGTCTCGCACGCGGTGCCCGTTCCCCGGAGCAGGGGCCGGAACCGGCTGCGGAGGGTCGTCGGCCATGACGGAACGAGCGGGTAACGGGGCGAGCGGCCCGGGCAGCCCGGGTGGATATGGGACCACCGCGTCCTATGCCATACCCAAATGGCCGGTGTTGTCCGGCGCCAGTTTTCGCTGGCGACCCTTCACCCCCAGGCCCTCGTCGGTGCTGGACGGGCGGGAGATCCATCCGGTGAATCTCGCCCGCGGGGCGCTGGAGACGATCCTGGAGCTGCTCCGCCTGAAGCCCGGCGATCAGGTGCTCCTGCCGGCCTATCACTGTCTCTCCATGCTTCATCCGGTCCTCAGGGCAAACGCGGTTCCCGCGTTCTATGGTATTGGCCCCGACACCCGAATCGACCCCGATGAACTGCGCAGGTGCATCGGCGCCCGAACCCGTGCCGTGGTCGCGCCTCATTTCTTCGGCTTCCATCAGCCCATGGCAGCGCTTCGGTCGGTATGTGACGAGTACGGCATCATCTTGATCGAGGACTGTGCCCACGCGTATTTCGGCAGCCTGGGTGACAACAGGCCCGTGGGGTCCACGGGCCATTTCGCGATTGCCAGCCCGTGGAAGTTTCTGCCGGTCATGGAGGGCGGGGAACTGATCGTCAACGACTACCCCGCGGGTAATCCGGACCTGCCTTCGACCGGGATCCGGGGGGATGCCAAGGAACTGCTGAACATGGTGGAACGATCGCTGCAGTATGGTCGCCTGCGGGCCCTCGGGGGATTGTTCGGGCCCCTGTTCGGACTGGCGGCGAGGCGGCGCGCCAGCCCCGCGGGCGGGGCATCTCCCGCGGGGGACGCCGCTCCGGTTTCCGCCGCGCCGGGCCGTGCGGATCCGGATAGTGAAATCCGGCCACGGCGCATGACCAGGACGGCGCGCCTGATCATCCGGCACTCGAATTTCCGGCGGGCCGTCGAAAGACGGCGCGCCCATTACCGGCGTCTCGCCGAAGCCTGGCAGGATCTGCAGGGCGCTTGGCCGCTGCATGACGTGTTGCCGGACGGCGTTGTGCCGCAATGTTTCCCCCTTGTCGTGTTGCACCATCAGGCCGTCACCCGGGCACTGAAGGCGGTTCGTGTGCCGGTGGTTCGCTTCGCCGAGCATCCGTGGGAAGGGATGGATCCGGATACCTGCGGGAACGCGGCCTTCCTGTCATGTCGGACCTTCCAGTTCCCGTGCCATCAGGAGTTGACGGCGGACGAGCTCGAATGGCTCGCGGAGACGGTTAAACGCATCGTGAACGGGACAGCGCCTGACCCACCCACGCACATTGGTCCGACATGGACGAACAGGAGGCCGTTTCAATGAGTATGACTCCGGAATGGCGCATTACGCCGGTGGATGTCGAATCGGGCCGTTTGCCGGACGAATGGCAGGAGATCAATCAGCGCTGCTTCGCCGGGCACCCCTTGCTGGCTGCCGATTTTTTCGGCCACCTCCTTCGCTGGTTCGGGGATGCGCGCGTGCGCATGGCCTCGCTGGTGGAGGACGGGGTCTGCCTGGGCGTGGTGCTGGTGCAGCCCGTCAGCAAGGCGGGGCAACGGTGGCAATTGTTCCAGCCCAGTCAGGCGCCCCTAGGCCCGATCATGCTGGACCATGAGCGGGTCGATACAACCAGGGCGCTGAGCGAGCTGATGAAGGTCTTGCCGGGCTTCGCGTTGCAGCTGGACCTGACCTTGCTGGATCCTGCCTTTTGCAAGTTGCCCGAGGACGGCGGCAGAGCCGAGTTGCTGCAGCATTGCACCACCATGGCGGTAGCGAACGAGGGATCTTTCGAGGAGTACTTCAACACCCGTCCGCGCAAGCTCCGGTCGAATCTGCGGCGGTATGCCAAACGCCTTCAGCAGGACGGTTTCAACGAGCGCCTCGAGCTGGTTACCGACCCGGAGGCCGTCGCCCATGCGGTGGATCAGCACGGCGATATCGAGACTGCGGGCTGGAAGGGCAGTGAAGGCACCGCCATGCATCGAGATAACATCCAGGGACAGTTCTACCGCGCCTACATGCGCGAACTCGCCTCGCGGGGACGCGGTTTCGTTTATCGCCTGTGGCTGAACGAACGCATGGTGGCCTGCTGGCTCATTGTCACGGGTGGCGAGATGGGGGTCATGCTGAAAACCGCTTACGTCGAGGACCTGGCGAAGTATTCCGTCGGCAGGCTGGTGTTGATCCGTACGCTGGAGGCCTTGTTCGGACGCCCGGACTTGCGACGCCTGGAGTTCTACACGAACGCCAACGTGGATCAGCTGGAGTGGGCAACGGACAGTCGACCCATTTACCACATGAACTTCTACCGGTACGTGCTCCTGCGCCACGGGCGGCAGGCGGCCCGCCGGGCTCGTTCTCAACTGTGCGCACAGTCAGGGAAAGACTGAGGCGGCAGCATCCGACGGGGTGAGGCGTAGCTGCCATTTGCGGGTTGTGCCCGCGGCGGGCCACAGGGCCGGGGGATCGGCCCGACATTCGGCGGGTCCCAGGGTGGACAGGTGCACGTCGCCGGATGGTTCGCTGGCGCCCGCCAGACGGCGGGTCCCGTGCGGGTTCAGCCAGCGTGCGGGTACGTCCGCGGAGGTCGGCTGCAACTGCAGCCGATAGTGCAGGGTGGCCTCCTGGTCGTCGATGGTCAGTTGTGCCTGCCACCGGTGGTCCGCCAGGGTTGCGGGGCGAAGGGCCTGCCGGCGGCCCAGCCGCCCGCCGAACAGCCGCCAGTCCAGGGTCGCCTGCAGGCGGTCGAGGGTTGTGCGTTCCGGCGCCCGCGTCAGGCGCACCGGCGCTCCGGAGCCAGTGAGGGTGACCCCCGAATCCGTCGGCTCTACCGAGAGGGCATCCAGCCGGGTGAGGCCGAAGAGCCCGCCAGCGGACTCCACCATCGGGGTCCAGCCAGCCACCGCCGGTTCATCCTGAAGGTGCGACGCCGCCATCCGGACCGGTGGTGCGAGCACCGGGCGACCGTCCACCTCCACATGGAAGGGGCACAGGGCCGCCTGGCGCAGATCGGCGACCGCGCGCCCGAACCCCTGGACGGCCTGGCCACGGGTAGAGATCCGGGCATCCACGCGTGCGCCGCGATAGCGCAGCAGCCCCGCCTCGGCGTCTTCGGTCACTCCGGGCCCCGGGTTCCAGGCCGGCGACCAGTCGGGCAGGCCGGTGCCCGAAAGCCAGGGATGGCCGGCCAGGGTTGCGGACAGCAACCCCGCGAACCAGGCGTTGTACACCGTCAGGTACATGTAGCCATCCCAGCCGGCGGCCTCGCCACAGCCGCCGCCCGGCGTCAGCCACAGCAGGCCGTCGTCGCGCTGCTGGCGTTCGAGGCGCTGGCGGAGGTTGCGGGCCACCTGCAGGACCTCGGTTGCCGTGTCCGGCCGCAGCGCCCCCGGACGCAGCAGCAGTCCGTGCAGCACCGTCAGCAGGCAGGCATCGCCGAACAGGGCATGGTTGCTGCGCCCGAGCCCGCCACAATAGCCGGAGTCGGTCAGAAACAACCCCAGCCAGTCCAGGCCGCGCATCAGTGCGGTTTCCAGTTCGGCATCCGGCGCCCGCCCCAGCGCAAGATGCAGGCACAGGAGAAATTTCAGATGGTAGGCCACCGGCGTGGCGATGCCCCGTTGCGGGTCGGGATGCCGCGGGAAATCGATGAACCCCCCCGCCCGGGTGGTCCATGCCCGCACCTGACTGCGCAACCGGTGCTGTTCGCGCGGAAGCCGATCCGGGCTCGCCTCACGCACCCGCAGGGCCTGCGCCAGCAGGCTCCAGTTGTTTGACGGGTACCCGCGGGCCAGCGGACATTGGGTGCGTGCCGCGGCCACCCGGTCGGATTCCGTCGTTTGCTCCAGCGTCCCGGCCAGCAGCCCCAGCCCGAGCCGGTTGAACGGTTCGTGTCCGCGCTGCGCTGCGGGGAGTGCGGACCACTGTCGCAGCAGGACATGGGCTGTTTCGTTCCGGTCATGATGGGTCAGGGCCAGGGCCGCCAGCACCGCGCCATAGTGGTCGGTGGGTGTGGAGCGGTCGGCACAGGGGTCATGCAGGACACCATCGGATGTCACAAGGGCTTCCAGCGCCCCGGTGACACCGCCGGCAAGCGATCGCAGACGCGCACGCTCGTCTGCCGAAGAGGCTGCATAAGTTGTCCGCGACATGACCTCATAGTCCCTTGTGGTCGGACACCACCGCAAGCACAGCCCCCCGCGGGCCTGCCGAAAAAAACAGCCCGCCCGCATTGGCTGCAGGCAGGCTGAATCCGGAATCGCAACTGGCCTTGACGAGAGAGAAGGCCAACCTGGGAGTGTGATGCAGATCCGGAATGCTCGGAGGGAGCATGTCCCTGACGCTACCCGGAGAACGGGCCTCCGTATGTGCGCCAGCGAACCATGCCCCGTATTTTTGAACCCTGTCCCTTGCGGTTTCGGGTTCGGGTGTTTTAGTTGCGTTCGTACTCGGGTGCGTCCTGCAGGGTCTCTTCGTCCATGTCGACGTAGAGCTTGATGTCATCGCCGTCCATTTCGTGGCTGACGCGGTCCCAGGAGAGGGCGATGTCTTTTTCGCCGAGGCCCAGGACTCCGCCGGTGCCAACGATGACCGCGACGATGTTCCCGTCCCGGTCGATCACGAGATCCCTGACTTCGCCGAGATCCGTGTCGTCGCTGCGACTGTGGATGTTCGCACCGATAATGTCGCCGGCATGCTGCGCGCCCTCCGGGGCGCGGTCAAAATGGGGCGCACTCGCGTGATCGGCCCCCCGGGCACCCGGTTCATCCATGCCGGCTTCGGGTCCGTTCATGGCCCCGTGATCCGGTCCTTCATCGTTGTGTTCGCCGGCGAAAGCGCTGCCGCCCATGCCCAGGGCAAGGACGGGAACGATGGCGGCGGTCAGTTTCAGTTTGGTAAAGGTCTTCATGATTGTTTCCTCTCAAGATCGGTGTTCGTACCGGATGAATCGCCGCGTTCATGCCGCGGGCCGGTTCGCCCGAGGAGATGAACGCGTAGAGGATTCTGGGAGTTGCGGCGCAGGGGCTCCGTACGGTGAGACACAAAGGGGGTACGTATGCGGCCTTGATGGCCTGGAACGTGATCCAGCCTGAAGAAAGAGGGTAAAGGGCGGGAGGCGATTTTATGGATCGGCGGAACCCGGACGTTCGGCGTGGGTGGCCTCGTGAAGGCGACGCACGAGCGCCGGGATGCGCATCTCCCAGCGGTTCTCGCGGGCGTAGGCGATGATCGCTTCGTGGTCCCACCGGGCCTCCAGGGCGTCGGCGATCGCGTCGCGCAGGGCGTCGCCATCGCCCAGTTCGACCAGGCGGCCGAGCCAGTCGGCGTGAATCACCTCGGCGTTGCCGCCGACGCGGGTGGTCACTGTCGGCAGGCCGCAGGCGGCGGCTTCCAGGAACACGTTGGCCCAGCCCTCGAAACGGGTGGCGAGCACGAACAGGTCGGCGGCGGAGTAGTAATCGCGCAGGCGTTCCGGGGCGACCGCGCCGGTGAAATGCACCCGTTCGCTCACCCCTTTCTCCTCCGCCAGCCCCTGCAGCCAGGCCAGCTCGTTGCCGTCCGGACCGCCGCCGCCCACGCACAGATAGTGCAGGTCCGGGTGTCGCTGGAGCAGGGCGGGCATCTGCTCGATCACGCGGTGGAAACCCTTGCGCTCGTTCAGGCCGCCTACGGTGATCATGATCTTCGCCGCCTGCGGCAGGCCCAGTGCTCGCCGGCAGGCCTCGCGATCCTCGGGGCGGAAGTGCTCGAGATTGATGCCGTTGGGCATCACCTCGACCTGGTGGGGCGGGATGCCCATCTCCAGGGCGAGGCGGCGCAGGTCATCCGACACGGAAAATACCCTGGCGGCGCCGTGCATCGCACGCAGGGCGAGCCAGCGGCAGGCACGCGTGCGCGAGATCCGCAGCAGGGTGCCGCGCAGGGTGATGGTCCACGGGAGACCGAGCCAGCGGCCCAGCAGCCAGGCGGCGACGCCGTCGGGGTAGATGAAGTGGCTGTCGATGGCGGTAATGCCCTGTTCGCGCTTCAGGCGGCGCACCAGCGGCAGGATGCCGAGGGCCAGGAACGGCGCGTCGGTCCATTTCATGATGCCGGGGATGCACAGGAAGCGGGGGTGGTACACATCGATCCCGTCCTGCACCTCGTGACGCGGGATGGGCGGACGAAAGTGCGGCTTCCAGAACCGGCGGATCAGCCCCTGTCCGGGGAACCAGGCGACCGGGGCGACCACCACCAGCGGGATGTGTTCGGCGACGCGGAACATGCGCTCGCGCACGAATACGCCATAGGTCGGCTGCACCGCGTTGGGGAACACCCGCGACAGCACCAGCAGCTTCATGTGGCAACCCCGACCGAGGGGGCCGCCTGCCGCACGCTCTCGATCACGTGCCGGGCGTTGGCCTGCCAGGTACAGCCCTGCGACTCCACCAGTGCGGCGGCCTGATCGCCCAGTTGTTGCCGCCAGGCATCGTCCGCCAGCAGGCGGTCCAGCTGTTCCGCCAGCGCATCCCATTCGCGCGGCGGGAACAGCAGGGCGCCGTTTTCGTGTTGCACGACCTCGCGGATGTTCGGCTTGTCCGGGGCGACCACGGCGCGCCCCAGGGCCAGGTATTCGAACAGCTTGATCGGGGAGGCATAGTCGGTCACGTCCGGTTGCACGGCGATATCCAGGGCGGCGATATGGGCCGGGATCGCGGCGCGCTCGACCGGCCCGGTGAAATGCACGCAGGCCTCCAGCCCGGCCTGTTCGACCTGCTGGCGCAGCGCCGGAACGGCCGGACCGTCGCCGACGATCAGCAGGTGCAAATCCGGGTGGCGGGCGCGCAGGCCGGCCACGGCATGGATCAGCCCGTCGACCCCGTGCCAGGGGCGGATCCAGCCGACGAAGCCGACCACCCGGGCCTGCTGCAGGCCGTAGTGTGCGCGCACCGTCGAGCCCTCCACGCCGGGATGGAAGTGCGCCCCGTCGACGCCGTTGGGCATTACCAGCAGGCGTTCCCGCGGCACGCCGCGCGCGGCGAAGATATCCGCCATGGCCCGAGTGACCACGATGGTCCGGTTGGCGCGGCGGCAAAGCCAGTCCTCGATCCACTGGGCCAGGCGGCGGAAGACCAGGTCGCCGTGGGTCTGCAGTTCGAGGCTGAGCGGGGCATTCACTTCCAGCACCAGGGGGCGGCGGGTCAGCCACGCCACCAGACGACCGGCGAAGCTGAACAGGCTGTAGCGTTCATAGATGAAATCCGGACGGTGACGCAGGACTGCCACCAGCAGCAGGACCATCGCCGGGCCGTTGTAGGCCAGCGACAGCAGCTCGTAGACCCAGAAGGGGATGGGCACGCCTCCCAGCGTGGGGCGTGCATCTCCGTCGTCGGAGGATTTCGCCGCCGGGGCCGGCGGGATATCGTCGTCGTCCGTGTGTTCCGGCAGACGCCGCTGCAGCGGCGCCACCATGTGGACCTCGTGGCCCAGCTCGCGAAACGCATCGCACAGCGCACGGATGTGAATGCCCTGGGCGTCCTCGCCGCGGGTGCGATGGTGGTAGAGGATCTTCATGATTCCAGGGCCTCGCTCTCGACCCAGCGGTACTTCCCGGAGGGGGAGGGGGCGATGTGATCCACCAGCTGCAGCCGCACCGGTACCTCGGCATGCAGGATGCCCTGCATGCCCCGCGTCACGGCCCGGGTTTCGTCCGCGCCCCAGGGGCCGCTGGCGATCACCTCGATATCCAGGCTCAGATCCGCGCGCTGCACCAGCCGGTACTGCGCGACCTGCGGCATGTCGCGCATGACGTAGTTGGCGGCCGAACCGTGCACCCGGCGCCCGGCGGCCCCGACCAGGAAGTCGTTGCGTCGTCCCTCCAGGCGGTCCAGCGTCGGCAGCGGCGAGCCACACGGGCAGTCCGTGCCATCGCCCAGGCGCCCGCGATCGCCCACTCGGTAGCGCACGAAGGGCATGCTGTAGCCATCCAGATTGGTGATCAGCAGATCCCCGATGCCGTCGGCATCCGGCTGGTCGACCTCCACATGCACATGTTCGGTGGCGATATGCAGGCGCCCGTGCCGGCACTCGTGCGCGACCAGGCCGCCATCGCGCGAGCCGTATTCGTTGGCCACGGGACATTGCAGGATGCTCGCGATCTGTTCGCGTACCTGCGGGTAAAGCATCTCCGAGGTGCAGACCACCACCCGTGGGCGCCAGCCGCGTGCCAGTCCCGGGTTCGCCTCCAGCGTCCGGGCCACGCGCAGGATCACGGTGGGGTAGCCGTAGACGAGTCGTGGCCGGAAGCGCCCGAGGAAGCGCGCATAGGCCTCCAGGCGCTCCGGCGTCAGCTCGTGCGCCGACAGCACCACCTGGTTGAGGAAGTAGCGATCCTTGATCACGCGCAGGCGCGAGGCCTTGCCCAGCTCGATTGGCGAGCCCCAGAAATCCACCTGGCGATCGCCCGGCCGGATGCCGAACCAGCCGCGAAAGCGCAGCTTCTGTGCGTTGTGGCGTGCCTCCTTGACCCGGTCCGACCAGAACACCAGCGGCCGCCCGGTGGAGCCGCCGGTGCTGGAGGGCAGCAACGGGCCGGCGGCGTTGTCGGCCAGCAGATCGCGCCCGCGCTCGCGCACCGTGTCGCGCTCCAGCACCGGGAACGCGGCGAGCTCCGGGGAAGCCCCCGCCAGGATCTCGCGGTAGTACGGAACGTGGCAGGTGCAATGCTCGAGCAGGGCCTGCAGTCTGATCCTGTGTTCGCGCGACACTGCCGCCGCGCCGGCCTGCTCGCCCTGGCGCAAGCTCCGCAGATGAGCGGCCGTCTCGCGCCCGCGTAACTGCTCGTGGACCGGCCACAGCAGGTGTCTTGCCAGTGGCTGCGGCATGCGCAGCGGCCAGTCGGGCTGTGGCAGAAGACGTGCAGGGCGGGCGGAGTCGTTCATGGGGCATGGCTCCTCACGCGATGCGCTCGGCGGGTACGTCGACTCGCTGGCGCAGGAAGGATTCGAACATCAGCAGGGCCCACAGCGGGCGCGAGTGGTCGGAGCGTCCGCTCTGGTGCTCGTCCACCAGCTGGCGCAGGCGTTCGGGGTTGAACCAGCCGGAATCGGCCAGCCGCTCGCCCAGCACCGCCTGGCGCAGGGTGTCGCGCAACGGGCCGCGGAACCAGTCGGCGATCGGCATGACGAAGCCCTGCTTGCGCCGGTACAGCACGTCGTGTGGCAGGTCCTGCTCGAACGCACGCTTGAGCAGGTACTTGCCCTCGCCCTGATGCAGGCGCAGGTTGGCCGGCAGGGTCGCCGCCCATTCGACGAACGGGTGATCGAGGATCGGCACCCGCACCTCCAGACCGTGCGCCATGCTGGCGCGATCGACCTTGGTCAGGATGTCGCCCGGCAGCCAGGTCTTCAGGTCCAGGTACTGGACGAAATCCAGCGGTTCCTCGCGCGGGGCACGGGCGGCGTGCGCGTGCAGCACCTCGCTGGCCGCGTAGCCCTGGAGCTCGCGGCGAAAGCGCGGGGAAAAGAGCCGGGCACGGCTGGCATCGTCGACCACGGTCACGCTGCGCAGATAGCCCTCCACCGCGTCCCTGGCCAGCGCCTGAAAGGTCGCCTTGGCGCGGAACGCGCGCGGGGCCCAGTCGGCCTTGGGGTACAGTGCCGCCAGGGTGCCAAACAGCGGCCGGCGCAGTCCGCCCGGCAGCAGGCCGCGCAGGCGTTCCTCCTGGCGAAACCCCCGGTAACGCCGATACCCGGTCAGGGTCTCGTCCCCGCCATCCCCGGACAGCGCGACGGTGACGTGCTGCCGGGTCAGGCGGGAAAGCTCGTAGGTCGGCAGCGCGGAGCTGTCGGCAAAGGGTTCGTCATACAGCTGGGCGAGGGGGTCGATCAGCTGCATGCGGTCGACGTCCACCTGATCCAGGAAATGCCGGGCACCGACGCGCCCGGCCACTGCACGGGCATGATCGCTCTCGTTGAAACGGGGATCGCCGAACCCGATGGAGCAGGCATTCACCGGGTCCTCCGAGAGCTGGCTCATGGTGGCCACCACCGCGCTGGAATCCACCCCGCCGGACAGGAAGGCCCCCAGTGGCACCTCCGAGACCATGCGGATGTCCACCGCCTCGTGCAGCCGCGCCCGCAGTTCGTCCTGTGCCGCCTGCGTGCTGGCCGGACTCGAGGCCGCGAACTGGAGATCCCAGTACGGGCGCGGTCGCGCGTCTTCCGTGCCGGGCTGCAGGCTCAGGGTGTGGCCCGGAGGCAGCTTGCGGATGGCGGCGAAGATGCTGCGCGGATCGGGTACGTAGCCATAGGCGAAATATTCTTCCACCGCTTTGGGGTCGAGATCGCGCGGCAGCTCCGGACAGGTCAGCAGCGACTTGATCTCGGAGGCGAACAGCCAGCGCCCGTCGGGCAGACGGGCGTAGTGCAGCGGCTTGATGCCGAGGCGATCGCGGGCGAGAAACAGGGTCTGGCGCTTGCGGTCCCAGATGGCGAAGGCGAACATCCCGCGGAAGTGTTCGACACAGGCCTCGCCCCATTCCTCCCAGGCATGCACGATCACCTCGGTGTCGCAGTGGGTGCGGAAGTGATGCCCGCAGGCCTGGAGTTCCCGCATCAGCTCGGGGAAGTTGTAGATCTCGCCGTTGTAGACGGTCAGTACGCTGCCGTCCGCGTTGGCCAGCGGCTGGCGGCCACCCGCAAGGTCGATGATCGCCAGCCGCCGATGTCCCAGGGCGATCCCCGGTTCCTGGTGCTGGCCACCGTCGTCCGGACCGCGATGGAACTGCACGACATTCATGCGTTCCAGGAGCGCGTGCCCGGGCGTGACATCGGCTTGCGCGGCGAGGATGCCGACCAGACCACACATGGTCAGGCCCCTCCCGCGGACGGGTGGCGGGGTCGGCGAGCAGCTGGCAACAGGGAGCGGTAGAGCTCGGCGTAGGCCGTCACCATGCGTCCCAGGCCAAAGGTGCTTTCGGCCCGTTCGCGTGCCCGGGCGCCTTCGAGTTGCAGGCGCCCGGGATCCCGGACGTAGTCCGCCAGGGTGCTGCACAGGGCGTCGGGATCGCCCGGTTCCAGCAGCGTGCCGGTGCGGCCGTCCTCGACCAGTTCCGGGAGCCCGCCGACGCGCGAGGCGACCACCGGCAGGCCGCTGGCCATCGCCTCGAGGACCGTGACCGGGATGCCCTCGGCCAGCGAAGGCAGGACGAACAGGTCCATCGCCCGCAGTTGTTCCGGCATGTCGGTCCGGTTGCCGGGCATCCAGGTCTGCTCCTCGATCCCCAGTGCCGCGACCTGCTCGCGCAGACGTGCTGCCTCGGGGCCGTCGCCCAGCAGTACCAGGCGCAGGCGTGGAAAGTGCTCGGGCAGCCGCTCGCGCAGACCGGCAAAGGCCGCGACAAGGGTGGCTTGATCCTTGACTGGCGACAGCCGCCCCACGGTGCCGATCACCAACGGCGCGTCCGGCGAGCGCTGCGTGTGGTCGTGCGGGTGGAAGCGCCGGGTATCCACGCCGTTCACGATGTGCTGCACCCGCGTCCGGGGGATCCCCGCGGTGGTGGTCAGGTAGTCGGCCAGGTGCGCGGAAACCGTGACGTGGCGATGGACCCATGGGCTCAGCCACTGACGCAGGCGGCGGTACTTGGGGTTGCTGCCGTCGAGGTCTGCCATGTCCCAGCCATGTTCGGCATGCACCCTTGCGGGCACCCCGGCCAGCGTAACGGTCGGCTGACATTCCAGCGCGGCCAGGTTGGAGCTGTGGACGATGTCCGGGCGCAACTGGTACAGCAGCCGCCACAGGCGCAGGAACATGCCCGGACCGATCCCCGGTCGCTTGTGCAGGGCGTAGATCTCGACGCCCTCCGGCAGGCGGGCACTGAAATCCGTGTAGTCGGCGATGCAGATGATTACGTGGCGAAAGGCATCGCGGGGCAGATTGCGCACGAGTTCGATCAGGATGTTCTCGAGCCCGCCCACGTCCAGGCGATAGACGATATGCGCGACCAGCGGCCGGGTATCGCGACCGTCGCGTGCCAGGGCCGGGGCGGGGGTGGTTTCCGTCACTGCGCCCGCACCCGTTCCAGCCGTTCCAGGACCGCCGGCAGCGCGTCTTCGGCATAGCGCTGCAGGCTGGCTTCGACCTCGGAGGGGTCCTGGTCGAATTCGGCATAAAAGGCGACCAGTGCGGCATCGTCCCGTCCGCCCAGCAGGCGATGTACCGCCTCGCGCGCCTTGACCTCGTGGGCCCGGGTCGTCAGTGTCCCGTTGACCCAGTAAAGCCGCCAGACCACGAATTGCCGCTCGGGCCCGCGCACCAGGAAGCGCTCCGCCCGCGGCCCGTCGTTTACCGTCACCGATCCGGCGCGCTGCTGCGACCAGTCGGAGCGCTCTCGCCCGGCCAGGGTGTTGTCCCAGCCCACCATGCTGCCGTGGCGGTGCTGCTCGCGGTAATAGGCGACATGCAGGCCCACGGCGGGGACGCCCTCGTTGTCCGCGACCCAGCCGCCACGCTCGGCCCGGGCAAAGCGATACCCCGGTTGCCAGGGGTCCGGTTCGGTGCCGGCGGAGACCGCGTGCCAGTCGTCGGTGACGATGGCGCCGTCACCCAGCCCCGCGACCTCACCCAGGTCGCGCTCGTTCATCCACTGGCTCCAGGCCGGCCCGGCGCTGACGACCATGATCCCCAGCAGCGTGATCGCGAACAGCGAGGCGGTGCCCGCCGTTACCGTAGCGCCACCGGCGGTGTCGACCGGAGCGGGCGACGAGGGTGTATCCGCCCGGGGTTCGTCTTCGCGCCACAGGGCGCCGATCCAGAACATCAGGAAGATCACCACGCCGAAGAAGATCCAGCCGTAGATCAGGTGATCCACGCCGGCCGCATGCTCCATGCCGCTGAGGTGGCCGATCATCACGATCATGTAGGCGCGCAGGCCGTTGGCGATGATCGGCACTACAATGGCGACGGCGATGAAGAGCAGACGCCGCGACAGGCTGCGGTACATGATGTACGCATACAGCGTCCCCAGCGCGACCGAGGCGATCAGGTAGCGCACGCCGGAGCAGGCCTCGACCACCGACCAGCTCCCGGTGGGCAGTTCGAACTGCAACCCGTCTCGATAGATCGGGATACCCGACAACTGCACCGCGTAGACGGTGAAATCGGCGGTGAAGTCCATCAGCGGCGGCACCAGGAACTCGCCGAACGGCACTGCGAACAGCAGGTAGGCGAGAGGAAACATCAACACCCGGATCGCGGCGCTGCCCAGCACCAGCCATACCACCGCCGGGATCATCAGGGTGGCCGCGAACTGGCGTACCGAGGAGACATCCACCAGGTCGCCCATCACCCAGGCCATGCCCAGCAACAGGACAGGTGCCACGGCCAGGGCATTCGGTCGGGGTACCACGGTCGCCAGCTCGCTGCGCTTGAGCCAGACCAGGAACAGCACGATCGGGACGATCAGGAACCCGTGGGTGAAGGTCTCCGAGCGCGACCAGGTCTCCACCATGGAGAGCCAGGTCGGGGCAAACACCACAAGGGTGATGGCCAGCACCAGCACGAATGCGGTCAGTGGCCACTGCCAGGCGGGTGCCGGCAGGGGCCATCGGGAAGCGAGAGCCTCGTTCATGCCGTCTCCGTGCCGGAGGTGACCACCGACGGGTGAGTGGAGGCGTTCAGATGCCGGTCGAGCATCGCGAGGTTGCGTCCCCAGTTGTAATCCGCCTCTACCCGCGCTCGCGCGCAAGCGCCGCGGTGGCCCCCCGTGTCGTGCAGTGCGCGCAACACGGCGGCGGCGAAGGTCTCCGGATCGGTGTCGGCCTCGATCACTTCATGCTCGCGCTCCGCGGTCAGGCCCTCCAGGGCCTGGGGGGAAGCCACTACCGTGCGCGCCAGGGCCATGGCCTCCAGCACCTTGTTCTGGATGCCGCGGGCAATCCGCAGGGGGGCCACGGCCAGTTCCGCATGGCCGATCCACGGTCGCATGTCCTCTACGAATCCGGTGACCTCGACGCCCGGCAGGGCGCCGAGTTCCTGCACCGCGGGTGTGGGGCGGCTGCCGACGATGTGGAACTCGGCGGTCGGTTCGGTCTCGCGGATCCGCGGGAACACGGAGCGGGCGAACCAGATCGCGGCATCGACGTTGGGCCAGTAGTCCATCGCCCCGCTGAAGACCAGGGCCCGCGCATCGGGTGCATAGGGGATTTGCGGGGGAATGCGGGCCGGGGCGAAGAAATCGGTATCCACACCGTTGTTCATTGCGTGCACCCGGCCGGCACGTTCCGGTGCGAGTTTGCGGAAGGATTCGGCCTCGGCCGGAGATACGAACAGGCTGGCATCGCTGCTGCGTGCGAGGCGTCGTTCGTAGTCCAGCAGCTTGCGGCCTTCGCGCCGGTAGACCGCATTCATCGGCCAGCGCCGGGTCTGCGCATACTGGGTCCACTTGTCGGAGTCGACATCGACGAAATCGGTGACCCGCGTCAGTCCCGGGCGGTGGTCGACATATTGCCCCATTGCCGAGGAGAAGATCAGCGCACGTTCGACAGGGTGGGCCTCCAGGGTACGGTCGACCCAGTGCTGGAGCGCGGGATCGCGGTACCACGGCAGCGTCAGCGCCTCGCCGGTGGCAAAACCGCGCAGTGCCCGCAGCCGCGCGCGGCGACCGGGCAGGGGACGCACGCAGACACTGGCGCACAGTGCCTCCAGCTCGCCGATGTACGTCCGGTCGGCCGGGTCGTCGATGAACGTTCCCAGGTGCACACGGTAGTGCCGCACGAGGTAGCGCAGGATGTGATACGAGCGGATCTTGTCGCCCTTGTTCGGCGGCCACGGAATCCGGTGCACGAGATACAGAAGATCATCCATAGGAGCACTCCGTGCTAGCCGAGGGAGCGGGAGAGCCGGGGGCCCAGCCAGTTGGCGACCGGCCGCGGCAGGTGTTGCCAGGCCTTGATGAAGTAGCGGTATTTGGGGTTGAGCGGATTGACGTCGGGCATCTCGCGGGCGCGCACCAGGTGGTATTCGTAGTGCAGCGGCTGTGGCTCGAACCCCCAGTTCTTCTTGAAGCTGAAGGAGCCGGTATCGCGCTTGCTGCGGCCGAAGTCGTAGATGCGATAGCCGTCCTCGCAGGCGTGGCGCATCAGTTCCCAGTAGAGGAAATCGTAGCCCGCCACCTGGCGCGCCTCGGGCGTCCCGGCGCCGTAGTAGGGCAGTACCTCATCGCGGAAATAGAACGTCATCACCGTGGCGACCGGGTTGCCATCGCGGGTCGCGGTCAGTACGCGGCAGTCGTCGCCGAACACGTCCAGCAGGGCCCGGAAATAGAGCCGGCTGAAGACGGGTGTGCCCATGCGATGCACGCTGGCGGCATAAATGGGGAAGAAACGTTCGATGCCGGCATCGCATTCGCTCGCCAGACCGGCCTTGATGCCCTTGCGCACCATGCGCCTTTGCTTGCGCGGAATTGCGTTCATGTTGGCCTCGACGTCGGCCTCCAGCGGCTTGCGGAAGGTGACGTAGAGATCCTTGGTGGGCCGCTCGGGATAGTGGGGCTCGCGGTGGCGGTACTCGAGGTAGTCGACGCCCAGGCTATCCGCCAGTCGGCAGGCGTGCCGGTCCAGCGCCGCAAAGGCGTCCGGGGTGCGCGCGGCGATGCCGCCGTAGACACCGAAAGCCATCGACGTCAGGGCGTCGCCGAACAGGCGGGAGCGCACCCGTGCCAGCGGGAGCACGCCGACGATCGTCCCGCCCTGCTCGACATACAGGAAAAAGGTCCGGTGACCGAAGGCGCGGCGCATGACATCGGCCCAGCCCGCACGATGGAAGAACGTCGCGTCCGGGCACTCCTGGACGAAGGCGTCCCAGCGCGAACGGTTCTGCGCATCCAGCTCGTGTATCCGCAGCTCGGTGTTGCCCGCAGGCGGTCCCAGGTTGTCAGGCGATTGATACACGAGCGATCTCCGTTGTCAGCGCGGGGCGCGGCGTGGCTGCGAGCTGGTCGGCGAATACGCGATCCATGCGATCCCATTCGAAATCCTGGAGCAGACGTTCCAGACGCGGCGCCATGCGCTTGAGGTTCAGGTAGTGACGAAAACGGGTCTTCGCATCGATGCCGGGGATGCGGGGCTGATCCGGATCGATCTCCCAGGGGTGGAAGTAGAACACCGCCGGCATGCCATCGACCCGTGCGATGTGGCGCAGGGCATGACGCGAGACCGCATAGGGCAGCAGGCGGAAATAGCCGCCGCCTGCGACTGGCAGATTGCGGCCGCCCATGCGCAGAGTGGCGGGCGGCAGCTCCAGGATGCCGCCTTCCAGCGGCCTGTGAGGTTCGCGCGGGGCATCCGGCATACCGTAATGGTCATGGTGGACAGGGTAGATGCTCGAGCTGTAGGCGTGCCCGGTCTCGGCCAGGACGTCGTGGGCCCAGAGATTGTCCTCGCCGATCGAGAAACTCGGCGCGCGATAACCACGGATGACGGTTCCCGAGAGGTCCTGCAGGATCCTCCGGGCGCGCGTGATGTCTTCGCGGAACGCCCAGGGCGTCAGGTCGGTCACCCGCTGATGGCCGTAGCCATGGCTGGCCAGTTCGTGTCCGGCTTCGACAATGCGCCGAATCGCCCGGGGGTAGCGTTCCGCGATCCATCCCAGGGTGAAGAAGGTGGCCCGTGCCCCGTTGCGTTCGAACAGCTCGAGAATCCGGTCCAGATTGCGCTCGATCCGGCATTCGCGAGTGTCCCAGCTGCTGCGCGGGATGCTGGGGGCCAGTGCGGAGACCTGAAAGTAGTCTTCGACATCGACGGTGAGGGCGTTGGCGGCCCGGTTTCGGGTTGGCGACATGAGTGTACCCCGCGGGTCTGTCATGAATGCGTGCCGTCGGCCCTGTGGACCCGCGGCTCGCATTGCTCGCCCAGGAGTTCCAGAATCTCCTGGGACAGGCGGAAGTTGATCGAAAGGTTGCGTTCCATCCGCTGGAGGCGTTCGTGCAGGGCTTCGATGTCCAGTTCCATGCGCAGCAACGCCACCTGGCCGGCGACCATGGTGGTGTTGCTGCCCGCGACGTCGGTCTGCTCGGTGGCTGCAGCCTGCGCGTCGGTTGCCGCCCCGTCCTCCACCGGGTTCTGTCCCAGGTCCTCTTCGATCTCGTCGATGACCATCCGGGCATGAGCGGCGTCCAGTTCGGCCCTTTCCTCGAGGTAGCCCATCAACAGAAGGCGGTCGCAGAAGGTGTTGACCTTGCGCGGGATGCCGCCGGTGTAGTCATGGATGCGAGGCCAGATGTCGTCCGCAAAATGCGGACGGTCCTGCCAGCCGACACGGGCGAGGCGATGTTCGATGTAGGCGCGCGTGTCGTCCTCGTCCATCGGCCCCAGGTGGTAGGTCGCGATCACGCGCTGGCGCAGCTGCTGCATGTTTTCGCTGCGCAGGAGTTGCCGGAATTCCGGCTGCCCCAGGAGGAAGCTCTGCAGCAACGGACCATCCGTCCCCTGGAAATTCGAGAGCATGCGCAACTCCTCGACCGCGTCGGGACCGAGATTCTGCGCCTCGTCCACCACCAGGAGGGCGCGCTGGCCCCGTGCCCGGGTGTCGTTGAGGAACCCGTCGAGGCGTCGTAGCTGCCCGGCCTTGTGACTGGGCGCGTCCTCCAGGCCGAAGGCCAGACAGACCGAACGCAGAAGGTCCTCGGCATCCAGCTGGGTACTCACCAGCTGGGCGGCGACCAGCGGCTTGTCGCCCAGGGTCTCGAACAGGCTGCGCACCAGGGTGGTCTTGCCCGCACCGACCTCGCCGGTGATGACGATGAAGCCTTCCTCCAGCTGGACCCCGTATTCGAGGTAGGCCATCGCCCGGCTGTGGCCCTTGCTGGCGTAAAAGAAACGCGGGTCGGGGCTGAGGGCGAAGGGGCGGGCTTCGAGTCCGTAGAATTCCTCGTACATGACTCAGAATTCCTTGATCAGCATGCCGATGATCGAGTTTTCCCGGTACTCGTTGGCGCGGCTGTCCGAATCGCGGCGCTGATGCCGCAAGGCGAGACGCGCTGTCAATACCGGGGTGATTTCGCGGCTTACACTGGCGCGTAGATACCAGCGGTCATCCTCGCGATCGACCCCCAGAAACTCGGTATTACTGAACCCGCTGCTCAGCTCGCTGGTCGTGCGCGGACCGAGGTTCCACTGCCAGGAGGCATTGATCCCCGTGCGCCGGCGATTGTCCTGGAACAGGCCCAGGCCGCTTTCCAGTTCCGACTCGCGCTGGGTCTGGAATGCGTTGACTCCGAACACGCTGCGCCCGGTGTCGTAACTCCAGGAGGCGCGCCAGGTCCGGGTGAAGAAGTAGTTGGCCACCACGGCTTCTTCGGTCAGCCCGGAGATCGCCAGGAGGAAACTGACTTCCTCGAGCGTGAACTGGTCGAACAGCTCATCGACCGTCATGCCCAGTTGCTGCGACAACTCGTTGAACTGAGCCCCGCGCCGTTCCCGGGTGGAGGTGATGCCTTCGTTGAAACTCAGGCGGTAGCTGGCGCGACGGCTGCGGTGATCCAGCGAGAAGGCGCGCGTCTTGCCGAAATAGCGCTCGCCATAGCGGCCATCGATCCGGGTGACGCGGGTGGGTGCCCAGCCGGCCCCGACTTCCCAGAAGCCGCCGTCCACGTCCTCGCGGGTGGTCGGAAAGTCGTTGTCCTCGTAGCCGGCCACACCGAAAAGCCGCAGCGACCGCCCGAAGCGATAGCCCAGGGTCCCGCTGACCTCGCTGAATTCGCCCTCGGGGCCCGACTCGAAGCGTTCCTTTTCGTGGGAGGCCGCGACCTGCCAGAACGGGCGGTTGAAGGCCGCGCCACTGTCCAGGGTGTATTCCACGCGGTGGGCATCGCTGTTGGGACGGTCGCTGCCGTGGTAGCGGATCTCGTCATAGGTGTAGCGGAGTTCCTGCTCGGCAAAGCTGCCGAAGCGGGTCCGCAACACCGGGGACAGGCTGTAGCGCGTGGTTTCCTCCAGGTTGCCGCGCGGCGTGCTGCCATCGATGCCTACTGGTGCCAGCAGTGACGAGACGTTTTCCCGTCGTGATGCGCGCGCCTCGATGAAGAAGGTATCCGGTATCACCTCCCAGTCACTGCGCGCGCGCAGATGGTGGCTGACCCGGTCCTCCTGCGATTCGCTGGCGTGGTAACGGGAATTCAGGCGGTAGCTGACTCGCGTTTCCATCCGCGGACTGATCCGCCGCAGGTTGACCCCCGGATTGATACGGCCGATCAGATCCGACGACTCTTCGCCGCGTGGAGCGAGGGTCACGTTGTCGGTGATCTCCACCGAGCCACTGATCCGCGGGGTCACTTCCCAGTCGGCCGCCAGCGCGGGCGACGACGTCAGGCACAAGACGGGCAAAATCCATCCACGGGCTGACGGGACCCGCTTCGCGATGGCGCCCGGCATGCGCTCAGGCCCCGGCACGGGCTTGTACCTCGTGTTCACGTCCATGGTAGTAGCTCCCGCCATAGTAGTAGCCCAGTCCCGGCAGGGCGGGGGCCCGATTGAGAGCGGAAAGGACAACATCACACGACTGGAGTTGCTCCATGGCCTGCTCGACCGAAGCGGCGGGCGTGCGGTCGGCATCCACGACCATGATCACCTGGCCCATGTGACTCGCCAGTACACCGGGTTCGCTGGTCGCCAGCAGCGGCGGGGAGTCGAACAGGATGACGCGATCGTCATAACGCTCGTGAAGGTCATTGATGAGCCGCATCATCACGTCGCTCGCGAGGATTTCGGTGGAGCGGCCGTGCGGGCGCCCGGCGGGCAGGATCGTGAGGTTTTCCAGGTTCGTGCGCAGCAGGACATCCGGGAGGTCGATCCCGGGGTCCGTCAGGACGTCCATCAGGCCGCGGTCCGCCTCGAAGCCCATGGTGATCGGAATCGCGGGCCGGGCTACATCGGCGTCCACCAGCAGGACCGTACGGTCGAGCTCCTGCGCAATGCTCAACGCGAGATTGGTGGCCGTGAACGTCTTGCCTTCCCGGGGCAGGGCGCTGGTGACCATGATCAGCCGCCCCCTGGGGATCTGCATCGCGGAATGTCGGCCGAAGGCATTGTTGAGCAGCGGCCGCTTCATGATCCGGAATTCCTCGGCGATCGAGGAACGCTCCTCCCCCGGAATGACGATGCCCTGCTTGCGCAGCCAGGCAAAATCGATGTGCACCTGTTTCGAACGCGATGGCTCCGGTGCGGGGGCCGCCACCCCGAAGGGGGCGCTGCGCTCGTCGCCGGACCCCGTACCCTGGCGAGGACGGGTTCGGCTCTTGTCGAGGGCCTTTTCGATAATACTCATGAGGCGCATCCTTCGGTTGGGTACGAGTCTGGCTGGCGCGCGGCCTTTACCCCCGCGCCGCCGGGCCGCGGTGGCTCGGTCACTGCGTTCGGGGTCGGAGCGGTCATGGCAGGAAACCGGTCACGTTATCCAGCAGACTGGCCGTGTCCGTCAGATAGAGGGTCATCACGATCGCGAACGCCAGCAGCAGACTGCCGACCCCCAGTGCGAAGAAGAACAGCTCCGAATAACGGCGTCGCCTGTGCACCGCGGTGCGCACGCGCGATATCGAGCCCAGCACGGGGCGGCCGGTGACTTCCGCGAGCTGACGGGTGTCGCTGATCGTGCGCCGCACTTGCGAGAGCAGGAACGCGAACCCGCTGCCCGCCCCCAGCCCCAGGAGCAGGATTCCGGCCGCCAGCAACGGTCGGTCCGGAAAGGCCGCCTGGTCCGGACGCCGCGGGGGTTCGAGGACACGGAAATCGACGGCGTCGGTCTGCATTTCCACCTCGCCCGACATCACCGCCTGTTCACGGCGATTCTGCAGCTGGCGGAAGGAATCGCGCATGACGTTGTAGTTGCGGGTCAGGGAGGTCAGCTCGGACTCCACTGCGGGGGCACGATGGACATCCCCCTCAAGGCGCTCGACGCGATCCTCGAAATCCTCGATCCGGGTCCGCAGGGACGCGAGCTCGCTCCGGGCCTCGGTAATCGCTACCTGCAGGGGATCATTGCCCCAACCGCCGCCGGACTCCGGTAGCGCTTGCGGGTTCTGCGCATAGGCCTCGGCCTCACGCTCACGCCGTTGCTCGAGTTCTTCCAGCATGCGGCGCGCGGAACGGACATCCGGATGTTCGTCCGTATAGCGCTGGCGCATGGCATCGAGGTTGTCCTGCAGGTCGCTGATGCGCCGCTCCAGCTCCGGGTTCTGATAACGGGCCTGGCCGCCGGCGCCAGCCTCTGCCGCGCGGCGCTGCAGGGCTTGCAGGCGGCTTTGCGCCTCGCGCTCCTGCAAGCGCGCTTGCCGCAGCTGCTCGCGCGCCTGCTCCATCCGGCTGTAAAAGTTGCCGTCCCCGCTGAGGAAACGCGCATTGTCGCGCTTGAACTCCTCGATTTCCGCCTCTTTTTCCTGCAACTGCTGTTCGTAGTTTTCGAGCTGACGTTCGATGAACTGTTGCGAGGTCGACAGATCGAGGCGCGAATCGCCCATGCCGCGTTCCATGAACAGGTTGACCGTCTGCCGGACCACCCGATGGGCCACATCGGGGTCGTGATGACGGAAACCGACCTGGTAGATGTTGTCCCGCTGCCCGCCCTCGAGGGTGATTTCCTCGCGCAACATGGCGACCTGGTCATCCAGGCTGGAGTTGCCTTCCACCACGTCGAGATCGCTGTTCCGCGCGATCTGTTCGAGATTGTCGCGACTGAGGAGCGTGTGGGTGATCATCCGGAGCCGCTGTTCGGTGTCCGGCCTTACGGTCATGCCGCGCAGTAACGGGTCGAGCACCGACTGGGTGTTTACATAGACCCGCGCGTCCGCCTCGTAGATGTCCGGCAGGTTGTGAATATATGCCCAGCCGCCCAGGCAGATGATCCAGGCAACCGGAAGGATCCACCATCGGCGGTTCCAGGTGGCGCGCGCGTGATGAAGGAATTCGTAGATTATCTTTTCCATAGAATCCGGCTTGTGGCCATACCCCCCAAAGGTGGCTAAAAGACGACCCATGGCTGAGCGGGAGTGGTATCCCGTTCTTTACCCGGCGGTATCGTTTGCGGCTGGTTTTTGATTGTCAATGTCACCATTGAAGATGGTTTCTGGGGCTTTGTCCACATTTGTCGGAAATGTTTACACAAAGGGCTTCTCGGGCGTTATTCGGTTCCGTGGACGTCAAATACTTTTACAGCGGAAGTGTTTCAGGGAAGTGGTGACCGTGTTGTTTTTGTTTACATGAGCGGCTTTATTCCAGCGGTCAGCCGGAGACACGCAGTCTTCTGTTTCTTGTTATCAGGGTGTTATGTGGTCTGGTCCGTTTTTTGCTGAGTCTTCGCAGACAGGGCCATGTGCCCCGGCATTGAGCGGAGACACCGCATGAACCATGAAGACCTCGCCCGTGAGCTGGCCGATTTCTGGCTGCCAACCCTGCAGGAACGTGACTGGGAAGGGCGGCGCGAGGTCGTGAACGAGGTTCGCGCCGAGCTCTGTGAGTATTTGCCCACGGGCGAGGAATACGAGTCAGTCTCCGCGAGTTTTGTTGCGGCGGTCATTGACGCGCTGGGTGCTCCCCCGGTCATCCGGTCGGCGCAAGCCTCCATCTATTGCTTCTCTTCCGACCAGGACCATTGGGGGGCGGCGTTTGCCTGGCAATACGTCCAGGGCGAGGAAACCGAGGATCTGTCGAAATTCATGGAGACCGTCTGCAAGGACCGCAGGCGCTGGCCTCGCTACCTGATCGACATGATCACCCGGATATGGGTCCGGGGCGAGGCTCTGCGTTGCCGTCTGGTCGACCTGTCGCGGGGTGGTGCGCGCATTGCCGCGCCGACGGGCTACCGGGCGCTTCCCGGGCCGGGCACCCCGATCCGCGTTGCGGTACCCAACGGCAACGTGCGTGAGGCGGTGGTTGTGTTTGCCGGCCAGGGGAGGGCGGGCCTGCAGTTTTCCCGATCCGAATATTTGTGAACCCACCAGACAAGCAGGGCCGGGGCAGTTCCGGACAACACCCGTGGGGCTGCTTGCAAACATCATGTCTGATTGAGGTCCGGTCTGCACCGGATATTCGACGATCAGGCGGGGAGTCAGTGAATACCATGCATCCAGAAGCACCAATTCGGGTCTATCTGGCACGTTCGGAGTCGCTGCGCCGCGTGCATTTCGGCCTGCGTTACCGAATTTACTGTGTAGAAAACGGCTATGAACCGCCAAGTCGGTATCGGGACGGTCTGGAGCGCGACGCCCTCGATCAGCGCTCGGAACACTTCGTCGTGCGTGTCGGCTCGTTTCACGGTCGCGGGCGGTGGGTGGGAACCATGCGCCTGATCCTCCCGGATGGACCGCATGATCCGGGCAAGGTGCCACCCCTGGAGATCTCGCGGCTGATCGCCTGTGATGCGCAGCATCTCGAATCGTCGAGGGTGCTTTACCATCTGTCCCAGGCGGCTCAGGCCTACGCCGTCGAACATGGATATCCGCATCTCCAGTTTCTGATCCGGCCGGCGCTGGCCCGCTTGCTGTGCCGGTTCGGACTGCCACTGGAACAGTGCGGGGAGGCACGCGATCATCGTGGCCTGCGGATCCCGTACCGGGTGGACGCGGCGGCCGCCGCGGACCGGCTCAGGAACTGGCGCCAGCGCTATGGTCTCCCTGCAGTCACTACCGGTGCACACTACATTCCCATGTACTGGCCCCTGGAGACTCACCCCCCTGACGTACAGGACGTACAGGACGTTCAGGGCGCCAGCGGGATGGACTGCCCGCAACTGCAAGATAGCTGAAGGGGGCTCCGGCGTGGACCAGGATCCGCTGACCACTGCGTTTCACCGGGACTTCGACCTGTTCGAGCCCCTTGATGCCGCTGCTCTGAGAGCGGTCTTTCGCCTGCGCTACGAGGTCTACTGCCGCGAATTCCACTTTGAACGCGAGGAGGACTGCCCGGAGGAACAGGAAATCGACGAGTATGATGCGGACTCCTGGCACTGCGTCCTGCAACACCGTTCCAGCGGGACCGCTGCCGGGTGTGTGCGCATTGTCCCCGCCAGTGGCAGAGGTTCCCACACCGAGCTCCCGATGGAGAAATACTGTCGGGGCAGTTTCCTGGATGTTCCCGAGCGTCCGGATCGTCTGGATCGCGGCCTGGTCTGTGAGGTCTCGCGCCTGGCTGTACACGGCCGGTTCCGACGCCGTCGTGGGGAGGCGGCAACCCCGCGGGGGGACGTGCGCACCCGACAGATCGCGGCGGAGCAGTACCGCTCTTTCCCCATGCTTGCGCTCGGGCTTTTCATGGGCGCCACCGCGATGGCGACGCTGCACGGCAAGGAGCATGCCTTTGCCATGATGGAACCGTCCCTGGCGCGCATCCTGCGACGCACCGGGCTGCCCATGGCACAAGTGGGCAGGCTGCAGGAATACCATGGCCGGCGGGCTGCCTTTTACATTCACCGCGAGACGGCCAGCGAAGGCATCGAACGCTCGGAATTTCTGCGAGACCTGTATCACCACGCCTATGACATCTTCACCGGGAACATGGAGCCTCCGGCGGATCGGGTGTCGCGGGTCCGGGCTGCCTGATGTCCGGGTTCGATTACAACGTCGCCTTCGTTCGCACGATCGGCTGGGTGACCCGGACCGAACTGGAGCGCCTGCGCAACGCCCGGATCGCCATCGCGGGGCTGGGGGGCGTGGGCGGCAGCCATCTGCTGACCCTCGCCCGGCTGGGTGTCGGGCATTTCCACATCGCCGACTTCGACCACTTCGAGTTGCACAACATGAACCGCCAGGCCGGGGCGAGCATGTCGCGAATGGGCTGGCCCAAAGTGGACGCGTTGCGGGACCTGGCGCTGGACATCAATCCGCAACTGGAGATCCGCAGCTTTCCGGAAGGTGTCCATACCGGCAACCTGGATGCGTTCCTTCAGGGGATCGACGTCTATGTCGACGGACTCGATTTCTTCGCCTTCCAGATTCGCCGCGAAGTCTTCGCCGCCTGTGATCGCATGGGCATCCCTGCCGTGACCGTGGCACCGCTCGGCTTCGGAGCTGCGCTGCTTAATTTTCGTCCCGGGGGCATGAGCTTTGATCGTTATTTCGATCTGCGCGATGACCTGTCCGACACCGAGCTGTCGATACGCTTCATGGTGGGTCTGGCGCCGGCGATGCTGCACACGGGCTACCTGGTCGACCCCGACGCGGTGGACTTCGAGGCCCGGCGCGGGCCCTCGACGCCGATGGCGTGCGAGCTGTGTGCCGGGGTCATGGGGACCGAAGTCCTGAAAACCCTGCTGGGCCGCGGTAGAAGCACCTGGGTCCCGCGCGGGGTGCACTATGATGCCTATCGTCAGCGCCTGGCACGGACCTGGCGACCGGGTGGCAACCGCAATCCGGTCCAGCGACTGCTGATTCATTTCGCGCGCCGCCGGCTCGCTCGACTGCAGCGACGGCGCGCGACCGCTTCACCTTCGGGAACGGGGTAACCGCATGCAACGAATGAAAACGAACCTCATGGCCCTTGGCATGCTGGCCGTCGGACCGGTACTCGCCCCGGTGGCCGCGGCCGACGACGCGGGCCGCGAACTGGCAGAGGCCGTCCACGAGCGGCCCGAAGGCAACGACGTCGTGACCCGGGGAACCATGACCCTGACCGGGGAGGGCCGCCGCGAGCGCGTGCGCGAGAGCTATGAATACCGCCTGGATGGCGATGAGCCCGGCGAGAGCTGGAACCTCATTCGCTTCACCTCGCCCGGGAACATCGCCGATACCGCCCTGCTGATTCACAACCACCCCGGTGGCGATGTGGACCAGTGGCTGTACCTGCCCGCAACGCAGCGTGAGCGCCGGGTCTCCGGCGAGAACCGGGGCGGGAGTTTCGTTCAGTCCGAGTTGTATTTCGAGGATCTCGAAGACCGCGAGCCGCACAAGGATGATCATCGGATCCTGGGTCAGGACACGTTCCAGGAAGTCGAGGTCACGATCCTGGAAAGCGTGCCGGTCGATCCCGGCAACTCGACCTACAGCAAGCGCGTGAGCTGGATACACGAAGAGACCCTGATCCCGCTGCGCATTGACCTGTACGAGGGCGGGGAAGAGCCGTCCAAACGCATGGAGGTTCAGGAAATGGAAGAAATCCAGGGCTACTGGACGGTCATGCGCAGCAGCATGACCGATCTCGACAGCGGCCGCATCACGATCCTCGGAGTTCAGGATGTGGTCTACGACAATGACCTGCCGCGTGACCTGTTCACCACGCGTGGTCTGGCGGATCCGCAGCGTGCGCGCCCCTATCGGCCCTGAACGGGCGCGGCCGCGCCGGCATCCGGGCCGGGCGGGGCTGTTCCTTGCCGTGCTGGGGGTCGTCGTGCCGCCAACGGCCGTCGGCGAGACGGCCGCGACGGAGGGTATGACGGAGAATCCGCCGGAAGAGGCCCCCGTCCGCTTTACCTTCGGAGTTCAGGGGGAGGCCGGAGACGCTGAAAGCGAGGCACCCGAACCGGACTCGCCCTGGCGGACACGGGTGGATGATGCGAACGTGGAGGCGGGGATCCTCGCGACCTCCGATCGTCCCGTGGATTTCACCCAGCATGGCCGTGCCGTGGTCTCCGCCGCCCGCCCTCTGGGGGAGGCCTGGGAACTGCGTCTGGGTGCGCGCGTCGATGCGCAGCTGCAGCAAGGCGGTGACTATCCGGGGGTCTCGCGGCTGAGGGCCGACTACGACGAGACCTACCTGCGTTATCGCGGGGACCGGACACGCTTCACGTTCGGGGCGCAGCAGATCCTCTGGGGGCGCGTCGACGAGATCCCGCCGACCGACCGCCTGAGCACGAAGGATCTGACTCGCTTCGGTCTGGATGACTATGCGGATCGGCGGCGCGCCAGCCCGGCGATCCGCGCGGAGTTTTTCCAGGGCGCCTGGCATGCGGATCTGGTGTTTCTCCCGCTGTTTCGCGAGGCCGAACTGCCGCACCGGGACAGCCTGTGGCACCCGGTGGATCGCAATCGCGGCGAACTGCTGGGCCTCCCGGCACAACCGGAGCTGGCCCCCTTCATTCGCCAGGCCGATGTCGACGATGATCTCTCCGGCAACGGGGGCGGGGGTATCCGTCTGGCGCGTGCCGGGCGCGGTGCCGATTTCGCCGTCACCCTGCAGCGGGCGCGTCACTCGGAACCCTATTATCGGTTTGACGAAGCAACACGCCAGGCGATCCTCGCCGGCATGCCTCCGCCGGAAGAGGCGACCCTGGAGGCCATCCATCCGCGAACCTGGGTCGCCGGGGGAGATATCGCCTTTGCCGCGGGGGCGTGGACCTGGCGCGCGGAGGCGGCCTGGCTGAGCGATGTTCCCGTGACTCGCGCGGACGATCTGCGCCAGGAAACGACCGAAGGCTTCGACTGGGTGATCGGTGTCGAGGGGTTCCCCGGCGATGGCGATTTCCGCATGACCACTCAGCTGACCGGGCAGCACCTGATGGGCGCCGGCGACGTGCTCGATGACACGGAGAGCTATTTCCTGACCGGCGAGTTCGAACTGCCGTTCGCGGGTCACGCGTGGAACGCGCGGCTGCGGTACTCGCTGGGACTGAACCGGCGCGACGTCTACCTGCATCCGGAACTGGCATGGACCGCCCGCGAGCCCATGGAGTTCTTCATCGGCGCTCACTGGCTGGACGGCGCGGACGGAACCGCCGGTGACTTCTATCGCGACAACCGGATGCTGGTCATTGGCTGGCGGGGCCAGTTCTGATGCACTGGATGCTGCGGCATCCGTCCCTGGCACTGGTTCTCCTGACCCTCCTGGTCGTCCTGCCCGGGCCCGTCCTGCTGCAGGTCGATTTCAACAACGCCCCCGAGATCTATTTCCCCGAGGACGCACCGGCCGTGGTCTTCGACCGCGAGCTGCGCGAGCATTTTCCCCAGGACCAGGTGATTGTCGCCCTGTTTTCCGGAGAGGGCGTCTACCAGACCGAATTCCTGCAACGCATCGGGGCGCTCTCGCAGGCGCTGGCAGCCGCCCCGGCGGTCGAGCGGGTGCTGTCGGTCACCACCCTGGACCACATCCGTGCGACGCCAGCCGGCTTTTCGGTCGAGCCACTGATCGATCCGCGGGAACTGGACAGCCGTACGCCGGAGGCCTGGCGGACGCGAGCGCTGGAGGACCGCTTCGCACCCGGGCTGGTGGTGGCCGACTCGGGCGAGGCGATCGCGCTGGTGGTCCGTCCGCACGCCCTCGACAACAGCCTCCAGCGGCTCCAGCTGGAACAGTTGCTGCGGGCGGGGATCGCGGAACACGGGCTCGCGGACGACCTGTCCGCGGTCGCCGGCCATATCGCCCTGGACGTGGCTCAGCTGCGCGCGATGCTGACCGACCTGGCGCTGCTGGTGCCGGGCACCATGACAATCGGACTTTTGCTGCTGTGGTGGCTGTTCCGGCGCTGGCTGGTGGTGGGAGTCGCGGCCGCCACCATCAGCGCCGTTACCGGTCCCGCCATCGCACTGCTGATCCTGCTCGAGCGGCCGTTCACGCTGATCTCCGCGATTCTGCCACCGCTGCTGACGGCCCTGACCGTGGCCATGCTGATGCACTTCTTCAATGCCCAGCTGCATGCGGCGCAGCGGGGTTATCTCGGGCGCGATCGCGTGGTGGCGGCCCTGCAGGCGGTGGCGCGCCCGATTCTTTTCATGGCGTTGACCACCGCGGCGGGTCTGGCTTCGCTGAACGTGAGCAGTATCCGGCCGATTGGCGGCTTCGGGCTGGTCGGGGCATTCGGTGTATTGCTGGCGGCGGCCATTGTTCTGTGGCTGTTGCCAGCTCTGATGGCCCGCTGGGACCGGGGCCCGTGGCATGCGCCCCGGCGGAGCCTGCGCCTGCTGGACCGCGTCACCGGCTTCGCGGCCCATCTGGCCATCCGCCGCGCCGGCTGGGTGGTGGCCATCGCCGCAGTGCTGATCGCGATCGCGCTGCCGCAGATCCGGCATGTCGAGGTCGAGACCGATCTGTATGCCTTCTTTGACGATCACCACCCCATCACTCAGTCGACCCGGCAGGTCGAGGAGGAGCTTTCCGGCGTGATGGCCCTTGAGGTGGTGTTCCAGGGGCCGGAATGGGACAGCCTGCAGGCCCCGGACCGCCTGCAGGCCATCCATTCGGTACAGGAATGGCTGGATGCCCGGCCGGAGGTGGATTACAGCATGTCGCTCCCGGACCTGGTCGCGGAGATGCACTGGGCCTTCAACGAAGAGGATCCGGCCTTCCGGACGATCCCGGACAGCAGCGACCTGGTGGCGCAGTATCTGTTTATCTACGACGGTCGCGACCTGTACGACGTGGTCGACCGGGATTTCGGGCGCAGTCGGCTGCTGGTCAACCTGAATGCTCACGGGGCCCGCGAGATCAATGCGCTGATGGATGATCTGCGCGACCGCCTGGAGGCGCACCCCCCGGCGGACATGCAGTGGGATCTTGCGGGGATGGCACGGCTGTTCGCCGATCAGGAACGCCTGCTGATTCAGGGGCAGCTCCACAGCCTGTACGCCGTGGCCGGCATGCTCGCGCTGCTGATGCTGGTGATGTGGCGCTCGGTCCCGCTGGCCGCCGTGAGCATGCTCCCGAACCTTGCTCCACTGGCCTTGATCTTTGCGGTGATGGGGTTTCTCGGCATCTGGCTGGACATGGCTACGGCGATGATCGCCAGTGTCGCGATCGGTATCGCCGTGGACGACACCATTCATCTGTTGTACGGCTATCGCCAGCGCCGTCTGGCCGGCAGTTCGGTCGCCTGGGCCCTGGCCCGTACGTTCCGCCGCACGGGCCGCGCGATTACGGCCACCACCATCGTGCTGGTCGGGCAGTTCCTGTTGCTGGCCCTGTCCGACTTTCAGCCGACCGCCGCCTTCGGTTTGCTCACGGCCTTCGGGCTGGTCGCCGCGCTGATCTTCGACCTGCTGGTGCTGCCCGCACTGCTGGTCCTGGGCCACCGTCTGAGGAACCGCCCGGTTCTCTCCTGACTGGCGGCGCGTAGACCCCTGTAACCGGCACAAAAAAAGACCCCGTCCGGAGACGGGGCCGAAAAGGGGCCTTTCCTTGAGGGGGGGGGCAAGGAAGGCCCGGGCTACACCTGCGGGACTTGCGCCCGCAGGTTGTTGTCGTTCGTCTGCCGGCGGCCACGGATGGCGATGAAGCCCAGGAACAGCAGACCGGTGCCCAGCAGGATCAGCATGCCCGGCTCCGGCACTTCGTAGCGTACGGTGCTGTTCAGCTGGGTCTGGCGAACCAGAGCGCCGCTCTCCAGCTCCACCAGCTGGTCAGCCGTCGGGATGGGCGGATCCACGTTGGTGTCAAGGCGCCAGCTGATGGGGATGCCGGCACCGCCCTCTTCGCTCGCAATGTCGTAGAAGCTCTCGCCGGATTCGTGATCGATGAAGAAGTTCCGGACGAACTCGTTGTCGGCCCATTCGTCGTCGAAACTCACCTTGCCCATGATGTCGAGATTGGCGGCCTGGATCACGGAGCCCTCGACGTCCATGCGCATCACCTTGGTCCGGTCACCGGAGGCGCCGTCTTCAAAGTAGGTGTCGAAAAAGCCATCGGTGTAGCGAATGCTCAGGTCGCCGTTGTCCGTCTCGTAGACCTCCCCCTGGATCTCGTAATCGAAGGTGAGTCCCCAGCCGGTGTCGTCGTAGAACCATTCGTCGGAGGAGAAGCCGTTATTGGCCTGCGTGCCACCGACTCCGCTCACGAAGTTGAGATTCACGACATTCTTGTCGGCGACATCGTCCGGATATTTCAGCGATACCGATGATTCACCGTCGATTGCCGTGAAGTTGCCCTCCGAGAATCCGAAACCATCCATGCTGCTTTCGAGATTGGTGTCCACGAACTGGGTACCCGCGGTATTCGGGTCGCCCAGGTAGAAGGACGAGGCCAGCGTGTTACTGGTTCCGAGTGTGTCGATCTCGCCGGTCTGCGTGCTGCTGTTGCCACTGAAGTCCTGATCAACATCAATGACAAAGGATCCGGCGAGGGCAGGCGATGTCATCGCCATGCCCAGTGCTGTTGTCAAAAGGAGATTCTTGTAGTTCATCGTCATTTCCTTTGAAAGGTCTGAATGGGTACCGCAAGGATACTTATGCAGACCTCGTGCCAAAGGATGAATAGTTGCAGAAAAGGGCCGAATTACAGTAAGTTAAAAGAACCTTTCTCCGGTGGTCCAGGTGCACCGGGCGGGGTTTCCGGGCCCGGTGTAAACCTTCTGTACGGGCCTGCCGGATCCCCTCAGCGGGCCAGCTGATCGTGAAGCGCCCGCGCCTCGTTGCGCTCAGGGAAATCGCCTCCTTCCTGCAGGATGGCTTCCAGCAGGGTGCGTGCGCCCGTGGAATCGCCGGCCCGGTCGCGTGCCCGCGCCAGGTTGTAGCCGATGTCCGGGGTGGAAGCGGCATCGTCGAAGGCGGTCTCCAGCACTTCGCGGGCCTCGCCGGGCTGATCGCCGTAAAGCAGTACAACACCCAGGGTGTCGAGGACCACGGAATGGTCGGGCGCCAGGTCCCGTGCCCGGCGGGCGTGATCCAGCGCCTGCTCGTTGTCGCGTTCCCGCAGCAGCCAGGCAAGGTTGTTGAGCGCGATCACGTCGTCCTCGTGCCGGGCGAGCAGGACCCGGTAGGTGCTGATGGCGCTCTCCTCCTCGCCCAGCTCCACCAGGGTCGACCCGAGCAGGTGGCGTGCGCCCGGGTCCTCGGGATAGCGCTGTAACCATTCCTCCAGTTCGCTCAGCGCCTGTTCGGTCTGCCCGGCTGCCATGCGTACCTGATGACGTTCGGCCAGCCATTCCCGTCGTGGCTGCTGCTCGATCGCCGCAGAATAGGATTTTGCAGCGGCCTCGTGGTCACCGGCGCGGGCCTCGAACCAGGCCCGCTGAGCCTTCACGGCCGGCAGGTCGGGCCCGGCCTCTTCCAGCGGGCCAAAGGCCTCCCGGGCCTCATCCACTTGCCCCATGAGGCTGAGCTGGCGCACCAGGGCCTGCCGTGCGTCCATGCGCTCGGGGTTCAGGGACAGGACCTCGCGTAGCGCGACCACGGATTCCTCCGGGGCGCCACTGGCGGCGAGAACGCGTGCCAGGCGGAACTGGAAGGTCGCGTTGTCGGGTCGCAGTGAAGTCAGCCGGCGCATTGGATCCACCGCTTCCTCCGGCGCTCCGCGGCGCTCCTGCACGTCGGCCATGGCGAACAGGGCCTCCGGTTCTTCGGGGTGGCGTTCCAGGGTTTGTGCCAGGGTCTCAACGGCAGCATCCGGGCGGTCCTGTGCGAGCTGAGCACGGGCCATAATGAGGCGCGGCTGCAGCTGATCGGGGGCCTGTTCGATGGCCGGTTCAAGCCACTCGGCCGCCTGTTCCGGGCGTCCATCGCTGAGGGCCATCCCCGCGAGGCGCATGGCTGACCCGGGATGGCCGGGTTGCCGGCGTTGCAATTCCTCGAACACCTCGGTGGCTGCATCGCGATGGCCCATCCGCAGCTCCAGCGAGCCCAGGTTCATGGCCAGACTGATGCTGTCGGGGACCTTCTGCAGGCCTTCCTGGAATGTCAGTCGGGCCTCCTCCACACGGTCCAGCCCCAGCAGGGCCGCACCCTTGACGTTGTAGCCCTGGGCCGCGTCCGGCGCGTCCGCGATCATCTCGCGCGTGAGTTCCAGCGCCCGAGAATAGCGGCCGGCCCCGAGATGGGTCATGGCTTCCGCCTCGGCCGTGTTCCCGGATTCGCCGGCCGTGCTCTCGCGGACGGCGGCGGCCTCGTCTTCCTCGCCGCGCTCGACAAGCACCTGTGCCAGCATGCGGCGCATGGTCGGCGTGGCGTGACCTTCTTCGATGGAGGTCCGCAGCAGGGCTTCGCCCTGCTCGGTGTGGCCGGTCTCCAGGTAAACTGCGGCCAGCAGGTTACCCAGCTCCGGCGTGAGTTCCGGGCGGCTCTCCAGGGCGTTCGCCAGCACTCGGCGTGCGTGATCGGTTTCATCGCGCTCCAGGTGGATCCGGGCCTGCAGCTGATAGGTCATGGAGGTGCTTTCACCCAGCGCGCGGTGGCGCTGGAGCTGGTGTTCCGCCTGGGTCAGGTTGCCGTTCTCCAGGTGAATGGCCGCCAGGTAGGGCATCGCCGCGCGGTAATTGCGGGCAGCGGAAAGGCTTTCTTCCAGATACGCCTGAGCCTGGTCGTATTCGTCCTGGTGGAAATGGATCATGCCCTGCAGAAAATGGCCGCCGGGATGCCCGGGTGCGCCGGTCCGCAGGACCTCGGCATCGGCCGCCGCCGCTTCCATGTTTTCCAGGTGGAAGTGCGCAAAACCTCTCTTGAGACGCTCGGTGATCTGGTCCGGACGCAGCTCCACGGAACGGTCATAGGCGGCGAGGGCAGCATCGACATCCCCCTCCACACGTTTCAGGTCTCCCTTCAGGCTCCATGCGGCACCCAGCTCTTCGTCGGCGTCGAGGGCGGCCCGCACTGCGGTGAAGGCTGCCTCGATATCACCGTCACGAAAGGCCTTCTCGGCCTCGGTCAGGTGCAGAATGGCCAGGCCGGGATCCAGCGAACGAGCCTGTTCGAGACGTTCGTGGCCGGACTCCGTATCTCCGGCTCGTACCAGGCCCAGGGCCTGATAGCTCAGGAATTCCGCTTTCTCCGTGTCGGTCAGATGCGCCGGAGGGTCCAGGTCCTCGATCTCCTCCAGCCGGTTCAGGTGAAAGAGGCTGCGGGCCAGCGGCAATACGAGATCGGGCTGCTCCTGCTGGTGCCACGCGCGCTCAAGATGGCTCACGGCGTTGTCGTGCTGGCCGTGATGGTGGTAGGCGAGGCCGAGACCGGCGCGGGTTGGGGCCCGGCTTTCCTCGCGCAGGGCATTGCGGTATTCGATGATCGCCGCAGCGTAATCACCCCGTTCCATGTACTGGTCGGCACGCTCGAGGTAGTCGGCCTCGCTGGCGCTGCCCAGTCCATCGCAGCCGGTGGCGGCCAGCAGGGCCAGTGTCAGAAGAGCGGTCGGGAACGCCGGGCGCGAGTGACGAAAACGCGCGGGGCGTTGCGGGTACGGATTCTTCATCGGGTTTCCCTCAAGCCAAGTTTGTCGAGCAGGCTGTAGACGGTCGGGCGGGTGACGCCCAGGAGGTCCGCGGCCTGGGCGATGTTCTGATTGCTGCGCGCCATGGCGCGCAGGATGGCTTCGCGTTCGGCGCTGTTGCGGACCTCGCGCAGTCGGGGAGAGGGCGCCTCTTCCGTCAGGTGATCCAGTCCAAGGTCGCGGGCGGTAAGCAGTGGCCCGTCGGCCATGATCACGGCGCGGCGGACCACGTTCTCCATCTCGCGCACATTGCCGGGCCAGTCGTAGGCTTCGATCGCATCCGTTGCGTCACGCGTGAAGCCGCGGTGGGGCTTCCTCTGTTCCCGTGCGAACTGTTTCAGCAGGGCGTGAGCAATCAGGCTGGCGTCGCCCTGGCGGTCTTTCAGGGGCGGGATCCGGATCTCGATTTCGCCGATCCGGTAGTAGAGGTCCTCGCGGAACGATCCGTCACGAATCAGATCCGCGAGGTTCTGGTTGGTGGCCCCGATGATGCGCACATTGACCGGGATTTCGGCGCGGCCGCCGAGGCGTTCCACCTTGCGTTCCTGCAGGAATCGCAGGAGCTTCGCCTGCAGGCTTTGCGGCAAGTCCCCGATCTCGTCAAGAAACAGGGTCCCGTTATTGGCGTGTTCGATCTTGCCGATGGTCTGGCGGGAGGCGCCGGTGAAGGCGCCCTTCTCGTAACCGAACAGTTCGCTTTCCAGCAGGTTCTCCGGAATCGCCGCGCAATTGATGGCGACAAAGCGCTCGTTCGCCCGGTCGCTCAGATCGTGCAGCGCGCGTGCCAGTACCTCCTTGCCGGTGCCACTGCTGCCCAGCAGCAGGACTGTCGCGTCGGATGGCGCCACGCGTTCCACCATGCGACAGACCTTGAGCATGTCGGGGTCCGAGGTAATCAATCCGGACAACGGGCTGTTCGAGTGGAGGGCCAGGGCGCGGTTCTCCGCCTCGAGCGCGTAGAGCCGTGCCGCACGATCCACGATCATGCGCAACAGATCGGACTCGACCGGCTTGATGTAGAAATCGTAGGCCCCGAGGGCCACGGCCTTGAGGGCATTGGACCGATCATCGTTGCCGGTCACCACGATCACCTTGGTTCCTGGTGCCTCGGCCAGGATTTCCTGCAATAGTTCCAGGCCCTCGGAGGCATTGGCCGAATCCGGGGGCAGGCCCAGATCCAGCGTGACCAGGCCGGGGGCATGGCGCCGGATTTCGGTCATCGCCGAAGATCGATCCTCCGCTTCCAGGATTTCGTAACCATCGAAACACCAGCGCAACTGATTGCGCAGGCCCTCGTCGTCTTCCACGATCAGTAATTTGGGCAGTGAGCTCACGCAACGCCTCCGGTTATCGGGATCTGGGTTTCGGGCGCCACGGCAGTCGGCAACGGGAGTCGCAATGTGAACTGCGTCCCCTCACCCCGCGCGCTCTGGACATCGATACGGCCACCCATGACGACAATGTGGTCACGGGCCTCGTACAGGCCTATGCCCATGCCGGCGTTCCCCTTGGTGGTCTGAAAAGGCCGGAACAGGCGGTGTTTGAGAAAATCCTGGTCCATTCCCTGACCGTTGTCGGTCACGGTCACCACGGCCCAGGGCTCCTGAGCATGCAGACCCAGCATTACGCTGCCGTCGTCCGGGGTCGCTTCCTGGGCATTGCGCACCAGGTGCATCAGCACATTGCGGAGCCCTTCGGGGTCGGCGGTCACCCGGACCGGTTCCGTGGTGGTCAGAAGAGGTTCCGGCTGCAGCTCCCGACTGGCAGTGATCACCTCCTGCAGGAGGGCCTGCAGATCTAGGGTCCGCGGCGCGACCGCCGGCCCGGGCTGGCCCTGTCGCAGCTGTTGCAGGGTGCGTTCGAGACGCTCGCGGGCACCGGCCACGGTGCGGAAGGCATCGCGCACGAATGCCGGGTTCTCCGCATGGCGGTCGGCGTTCGAGCAGACCAGGGACAGCTGTGCGGAGACGTTCTTGAGGTCATGGACCAGGTAGGCGGCCAGCCGATGGAAAGTCTCGAACTGACGCGCCTCCAGCAGCGCCTCGTCGGTTTGCACCAGGGCCACGTAAACCGCGAGCTGGCGGGCTGCCGTCTTGAGGAGGTCGCGCTCTTCCCAGTCGATCTTGCGGGGCGCACGCGGGCGTGCCAGCACTACAAACCCCTGCAGGTCTTCGCCCTTGAGAAGGGGCACGATCAGCCAGTGTCGGGGGGTCCGGAGCAACCATTCGGGTAACTCGAGAAGGTCGTACAACCCCGGATCGCGACGATACTCGTCCAGGCTGACAACCCAGCCGGTCCGCCGCAGGAATTCCGCCAGCGCGCTCTCGGGAGGCTCGGAGGGGTAGTCCGGCTCGCCCATGTTGAGCACTCCGTCCAGACGACAGGAGCCGTCCCGCTCGCGCGTCCACAGGAGCCCTCCCGGACTTTCCACCAGTTCGCCGATCGCCTGAATTGCGCGCTGCCGGAATGGCAGGTCGTCATCCTCGGCCGACAAGGTGCTGGTGAAACGCAGCCATTCCTCGCGATAGTCGAACGAATCATGAAAGAAATGCTTGGAGAGAAAGACCCGCAGACGAGCACGAAGACTGCCCGAGGTGAGGATGACTCCCAGGATAACCACCGCCCCGAACAGGAAGGTGACCTGCAGCAGCGCACCCAGGTCGCCCCCGACATGACGGAGGTAGTATCCGGCCGCACCCACCGCCAGCAAGTACAGCCCGGCCCCGGTAAGGGCCGCGGTGTGGAACAGAAGCTTGCGGGAGACGGTCGGCGCGTCGAGTCTTACCGGGCGCCGGGCCAGGGAGATCGCGATCAGAGGCACCACGATGGCGTTGACCAGTCCGCGCGCCTGCCAGGCGGGTCCGTCCACCGCCTGAAACAGCACCAGCTCGGCGAACAGGAACAGGTCAAAGGCGAACACCCCTCCCAGGCCCAGGGTCAGAAACTTGATCTCCCAGCGACGGTGAGGGGGGGTATTGCGATAGACCTGCTCCACCAGCACCAGGCCGAGGACCGCCATCGCCAGCACCGCGACCGCGGGCCAGGGACCAAGCAGCTCGACCGCCGGCCAGGTGAGCAAGAACAGCGCACCCAGCAGGAACACGAGGATGGCGAGGGTGACGGAGCGCAGGGCACCGAAGAGTCGGGCCGGCTGGTCATCACGCCCGCTGAGAAGCGCCAGCAGCAGCGCAAACCAGCCGGCATTGCGCAGGACCTCGAAGGCCCCGCCGCCGAGCGGGGTTACCCCCGAGCCCAGCGCGAGCAGACCCATGTAGGTCGCCCAGATCAGCGAGAGCCCGGCAGCCCCCGTAACCCAGAAACTGCCCGGACGCTCGCGCCATCGACCCAGTGCCAGGGCGATGAGTACGGCAAAGGCCAGGGCGGCGATGAAATAGCTGGCGGCGGCCAGATCCATGACCTGCAACCTAGCGCGCGCCGCGCCCGAACAGCACGACCTGGACTGTCTCGAACAGGATCAGTATGTCCAGGAAAAGGGTGTGGTTTTTTACGTAATAAAGGTCGTACTGCAGCTTTTGCCGGGCATCCTCGACCGAAGCACCGTAGGGATATCGCACCTGGGCCCAGCCGGTAATGCCGGGACGGATCGTATGGCGGGTCGGGAAGTAGGGGATCAGTTCGGTCAGTTCCTGCACGAACACCGGCCGTTCGGGGCGCGGTCCCACGAACGACATGCTGCCTTCAAAGACGTTGATGACCTGCGGCAGCTCGTCGATCCGCAACTTGCGGATCAGTCGCCCCACGCGGGTGACCCGGTCATCGTCCTGTACCGCCCAGCGGGCGACGCCGTCGACTTCGGCATCCTCGCGCATGCTGCGAAACTTGCAGACTTCGAATGGCTGGTTGCCCAGGCCGACCCGGGTCTGCCAGAAGAAAACCGGTCCACGACTCTCCAGCTTGATCGCGGCCGCGGTCACCAGCATCACCGGAAGTGTCACCAGCAGCAGCAGCGAGCTGGCCATGATGTCGAAAGTCCGTTTGACGGCATTGCGAGTCCTGCCCTGACGGAAACCTTCGCCAAAGACGAGCCAGCTGGCATTGAGCGAATCGAGCCGCACCCGTTGCTGCTCGCGTTCAAAGAACGTGGAAATGTCCGTAATGGCCACCCCTCGCAGCTTGCATTCCAGCAGCTGTTTCATCGGCAGGTTCGAGCGGCGATCGCGAATGGCAACGACCACCTCCTGAGCGCGATGCTGGCGGATCAGATCGATCAGGCTGGTCTCGCCGTCCAGAGTGAGGTGGCGCTCCGGGTCCTCGGGGCGGTCTTTCTCGCCGTCGGTCGCGATGTATCCGAGGATGCGGTACGGGAGTGCAGCCGCGTCGATCGACTCGATGGCGCGAGCGCGACTTCCGGTGCCGAGCACCAGGATCCGGCGCTTGAATGCGTCCACCGAAGAAACATTGCCCCACAGGCTGCGTTCCGCCGCCAGACCGCCCAGTAACACGAGCGCCGCGCCGGCTGCTGCAGCGGGCGAGAACAGGGCGCTGGGCGTTGTCAGGCCATACAGCGCGAGTACCCCGGCCACGACCAGCAGGGCAGGAACCAGGCGGGGCAGCGAACCGCGCACGCCATGGGTCGAAAGATAATCCGATTCGTAAAGCCCCGCGAGCATCAGTACCAGCAGCACCACGGCCGTGGCGCCTATCAATACGGGATCGAGCAGGCTGAGCCCCTCGGGCTCGAACGGGGGCAGCGTGAGCACCAGATACAGGCAGAGATACGCCATCAGGAGTTCTGCCGCGGCCAGCGCCAGAACCCGGCGAGGGATGTAATGACTGAAGATGCGCACAGCTAATACCTCCGCGCAAGCGCGCACGAACGAACGTGCCGGAGAAGGCGCGTTCCGCTGTTTCCGTACGCCCTCGAGTCGTTTGCGTTTCCTGGCGGGTGCGGTGAGAGCGGTGTGGCCGGACAGCAACGACCGGGCCGCAACGCTGTCACCGGGGCAGGCTGCCGGCGGCGGGCAAGGTGGTCGATTCTCACGTTCCCCTTTTCTCCCACTTGTTCCGCGGAGTCGTGCGGGGCGTGGAGGACAACCCCCAGCCCACTCGTCGAGCCCCCGCCCTGGTGGCCTGTTGTTCTCCGTTCCGCGATGGGTCAGTCCGTGGCTTTCTTGATGTCGCTCTTGAGATCCCCGTAGGCGGCCTCGGCCTTCCCGCCGTATTTTTTCATCTTGCCCTCCTGCTCCGTTTTCTTGTCACCAGTAATGTCTCCGGCGATTTCCTGGACCTTGCCTTTGGCAGCGTCTGTCCTGCCCTTGATCTGATTCTTGTTCATTTCAATTCCTCCATATGAACAGCAGTACCCGGTTCTCCACATCCCGTCATGGATCGGGGGCTGCGTTGAGTAGAAAACTAATGGTCTGCGGAGGGGGCGTCTGTGCGCTACCGAACAAATCCCGGCTCTCGGGAGAATTCGGTTCGTCTTTGCAGGCGGTCGGTTTCCCGGCGACCTGGCGGGTGACTGAGGCGGAAAAAACCGGCAGTTGCGTTCTTATGGGGCTCTTCCCAAACTGGCGACGCCGTTTCGGCAAGGAGAATGAATCGGCCACATTGAACATCTCCGGTGTCGCATTGATCGGGTTCGCCAACATGCGTCCGCGGGTGTCCAATGTAAAATTTATTGACATTAATTCTGCTCTGGAAATGTTCCCTTAAGTTGGACTATGCTCGATCTGAAAGCTGGCTGTTAACCAGAACAAAAACCCCGGCATCATGGCCGATCGTTGTTTTCGATTGCGGATCGATTTCAGGTTCGGGGGTGCGGCGAGGCAGGGGTGTTCTTAGCCATTTTTTGAAATACTGAAAGCCAGGGGAGAAATCACAATGTCCATTTCATACTTTCGAAACGCCGGGCCGGCTCTGATCATTCTCGTGCCACTGCTGCTGGCCGGCTGTGCCATGAATGATTCACCGGATGCTCCGAGCGAGGTTGAACAGGCCGTGCTGGATCAGTACGTGATTGGTCCGGGGGATTCCCTCCAGGTATCGGTGCGTGGCAATCCGGACCTCTCCACCGGGGTGTCCGTGCGGCCCGACGGGCAGATCACGACACCCCTGGTAGAGGACGTGCAGGCCAGCGGCCGGACCCCGACCGAACTGGCCCGGGAGATGGAAGAAGAACTCTCGCGTTTGCTGCGCGACCCGATCGTGACCGTGATGGTGACCGGCTTTGCAGGCCCGTATGACCGCCAGATTCGCGTGATCGGACAGGCGGCGGAGCCTCAGGCACTGCAGTACCGCGAAGACATGAGCGTGATGGACGTGATGATCGCCGTCGGGGGTATTACCGACTTCGCCGCCGGCAATCGCGCACTGATCGTGCGTCAGGAGGATGGTGAGCGGCAGCAATACCGGGTGCGTCTCGATGACCTGGTCAACGGGGGGGACATCTCGGCCAACGTCGACATGGTCCCGGGCGACACCCTGATTATCCCCGAACGGCGTTTCTGAGGTGCCTGTCGGGTGCGGTTTCTCCGGGTGCGCGACGTCCCCGTGGCCAGTGCTGGCCCGGGACAGCGCTCCCCGCAGGTTTCATCTGACGATGAAGGGGGCACATTCTGGAGATCTTCTCGTTGCGCGCGCTGGCCGCCTGGTTTCTGCCTCCCGCGGGACCTCTGGTGCTGGCCATGGTCGGGTTGTTGCTTTGGCACCGGCCGGCGGGTCGATGGCTCGCCGTGGCCGGGGTCCTGCTGCTCTATCTCTTTTCCATTCCGCCAGTGGGCTACGCACTGATGGCACCGCTGCAGACCCCGTATGAGCCTCCCGATGATCCGGTGCTGGTCAAGGCCGACGCCATCGTGGTGCTGGGGGCGGGTTACCGCAGCGGTGCGGCGGAGTTTTCCGGGGAGACGGTCAATGACCTCGCCCTGGTCCGCCTGCGCTATGCGGCGGTGCTGCATCGACGTACGGGACTCCCGGTGATCGCTTCCGGGGGTGCCGCGAAAGGTCGCGAGCCGGAGGCGCGGTGGATGGCCGAGGTGCTCGAAGAATTCGGCGTGAGTTCGATCCTGCGGGAGGACCGGTCCCGCGATACGCGGGGCAATGCGCTGCATTCGGCCCGGCTGTTGCGCGAGGCCGGGCTGGAGCGCCCGTTGCTGGTGACCCACGCCCACCACCTGCCGCGGGCCATACGAGCGTTCGAACAAGCGGGGGTCGAGGTGATCCCGGCCCCGACCGGGGCGTTCATAGCCCCGGACAACGGGATGTCGCCCGGGGTGTTCCGGCCCCGGGCCAGTGCACTGCGCATGAGCTGGCTGGCAATGCACGAATATCTGGGCATCCAGTGGTATCGGTGGCGGTCCCGGGACCGCCCGGCAACGCCTGCGAATGCGGAACAGCCATCCGGAGGCCGGGAACAGGGGACATCATCATGAAACTGTTGGTAACAGGCGGCGCCGGCTATATCGGCAGCCACGTGGTGCGGCATCTGCGCGAAGCGGGGCATGCGGTCACCGTTTACGACAACCTCTCGACCGGGCATGCATGGGCCGTGGGTGACGCCGAGCTGGTGGTCGCGGATCTTGCCGACAGCGAGAGCCTGTGGCGGGTTCTGGCGCGCGGATTCGAAGGTGTGCTGCACTTTGCCGCCCACATCGTGGTTCCGGAATCAGTGGCCGAACCACTCAAGTACTACGACAACAACACCCGCAACACCCTGAACCTGCTGCGGGGATGCGCGGATACCGGCGTGGGCTATTTCGTGTTCTCCTCCACCGCCGCCGTCTACGGTATCCCGGATACGTCCGCGGTGGCGGAGGATGCCCCGCTGCAGCCGATCAATCCCTACGGCGCCTCCAAGATGATGTCCGAACGGATGCTGATGGATCTGGGGGCCGCTTCTCGCCTGCGCTATGTCAGTCTGCGCTATTTCAACGTGGCCGGTGCCGATCCCCGCGGGCGCCTCGGTCAGGCCACACCCGACGCCACCCATTTGATCAAGGTCGCCTGTCAGGCCGCCACCGCCCAGCGCGACGGCATCACCGTGTTCGGCACCGACTACGACACCCGCGATGGCACCTGCGAACGGGATTACATCCACGTCGAGGATCTGGCGGCCGCCCACGTGCGTGCCCTCGAATTCCTGCAGCACGGCGGCGATTCGCAGGTCCTCAACTGTGGCTATGGCCATGGCTACAGCGTGCTCGAAGTGCTCGACGCCGTGAAGCGCGCGAGCGGTGTCGATTTCGCGGTGACCTTCGGCGGGCGTCGGGAAGGCGATCCGCCCGCGTTGCTGGCCAACGCCGAGCGCATCCGCGGGACCCTGGTCTGGCAACCGCAATACGCCAATCTTGACCTGATCGTACGTCATGCCCTGGCCTGGGAGGAGAAAGTCGCGGCGTTTCCGGCCACGGCCCACCCCGGGGCGCACCGGCGATTCGAGCGCAAACACGCACATTGATCAGCGTTTCCCGGAGGTGTTTGTATGCATATCGTCATCATTGCGGGGGGCGTCGGTTCGCGACTGTGGCCGGTCTCCCGGGAAACCAACCCGAAACCCTTCATCCGGATGGAAGACGGGCGGTCGCTCCTGCAGAAGACCTGTCTGCGTGCAGTGGCCACCGGCAGCGTGGAGAGTCTGACCACGGTGACCAATCGCGATCTGTTCTTCCGCACCGAGGACGAATACCGCGAGCTGGCGCTGTCCGTGCCGCTGCACTACCTGCTGGAGCCCTTCGGACGCAACACGGCGCCTGCCGTGTGTGCCGCGGCGCTGGAGCTGCAGGCCCGCTACGGCGACGACGCGCTGATGCTGGTGCTTCCGGCCGATCACCTGGTGACGGACGAGGACGCCTTCGTGCGGGCGGTGGCGCGCGCGTCAGCGGCGGCCGCGAACGGGCGCCTGGTGACTTTCGGCATCCCGCCGTCGCGCGCGGAAACCGCTTTCGGCTATATCCAGGTCCCGGAGGGCAGCGATCTGTCCGGCAGCCATGTCCTCGAGGTCGAACGTTTCGTGGAGAAGCCCGATCGCGAGCAGGCGGAGCAGTATCTCGCCGGTGGCCGGCATCTGTGGAACGCGGGTATGTTCTGCTTTCGTGCGGGCACCCTGCTCGAAGAGCTGAACCGGCACGCGCCGGCTCTGCTGCAGGCCGTGACCGCTGCCCTGGAGGCCGCCGGCCGCAGCGAAGGGGAGGGGCACAGCGTAACTCGGCTTGCGCCGGAGAGCTTCGGTGCGGTCGAGGATGACTCCATCGACTACGCCCTGATGGAAAAATCCTCGCGGGTCTCCGTGGTGCCCTGCGACCCGGGCTGGAGCGATATCGGGTCGTGGCAGGCGATGGCCGGGCTGGTGGAGCCGGATGCGGCGGGCAATCGCGTCGTCGGCCAGGCCGAACTGGAAGACTGCCGCGATACCTATGTTCGCAGCCCGCATCGTCTGGTCGCCGCCGTGGGCGTGGAGGACCTGGTGATCGTGGATACTGCTGATGCATTGCTGGTGGCCCGCAAGGAGCACAGCGAGGACGTAAAGAAGATCGTCCAGCGTCTCAAGGCCAATGGCGGTGAGCTGCATCACCACCACGTGACCGTGCATCGCCCCTGGGGCACCTACACCGTGCTGGAGGAGGGCGAACGCTTCAAGATGAAACGGATCGAGGTGAAGCCGGGGGCGTCGCTGTCCCTGCAGATGCATCACCATCGCAGCGAGCACTGGGTGGTGGTGCGCGGAACGGCCAGGGTGGTCAACGGCGAAAGCGAGCACCTGCTGAGAACGGACGAGTCGACGTACATCGCGGCCGGTCACCAGCACCGCCTGGAGAACCCCGGCATTCTTCCGCTGGTGATGGTCGAGGTGCAAAGCGGGGAATACCTGGGCGAGGATGACATCGTGCGCCTGGACGACAGCTACGGACGGAGCTGAGCATGCCCGCCGGACAACATGGACCCGGTCGCTCGAGCGCAAGCGGGCGGGTGGATTCGCGCCGCCCCCGGATCGACGAAGTCCTGGCCCGCAGTGGCGTGGCCTTCGGGACCAGCGGAGCGCGGGGCCGGGTCGAGCAATTCGGTGATCCGGTCTGTGCGGCCTTCACGGCGGCGTTCCTGACCGTGATGCGCGAGCGGGGCGAGGTGCGGCAGCTGGTGCTGGGGCTCGACCGGCGCCCCGCGAGCCCGCCGATGGCCGCAGCCTGCACCGCAGCGGCACACGCAATGGGGGTGGAAGTGATCGACTGTGGCGTGCTGCCGACCCCGGCACTGGCCCTGGAGGCCATGGCCGGGGGCATGCCCGGCATCATGATTACCGGCAGTCATATCCCCTTCGATCGCAACGGCATCAAGTTCTATCGGCCGGACGGCGAGATCACCAAGGCCGACGAGCAGGCGATCATGGCCGTGAGCAGCGCGCTGCCCGAATGCGGACCCGGCGAGCGCATGCCCCTGAGTGAGCATGCCGCACGCCGCTATACGGCCCGCTATACGGACTGGTTCCCGGGGCAGCCTCTGACCGGCAGGCGCATCGGGCTGTATCAGCACTCCGCCGCCGGGCGCGCACTGAATCGGCAGGTTCTGCAGGCCCTGGGGGCCGAGGTGGTGGTACTGGGGCGCAGCGAACGCTTTGTCCCGGTGGATACGGAGGCGGTCAGTGACGCGGATCGCCGCAACGGTGAAGTCTGGGCCCGCCGCTACCAGCTGGATGCCCTGTTCACCACGGATGGTGACGGCGATCGCCCGCTGCTGGCGGACGAGCGGGGGCACTGGCTGCATGGCGATATCGTGGGTCTGCTGTGTGCCCGGGCGCTGGGCATTCAGGCACTGGCCGTGCCGGTGAGCTGCAACACCGCCATCGAGGCCTGCAGTGACTTCCAAAGGGTCGTTCGCACGCAGATCGGTTCGCCCCATGTGCTGGCCGGGATGGAGCGGCTGGGAGCGCAGTTTGACCGCGTGGCCGGGTTCGAAGCCAATGGTGGCTTTCTCCTGGGCACCGCAGTGGAGGAAAACGGGCGCCGGCTGGAGCCGTTGCCGACCCGTGACGCGCTGCTTCCCGCGCTGGCCTTGATGGTGGCGGCAGCCCGGGCGGATGTCCCGCTTTCGGCCCTGATGGCGGATTTGCCGGCACGTTACACCGCCAGTGACCGGCTCCGGGATTTCCCCTCTGAACGCAGCCGGGACCTTTTGAATCGGTGGCAAGAGGACGGGGTGGCGTTCCAGCGTTCCCTCGGGTTGCCCGCTTCGGTCACGGCGCTCGACACCACCGATGGTCTGCGCGCGACCCTCGCCAACGGCGACATCGTACACCTGCGACCCTCGGGCAACGCCCCGGAGCTGCGTTGTTACGCGGAAGCAGACCGCGAGGATCGGGCGCGGGACCTGGTCAGCACAGCCCTTTCAAATCTGGCCGTTTTGTCCGGATAACCGTTCACCGGCACCACATCCCCGTGGTCGACGGCGGTCTCTGCTCGCAGTGAGCCCGCTCAGAACGTGAGCCCAGAGGCGTCGACCCGCTTTACGCCGCGCAGTTGTTCGGCCAGCTCGATCGCCATCTGGTGCTCCGCTTCGCTGTCCACCTCACCGCTGAGGGTGACGATACCATCCTCGGTGCTCACCGAGATGTCCCTGGCGCTTACGCCGCTGGACCAGATGAAGGTAGACCGTACCTTGGTGGTGATCCAGGTGTCACTGATGTAGTCTCCGGTGTCAGACGCAGTCTCCCGGGGCCCGGCCACGGGGCCGTCATCCGTGTCGGGTGCTTCGGCGGTGTCCGGATCCCGGATTTCCAGCCGGTTTTCCACCGAGATCACGCCGGTGGTGGTCATGGCCAGCCGCTCGGCGAGCTCACTCGCCTCCTCCGATTCAGCCGTCCCCTCCAGCGTGACGTGACCGGAGGTGGTGCTCACGTCGGTGGCCAGCCCTTCCGCGTGCCGCGACCACATCAGCCGGGATTTTACCGCGGCGGTGATCGTCGCATCGGCGATCCGTTCGCCGAAGCCGGGCGAGTCTGTCGTTTCCGGAGGAACGTACTCCGCATCGACAATCAGCTGGTTGTCCACTTCGGTGACACCCTCAACGTTTCGTGCGAACTGTTCCGCCATCTCCTTGTTGATGTCTTCCGGTACCGTTCCCGTCAGCGTGGCCTTGCCATCCGCCACCGACACCGTGATATCGCCCTCCTGCAGGTGCGGATCCAGGGCGTAGGTCGTCGAGATCCGCTCCTCCAGCCGGATGTCGCTCGGGTTGCCGGACGGCGAGTCCTCGGTGGCAGCACCGCTCGTGGCACCAAGCGCGAGCGCGACCCCCGAGGCAATGATCAGTTTTCGAAACGTTGTGTTCATGGCGTGATCCCGTTTCCAGTTTTGGCTGCATCGCCAGACTGAAGCAGCGTCTTCGTGGTGTCCGTACGTTATCCCACTCATCCCCTCGTATTCGCCGAGGCAAGTGCAATGCGTGGCCGCATGCTCCTCCTTTTTTACCGTTTCGGAACGGACTGGTATGTCAATAAAATTTACATTCTTTCATTGGTTTTATTTCATCAGTCCATAAAAGCTTTTTTTATTAATCCCTTGGGTGTGTGGTATGCGAATTGCTGCTGGACCCGTATGTATTGCTCACGGGGGCGATCCCGTGGGAATCCACTGAGGGTCTGGAATCAGGAACCCGGTCAGGCGTTTGTTCGATACCGAACCGATCGCGTGTAACCGGTCAACTAGCCTCGAATGCTTCATGCATTCGATGGGGACCAGTGAATGGGCAACAGTGAGGAACCAGTTCCGGGGTCATCGTTTCGGTCCGCCCTGAATGCCGGGCCAGGCATGATCTTGCTGATCGAGGACAGCCAGTCCGATGCCGAATGGATCCTGAAGGCACTGGGGGAGCCGGAAACGGGAAGGTTTGATGTGGTATGGGTGACGTGTCTGGCCGATGCCCTGGGGCATCTGGCACGCAACGCGTTCGACGTGGTACTGCTGGACCTGATGTTGCCGGACGGAGAGGGGGTCGAGGCCTTTGAACGGGTTTACCGGGCCCAGCCCGAGGCCCTGATCCTCGTGCTGAGCGCGGCCGATACTGAAGAAACCGCGCGCCGAGCCGTTCGCCACGGGGCATTCGACCATCTCGCCAAGGGACGAGCGGATCCCTATTGGCTCCCGCGTGCGCTGCGCTATGTGATGGAACGCAAGGCTACCGAGCGGGTATTGCGCCAGGCGGAAAAGAAACTGTTCGAGGAAAAAGAGCTCAACCGGGTCACGCTCGACTCGATCGGCGACGCCGTGCTGGCCACCGATCTGGATTACAACGTGACCTATCTGAACCCCGTGGCGGAGCAGATGACCGGCTGGTCCGGGGCGGAGGCGCTGGGCCAGCCGCTGAGGAAGGTGTTCAACATCATCGACGGGGCCACCCGCGAGGCGGGGCAAAATCCGGCCTGGCGGGCCATCGATCAGGACCGGACCGTGGGGCTGGCCATGGACTGCGTGTTGATCCGTCGCGACGGCACCGAGATCGTGATCGAGGATTCCGCGGCACCCATCCACAACCGCGATGGCCGGGTGACCGGGGCGGTGATCGTATTTCACGACCGGAATCAGGCGCGCGCGGTCACCGAAAAGATGGCCTATCTGGCCCAGCATGACGGGCTGACCGGATTGCCGAATCGACTGTTGCTGAAAGAACGGTTCTCACGGGCGATCGCCCTGGCCCGGCGCAATCAAAAGCTGGTCGGGCTGCTGTTTCTGGATCTGGATGATTTCAAGGAGATCAACGACTCGCTCGGGCACGCGATCGGTGACCGGGTGCTGCAGGGCGCCGCGGAACGTCTTCTGAGCTGCGTGCGGGCTTCCGACACCGTCTGCCGCTATGGCGGTGACGAGTTCGTGATCCTGCTGACCGAAATCAATCAGGCGCAGGATGCGGCGCTGGCTGCCGAGAAGCTGCACGCGGCGTTTGCCGAACCGCTGGAGATCGACGGGCACAGGCTTCGCATCCATTTGAGTATCGGCATCAGCCTTTATCCGAATGATGACGACAATGCTGATGACCTTATACATGACGCGGATGTTGCGATGCTGGATGCCAAGGCGCATGGCAAGGGTCGTTGTCGATCTTTTACTGCCGGGATGCGGCTGGGGCATGTGACCTGAAGCTCGCATAATGTGAAAAGACCTCTATCCTTGCTGAAATGACAACTTTGTTGGCACATCTGATAGGGCAGGTGTCGTGCAGTCGTATGATCTGAACGGGAGCTTCAGGCGGTCGGGGGGGAGAACGGCCTTAGTCACGGGGAGGAATTGAAGGATATGTCGCAATCGACTGAACCAGGGGAAAACCATATTCTCGGCATGATTTCTTCGGAAGATTGTGCGCGCGTGTTTGCGTTGCTCGAACCCGTCACGCTGACGCTGGGCGAGGTGCTGTGCGAGTCCGGTGATCGGCCGAGCTACGTTTATTTTCCGGTCGATTCAATCGTGTCGCTGCTGTACCTGACGGAGAACGGCTCCTCGGCCGAGATCGCGGTGGTGGGCAACGACGGCATGGTCGGCATCGGGTCGTTCATGGGGGGTGGCAGCATGACCTGTCGCGCGGTGGTCCAAAGTGGCGGCCATGCCTTCCGGATGTCGGTCCCGCTTTTCGACGGCGAGATCAACCAGCATGGCGAGCTGATGCGCCTGATGCTGCGCTACAGCCAGGTTCTGATCACGCAGATGGCGCAGACGGCGGTCTGCAATCGCCACCACACCATCAAGCAGCAACTGTGCCGCTGGCTGCTGCTGTCGCTGGACCGGCTGCCGGGGAACGAACTGGTCATGACCCAGGAGCTGATCGCCAATATGCTGGGCGTGCGCCGCGAGGGGATTACCGAGGCGGCCCGCAAGCTGCACGAGCTGGGCGTGATCCACTATCGGCGCGGGCACATCACGGTGCTGGACCGTCCCGCGCTGGAGCAGCTGAGCTGCGAGTGCTACAAGGTCGTCAAGAAAGAAACGGATCGGCTGATGCCGTGGCCGGACCGGGAGCTGGAACCGGTGCGTGGAATCCGACACTTGACTGCTGCCCGGGTGCACCAACGTCACTGAACCGCGCTACGGGCTCCTGGGTGTGCATGACCGCTCACACACGGGATCCCGATCGCGGCGGCCAGACTGGCGATGGGCAGATGGACGACGAAAGTCCCCGCACCCACCATCGACATCAGCAGGGCGCCAAGCGCAACGATGGCCGCATTGGTGCCCATGGTGCTGAGCCAGGGCATCCGTCCCGCGCGCTGGCTGTATGTACGCAAGCGCACATCCCCGGCCTCCCGGCAAGCCGGCTGCGCATTCCTGCCGGTTCGGTGGGCGCCGTTACGCCACGCTGTGTGTTCGGCAACGTACAGATCTCCCCGTCCTGCTGGCGCGAGAGTGAAGCCATGCATCAGTCGCAATGACGCGACCGATATCGCTCACCGTGCCGGAGGAACTACATCATGCCCGTGGGAACCATCCTGATTATCGTCCTTATCCTTCTGCTGATCGGCGTGATCCCGACCTGGTCACATAGCCGGAACTGGGGTTATGCCCCCAGCGGGCTGATAGGAGTGGTGCTGGTCATCCTCCTTGTCCTGCTGTTGCTGGGTCACATCTGATACCGCCGGAAACAACGGCAAGGGAAGGTTTGACCGGGCTTTTTCGCCGCCCTTGCCATTCTAAAGAGGAGTCCTGGATTGTGTACAATTACAAGCACTTTGCGCTTCTGTTCGTTGCTGTGCTGCTGGCCCTGTTCATGGCGGGCTGTGCCGCCACGGAGAGTCAGAGAAGCTTTGGCGAAACCGTCGACGATTCCGTGATCTCCTCCAAGGTGAAGACGGCGCTGTTCAACGAGCCCTCCCTGAGCGGATTCGAGGTGAGGGTCAGGACCTACCAGGGCCGCGTGCAACTGAGCGGTTTCGTCAGCTCACGGGAGGATATCGACAAGGCGGTGGAGATTGCGAGTGGTGTCGAGGGCGTGCGGTCCGTCGAGAACGACATGCAGCTCAAGTGACCTCCGTTGAGCTCTACGGCTCCGGGCTGTTGGGGCCGGTGATGTCGAGCAGGGTGATCACCACCCCGTCGATCACGTTGTCCAGCCTGCGATAGGGCATGATGCGGACCGAGAACCAGCGGCCGTCATCGGCCCGGACCTGCTTCTGCGAAAAGGCGAGGGTGCGCAGGGTTTCGCGCGCATCGTCGTGCAGGCCGGGGTAGTCGAGAGTCGTGTTCAGGTCACTCAGCGGCCGCCCGAGGTCCCGTTCCCGCAGGTGGATGAGGGTCGCGGCCCGTTCGGTATACCGCCGCACGTTCAGGTTCTGGTCCAGGAACAGGATCGCGATCTCGACACTGTTGAGCAGGTTCTGCATGTCGCTCTGGGCCAGTGCCAGATCGTCCAGCTTGGTCTGAAGCTCGGCATTGATGGTCTGCAGTTCCTCGTTCATGGACTGCATTTCTTCCTTGGACGTCATCAATTCCTCGTTCGCCGAGCGAAGTTCCTCATTAGTGGACTGCAGCTCCTCGTTGGCGGACTGCAGGTCTTCCCGGGAGGAACGCGCCTCGTTGCGCAGGCGGTGGATTTCGTCGTGGCATTGCTGCAATTCGGCCGTGCGGGCGTCTCCGTCGGCATCCTGGATATCGCCGTCACCCGGCGGGGGAAGCGGGGCATCGCGGAACACGATCATGGTCATGCCCTGCAGGGGCCCGGGTTCCTGCAGGGGATCCACCGTGACCGCCACGCGGCAGGGGCCACCCGGGCTTGTCACTTCCACCCGGTGGAGGTGCTGCGGCTGCTGGCTGGCGGAGGCCCGTTCCAGCGCACCGACCAACGCCCCGCGCAGCCCCTCGCGCGCCATCGCGAAGATATTCCAGGTAGCCTTCCCGGCCGCGGGCTCCAGGTATTTTCCGGTATGCCCGCTGATGTAGACGATGTCCCCCGCTTCGTTGAGCAGGACCGCCGCCGGTGCGTACACCTGCAGCAGCAGCTGGTCGGCCGCCGTCTGGAGGTTGCTGGGGAGTGGAGAACGGGGGTCGGAAGGGGACACGCGAGCCTCCTTGGTTCTGCCGGAAAGCGGTGGAAACGAGTTCAGCAGGAAATGGGCGCCGTTCTGCAGGGCCGCGTCCCGGCGCTGATAGAGCCGCAATCGGAATTCGACGGGCGTAAAAAGGGAGCCGAATGCCCCTACTGTTTCGGCGCCACCCAGTAACAGCAGTCCTCCGGGACGCAGACAGTAATGGAACAGGGGCACCAGTTTGCGCTGCAATTCGGGGCCGAGATAGATCAGCAGGTTGCGGCAGGCGATCAGGTCGAGCCGGGTGAAGGGGGGGGCGAGCGCCACATCATGCTGGGCAAACAGCACCATGTCACGGATTTCCGGTTTGATTCGGTAGTGGGTCTCGTGCTCGATGAAAAAACGGTCCAGCCTCTCCTGACCGATCTGGTCGCGGATCGAAAGGGGATAGATGCCGCGGCGTGCCGTCGCAATGGCATCCGCGCTCAGGTCCGAGGCGAAGATTTCGAGGGTGAACCCATGGGGTTGCGGCAATCGTGCCACCACTTCACTGAAGACCATGGCCAGTGAATACGCCTCTTCGCCGGTGGAGCAGCCGATGACCCAGGCGCGCAGCTCGGGCTCGTGAGCGCGCCGCGCGAGCAGTGCCGGCAGGGCCGTTTCCGCCAGATATTCCCAGACCATCGGATCTCGAAAGAAGGCGGTGACGCCGATCAGCAGCTCCGAGAACAGCAGGTCGGTTTCCTGTGTGTTGTGTTCCAGGAAAACCGCGTAGTGCACCAGTGAAGAGAGTTCGTGAATGCCCATGCGTCGCTCGATCCGGCGCTGCAGGGTGCTGGACTTGTAAAGCGAGAAGTCGTGCCCGGTGCGTTGTTGCAGCAGACGCACGATCTTTTCCAGGACCTGCGCTCCATTGTCCTGGCTCGGGGGGGCCGGGTCGCGCATCCGGGCCGCATAGGCCTGGATGCGGGCCGGCAATGCCGCGGGCGGGCCGATGATGTCGGCACAATCCGCGGCCATGGCGCTGCGCGGCATGGACTCGAACTGCGCCGACCCGGGCTCCTGGGCCACGGTCAGGCCGCCTACTGCCTTGATGGCCAGGGCACCCAGCGTGCCGTCGGAGCCCATGCCGGAGAGCACGACTCCGATGGCCCGTTCTCCCTGGTCGCCGGCCAGGGAGGAGAACAGCACATCGATCGGTAGCCGCAGGCCCCGCGGCTCCGACGGACGGGCCAGTTGCAGGGTGCCATTGGCCACGGTCAGCTGGGTGTCCGGCGGGATCACGTACACGCAGTCCGGCCTGACCGGCATGCCGTGTTCGGCTTCACGCACCGGCATCGCGGTTACGCGTTGCAGCAGCTGGGGCAGCAGCGCCTTCTGCGTCGGATCCAGATGCTGCACCACGACGTAGGCCAGGCCGCTGTCAGGCGGTACCTTTCCGAGGAATTGCTCCAGTGCCGCCAGGCCACCGGCGGAGGCGCCGATACCCACGATGGACGGCGGCCGGGTCGAGGAGGGAGGCGTTTGAGTCTCCATTGCCCGCCGAAGCCCGAGGCTGTGCTCAGGCCTCGGGAGATTGGCCGGATGGCGAAACGATCAGCAGTACGGAGTCGCCGCTCGCGGAGGTATTGGCCACGACATGGAGCTCGTGCACGACGCCTTCCTCCCCCGTGCGTTGCACCTCGCAGCATGCCTGGGCGTGACCATCCCGCAGGCGGCCGAGCAGGCCGGTGAGCGCGGGCTGGCTTCCGTGGGCGAGGAAACCGGCGAGACTCTCGCCAACCAGGCTGGTGCGTGCGGCCCCCAGCAACTGGGCACCGGCCAGATTGGCTTCGATGACCTGACCCTCCGGGGTCATGGCGAAATAGCCGACCGGGGCGAAATCGAACAAGGCCTTGTAGCGGTCCCTTTCCTGGGCCAGCTCCTGCTCGTTGGCCACCAGTTGTTCATGCTGCAGATCCAGCTCCACCTGGTGGGTCTGCAGCTCATGCAGCAGCTTGAGTGCTTCGCCGGCTTCGGTCGGGTTGCTGGCCAGCCGGTACAGCAGCGCCAGTGCGTCCGGGCTTATGGTCCAGCCGCGACTGGGCGGAGCGGTGCCTTCCCGGAGCCGTTCTTCGGCGTCGCTGCGTAACCGGTCATGGTCGCCGGGATGGTGCGTGAGACTGGACATGGAACCTCCGTGGGAGATGAGGGCGAGCGGCATTCGCCCCGCCCTGGACCGCGGAACCCAATCCGGTTCTGCGGGCTTCCCCGGGTGTCGGATTGTGCCGAACCCATGGGGACAGTATGACCTCCCTTAAGTATACGGCCTTGATCGAGTGTTCGTCGTCGTACAGACCGCAGAGAATCGACCGGTCATGCTGGTCAATCTCGGTTGCGAAATGCGATTCCGAGGCATTCCCACCCCGGAGAAGAACCTCATGAACAACATAATTTATATCATAGGTCTGATCGTCGTCATCCTGTTTATTCTGGGTTTTTTCGGGCTTCGATGAATGCATTCCGGTTCGCCGGATCCGGAAGAACCCCCGTGGGCTGCGGCCGGAACGGGCCGCCACAAAAACTGAGGGAAACACGCATCCGTGTTTCCCCGGGAGGCCAATCATGAGCAAACTTCGACAGCGCAACAAAGAAGCCAGGAAACCACCGGTATTGACGCCCAAAGAGAAGAAGGCGGCGAAGAAGCTGAAGAAGCAGGATACGACTGCGCCGCGGATTATTCCCCGCTGAAGTGCCTTGCTCGCGCGAACGTCACGTCGTTGCCCGAGAGAAGATTGTGCGGCGCAACGCCGTGGACCGGCCGGTTGGCGAGTCACGCGTCGGGTGCATGAGCCGCGGCTGCGAGGCCTTGCGGCCGCCTGGAGTGTGGTGCTTCACGGGGCGCTTTTCCGGCGGGCCGTGTGCCAGTGAACGGGATCACCGACGTGCAGGGTCCCGGTCTCGAGCGGGCGCAGGCATATGCCGCTGTCGTGGCGCAGGGCGGCCGCCAGGTTGTAGCCGACGACCTGATTGAGCCAGCCGCAGGGCGGTCGCGGCCGCTCGACGACGAAGCGCGTGTCGCCGATACGGAGTTCTCCCTCGCGCGGGTTGCGTCCGAGTCCGGAGACCACCAGGTTGCGGCGGTGCTCTCCGGGGACGAGATTGGCGGGATGGCGCAGGCGCCGCGCGCGGCGCCGGGCCCGTTCGAGCTCCTCGGCGCCGATCAGGGTGACGCGGCAGGCCTCGACGGGATGCCAGTGCCCCCGGCCCTCGTGGTAGCGATCGCCCTGGAGGCCCGCGAGGTCGAGTTCGATGCGCTCGCACGGGGCCATCGGCGCGCCAGCCTGTTCCGCGATCCAGATAGCGTCCAGCGTGCCGGTCGCGGTGCGGCGGCGGAAGGGTCGGATCATGGGGCGTCCGGGGCTTTCTGGTCCCTCGGCCACATCCTGTCCAGTGCGCGGTAGCGTTCCACCGCGGCGGGGTCCACTGTCCGGTCGCGTTCGATCTCGAAAGATTTCATGGGATCGGCCCTCGGTCTGGCTGTCCCATGCTACGACCGTTCTGCGGACGAAAGGATCCCCGGCGAGTTCCAGCAGGTGGGAGACGTAGTCCTGGCGCAGGGGGTACATGTTGAGCTGGAAGTGTCACGCCGACCGGAGGCTCTCGCACTGGCGCTGGATCAGTAGCCGGTGAAGGCCGCGTTGCTGATGCCCGGCTTCGGCAATCCGCCGGGGTATCGCGCCGGTTATTCGTCTTTGTCCTCGTCGTCGTCCTTGCCGCTGGGGGTGATGGTGCGCCCCAGGGCGGCCGCGGTGCTGCCGGTGGCCTTGACGGTGCCGGTGGTGACGCTGACGGCGGCGCTGGTGGCCGAGCTGGCCACGCTGACGGCCGCGCAGCCACTGGCCAGCGGCAGGACGATGGCGAGGAGGAGTAACGGGCGCGCGCAGTGATGCATTCGCATGGGAGGGGCCTTGCGACGTGGACAGGTTTACAGTCTGGCCGGAACACCCGCGCCTTGAAAAGTCCGGGGCTGCGGCGCGGGTCTCATCAACGGCGTCGACAGACCAGGAAGACCTCTTCCACGCCGTCGGTGGCGACCATGCCGGAATGGAGTTTCAGCGGTTTCTGCAGGCGCAGGCCCAGGGGCATGAGGAAGCGGTTGTAGACCTTCATGGCCACGGGCCGGTGGCGCTCGAGGAACCACATGCCCAGGTCGTTCAGCCGCGAGGACCGGGGTTTCATGCCGAAGATCGCGCTTTGTTCCACCTCCAGCCCGTGGTGGTCGAGCAGGTCCATGAGGCGGTCGGGTTCATAGCGGCGATAGTGGCCGACGATGTCGTCGAACGGCGTCCAGTATTCGGGGTGGAGCGGGGTGGAGAGCAGGACCTGTGCGCCGGGTTCGGCCACCCGGCTGATCTCCGCCAGCGCCGCCTCGTCGTCCTCCACGTGCTCGATGATGTCCAGGGCGCTCACCAGACCGAAGCTGTCGTCGGCGTGCGGCAGTTCGGAGACCGGCGCGGTATGGGTGATGCCGCCCTCGGCGGCGAGGGTATCCAGCGCCGGCGGGCTGATGTCGACGAAGTGGGTGTTCTCGATGGGCAGCCGCGGGCGCATTCCGGGCCCGACCTCGAGTCGCCGGTCGTGACTCCGGGCCAGGCCGGAAACCAGGTCCCAGGTGTTGAAGCGTTCGGGGCGCACCAGGCGGCTGTCCGCCCATAGCTGGTCGTAGAAGCGCTGGTTGACGTCGCTGACCTCCGATGCCGGAGGGGTAGCTGGATCGTGCGTCATGGGGAGGGCCGGTGTTGAACTGGGGCCCAGTGTAGTCGCCCGGGCCGGGGGACGCAGGTGATGTTTCCGGGAGCCGCTGGCAAAAAGGGTGGTGCGTCACGTTCTCAGTTTTTCGGCGTGTCCGGCCCGGCAAGCACGGCGACCGCTTCCGCGGGCAGCCGGAGCACGGTGTGATCCAGCCGGATGTCCGGCTCGGAACGCAGGTGCAGGGACAGGTGCGAGGCCTCCGGTGGCAGGGTGAGGGTCTGCGGCCGGGCGGCGAGGTTGCAGGCCACCACCAGATCCGGACGCAGCAGCAGGAGCCAACGGCGGGATTCGTCGAATTCCACGCGCAGGCGGTCGAGACGGTCGTCGGCGAGGGCGGCTCGGGAATGGCGCAGCCGGATCAGGGCACGGTGCCACTCGAGGATGTCCGCATGGGGTGCCTGCAGCGGTTCATCCCAGTCGAGCCGCGAGCGCTCGAAGGTTTCGGCCGCCTGCGGGTCCGGGATGCGCGCGGGATCGTGGCCGAACCCGGCGAATTCCTCGCGGCGACCGTCGCGCACCGCCGCGGCCAGTTCCGCGTCGCGGTGATCGGTGAAATACAGGAACGGCGTGGATGCGGCCCATTCCTCGCCCTGGAACAGCAGGGGGACGAACGGCGAGGTCAGCACCAGTGCGGCCCCGACCTTGAGGAGCCCCGGCGACAGGAGGTGGCTGCTGCGCTCCCCGGTGGCACGGTTGCCGATCTGGTCGTGGTTCTGCAGGCAGCCGACGAAACGTCGCCCCGGCACGTCACTGGCCGGCCGGCCGTGAGCGCGCCGGCGGTAGCGGGAGTAGCGGCCGTCCAGGGCGAAACCGCGGGTAAGCACGCGGGCAAGGTGCTCAAGTCGGCCGAAATCCGCGAAATAGCCCTGCGTTTCGCCGGTCAGCAGGGCATGCAGGGCATGGTGAAAATCCTCGTTCCACTGCGCATCCAGGCCGTACCCGCCGACCTCGACCGGCCGGATCAGGCGCGGATCGTTCGCATCGCTTTCAGCGATCAGCACCAGCGGTCGGCCGGTCTGCGTCTCCAGACGCCGAACCTCGTCGGCCAGGGCCTCCATCAGATGGACGGGGGAGGTGTCGACGATGGCATGGACCGCGTCCAGGCGCAGGCCGTCGAAGTGATAGTCGCGCAGCCACATGCGGGCGTTGTCGAGGAAGAAGCGTCGCACCTCGTCGCTGTCGGGGCCGTCGAGGTTGACGGCATCGCCCCAGGGCGTGCTGTAGGTGTCGGTGAAATAGGGACCGAACTGACCGAGATAATTGCCGTCCGGGCCCAGGTGGTTGTAAACGACATCCAGGAGCACGGCGAGGCCGCGCCGGTGGCAGGCGTCCACCAGGCGCTTCAGGCCGTCCGGGCCGCCCAGGGCGTGATGCGGGGCGAACAGGCTGGTCCCGTCGTAGCCCCAGCCGCGGTCGCCGGGGAACTCGGCCACCGGCATCAGCTCGATGTGGGTGATGCCCAGCCGGACGAGGTGGTCCAGACGGTCGATCACCGCATCGAAGGTGCCGGCCGGCGTGAAGGTCCCCACGTGGATCTCCATGATGACCGCGGAGGCCAGCGGCGGGGCGCGCCAGCCCGCATCGTTCCAGTGGAATCGGGAATGCTCCAGCCAGCGCGACGGCCCGTGGACGCCCTGTGGCTGCCAGGGTGAACGCGGGTCCGGGAAGGGGCCGCGATCGTCGACCCGGAAGGCGTAGTCCACGCCGTGCGTCAGGGCGGGCGCGTCCACCGCCCACCAGCCACCCTCGCGGCGCGCCATCGGGAAGCGTTCGCCGGCGCATTCCAGCGTGACGTGGCCGGCGTGCGGGGCCCAGACCGTCACCCGCGTCACTGCGGCTCCCCCACCCGCTCCAGAAGGGCGACCGGGAACGCGGCCAGCAGATCCGCGAGCGGGATGTCGCCGCCTTCGAGGTCTTCCCCCGTGAGGACGTTCCGCCAGTGCCCCGGTGGCAGGGGAAGCACGGTGTCCTGCCAGTCGTCGGCCAGTCCGAGTATCAGCCGGGGCACCAGGGTCAGCACCTGGTCGCCGCGCAAAAAGGCTACGGCGTGGTCGGCCCGGGGGCCCCGGGCGGCGACTGGCTGATAGCTGCCGTCGGCGGCCCCGAACGCCCCGGGCCGGCGCCGACGCAGGGCCAGTGCCTCGCGCAGCAGCCACAGCTTCGGGAGGCCTTCATCGGCGCGCCCCAGGATCTCGGCGGGGGACAGCCCGTCCAGTCGGGCCAGCTGCTCACGGCGCAGCCTGAAGTCCACCGGCCGCCGGTTGTCGGGATCCACCAGGCTGAGGTCCCACAGTTCCGTCCCCTGGTAGGTGTCCGGCACCCCGGGTGCCGTGCACCGGATCAGGGTCTGCGCCAGGCTGTTGACTCGCCCGGGCGCCACCAGCGGCCGGACGAAGGCCTCGAGCGCCTCGACGAATGCCCGGTCGTCCAGCAGGCTGCGGGCGAAATCCATTACGGCCCGTTCGTAGTCCGGGTCGGTCCGGGTCCAGCGCGTGTGCTGCTTCGCCTCGCGGATGGCCTTCTCCAGGTAGGCGCAGAGGCGTTCGGGGTCGATGGGCCAGGCACCCACCAACGTCTGGTAGATCAGATACTCCGTTGCGGGGTCGGGACCGGTACTCGCACGGTAACGGGCGTTGCGCTTGCGCCATTTCTCCACGGTGCGGCCCCAGTCCTGCGGGATCTCCGACAACAGCAGCAGGCGGGCGCGTACGTCTTCGCTGCGCTTGGTGTCGTGGGTGGATGTGGCGAGCATGGCGTCCGGGTGCTGTTCCAGGGCGTCGCGACAGGCGCGATGGAAATCGGCGGGGGATACCCCGAACCGGTCCGGCGCGCCGCCCACCTCGTTGAGCGCCACCAGCCGATGAAACCGGTAAAAGGCGGTGTCCTCCACGCCCTTGGCCATCGCCGGGCCGGTGAGCTGCTGAAAGCGCAGGGCCAGCTCGGACTCCTGCTCCCCTTCCACCTCCAGCGAGAGCAGGGCGCGCAGGAAGTCCAGGAGCTCGGCATCCAGCTCCGGGGCTTCGGCATGCGCCTGTTCGATGGCGCTGCGGATGTAGCGGGCATCGGCCTCGGTCACGTCGGCGCCCCGGGCCAGATAGGTGCGGTAGACGGGAAAGCGGGCGGCGACCTCCAGCAGCACGTGATGCAGCTGCTCGCGGGTGTAATCACGGTGGCGGCGATGGCGCTCGCAGATCAGCACGAACAGCGAGGTCAGCCGGTGGAGTTCACTGCCCAGAAGCTCCCGCAGGACCTGGCGCTTGCTCGCGACCACCACGGTGTCGCAATCCGCGGGTTCCCCGGTGAAGCTCTCGTACAGCGAGGTCATCGGGGGCTCCCCGGCGGGATCCACGAACAGGCCCTGGACCCGGTTCAGAAAGTCGTAGCCCGTGGTCCCCGCGATCGGCCACTGTGGTGGCAGGCGCTCGCCGGGTTCCAGGATCTTCTCCGCCACGATCCAGGCCTCCGGGCAGGCCTTGCGCAGGCGCCGGAAGTATTCCCCGGGGTCGCGCATCCCGTCGGGGTGGTCGACCCGCAGACCGTCCACGGTGCCTTCGGCCGTCCAGCGCAGGGGCAGCTCATGGATCGCGTCAAAGACCTCGCGCCGCTCCACGCGCAGCCCGGCCAGATCGTTGATGTCGAAGAAGCGGCGGTAGCCCAGATCCTCTGCGGCGGTGCGCCACCAGGCAAGCCGGTAGTTCTGTTCACCGATCAGGGCGTCCAGCGCATCGGGGCTGGCGTTGATGGCATCGACCTCGGCCTGCACGGCGGTGCGGGTCCCGGCGTTGTCGCGACAGGTCTCGTCCAGTAGCCGCTGGATCACATCCTGGTCGCGCCGGCGCCGTTCGGCCGGCTCGCCGCCGGTCACCCGCGGGCGTGGCAGGCGTGCGCAGGACTCGGCCAGAAAGCCGAGCAGCTCCGGGCCGCTGCGCCGGTAGACCCGCTGGAGCAGGTCATGCAGCGAGGAGGGGTCGACGGGAAAACGGTGTTCGTAATAGTGCAGCATGAACCGGCCTTCGGCGAACCGCAGCTGCAGTTCGCCCGCCTCGAGGATACGGCCGTAATGGTCGCCCAGGACCGGCAGCAGTACCTTGTCGGGCCAGCGTTCTTCCGCGGCTTCCCAGTCGACGTCGAACCAGGGGGCGTGGCGGCTGGAGGGCCCGTTTTCGAGGACATCCCACCACCAGGGGTTCTGGTCGCCGGCGATCGCCATGTGATTGGGAACGATGTCCAGTACCTGCCCCATGCCGGCGCGGGCGAGGGCGACGTTCAGCCGTTTGCGCGCCGCCTCGCCGCCCAGTTCGGGATTCACGCGGCCCGGGTCGACGACATCGTAGCCGTGGGTGCTGCCGGTGACGGCCTGCAGGAACGGCGACAGGTAGACATGGCTGATGCCCAGGTCGGCCAGGTACGGCACGACCGCGGCCGCGTCATCCAGGGTGAACCCTGGATGCAGCTGGAGACGGTAGGTTGCGACGGGTCGAGCGCTCACCCCTCTCTCATAGCACGAAAGCGCCGCCACCGGAACGCCCGGTCGGCCCGGTTGCGGATCAGGTCCGGCCCAGGTTGATGCCGGTGGAGATCAGCCCGACGTGACTGAACGCCTGCGGGAAGTTGCCGAGAAAGGCCCCGCTGGCGGGGTCGATCTGTTCCGGCAGCAGGCCCAGCGGGCTGGCTCGGGCGCACAGCGATTCGAAGAGCTCCATCGCGGCGTCCCGTTCGCCCTGGCCCAGAAGGTTGTCGGCCAGCCAGAAGCTGCACAGCAGGAAGGCACCCTCGTGGCCGGCCAGTCCGTCGGGGGATTCATCGGGAAGATAGCGGAACAGCAGTCCGTCGCCGGCGCCCAGCCGACGCACCACCGCGCGAGTGGTAGCGACCATGCGTGGATGGTCGGCGGGAATGACCCGCCGCAGGGGCAGGGCCAGCAGGCTGGCGTCGATCCCGCCGCCGCCGAGGTGTTCGGTCAGGGTCTGCTGGTGCGGGTCCCAGGCCTGCTCGAGGATGGCCGTGCGGATCCGCTCGCACTCCATTTCCCAGCGTCGGGCATCGGTTTCCATGCCCATGGATCGGGCCATGCGCGCCCCCCGGTCCAGTGCCACCGCGCACAGCGCCGCGGAATAGGTGAACGGGCGCCCCGGTGTACGCACCTCCCAGATCCCGTGGTCGGGTGTCTGCCATTCTCTCGCCGCCGCTTCCACGAGGCGCCGCAGCCGGTCCCATAGCGCGGGTTCGAGTGCGCCGCCGCGACGCACCCATTGCCAGGCGCAGTCCATGATCTCGCCGAACACGTCATGCTGGCGTTGCTCGGCGGCGGCATTGCCCCACCGCACCGGCGCAGACCCGCGGTACCCCTCGAGTCCGGGGTCGTGCCATTCCGGTGGGGGGGCGTGGCCGTCCACGTCATACAGCACGCGTGGCCGCCCGGCCCGGTCCACCGCATCGAGTACCCAGCCAAGAAAACCCTCGGCCTCGTGCCCCATGCCGATCTGGGCAAGCGCATAGACCGAGAACGCCGCGTCGCGGATCCAAGCATAGCGGTAATCCCAGTTGCGCGGTCCCCCGATCGCCTCCGGCAGCGAGGAGGTGGGTGCGGCGATCATCGCGCCGGTCGCGGTGTAATCCATCATCTTCAGGGTGATCGCGGAGCGGCGGACCAGTGCCGTCTGCGGACCCTGGTAGCGGAACGAGCGCATCCAGTCGCGCCAGACCGCGATGGTGTCCGCGAGGAGTTCTTCCGGCGGGCGGGGATGGAAGCGGTGCCCCGCGGATTCCCAGCTGAGGATGAGGTGGTGGCGTTCGCCCGCGGACAGCTCGTGGGTGGTGTCCAGCCCGGCCAGCGGAAGCGAGGAGGCCAGGTGCGGCTCGAGATCCGGGCGGCGCTGCAGGCGCAGTTGCAGGCCCGCGGCATGCGGCCGGCACTCGGCGTCACCGCGCGGTTCCAGCCGGACCCGCAGGCGCACGCGCCCCTCCACTACCTCGACTATCCGCAGGAGTTCGCCGCGCCCGGCGGGGGCATCTTCGGACAGGTCGGCGCCGGCGCGGAAAGTCAGCGCGTCGGTCACGCGGACGCGCCCCTCCGGCCCCGAAAGGTCCGTTACGAGCACCCCGGTGTCCGGCTCGTAGCGCTGCGTGGCACCGGTCAGGTTTTCCGGAGCTACCGTGAAGGAGCCGCCGTTGCGATGGTCCAGCAGGCCGCAGAACAGGGCGTCGGAATCGAACCGCGGAATGCAGAGCCAGGAGATGGAGCCGTCGCGCCCCACCAGGGCCGCGGTGGTGCCGTCGCCGATCAGCCCGTGGTCCTCGATCGGGAGGTAGCCATCGCGCGGGTACGGGGGCAGCTCGGTGGCGTTCAACGGAACCCCCTGAAGTCTTGTCGTTAGCCAGAAGATTGGGGTTTCGTGACGAATCCTGTCAATGCGTATGATGGAAGTCGCACTGCCCACCACGTTGCGCGGGCGCCGTCCCGCCGGAGGCCAGCGGATGAGCGTTCAGACCGTCGACGAACTCCTCGCCTCGCGTTCCCCCGAGTCGGGACGCGAGGCGGTGGTGGCCATGACCCGCGATGGCCACGAGGCCACCGAGCGGGCGGAGCTGCTCGAAAGGGCGGCGAGACTGGCGGCCGGGCTGCGCGAGGCGGGCCTGGAACGCGGGGACCGCGTGGTGCTGCTGGCCCCCAACAGCCCGGACTGGATCGCCTCGGCGCTGGGCGTGATGAACGCCGGCGGCAGTGTGGTGCCCCTGGATACGCAGATGCCGTCCGAAGACCTGCACCACGTTCTTGCGGACTCGGCTCCGCGCTTCGTTTTTACCACCTCGGCTCTGGAAGAACGACTGGCGGATGCCCATGGCGAGTGGCAGGTCCGCCTGTTCGACGCCGCAGAGGATGCCCCGAACGCCTGGGCGACCCTGCTGCAGGCCGAGCCCGCCGACTCGATCGCTCAGGCCGGGGATGTGGCCGCGGTGTTCTACACCTCCGGCACCACCGGTCCGCCCAAGGGCGTGCCGCTGACCCACCGCAATCTGGCCAGCAACGTGGAGGCCCTGTGCGCCGAAGAGGTCGCGGACCATAAGGATCGAGTGCTGGTGCCGCTGCCGTTCCACCACGTGTATCCGTTCACGGTCGGCATCCTGGTGCCGCTGACCCTGGGCGCCTCCATCATCGTGCCGTTTTCCCTGGTCGGGCCGCAGATCGTGCGCGGCTTGCGTGATGGCGAGGCGACCGTGATGCTGGGCGTGCCCCGGCTCTACGAGGCCGTGTGGAAGGCGCTGCAGAATCGTGTCGCCGGACGCGGGCGGGTACCGGCGCTGCTGTTCCGCGCGATGCTGGGGCTGTCAAAACTGGCGCGCCAGCGCTTCGGCCTGCGTCTGGGCCGTCGCCTGTTCGGGAGCCTGCATCAGCGCCTGGCGCCGCGCCTGCGCATGGTGGTGGCCGGGGGCGCGGCGCTCGACCCCGCGCTGGGCCGCAACCTGCAGGCACTGGGCTGGGAGGTGGCGACCGGCTACGGCCTCAGCGAGACCTCGCCCATCCTCACCTACAACCCGCCGGAGCGGGTGCGTCTGGACGCCGCGGGGGTGGCGCTGCCGGGGGTCGAACTGGCCATCGACGACGGCGGATCCGGCGACGGCCGGGGCGAGGTGATGGCCCGCGGGCCGAACGTATTCGCCGGCTATCTCAATCTCCCGGACAAGACCGCGAAGGTCCTGGACGCGGACGGCTGGTTCCGTACCGGAGATACCGGCGAGATCGATGCGGATGGATTCCTTTATCTGCACGGTCGTGAATCCGCCATGATCGTGCTCTCCGGTGGCGAGAACATCGATCCGGAACGCGTGGAGGGCACGCTGCAGTCGGCCGAAGGCGTCCGTGAGGCGGGCGTGCTGGAGCATGACGACCGGCTGGCGGTCGTGGCGGTGCCGGATGCGGGCCTGATGCGTGAGGCCGCCGGCGAAGAGCTCGAACGGCGGACCCGCGAGGCCGTCAACGAAGCGGCGAAGTCGCTGCCCACCCATCACCGCCCGGGCGTGGTACGCCTCGCGCTCGATCCCCTGCCGCGCACGCGTCTGGGCAAGCTGCGCCGGCACAAGCTGGAAGAACTGTTCGAGGAGCTGGGGCACGAAGACGCGGTCTCGCGGGCCCGTCCGGAGCCGGTCTCGCCGGAATCCATGGCCCCGGAGGACCAGCAGCTGCTGTCCGACCCGGGCGCCGAGCGCACCTGGAACTACCTCGCCGAGCGTTTCCACGACCGGCGTCTGACCCCGGACACCGGCCTGGCCGACGAACTGGGCATCGATTCGCTCAGCTGGGTCGACCTGACGCTGGCGCTGCAGGACCGCGCCGGGATCGATCTGGACGACTCGGCGATCGAACGGGTCGAGACGGTGCGCGATCTGCTGCAGGAAGCGGCGGCCGCAGGTGCGGCCCGCGAGGGGCAGGCCGATCTGAAGGAACAGCTCGCGGATCCGGAGTCGCTGCTGGAGGCCGACCAGCAAACCGCGCTGGAACCCCCGGGGGCACTGCGCCGCGGCGCCGGGGTGCTCCTGCTGGGCGGGGCGCGTCTGCTCTCCCGGCTGCTGATGCGCGTGGAAGTACACGGTCAGTTCCCCGCGAACGGCCCGTACGTGATCGCCCCGCGCCATCTGAGCTTCGTCGATGCGCTCGCGCTGCTGCCGGCCCTCGACCGGCGGCGTCTGGAATCGCTGTACTGGGCCGGGCTGCAGGGCTATCTGTTCACTGGCCCGCTGTCGCGGGCCTTCAGCCGCACGGCGCGGATCCTGCCGGTGGACCCGGGGGCCGCACCGCGTCGCAGCCTGGCCCTCGCGGCGGCCACTGTGCAGCGCGGTCACGGACTGATCTGGTTTCCCGAGGGCCAGCGCTCGCCGGACGGCAGCCTGCAGCCCCTGCGTCCCGGCATCGGGCTGGTGCTGGCCGCGCAGCCCGTCCCCGTCGTACCCGTGTGGATCGAGGGCACGCGCGAGGTGATGGCCCCGGGGCAGCGTCTCCCGCGGCCGGGCGGGAAGGTGCGCATCGTGATCGGGGCCCCGGTGGATCCGACGACCGCCGGCGGAGATGAACGGGCGATCGTCCGTGAACTGCAGACGGCACTGGAGGAACTGGGGCAGAAATGCCCCGGTTGACGCATGCCGAATGCCGGAAGTGCTCGGCAAGGAGCCTCCGGGGGTACTGGAACGATCCCGGGGTGTGTGAGGATCCGGGTCGCCGCATGGAGCAGCGAGGTCGTGCTCGGGAAGATTCTGGCATGCGTTTCGCTTGGAAAGGCTGCCCCGGCTTCGTTCATGCGGAGCGGGAAAACCCTTCGAGCAGGAGCACGCCATGATCAACAGCATCGGACCCAATCCGGCCACCATGGCCCAGACGGCGGGCATGAACGGACCGAATGGCGCCGGGAACCAGGGCCCCGCGGCCGCGGCCGGGCAGAACCCGGCGGGCCAGGCGACCGGGCAGGCCGCCGGCATGGCCGCGGCGCAGCAGGCCCAGCCGGCCCAGGCGGGCGCGCAGGGCGGCATGCAGGCAGCGCAGCCGGCTCAGGCCGCGGCCAGCCCGGCCATGGGACAGGCCCAGCCCGGACAGAACGCCACCCAGGCGGCCGCTACCCAGAGCCCGGCGGCTCCGACCGGTTCCACCGGCAATACCGGGAGCACTTCCGGAATTGGCGGCACCGAAGCGACGCAGTCCGCGGGCGAGATCGATACCGGACTGTCCGTCGATTCGGAGATGCAGGCGGGCGACTCCTCCACGGACACCGGCTCTGGCAACCCGGATAACGGTGCCGCGCAGGACGAACCGGGCGCCGAGGAAGAGATGGGCTCCACCTTCATGGCGGACGGCAGCCTGGCCAGCACGGGTCCGGACACCACCGGTTCCAGCGTCAACATCCAGGCCTGATCGACCCGCAGACCTGTCCGTCCCCGGAGTGGCCGGCGATTTGCTAGCCCCTCCGGCATGGACTGCCCAGGGACAGATCGAATACGCGGGCGAGCCCGGCGGCGATGCCGTACGGCCGGGTACCGCCGGCGTGGCAATGTGCCACATGGGTCGTGCGGATCCGTCGCGTTTCGACACATAACCCCGAACTTCGAGTTCGGGGCCGAAGTTGCTGGCGCGAGCAGGGTGGCCGCATGACCGCCGTCTCGGCATCGCGCCTGGAGGGCCTGGATCTGGCGCGTGTGCTGGCCGTGGCCGGCATGCTGTCGGCGCATGTGGGGCCGGTGGGCCTGGAGACGCTCGGCGGGCAGCTGTACGCGTTGCCTCAGGGTCGGGCGTCGGTGCTGTTCATGCTGCTGGCCGGGGTGGGAGTATCTTTCCTGGCCGCCTCCCGGCGTCCGCGACGCGGCGGGGCCGAGGCCCAGTTGCTGTGGCGGGCCGCGCTGCTGTTCCTGATCGGGCTGGGGCTGCAGGCCCTGGAGCCCGACGCCATCTACGTGATCCTGCCGGCCTACGCGGCACTGTTCGTGCTGGCGATCGCCATGCTGCGCATGCCGTCACCCGGACTGCTGGCCATCGCTGCATTGATGCTGGCCCTCGGTCCGGCGATCTTTCTGCACGGGCAGCTGACCAGCCCCGACGTGTTCGACCGTTCGCCCGTGATGCCGGGGCTTGCTGCGGGCGAGATGCTGCACCGTCTGGTGCTGTCCGGCCCGTATCCGCTGGTGACCTGGATCGTGCCGTTTGCGGTCGGGATGTGGCTGGGCCGGCTCGACCTGCGCAGTACCGCCGTGCGCCGGCGTCTGGTCGTGGTCGGGGCGGTAGGGACGGCCGGGGTGCTGCTGGCCAGCGCCGGGCTGCAGCGGGCGCTGGGGGTGGATGCCGACGACTGGGGCTGGAACCGGTTGCTGGTCACGCAGCCCCACAGTCAGATGCTGTTGTGGCTGGCCGGCTCCGTGCTGACCGCCGGCGCGGTGCTGGGGCTGTGCCTGCTCCTCGCCGATCGGGCGCGCCGCTGGCTGTGGCCCCTGATCGCGTCCGGGCAGCTGGCGCTGACCTTCTACGTGACCCACCTGCTGGTGCTCTGGCTGCTGCGGGAAACCCTCGAGAGTTCGGGCCTGGACGACCACGTGATGGACTCCCCCGCGATCGCGACCGTGGTGACCCTGCTGGCGATGGCGGCCTTCGCCGCTTTCGCGGTCCTGTGGCGTTCACGGTTCCAGCGCGGTCCGCTGGAGAGCCTGCTGTTTCTGCCGTGGATCGCGCGGCGGCAGAGCCGGGACCGGCCACGCTGAGCGGGCTCTGAGCCGCGTCGCCCCCTCCTTTTGGAGGGGGCGTTCTTTTGTGCATTGCGCGATCCTCTCAAGGGGAACATCGGGCCAATCAATGGCACTGAGGGGAGCGGACAATGTACGGAAAACTCTGGCGCCGGGCCGTGGCCGGCGGTTTGCTGGCCGGCGCATTCGGCGTGGCGTCGCCGGTGATGGCCGATGATCACGTGAGCATCATGGTGTTCGATGCCTCGGGGTCCATGTGGGCGCGGATGGAAGACGACAAGTCGCGCATCGAGGTGGCGCGCGAGGTGGTCGACGAGTTCGCGGCCAGCCGCGACGCCAGCATCCCCTTTGGCGTGGTCGCCTACGGACATACCCGGCGTGGCGACTGTGACGATATCGAGGCCGTCCTGCCGCTGGACACCCACGAGGGTCACGAGATCGCGCGTACGATCCACGATCTCAACCCGCAGGGCATGACGCCGCTGACCGACTCCATGGCCAGGGCTCGCGAGATGATCCCGCGCACCGCGGAGTCCGCGGACATCATCCTGGTGACCGACGGCCTGGAAAACTGCGGTGGCGATCCCTGTGCGCTGGCCGCCGAGATGGCGGAGGAGGGGATCGACCTGCGCGCCCATGTGGTCGGCTTTGCGCTCGAGGAGGAAGAGGTTCAGACCCTTTCCTGTGTGCCGGAGCAGACCGGTGGCCAGCTGTTCACCACGCAATCCGGCGAGGAGCTCAGTGCCGCCCTGGACGAGATCGCGGTAGCGGAACCCGAGGCGCTGCGCGTGCAGCTGCGCGCGCTCGACGAACGCAATCCCGAAGAGCACGTGCGCCGGGTGGACTGGGAGGTCGCCGACGAGGCGGGCGAGTCGATCTTTTCCGGGGAGTCGCGGGGGATCATCGACCTGGAGCTGGTGCCCGGTCGTTACACGGTCGAGGCCGAAGCGGAGGTCTTTGCCGGCGAGACCGAGTTCGAGATCACCCCGCAGACCGACGAGCCGGTCGACATCATGATGGCGAAGACGCAGGCCACGCTGGAGCTGAGCGCCGAGGACGCCGAAACCGGGGATGCCCTGGGCGGGGTCGACTGGGTCGCGCTGAACGTGGAGACCGAGGACGCGATCGAGGTCCGCAGCGAGGATGCCGATCCGCTGGAACTCCACCTGGAGCCCGGGGAATACCGCATCATTGCCGAACGCGGCGCGACGAGCGGTGATGCGCGGGAGATGGCGACCCTCGCGGAAGACCGGGAAGTGGTCGTGACGCTCGAACAGGAACTGCCGGACGCCGAGCTCCATGCCCCGGACACCGCCGGCGTCGGTTCCATGGTCGATGTCGGCTGGGACGGGCCCGGCGAGGATCGTGACTTCATTGCCGTGGTGGAGCCGGGCGCGCCCGAGGATGATACGGGCCATTCACGTCGCGCCAGCGACCGCGTGCAGGGCGAGGAGCAGGTAACCCTGCAGATGCCGGATGCCCTCGGGCCCCACGAGCTGCGTTACGTACATCGGGAAACGGGGGCGGTTCTGGCCACCCGGACCATCGAGCTGGAGCCGGTGGAGGCAGCCGTTTCCGCATCCGAGGAGGTTCCGGCCGGGGCGCAGTTCGAGGTCGAGTGGGAAGGTCCGGTCAACCGCAACGACTACATCGCGATCGTGGAAGCCGGGGCCCCGGACGACGACACCGGGCATGGCCGGCGGGCCACTGCGCGGGTTTCGGAGGACGGCGAGCCGGTGACCCTCCAGGCCCCGGATGCGCTGGGCACCTACGAGGTGCGCTACGTTCTCCGGGACAGTCGGCGGGTGCTGGCCTCGCAGGAAGTGACGCTGACCCCGGTGGAGGCTTCCGTCTCCGCACCGGAGGAGGTCCCGGCCGGGGCCTATTTCGAGGTCGAGTGGGAAGGCCCGGTCAACCGGAACGACTACATCGCGATCGTGGCGGCGGGCGCGCCGGACGATGAAACCGGGCATTCCCGCCGCGCCACGAGCCGGGTTTCGGAGGACGGCGAGCCGGTGAAGATCCAGGCGCCGGATGCGCTCGGCACCCACGAGGTGCGCTACGTGCTGCGCGACAGTCGCCGGGTGCTGGCCTCGCAGGAGGTGACGCTGACTCCGGTCGAGGCGTCGCTGGAAGCGCCGGACACCGTGCTGCCGGGTGCCGATTTCGAAGTGCGGTGGGAGGGACCGGAGAATCGCAACGACTTCGTGGCCATCGTGGAGCCGAACGCGCCCGAGGGTGACAGCGGCGACAGCCGCAGCGCCAGCAGTCGTGTCTCCGGCGACACCGAGACCCTGACCGCGCCGGACGAGGAGGGCGAGTACGAGATCCGCTACGTGATCCGCGATTCCGGCCGCACCCTGGAGGCCATTCCGATTGCCGTCGGTGGTACCGACGTGACCCTTTCGGCCGAAGATACCGTGGCCGCCCGGAGTACGGTGGAGGTGAGCTTCACCGGGCCGGGGCGCTTCGAGGATCTGATCGAGATCGTCGAGGCCGGCGCGGACCCGGACGCCAGCGCGGTGCAGGATGCACGGGCCTCGCAGGGCAGTCCGGTGCAGCTGTTCGCACCTTCCAGTGCGGGCAGCTACGAGATCCGCTACCGCGCTTCCGACAGCGGCGAGGTGCTCGAAACTATCCCTCTGGAGGTGGAATAGGGGGCCGGGGCTCAGGCCGTCTCCAGGGGCAGGCGCCCCTGGGCGGCGAGGCGCAGGCAGGCATCGACCGCCTGCGGGTCATAGAGGGTGCCGCGGCGTTTCTGAACCTCTTCCAGGGCGACGTCCAGCCCGAGCCCGGGACGGTACGGGCGGTGCGAGTGGATGGCCTCCACCACGTCGGCGACCGCCAGGATGCGCGATTCGAGCAGGATGGAGTCACCCTGGAGGCCATCCGGATAGCCGGAGCCGTCGAGGCGCTCGTGATGCTGGCGCACGATGGTGGCCACCGGCCAGGGGAAATCGATGCCCTTGAGAATCTCGTAACCGGACGCGGGGTGCCCCTTGATCAGCTCGAATTCCGTCGCGGAAAGACGTCCGGGCTTGGCGAGGATCTCCACCGGGACCGAGATCTTGCCGATGTCGTGCACCGCGCTGGCCACGTGCAGGCCCTTGCGCCGTTCCGGGTCCAGGTCCAGTTCCACCGCGATCGCGTCGGCGAGCTGCGTGGTGCGCTGCTGGTGCCCGGCGGTATACGGGTCGCGGACTTCGATGGTGGCGGCCATCGCCTCGATGGTGCGTTCCAGCGAGTGTTCCAGCGCCGCGCGCGACTGCTGGGTGCGCAGGCCGTACACGAGATCGCCGGCGAGTTCGCTCAGCAGGGCGACGTCGTCCGGCTCCGCGAAGGCATCCCGCGAGCGGGCCGCGACCTGCAGATCGCCCAGCGGCCCCCGGTCGTCGCTCAGCGGCAGCACCAGGACCAGAAGGGGGAGATCGACGGTCCTGCGCACCAGGCAAGGACCGTCCGGTTTCGTCCGGTCGGGGCCCGGTGTCACCGGTTCCGTGTCCATGCCCGCGAGCTGTTGCCGACCGTCCCGCAGCCGGACCCGAGCGGCGGCGTAGCCACCGGTGGTGGTGATGGCGGCGGTCATGCCGCGCAGGAGCTCGTCCGGACTTTGCGCGTGTACCAGCGCACGGTTGCCGGCGGAGACGGTATGCAGTGCACGGGTGCGCTCGTGGACCAGGGCCTCGAGCGCCTGGTGGGACTGGTGCATGGCCAGATGGCTCTTCACCCGCACCAGCACCTCCTCGGCGACGAAGGGCTTGGTGATGTAGTCCACCGCCCCGGCGGCGAAGCCCCGCAGCTTGTCTTCAGGCTCGCGCAGGGCGCTGAGGAAGATCACCGGGATGTCGGCGGTTTCAGGGGCTTCCTTCAGGCGCCGGCAGACCTCGAAACCGTCGAGGTCCGGCATGCGGATGTCCAGCAGGATCAGCGCGGGCCGCCGCTCGGCGACCGATTCCAGCGCCATGCGGCCGCCCGGCGCCACGCGCACCGCCAGCCCCGCCTGCTGAAGCACGTCGACCATCAGGCGCAGGTTGCTGGGGTTGTCGTCCACCACGAGGATCCCGTCGCCGGCATCGGAGGACATGGCCGGGTGCGGGTGGCCGGAATCGTTCTGCGGGTTCACGTCCGGTTTTCTCCAAGCGCCTTGAGGAGGTCTTCGTAGCGGAACGCCTCCGCGGCCTTGTGGATCACCCGGGCGCGCTCGGGGTCCTCTTCGTGCAGCGTTGCGACCCACTCGTTCATGCCCTGAAGGTCGCCGGAACGTACGGCGCGTGCCAGTGCCTCGCGGCGTTCCGGAGAAAGGGGCCGCAGCTGTGCGGCCAGGGTTTCCGGCGCGGGCGCGTCGTCCGCCGGGGTCGGGGTGTCCGTTTCGGCATCGGCGTAGCGGAATTCCACGCCCAGGTGGCGTTCCAGCGTGCCGAAGATGTCGTTATCGCTGTAGGGCTTGCTGATCAGATCGGCACAGCCCGCCTCGCGGATCTCGCGGGCCTGGGCGAGGGAGGCCGAGGCGGTCAGGGCGACCACCACCGTGTCCTGGCCGCCGGGGGCCTCGCGGATAGCGCGCGTGGCCTGGTAGCCATCCATGCGCGGCATGCGCATGTCCATCCACACGAAGTGCGGCTGCCATTCGCGGTAGACCTCCACGGCCTCTTCACCATCCGCCGCCAGACGGACATCGAATCCGGCCTCTTCCAGCTGCCGCTGCAGCAGGATGCGATTGGATTCGGAGTCGTCGGCCACCAGGATGCGCCAGGCCGGCTGACCCGGCGCCAGGCCCAGCACCCGACGCGCGGCGGGGGCCGGTGTATCGGCGGTGTCGTCGGCCGCTTCCAGCGGCAGGTCCACGCTGAAACGCGACCCCTGACCCGGCGCACTCGAGACATCCACCGAACCGCCCAGCAGTTCCGCGAACTGGCGAGTGATCGACAGCCCCAGGCCGGTCCCCTCGGTGGTGCCGGCCGCGCCACCCTGAACGAAGGGTTCGAATATGGATTCCTGCTGTTCCGGCGGGATGCCGGGGCCGGTGTCCTCCACGCCCAGCTGCAGGCGCCGTTCGCCCGCCGGATCTTCCCGCGTCTCGGCGCGGAGCTCGACGCCCCCGGTTTCGGTGTACTTGATGGCGTTGCCCACCAGATTGATCAGGATCTGGCGCAGCTTGCGCGCATCGCTGCGGATGAAGCGGGGCAGCTCGGGATCGGTGTCCAGGGTCAGCGTCAGGTTCTTCTCCCGGGCTCGTGCGCCCAGCGTTGCAACCACATCCTCCAGGGTCTGCGGCAGGTCCAGCGTGACCGGCTCCATGGTCAGGCGGCCGGACTCGATCCGGGCCATGTCCAGCACGTCGTTGATCAGCGACAGGAGGTGATCGCCGTTGCGTTCGACCAGGCCGAGGTGGTCGCGCTGTTCGCCCGTGAGGTTGCTGCCCCGTGCCGCCAGGCGCGAGAACCCGAGGATCGCGTTCAGCGGGGTGCGCAGCTCGTGGCTCATGCTGGCGAGGAAGACGCTCTTGGCGCGATTGGCGTCTTCCGCCTGTCGCCGGGCCTCGTCCAGTTCGGCGGTGCGTTGTTCGACGCGGCGCTCCAGTCCGGTGTTCAGCTCGCGGATCTGCTGTGCGGCGGCATGCTGGGCACGGACGTCGCGACTCAGGCGCCGGGCGCCCGCACTCAGTCCGGCCAGGCCCAGCAGCCAGACGCCGGACAGCGCTGCCAGCGTGACCGTGGCGGTCTCCGCCTCGCGTTCGCGGTAGTCGTCCAGGGGCACGGCCACGGACACGCCGCCGCGGATGTCGCCCACCTCGTATCCCTGATGGGCATGGCATTCCAGGCAGCCGCGCTCCACGCGCATGGGCGCCATGTAGCGCAGATGGGGCTCCTCGTCGATGTCCGCCACTTCCAGGCGTTCTTCCGCGCCTTCCCGGAAGGCCTGCAACGCCTCCTCCTCCCACGGATCGGGCGCATTCTCCGGGCGCAATGGCTGCAGGCTGGTGATATTCCCGCGTACTCCGAACAGGTCGCCGAACTGCTCGTTGAGATGGCGCAGCATGTAGGCGGGGTTCATCAGGGTCAACTCCTGACCCGAGGGCGTAGTGATGTTCCGCTCCGGCAGGTGTGCCAGGTACGGGTTGGGCTGGACCAGATCGCTCACCGGCACGTAGACCCCGCTGTGCAGGGTGCCCCAGAAACGGAAGGCCTGATCCTTGTTGAAGTTCGCCTGCGCCTCCTGATAGGCGAGATCCAGGGTCATCGTCCGGAAGTGGTCCAGCAGCCACAGGCTCAGCCCGGCAAAGAACAGGGTCCACACAAGCGCCGCCAGCGCCACGTACTTCCGCAGGTGTCGCAGTTGCGCCCGGAAGGCGGTGTCGGCATGCGCGTCGGACATGGGACTGTGAACATCCATCGTGATGGAGTTCACAGTCTAACAGTTCACTCGGGCAGCACCCCTACTGACCGATGCGGTAGCGCGAGGCGAGGTCGCGCACCCGCGAGGCGATATTGGTCAGCTCGTGGCTGGCGGTCTCGGTCTGGTTGGCCCCGCCAAGGCTCTCGCTGGTCGCCTCGTTGATGGAAATGATATTGCGGTTGATCTCCTCGGCCACGGAGTTCTGTTCCTCGGCGGCACTGGCGATCTGGGTGTTCATGTCGCGGATGCGTTCCACCGCCGCGACGATCCGGCTCAGCGCGTCACCGGCCTCCTGCGCATTGCTGGCGGTGTTTTCGGCCATCTCGCGGCCCCGGCCCATGGCATCCACGGCGTTGCGGGTGCCGGCCTGCAGGTTCTCGATGGTCGACTGGATGTCGGCGGTGGAATCCTGAGTGCGGGAGGCGAGGGTGCGGACCTCGTCGGCCACCACCGCGAAGCCGCGCCCCTGCTCGCCGGCGCGCGCGGCCTCGATCGCGGCGTTGAGCGCCAGCAGGTTGGTCTGCTCGGCGATGCCACGGATGACGTCCAGCACGCTGCCGATCTTCTGGCTCTGTTCGTCCAGGGACTGGACGGCTTCGGCGATCTGCCCGACCTCGGTTGCAAGCCGGCCGATGTCGCCGACGACCGATTCCACCACCTTGCCGCCCTCCCGCGATTCGCGATCTGCTTCGTGGGTGGCGCTGGAGGCGTCCGAGGCGTTGCGTGCGACTTCCTGCACGGTAGCCGTCATCTCGTTCATCGCGGTGGAGACCTGTTCGGTCTGTGATCCCTGTTGATCCAGGTTCGTCTTGGTCTGGGTCGACACCGCCGAGAGTTCTTCCGCCGCCGAGGCCATCTGGTCGGTCATGCCGCGCAGCTCGCCGATCGTGTTCTGGAACTCGTCGAGCATGGTGTTCAGGCAAGTGGCCGTGGAACCCAGTTCATCGTGGCTTTCGACGTCCACTCGTCGGGCGAGGTCATGGTCACTGACGATGCCCTCCATGGTTTCGCGCATGCGGCCCAGAGGGACGGCAACCCCCCGGTAGGTCATCCATCCGGTGCCGAGTACGACGATGAATCCGGCGAGGGCGACCGCGATGAAAACGAGGACCGAGCGGTTGTACAGCTCGGCGATCCGGGTCGCTTCCTCTCCGGCGACACGGAGTTGCAGGTCCACCAGTTCGTTGATCTTGTCGCTGATCGGATCGATGGATGCATACAGCGGGCCGTTGAATTCGCTCAGTTCGCCCGAGACGTTGCCGGACATCCCCGAAAGGGCGCGTTCCAGTCGGTCCAGATCCGCGTTGGCATCGCGAAACAGGCCGCGGGCTTCCTCGGCCAGGCGCGCCTCCTCTGCGGTGAGTTCGGTCGCCATGTAGGTTTCCCACTGCTGATCGATATGCGAACGGGCGCCGCGCACGTCCTGCAGGGCCTCTTCGGCGGTGAGCATCCCGTGATCGGCCTTGTTGACGGCGTCAATCACCAGCACCGCGTAATCGTCGGCGATCTCCTTGAGCTGCTGCAGCGGGATGACGCGGTCCTGGTGTACGCGGTCCACGCCGGCCTCGATGTCCCCCATGAAGCGCACCGAGAGCAGCGCGATCACGATCAGCGCGATCAGCGGGAGCGCCACCAGGAGCTGGATTTTCGCGCGAATACTGAGAGTTTTACCCATCGGGGATTCCTTGATCATTTGGGCGGGCAGAGTCGGCAAAGAGGGCGGATCGTACAGGTTGTGACGACTCCCCTGCCGAAAACTAAAGCGGATCAGTGTTTCCTCAAGGCCTGCACGACGCCTCGGACGGCACCCCGGACATGGATCATCTGCAATGACGGCTTTATCACCCCAACGAGAAGTCCGGGCGGCGGTGGAGCGGTATTTCGATCTCTACTTCCGGACCAGGCTCTGTATGCCGCCAGGGCCGGCGGACGCGATCGCGTGGAACGAGGCTGACCCCCCACGGCCCTCGCGTTTCGTGTATAGTGCGCAGCTGACCGTGTGGTCATTCCTTTTCGCCGGGCCCGGGGCACTCCTGTGCCGTCGCTGTTTCCGGCCCGTGTGAGTACTGTGTGATGTCCGAATCTCCCTCCTTTGACCAGCTCGGTCTGTCCGAGTCGCTGGTCCGTGCCCTGTCGAATCTGGGCTTTGCCACCCCCACCGCGGTTCAGGCCGCCTGCATCCCCGCCCTGCTGGGTGGTCGCGACGTGCTGGGCGAGGCCCAGACCGGCACCGGCAAGACCGGTGCGTTCGGCCTGCCGCTGGTGGATGGCGTGGACGCGGCCCTGAAGGCGCCGCAGGCCCTGGTGCTGGCCCCCACCCGCGAGCTGGCCGGTCAGGTGGCCGACGCCCTGAGCGGTTTCGCGGCGGGTCTGGACGGCATCGAGATCCTGCCGGTCTACGGCGGCCAGCCGATGGGCCAGCAGCTGCGCGCCCTGCGCGACGGGGCCCAGGTGGTGGTTGGCACGCCCGGCCGCGTGGCGGATCACGTCCGCCGCGGGAGCCTCGATCTGTCCAGCCTGCGCATGGTGGTGCTGGACGAGGCCGACGAGATGCTGCGCATGGGCTTCGTCGAGGAGATCGAGTGGCTGCTGGAGCAGACCCCGGCCGAGCGCCAGACCACGCTGTTCTCCGCGACCATGCCGGCGCCGATCCGGCGCATCGCGCACCGCCACATGCGCGAGCCGGAAGAGATCCGCGTGGGTGCGGGCAACGAGGCCGGCGTCGACATCGACCAGAGCTACTGCCTGGTCGATCAGCGCAACAAGCTCGAGGCCCTGACCCGCCTGATGGAGACCGAGCCGGATCTGGACGCGGCGGTGGTCTTTGCCCGTACCAAGGCGGCGACGGTCGAGATCGCCGATCGGCTGGGCGCCGCCGGCGTGGCCGCATCGGCGCTCAACGGCGACATGGAGCAGGGCGAGCGCGAGCGCGTGGTCGCCAACCTGCGCGACGGTCGTCTGGACGTGATCGTGGCCACCGACGTGGCCGCACGGGGGATCGACGTCCCGCGCATCAGCCACGTGTTCAATTTCGATGCCCCGGGCGATGCCGAGGTCTACGTGCACCGCATCGGGCGGACCGGCCGCGCCGGGCGCAAGGGCCGCGCGATCCTGTTCCTGGAGCCGCGCAAGCGGCGCATGCTGAAAGACATCGAGCGCCTGACCGGCAAATCCGTGCGTGAACAGGCCGTGCCCGACCGTGAGGCGGTGCGGGCACGGCGCGAGGATCGCTTCGCCGAACGCGTGCGGGCTGCCGTGGCGGATGACGCCGGGGTGCGTCACGCGGCCCTGGTGGAACGCCTGCTGGCCGATGGCGAGACCTCGCCGCAGGATCTGGCCGGTGCCCTGGTGGCGCTGGCCACCGAGGGCTCCCCGCTGGATGCCTCCGCCACCGCCGGTGCCGACCCGCTGGCCGGCGCGGCCCGTGCTGCGCGCGACGAGCGCTCCGGTGGCCGCGACAAGGGCGAGCGCAACAACAAGCGCCGCGAAGGCGGCCGCCAGGGCGATCGTGATGCAGGTCCCGAATCCGGCATGGTGCGCTACTACATGCCCGTGGGCCGCACCCACGGCGTGGCGCCGGGCGCGATCGTCGGCGCGCTGGCGAACGAGGGCGGGCTCAAGGGCCGCGACATCGGCCGCATCGGCCTGCAGCAGGAACACTCGCACGTGGATCTGCCGGAGAGCCTGGACGAGGGCGCGATCCGCAAGCTGGGCGGCATTCATGTCGCGAACCGTCGCCTCGGGCTGACGCTGGAGATCCCGGCGCCGCAGGGCCCGGGCGGTGATCGCGGCAATGGCAATGGCGCACGCCACGACGCGCCGGCGCGCAAGTCGAAGCCCGCATCCCGCAAGCCCGCCGGTGGCAAGCCGGCGACCGGCAAGCGCCCCGCGTATCAGGCGACGGGCAAGGGCTCCGGAAGGGCTTCGGGCAAGGGCCAGGGCAAGAACAGTACCGGAACCCTGGGCATCCGCCGCAAGGCCGCCAACGGCTGATCGCCGAAGAGGCGGCCGGGGGCCGGCTCAGATCCTCAGCTTTCGCAATGCTCGCAGACGGCGTCGGCGGAGGCGTCGTCCGGATATCCGCCCAGCCGCCGGCGGACCTCCTCCTCGTCCATCGCCCGGATATCTTCGGCCAGGCGGTCGAGGTGCGTGAGGATAGTCGCGGAGCACTGCTTGAGATGGGGTAGCAGCTCCCGAGCCCGGTCCAGCCGCCGGGTGTCGTCGAACCCGGTGGAACCGAACAGCCGTGCCAGCGGTGTCGGCTTTTCGGTCTGTTCCTCGAACAGGATGTTGAAGATCCGCCGGTAGGTGGCGTGGAGTTCGTCGTGTGGCGGTTCGATCCGGCAGTAGGAAGCCAGATCCGACAGGCCGCGCCCTTCGCCGTAGTACCCACTGGCCGAACTTGCAGTCGGTGGGGGCGACCGGGACCTTGTCCTGGTCCAGCGGGATCCCTTCGATCAGTCCGTGGGCGTAGCTGACCCACATCTTGTGGCTCAGCCGGGCGCGGTGGATCCGCTTGATCACGTCCGCTTTGGTCATCTTCGTCTCTCCGAGCGACGCGGAGCGCCGCGGCAGAGGGGGTATTCAGGGATGAAGCGATCCCAATTCTGGCCTGCCTGCGGCGCGGATGGGACGACCGGAATGCGGAACCGTTCACGGTTCCGCACATCGTCCGGGAGTCAGTCGGCGGTTTCGTGCTCGAGGTGGTCGATCAGGTGCTGGATGTCGGCGGGGTCGGCCGCGGCGGGGAGGCGCTCGAGGACGCGCTGGCGGCGTGCTTCCGGCGTGAGGGGGGCGCGTTCGTCGACTACGCCACGCTCGCGCAGGAATTCGTGCAGCTGTTCGCGATGGCCGGCCCGCAGGCGCTGTTCCGTGCCGCTGGCCATGGTGATCGGGTGCTGCTGCAGGCTTTCCAGCAGGGCCTGCGGGTCGCCTTCGAGTTCCGTGGCGCGCTGCGCCACGCCCTCCAGCGCGTTGTCGGTGAGCACGCCGGCATCACGGGCCTCTTCCAGCAGGCCCCGGTCCACCGTCCGGTTGCGGCCGATGCGCCGGGCCGCAAGCCAGTGTTCCAGCGCGAGGGAGCGATATGCCAGCGCGGCGCGCCGGTGCTCGTCGGGCAGGGCGCGGCGTGCGATCCGTCCATCCAGCAGGCTGCGCAGCGGGCCCACCCGATCGACCCGCCAGACCTGCATCAGGTCGCGCGCGGTCGCGGGATCATCGAACAATACATGCAGCAGGTGGACGTCTTCGGGGGGCCCCGTCGGGTCCGGTCGTGTCACCCCCAGTTCGCGTGCCCAGGCGGCCAGGTCCTTGCCGGCCGGCTCCGGGATGGCGGGAACCGCGGGGAGCTCGAACCGGGCAGGTTCGGTCGCCTCCGCGGGGAGCCCGCGCAGCGCCTGCAGATCCACGCGGTGCGGCCATTCGCCGGTGGCCTGGTGCCATAGCTGCATCTCGTAGTCGCTGGCGGCCAGGTACAGGATCTGGCGATCCCCGTCGCGGGCCAGTTCCTGCAGGGTACGGAACATCACGCGGGCGCGTTCGGGGTCGGTGGTGGCCAGGGCCTCGTCGATCAGCAGCGGCCAGTGCCCTGCTCCCTCGGTCGCCTCGCGCGTCTCGACCCGGGCCAGGCGCAGCGCCAGCAGCAGCTGCATGCGGGTTGCAGTGGAGAGTTCGCCGGGGGGACGCAGCGCGCCCTGCACGCGGTCCTCGCCGACAAAACCGTCCTCGTCCTCGCTCAGCCGCAGCGCCCACTGGTGGTGGGTGAAGCGGGCAAAGGCCTCGCGCGCGCGGCGCAGCAGTTCCGGTTCTTCCTCGCGGCGGAACTCCTCCTGGATGTCGTCGAGCAGGAAGCGCCCGGCTTCGGCGTCCAGGGCTTCGTCGCGCCGACGTTCCAGGTCTTCGCGGGCATTCTGCTCGGCCGCCAGGGCCTGCTCGCGCTCCTGCTGGCGTCCGGTCTGCTCGATGCGTTCGCGGATCTGGCTGCGCTCCTCCTGCAGGGCCTCCAGTCGTGCGGCCCGGTCGGCGGCCTCGTTCCGGCGCCGCTCGAGGGTGTCGCGATCGCCGGGGCCGTCTCGGGAACCGGCCAGGGTCAGCAGGTCCGGGCGGGATTCCAGCTCGCGAACCCCGTCGTCCCGCCGCCGGCGGGCGTCGTCCCGTTCCTGCCGCAGCGCCTGCCAGGCTTCACGTTGCTGCAGACGGTGATCGAGGAGATCGCGCTGGTCGGGTTCCAGACCGGCATCGGCCATCTCGCGCGCCTGCTGACGGTCGATCTCCTCCAGCGAGGTCTCCAGGCGGCGGCATTCGCGGTCCATCTCCGCGATGCGGCGTTCGGCCTCGGCGGCGTCGCGGGCGCGGGTCCGCAGGGCCTCCACCGCCGGGGCCCGGGCCTCGGGGTCGGGCCAGCGGGCCAGGGCGTCCTGCAGTTCGCGTGCGAGCGTGCGGGTGCGTTCCGCGATCTCCGCGCGTCGGGCCTCGGCCTGGTGCAGGGTCAGCTCCGCCTGCTGCAGGGCGCGGGTGCGCTCGAGGAAGTCGTCCAGCCGTCCGGCCAGCGCGGGGTCGAAACCGGCCTCGCGCGTGAATGCCGCCGCTTCCTCCTCGAGTTCCCGCAGCTCGGCATCCACGCGGTCGCGTTCGCCCCGCAGGGTTTCGGCCTCCTCGAAGCGCCGGCGGGTCATGCGCAGCTCGTCGCGCCGGCGTTCGACGGTCTCGAGCAGGGCGCGCACGGCGTCCGCATCCGCTTCCCGCAGTGCTTCGCCGGCAGCCGGCTCCAGGCCCAGCGCGGCGAAATCCCGCGCAAGGCCGTCGCGCCGAGCGTCGCGCGCGCGGCCCTCGTCGGTGCGGCGCAGGCGTGGCGGCAGCAGCCGGGGAAAGACCAGCGGCAGCAGCGCGAGCAGCATCAGGCCGCCGCCGAGCGCGGCCAGCCAGCCCGGTCCCAGGATCCCGCCGACCACCGCGATGCTGCCGCCGAGCCCGGCCCCGACCACCGTGGGGAGCACGGGACGCGCGGGTTCCGCGGGCTCCGCCAGGGTCAGCCAGTCGTGCAGCAGACGGGCGCCGCGCTCGTGGCGCTGCAGGTCCTCTTCCGGCGAGTTGTCCGGGGCGCCCTGCAGACGGGTCTGCAGGGCTGCGTGGCGGTCTTCCAGCTCGCGGCGGCGGCGGGCGAGATCGCGCGCGCGGTCGAGGCTGGCGTCGTCCAGACGGGGCAGCTCGCGGGCCGCGGCCGCGCGGGTGTCCAGCCGGGCGATCGCGTGCTCGCGCGCGCTGCGGGCGTCGGTGCATTCCCGCTCGGCGGTGGCCAGCGCCTGTTCCTGCTGGTGCAGTTCGTCGAGGCGCCCGCGCAGGCGGTCGAGTTCGGCCTCGTCCGGCCGCCGTTCCTGCAGGCCGGTGGCCGCGAGCTGCTCGCGGGCCTGCTCGCGGCTGCGCCCGGCGCGGTCCAGGTCGTCGCGGACGCGTTCGCGCTGCTGCTCCAGCTCGTCCAGGCGTGCGGCTTCGCGGCCGGTGAGGCGGTCCATGTCCGGCGGGAATTCCGCCAGCCGCGCATCCAGGCCGCGCAGGGCCTGCTCGGCTTCGTACAGCCGCAGGGCGGCGTCCAGGGCACGGCCTTCCTGCTCCGCGTCGCGGGCCTGTGCAATGGCCCGGTCCAGCTCCGGCAGGCGACGTTCCTGCTCGGCCACCCCGTGCTGGTGGCGTTCCACCTCCTCGCGTTGCCGGCGCGCCTGCTCCAGCGCGCGGCGCTCCCGATGTCCGGCGCGCGGGGCGGACGTAAACAGCGCCTCGCGCAGGGCCGGCAGGTCGAGCCCGCCGTTGAGTTCGCGCCGCAGGTGGCGGGCCAGGGCCTGTTCCCCGCGCCCCTGGATGCGGACCAGGTCCTCGACGCCGATCAGGTAGCTGTCCAGCAGGTCGGGGGGCGGCGGAGCCGGCGGATCCGCGGGCCGGCCGTCGCATTGCCACGTGACGTGGGTGCCGTTGCGGTCCACCGTCCAGCGGTGCTCGCCATCGTGAAAGCCCGCGGTCAGGGACAGCTGGTGCGGATCGCCCGCGCGGTGACCGGCCAGCAGGTAGCGCAGCGCACGGATCAGACTGCTCTTGCCGGAGGCGTTGGGTCCGGTGACGAAATTGATGGTCGGGTCCAGCTCGTTGACGGAAAAACTGCGGTCGATGCCGGGCAGTCGGCGGATGTCGATATGCTGCAGTTTCACGGGCGGGCCTCCGTGTCCGGATCGGCCAGCAGGTGTTCCAGTAGCCGGCTGCCGCTGTCGGCCAGGCGCGCAGCGACGGCCTCGTCATCCAGTCCGGCCTCGGGCAGGCCGCGCCAGCGGGCGTCGGTGGCGACCGAAGCCAGGCGCTCGCGTGCCTGTTCCAGCAGGGCGCGGCGGTCGGGATCGTCGACGGGATGTTCCAGCAGCCGCAGGCGGCGGGCGAGCAGGCCGGCGTGGTCCTGGCGCCGTGCCAGCTCGTCGAGATCGACGGGCGGGCGGGTGTCGGCAAGGATGCGTTCGATGAAGGTGAAGCGCTCGGGGCTGGCGGCAATGCTTTCCTCGCGGTGCTCCTCCAGTTGCTGCGCGACCTCGCCGGCCAGGGTGGTTTGTCCGGTCAGGCGCAGGCGCAGGCCGAGGGCGCGTGGCGGGGCGGGGCGCGCATCGAGTTGGGCTTCCAGCTCGCGCAGGCCCTGCAGCAGGCGCGTGCGGGCCTGCTCCGGGGCCTCGAGCCCGGTGAGGTCCAGATCCAGTCGCGCCCAGTGCAGCGGCGCCAGGCATTGCTGTTCGATCGATCGGATGCGGTCGCCTTCGACGGTGATCAGCCACGGGCCGCGGGGGCCGTGTTCGCCGGGGTGCAATCCGGTAACGGACCCCAGGTAGCCGCCCGAGTAACGCGGCGCAGCCGACGAGGTTCCCGGTCCGGCGAGCGTGTCCAGGGCATCGGGTCGATGGATATGCCCCAAAAGCCATGCGTCCAGCCCGGCGGCGGCGAGTTCGGCGGAGCTGACCGGGGCGTAGTGCGAGTCGCGCGCGTCGCGGTCGGCGTGCAGCAGGCCCAGTTGAACGCCGGCCGCCGCGCCTTCGCCCCGCGCATGGAAGTCATGTCCGGCGAGCGGGCTGGTGGTCACCCGCCGCAACGGGAACGACCAGCCGTGCAGGGTCACCCGGTCCTCGTCCGTACCGAGGGTGAGGCGCTCCCAGGTCCCGCCACGGCCCAGCAGGTGGAAGCCCTCGAGTTCGTCGGCCAGGCGTGGCAGCACGGTGACATCGTGGTTGCCGGCGACGCCCACCACGGTGATGCCGGCCTGATCGAGCTGCCGAATCCCCTGCAGCAGGAGGCGGTAGGCCTCGAAGAAGTCGTCCTCGCGCTCGACCAGGTCACCGGCCAGTGCTACCGCGTCCACCTGCTGTTCAATGGCCAGGCGGACACAGCGCTCCCAGGCCTCGGCCGGGCCCAGTTTGGCGCCGTCGTCGGCCAGCGCGGCTGGCAGGCTGGCCGGCCGGCGCCCCAGGTGCATGTCGCCCACGGCGAGGATTCGAACGGGCATGGAGATCCCTTTCCGGTATTCGGGGCCCTATGGTCGCATCGCCGCATACAGGGGAGAAGTGGGGCCGCCCCCTGTATCCGGAGGGGGACAGGAGTGTCCCAGGTGGGTGATGCTGGTGGAGATCACAACGGAACCTTTTCGGGGGGCAACGCCATGAAGGACTTCAGCATGCGGGAGACCCTGGGTCTGCTGCGCAGTACCGCACCGTTTCTGGTGTTCCGTTTCGTCATCTACGTGGGGATCACGCTGGCGTACGTGATCGGCACGGGGGTCGGTGCGGGCCTCGGCTACGGGATCGGATATATCGGCGACAACCCCGGGGTATTCGGTCTGTGGGGCGGCTTCATCGGCTTCGGCCTGGTGGGCGCGGTGGTGTACTTCTTCCGCGAATACCTGCTGTACATCGTCAAGGCCGGGCATATCGCGGTGCTGGTGGAGCGCATGGACGGGCAGGAGCTGCCGCAGGGCCGCGGCCAGATCGAGCACGCGCGCGAGGTGGTGCAAGAGCGCTTTGCCCAGGCCTCGGTGCTGTTCGCGGTGGATCAGCTGATCAAGGGCGTGCTCAAGGTCTTCAACCGGGCCTTCTTCAGCATTGCGGCGCTGATCCCGCTGCCCGGTACGAAGGGTCTGGCGAGCTTCATCAACACGGTCATTAACCTGTCGCTCACCTATCTGGACGAGGTGATCCTCGCCTACAACATCCGCACCCGGGCCGAGAACCCGTGGGCAGCCAGCCGCACCGCGCTGATCCTGTATGCGCAGAACTACAAGGCGTTCCTGAAGAACGCGTTCTTCCTTGCCTTCTTCATCTGGGGCATGACCTTCCTCGTGTTTCTCGTCATCCTTGCCCCCGTCGCCGGCCTGGTGGCGCTGATCCCGGCGCTGGCCGGCCCGCTGACGGTGATCATCGCCCTGGTGCTGGCCTGGGGCGTGAAGCAGGCGGTGATCGAGCCGGTCGGCATGGTCGCGCTGATGCAGGTGTTCAACCGCGTGACCGAAGGACAGGAGCCCGACCCGGAATGGGAAGGGCGGCTGGAAAAACTGACCGGCAAGTTCGGCGAGATGCGGCAGAAGGCCGCGGCCTGGACGGGCGGCTCCGGGCGTTCCGATGAGACGGACGATATGGCGACGGCCGGTGCCGCCAGCAGTGGTGGTGAAGGGGCTGACAGTGATGCCCCGACAACAGGCCCTGGCGAGCAGGATCCCGAAGATCGTGGGCGGGACGCCCCGGATCGGGGCGTTAGGTAAACGCCGGTTCATCGACCCGGGTTTATCGACCCGGATTTATCGCAGTTTCGCCGAGGCACACGGATGTGCCCCGATCAGCCGACCCTCCGTTTGGAGGGGGGCACCGGCTGGCCTACAATCAACGGAATGCGCCTTCGTCCCGAGCATATAAAAGCAATCCGCGAGGTCGTGCGCCGAGAATGCGGTGCGAGCGCCCGTGTTCGGCTGTTTGGCTCGCGTCTGGACGATGCAGGGCGAGGTGGCGATGTCGACGTGCTGGTTGAGCTGGATGACCCGGTCGAGCGCCCGGCCATGCTTTCCGCCCGTCTCTCGGCCATGATCAGCCGCCGGCTCCAGGGGCGTGCAGTGGACGTTGTCCTCTCCGCCCCGAACATCACCCGGAGCCCGGTTCATGACATTGCCGAAAGAGAAGGGCAGCTTCTGTGAAGCTCGGGCACGAACAACTGGAACGTCTGCGGTTTCTCGCGCGTGTCGTACAGCGTGAGCAACAGCATCTTCTGACCACCGACCAGCGCGTATTCAACGAGCCATTCACCCAGGCCCGTGCGCGCGACCTCGCCGAGAAAGTAGACGAGGCCGAACGAGTGGAAGCCTTTGTCAGCCGATTTGGCCGCCTTCAGGATACCCTGGGGGACAAACTGCTCCCGCTCTACCTCGAAGCGCTGGGAGAACATGTTGGCGCCGCCATTGACAACCTTGACCGAGCCGAAAAGCTGGGGCTGATGCCTTCGAGTGACGACTGGCTGGCCATGCGGAAACTGCGCAACCAGATGGTGCACGAATATATCGAGGACCCAGTGACCCTTGCCGACGCCCTGCAAACGGGGCACGAATTCGTGCCGACGTTGCAGTCTGTCGTTCAGGCATTCCTGACTGACATGCGCGCCCGTGGCTGGACCATTGCGGAGACATGACAGACGACCCGTTTAGAGATCACGGTGGCCCTCTCATGTCATTGGCTGCTTCTGGTTCTGCGGGCTAAGATCGCCAGTGATCAGCTCCCGTGGAAAGCATTCCGTGCCCGAATCGGCCCGTCCGCCATCCGATGTCCCCGAAGCCGATTCCGAAGTGGAGGGCGCGCGCCGGCTGGCGGAGCGGCTGAAGGCGCGTTACCGCAAGCGGATCACCGGCGAGCTGGTGATGCCCGCGCGGCCGGCCAGCACCGCGCCTATCCCCGACGACCTCGATCCGGCGATCGCCACCGCGCTGCGGGCGCGCGGCGTCGAGCGGCTGTACAGCCACCAGCGGGCGGCCTGGGATCGGGTGCGTGCCGAGCATCACACCGTCGTGGTCACCCCCACCGCCTCGGGCAAGACCCTGTGCTACAACCTCCCGGTGCTGCAGGCGGCGCGCGAGCGCAAGGCGCGCGCGCTGTACCTGTTCCCCACCAAGGCCCTGTCACAGGACCAGGTGGCCGAGCTGATGGAGCTCAACGAGGCCGGCGATCTGGGCGTGCGCGCCTATACCTTCGACGGCGATACCCCGGGCGATGCGCGCAAGGCGGTGCGCACGCGCGGGGACATCGTGGTCACCAACCCGGACATGCTGCATCAGGGCGTGCTGCCGCACCACACCAAGTGGGCGCAGTTCTTCGAGAGCCTGGAGTACGTGGTCATCGACGAGACCCACAGCTACCGCGGGGTGTTCGGCTCGCACGTGGCGAACGTGATGCGCCGGCTGCGCCGGGTCTGCCGCTTCTACGGCGCGGATCCGGTGTTCATCCTGAGCTCCGCGACCATCGCCAACCCGCAGGAGCTGGCGGAAGGGCTGGTGGGCGCACCGGTGGAGGCGATCACCGAGAGCGGCGCGCCGGCCGGCGAACGCCACCTGCTGCTGTGGAATCCGCCGGTGGTGAATGCCGATCTCGGCATCCGCGCCTCGGCGCGCTCGCAGGTCACGCGTATCGCGCGCACGGCCATGCGGGCGAAGCTGTCCACCATCATCTTCGCGCGCACGCGGCTGATGGTGGAGATCATCACCCGCTACATGAAGGACGTGTTCGACAACGACCCGCGCAAGGCGGCGCGGGTGGCCGCGTACCGTGGCGGCTATCTGCCGAACGAGCGCCGCGAGACCGAGAAGGCGCTGCGCGGCGGCAACGTGGACTGCGTGATCGCCACCTCGGCGCTGGAGCTGGGCGTGGATATCGGCAGCCTGGACGTGTGCCTGCTGACGGGCTACCCCGGCACCATCGCCAGCACCTGGCAGCGGCTCGGTCGCGCCGGACGGCGCAACCGGCCCTCGCTGGGCGTGCTGGTGGCCAGCTCCGAGCCGCTGGATCAGTACATCATTCGCAACCCGGAGTTCTTCCTCGGGCAGTCGCCGGAGCAGGCGCGCATCGCCCCGGACCAGCTGCTGATCCTGCTGGACCACGTGCGCTGCGCGGCGTTCGAGCTGCCATTCCGGCGCGGCGAGACCTTCGGCGGCGAGGACCTGGAGGCCCTGCTCGACTACCTGGAAGAGGAGGGCGTGCTGCACCGCGAGTCCGACACCTGGCACTGGACCGAGGACAGCTACCCGGCGCAGAGCGTCAGCCTGCGCTCGGTGGCCGAGGGCAACTTCGTGGTGGTGGATACCAGCGACGGGCAGCAGAAGATCATCGCGGAGGTGGATTTCTCCAGTGCCGCCGAGACCCTGTACGAGGGGGCGATCTACCTGGTGCAGGCGGTGCCCTACCAGGTCGAGCACCTCGACTGGGACGGGCGCAAGGCCTTCGTCACCCGCACCCGCGCCGATTACTACACCGACGCCATCGACTACACCCGGCTGAAGATCCTCGACGACTTCGAGCGCAGCGCGGCCGGGCAGGGGGAGGCTGCGCGAGGCGAGGTGCATATCGTCCGCCGCATCCCGGGCTACAAGAAGATCCGCTACTACACCCACGAGAACATTGGCTACGGCAATATCAATCTGCCGGATCAGGAGATGCACACCACCTCGGTGTGGTGGCAGATGGCGCCGGAGGCGCTGGAGGAGCATTTTGCCTCCCGCCACGAGGCGCTGGACGGCTTTCTCGGCGCGGCCTACGCGATGCATCACGTCGCCGCGCTGGTGGTGATGTCGGAACCGCAGGATCTCGGTCGTGCGGTGGGTGACGGCGACGCCCGCTGGTTTGCCACCGTGGGGGCCGGCGGGCGGGGACAGCTGCGCACCCTCGACGGCGGCGAGCGCGACCCCGAGCAGGAAGCGCGCTTCCGACCGGCGGTGTTCCTGTACGACAACTATCCCGGGGGCGTGGGGCTGTCGTCGCCGCTGTTCGATGCGCGGGCGCGGGTGGTCCGCGACGCCCTGGCCTTGATCCACAACTGCGGCTGTGCCCATGGCTGTCCCGCCTGCATCGGCCCGATTCTCGCCAGCGACGAGGTGCGCGGGTTCTCGCCCAAACAGGCGGCGCTGACTGTGCTGGAGGCCCTTGGCGAGGGGGCGGCGGCATGAGCCTGTCCGACCGGCTGAACACCCTGCGACGGCAGGCCGGCGTGACCCCGGAACGGCGCACCGCGGACGAGGTTGTCCGGGACGGGGCCGGACCCTCCGGTTCGGCCCCCGGGGGTTCGGAAGCCGGCCCTGCGGATGCCGCAGGCGGGACGGCCCCCGGGACCGAATCCGGGCAAGAAACCGGTTCGATGACGGACGCCTCCGCAGATCCGGGGGGTGCGTCGGGAAACGAAGGGTCCGTGCGCGAAGGCCGGGCGCCAGCGACCGGGCAGGGCGAAAGCCCGCAGCGCGCCCGCGCCCTGGCCGAGCTGCGCGAACGGATCCGGCGTATGGGGGCTGCGCCGAAACAGCCCAGCGCGCAGGATGTCAGGCACTCCGCCGTATCCCCCGCAGATGGGAAGTCAGACGGGGCGACGGCACCGACCGCGATCCCCCATGGCCCGGCCGTATCCGTTGACGAACTCGCCGAACGTCTCGGCGGCAGCCGCATTGGCGAACACGTGATCCTGCTGGATCGCGAGCTGCCACCGGGGCACGAACATGGCCGGCTGGCTCTGGGGGAGGCCCTGGAGTCGGCGTGGCCGTTCTGGGAGGCCGGCGAACGGGTGGGCTTCATCGACACCGAGACCACGGGGCTGGCCGGCGGTGCCGGGACCGTGGCGTTTCTGGTGGGCCTGGCGACGCCGACCGGCGAGGGCCTGCGCCTGCGCCAGTGGCTGATGACCGCGTTCGCCGGCGAGGCCGCCATGCTGGAGTCGGTGGATGCCGCGCTGGCCGGCTGCGAGCGCCTGGTCAGCTACAACGGCAAGACCTTCGACCTGCCGCTGCTGCGCGACCGCCGGCGCATGCAGCGTCGAAACGATCCGGCGGACAGCGCCCACACCGACTTTCTCCATCCGGTACGCGCGCTGTATGGCCATGCTTGGCCCGACTGCCGCCTGCGCACCGCGGAAGAACGGCTTCTGGGCCTGCAGCGCCCCGATGACCTCCCCGGTTCTGACGCGCCGTGGGCGTGGCAGGCGTATCTGCGCTTCGGTCAGGCGGATTTGCTGCAGCGTGTGGTGCGGCACAATGCCGACGATATCTTCAGTCTGGCCGTTCTGGGTCCCGCGCTCGCCGGGGTGCTGGCCGACCCGCCGGCGCAGTTGGCTTCGCCCGAGGGCGCCGCGCGTCTGTTACACCGGCTTCGGGGGCCGGTGGAAGCCCGCCGGCTGCTGCAGCAATGCGAACAACGGCTGAACCCCGCCGGGCGGTTGTGGCTCGCCCGGGAATGGCGCCGCGCGGGTGTCTGGGAACGCGCGGTCGCTCTGTGGCAGTCTCTGGCCGAACAGGGACACCCGGAAGCCATCGAGGCCCTGGCCAAATACCACGAGCATCAGCGCCGTGACCCCGCGACCGCCCTGGAGTGGGCGCGTCGCCTGCCGGATTCTGCCGCCGCGCGTGCACGGTGTGCCCGGCTGGTACAGCGCCTCGGCCGGGATGCAGGCCTGCTCGCCGACGCGAGCCCGGACTCGGCGCCCGATCGGCCAGAGGGCTGGCCTCCCACCGGTTGAAGCCGGGCTGGGCCCCGACCGGTCCGTTCCGGTGCCGGGGATTTGTTACGATCCCGGAATCCCTCGCCACGTCGAGTCCATGCCCATGCGCCTGTCGAACGAAACCCGCGAGACGATTCGCACCACGGTGCGGGAGGTCTTTGGCGAGGAGGCTCGCGTGCTGCTGTTCGGTTCGCGCACGGATGATGCCGCGCGCGGCGGGGACATCGACCTGCTGGTGGAGCTGCCGCAGTCGATGCCGGATCGGCGGTCGCGGGAGCTGACCCTGGTGGCGCGCCTGCAGAGGCGCCTGGGGGATCGCGAATTCGATGTGGTCACCATCGATCCCGATACGACCTGCGAGCCGATTCATCGCGAAGCCCGTCGCACGGGGGTGCCGCTGTGAACGAGGAAAGTTTGCTGCCAGTCGATCGCTTTCTGCAGACGCTGGAGATCGTGCGCCGGGAGGGAGAACATCTGGACTGGAGTCGCGGGCGGCTGGCAGCGGAATCGATCGACGCTGAATGGGTGCGAGCGCTGGACGACGCCCCGGAGCGAGCGGAGCGCATGGAAGCATTCGTGTCCCGTTTCGGCCGCATGCAGGACACCATCGCCGACAAGCTCCTGCCACGCTGGCTTCTCGCGCTGGCGGAAACACCGGGCAGTCAGATCGAGGTCCTCAATCGGGCGGAACGTCTGGGTGTGATCGAGGACCTGGAAGACTGGCTTGAAGTGCGGCGGCTGCGCAACCGGCTGGTGCACGAGTACATGCGCGATCCGGAGACCTTCGCCGAAGACCTTTGTCGTACCCGCGCGCACACGGATATGCTGCTGGACACCTACGAGCGGGTGCGGCGTTTCGCGGTGGAGCGCATGGGACTGGATTCCACGGCGGTGCCCGTATCGCTTGTGGGAGCGAAATAGTGCCGGCATGTCGCTGATCCGGCGCTATCCGCCGAAGGCGCCGGCGCCCCGCCGGGAGATCTTCGGCTGGGCGATGTTCGACTTCGCCAACCAGGCCTACACCCTGCTGATCATCACCGTGATCTTCGGCGATCTGTTCACCCGCGTGATCGTGGGGGACGGGCCGGATTACCGCCTGGGCAATCTGCTGTGGAGCGTGGCACTGGCGGTGAGTTACGGGATGGTGGTGGTGCTGGCGCCGCTGGCGGGGGCGATCATGGATGCGACGGCCACGCGCAAGCGGTTCCTGCTGGGTTCATGGCTGTTGACGGTGGTCACCACGGGACTGCTGTATTTCGTCGAGCCGGGGCTGATCTGGTTCGGCATGGCGCTGATCATTGCCTCCAACTTCGGGTACGCCATCGGCGAGTCGTTCATCGCCAGTTTCCTGCCGGACCTGGGCCCGCCGGAGCGGCTGGGCTGGATCTCGGGGCTGGGCTGGGGGCTGGGGTATCTGGGCGGTCTGGTGGCCACGGCGTTTGCGCTGGGGCTGCTGGGCGAGGTGACCGAGGAGAACTTCGACCGCATCCGCTGGGTGGGGCCGTTCGCGGCGGCGTTCTTCCTGGTCTCGGCGCTGCCGACCTTCCTGTTCCTGAAGGAGCGCGGTACGCGCCGCGAGCTTGCGCGCCGGGTGCAGCTGGGGCTGGGCTGGCGGCGCGTACTGCAGGCGCTGCAGCGCCTGCGCGAGGATCGCGCGCTGCGCAGCCTGTTCGTGTCGATCTTCTTCCTGATGGCGGGGATCTACATCATCATCGCCTTCACCTTCATCTATGGCTCGCAGGTGATCGAGTGGGATGAGTCCACGCGGGTGACGATGTTCGTCATTACCCAGATCACGGCGATCGTCGGGGCGATCGGGTTCGGCTGGCTGCAGGATCGCGCGGGGCCGGTGCGGATCTACCGCCTGACGCTGATCATGTGGTGCCTGGCGGTGCTGGCGATCTACGCCACGCCCACGCTGGCGGACGCCCTGGCCGCGCTGGTGGGCCGCCCGGTGGAGGCGCAGGAGGTGTTTCTGGTGGTGGGGGCGGTCGCCGGGCTGAGCCTGGGGGCGGCGCAGTCGGCCGGCCGCGCGCTGGTGGCGATCATGTCCCCGCCGCGCGAGGCCGGGCGCTGGTTCGGATTCTGGGGCCTGGCGGCCAAGGCCGCGGCGATCTTCGGCCTGCTGGGGCTGGGCCTGCTGCAGGCCTGGCTGGGGCTGGCCAACGCCATCCTGTTCTGTCTGGTGCTGTTCGTGATCGCCCTGATCGCGTCTGCCCCGGTGCGCACGCCCGACCACATCGCGGGCGTGTGAACCGTTGAGCCGGCCGGAGCCGGCTCGCGGTTTGTGGCTCAGTGCGCGTGGTGGCCCTTGTGCAGGTATTCCACGCCGTCGAGGCTTTGCAGATGGATCTCGCGCACCGGGATGAAGCGGGCGCTGCCCGGGGTCACGATCTCTTCGGTCACGCGCACGCGGTAGGGCGGCTCGTGGTTGAGCAGCTGGCCCACGTAGCGCTTGCCCTCGGCCTCCACGCGCACCGGAGTGGTGTCCTCGTAGCGGCTGAAATTGTAGGAGACGTTGCGCGGGTACTGCAGGTTGCCTTCCGAAAAGGTGCTCATCGCCGGATTCTCGCTGTTGGGTTCATGGTCGCGGCATATTCTACCCGCTCTGCTTGATGGTGGCGAAGGCATCGAGGGCGGCCTGGCGGCTCTGTTTCAGGTCGACCATGGGGGCGGGATAGTGGGCGCCGAGGCGGGGGCGCAGCTGGTGGATGTCGCGCGCGGAGGCGCGGGCGAGTTCGGGGACGAAGCGCCGGATGTAGGCGGCGTCGGGGTCGAAGCGTTCCCCCTGGCGCTGCGGGTTGAAGATGCGGAAGTAGGGCGCGGCATCGGCGCCGCAGCCGCCGGCCCATTGCCAGCCGAGGGTGTTGGCGGCGAGGTCGGCGTCGACCAGGGTGTCCCAGAACCAGCGCGCCCCGGCGTGCCAGTGCAGCCGGAGGTTTTTGGTCAGGAAGGAGCCGACTGCCATGCGCATGCGGTTGTGCATCCAGCCGGTCTCCCACAGCTGGCGCATGGCGGCGTCGATCACCGGGATGCCGGTGCGGCCCTGCTGCCAGCGCTCCAGGTCTTCCGCCGACTCGCGCCACGGGAAGGCCTCGAAGCGCGGGTTCAGGGGCTGCTCCGGGGTGTGCGGGAAGTGGTACAGCACGTGGTGGGCGAAGTCGCGCCAGCCGAGTTCGCGCACGAAGGGCTCGGCCGGGCCGTCGGTCGGCTCGTGCCCGGCCTGGCGCAGGGCGCGCAGGATCTGCGTGGGGCTGATCTCGCCGAAATGCAGATGCGGCGACAGCCGCGAGGTGCCGTCGGTGTCGGGGCGCTCGCGGCGTTCGCCATAGGCGCCCACGCCGTCTTCGATGAAGCCCTGCAGACGTGCCAGCGCGGCGCGCTCGCCCGGGCTCCAGGCCGCGGCCAGCCCGCTGTCCCAGCGGATGCGTGGCAGCAGCTCGAGGGCCTCCAGCGGTTCCGAGGCCGGGGGCGACGGCGGCGAGGGGATGCGCGTCGGGGCCGGCAGCGGGTCGCGTTCCAGCCCGCGCTTGCAGGCGGCGCGCCAGTACGGGGTGAAGACCCGGTAGGGCGTGCCCTGGCCGGTGGCCAGTTCCCAGGGTTCGTGCACCAGGGCAGCGGCGAAGCTGTGCACCTCCAGGCCGTCCTCGCGCAGCGCGGCCTTGATGGTGGCGTCGCGCGCGGTGATCGCCGGTTCGTACAGGCGGTTCCAGTACACCGCGCCGGCGCCGGTTTCGCGTACCAGCGCGCGGAGCTGTTCGAGGCTCGAACCCCGGCGCAGGGTCAGCGTGGCCCCGAGGGCCTCGAGCTCGCCCGCCAGCGCCTGCAGGCTGTGATGCAGCCACCAGAGCGACGCCGCGCCGGGGGCCCAGGGCGCTTCTTCGTGCGGGGCGTGGATGTACACCGGGATCACCGGGCCGCCGCGGCTGAGGGCGCCGTGCAGCGCGGGCTGGTCGGCCAGGCGCAGGTCGCGGCGCAGCCAGACGAGGGCGGGGGACGGAGTACTCACAGGCGGTCTCCTTCGCGCAGGCGCCGGCGCAGCTCACCCGCGCGAGGTCGTGTTCCCGCGCGCCGCCGAGGACGATCAGCAGCGTGCGCAGGGGCGTCGCCATCGCCTCGGGCCCATCCAGGGGTTCAGCCGCGGCCCAGGTACTGCCAGAGCCGGTCGGCGGCTTCCAGGGGCGCGCCGGGCAGGATTTCCACCGGGCGCTGGCTGTCGAGCTTTGACAGCTCGAGGGCGGCGGAGCCGGCCAGGTAGACCGGCGCTCCGGGTGCCGCCAGGATTCCCTCCACCTGATTGAGGTCCGGGCTGCGCAGCAGGCGCGACGAGCCGTGCAGGACAATCCCGCGCGCACCCAGGGTGCCGACCAGCGACTCCAGCGCGGCCGCACTGGTCGCGTCGAACAACGACAGGGTGGCGAGACCGCGCCGGGCACAGCTGACCTGGAGCAGCATGCCGCCGACCTGCTGATGACCGCCGCCCAGCACCAGGCAGGGCGCCACAGGCCCTTCGCAGGCCCGCAGGGCATTGCGCAGCTGGTCGGCCAGGGCGGCGGTGGCCCAGGCGGAGAATACCGCCAGGCGTACCTCGCCCTCGGGCGAATGGCGGGACTCCTCGCGCAACTGACGATAGACCTCGAGGAAGGCCCGTTCGTGCACCCCGTCCCATCCGTGACGCATCACCAGCCGCGCGTAGGCGCGGTCCAGCTGCTCCACGTCCAGCGGGTCCACCGCGTGGTACAGCGCGTCGGCGATCGGGTCGGCCGTATGCGGGGCAATCCCGGGGCCACTGATCGCGGGCCGTCGGCCGGGTGCCGGCGAGGCGGGTCCGTCGTCCCCCTCGGGTTCGGCGGGATCCTGCGCCGCGGCGTCTTCGTCGCGCTGCAGCACGCGATGGACCTGCGAGACCGGAATGCCCTGGTCCAGCAGTTCCATGATCCGACGGACCCGCCGGATGTCCTCCTCGCTGTAGAGGCGGTGTCCCTTGGGGGTGCGCATCGGGCGGATGAGCCCGTACCGACGCTCCCACGCGCGGAGGGTGACATCATTGATGCCGGTCTCCGCACAGACGTGCCGGATCGGGTACAGCCCCGCCTGCTCGTTCGAGTCGTTGTCGGTTGCGATGGCCATGCTCCGAACTATACAGGATCTGTACAGACCATGTACGAAAAAGGTGGATGCCGGCTCGGGAATTCCGCGAGGGAATGCTTGATCAACTTGAGCGGTCTCACAGACATTACACGTCCGGATTGAGGTAGGCCATGAGTTTCATGAATCCCGTGTCCGAAATGCGCCGCACGCTTGCGGTTCTGGCGGCAGGTCTGGCGCTGGTCCTGGCCGGAGCCCATCCGCTGGCGGCCGAGCCGGCGAATCCGGAGATGGCCGACAGCATTTCCCCGTATCTGCGTCTGCACGCGGAGGACCCGGTGCAGTGGCGGGCCTGGGATCGGGGCCTGCTGGACGAGGCCCGCGAAAGCGGCCGGCCGCTGCTGATCTCCAGCGGTTATTTCTCCTGCCATTACTGTCACGTGATGCACGAGGAAAGCTTTCTAGACGAGGGCATTGCCGAACGGCTCAACGAGCATTTCATCCCGGTCAAGCTGGACCGCGAGGTGCATACCGCACTGGACACCTATCTGCTGGAGTTCCAGCGCGCCACCGGGGGCAGTGCCGGCTGGCCGCTGAACGTGGTGGTGATGCCCGAGGGCCATGCGCTGACCGGGGTGGTCTACGCGCCGCGGGATGGCTTTGCCAACTTCCTCGATGGGGTGGTGGAGCGGCTGACGGCGGATGAGGAGCGCCTGGCCGAACTGGCCGCCGCCGGCTCGCGTGAGCTGGAACAGCGTCTGCGCGACGGGGAGCAGCCCCTGTCGGCGGAGCGTGCGGCACGCCTGCCGGACGTCCTCTGGAGCCGCATGGAACGCGAAGCGGATGATCTGGGCGGGGGCTTCGGGCAGGAGACCAGGTTCCCGCATTCCCCCTATCTGGATGCACTGCTGACCGCACAGGAAGACACCCGCGCGCCGGACTGGGTCGGGGAATTCCTGAGCATCACTCTGGAAGAGATGGCCGGATCCGGGCTGCGCGACGTGCTGGGCGGCGGTTTCTTCCGTTATTCGGAAACCCCGGACTGGGGTACCCCGCACTTCGAGATCATGCTGGAGGATCAGGCGCAGCTGGCGCGTGTCTACCTGCGTGCTGGCGAGCTCTTCGGGCGCGAGGACTGGACGCGGATCGGCCTGGAGACCCTCGATTTCGTCGGCCGCGAGATGGCCCTGCGCGATTCCGACCCCGGCGCGGCGGGCGCACCGGAGAGCGATTTCCGGGGCTTTGCCTCCAGCCTGTCGGCGCTGGACGACGAGGGCCGCGAGGGCGGTGCCTACCTGTGGCCGGGCACCGCGCTGGACGCCGCGCTGGAGGATCACCCCGAGCCGGAGCTGGTGCGGGCACGTTTCGGCATGGACGGCTCGCCGTCGTTCAGCGACGGCCACCTGCCGGCCGATGGTATGGATACCGCGGCACTGGCCGAGCGCTTCGACCTCGACGAGGACCGGGTGCGCGAGTACGTCGACCGGGGCCGCGAGGCGCTGATCGAGGCGCGTCAGGAGCGCGGCCTGCCGCGTGACGAGAAGGTGCTGACCGGCGCCCACGGCATGCTGCTGTCGGCGCTGGCCGAGGCGGTGCGTCAGGACCTGGGCGAGGAGTACGAGACCATGGGCCGGGACGTGCGCGACTGGCTGGCGTCACGCGCCGACGAGCCGGAGGACCTGCCGGCGCTGCTGGGTCTGCCGGCCAAGGAGGTCGGCCCGGCCACGCTGCCGGACTACGCGTACGTGGCCCGCGGCCTTCACGACTGGGACGCCGCCACCGACAGCGGCGACGGCGAGCGGGTGCGCGCCCTGCTGCGTACCGCCTGGACGCGTTTCTCCGGCGAGGACGGGTTCCGCACCACCGAGGACCCGCCGTTGCCGGGCATGATCGCCGAGCGTTTCCATCCGGCCGTGCACCGCCCGTCGGGGACCACCGCCGTCCTGCAGCTGACGGCCGAACACGCCGCCGCGGATGCGGATCTGGAGTCCGCGCTGGCCGACTATCCGCTGGAGCCGGGGCAGGGCATCGAGAGCAATCCGCTGCACCACGCGGGCCTGATCCTGTGGCTGGAGGAACGCGGGGACGAAGGCTAGACTGCGCCTTTTCCACGCAAGCAGGAGTGCGCGCATGTCCGGTCAGCCCACGGCGCTGAAATCCGTCACCTTCCACGGCCTGGAGCCCGGGCCGCGCCTGATCGTGCTGGGCGCGGTGCACGGCAACGAGCTGTGTGGCACCGAGGCGACCGAGCGGCTGCAGGCGGAGCTGGAATCCGGCGAACGCGAGCTGCTGCGCGGCACGCTCACGCTGGTTCCACGCACCAATCCCCTGGCGGTGCAGCGCAACCAGCGCATGGGCGAGCGCAATCTCAATCGCAACCTGCGGGTGACCGAGGATCCGCAGGATTTCGAGGACCGTATTGCCAACCGGCTGTGTCCGCTGCTGGCGGCGCACGACGTGCTGCTGGACCTCCACTCGTTCCACACCGGCGGGCAGCCGTTCATCATGCTCGGCCCGCGTGACAACGATGGCGAGCTGGAGCCGTTTGCGCAGGCGGCCGAGGAACAGGCGCTGGCGGCCTGCCTGGGACCGCGGCGCATGGTGGAGGGCTGGCTGGACACCTATGCGCGCGGGGTGGAGAAGCGCATGAAGAACCCCAACGCCAGCCACCGGGCGCAGATCCTGTCCACCGATCCGAGCTACGGCATCGGCACCACCGAGTACATGCGCAGCCAGGGCGGCTACGGGGTGACCCTGGAATGCGGCCAGCACGACGACCCGCAGGCGCCGGAGGTGGCCTACAACGCCATCATCAACGCGCTGGCGCAGCTGGCGATGCTGCCACGGCGTGCCACGCCCGGGCAGGCTGACCCGGAAGTGCTGCGCCTGGTAGAGGTGATCGATCGCGACCACCCGGATGATGCCTTCGCCCGCGAGTGGAAGAGTTTCGATCCGTTGACCCGGGGTGATCTGATCGGCGTGCGCGCCGATGGCACCGAGGTGCGCGCGCCGGAGGACGGTTTCATCGTGTTCCCCAACCCCAACAGCCTGCCGGGGAACGAGTGGTTCTACCGCGCGGAGTTCAGCGACCGCGAGGTGCCCCCCGGTCCGCAGTAGACCCCGGGGGCACAGCGGGCCCGGGGGCCACGGCAGACAGAGTGCGGCTCAGTCGTCCGCGGGCAGTCTGGCGGCGCGCCGCAGGGCGCGGTCCACGGCGTTGAGCGCCTCGAGCTCCTCGCGGCCGCCGCGGTCGCCGCTTTCGGCACGGATCAGCTCCAGGCGGGGCGGGGTGGTGTCCGGGGGCGTCGCCAGGGCTTCCAGGCCGCCATCGCGCTCCACCCGGTTGATCTGCTGCCAGCCGCGTTCGGTCTGCAGCACGCCCTTGAGGCGGTCCGCGTCCTGTTCCCGGATCAGGGCCTCCAGCGCCGCGTGATCGAACACGGTGGACGTCGGGAAGCGCCATGAACGGCCGACGAATCCGTCGCCGCGGTTGTCGATCACGACCCAGTCGCCCGTGTCGGATGCGGGCGCATGGTCATGTTCGTGTTCATGCGTATGGTTGTGGTCATGGTCATGATCGTGGCCGGTGTCCGCGGTCGCAGCCAGGAACGCCCGGGCCTCCGGGAACAGGGCGCCGCCGTGCTCCAGGCGCGCGGCGTCCAGCAGCGCCGCATCGATGTGCCCCTCGCGGGTCTCGATCACCCGCGGGCGCGGAGCTGGCAGGCCGGCCACGAACGCATGCAGGGCCTCGCGGTCGGCCTCGCTCCAGGCGTCGGCCTTGTTCGCGATCAGCACGTCGGCCACCGCGATCTGGTCGTTCCAGTTGGGGTGCTCGCGATGGCGCGGCGAGGCCAGGTGGCGCGCGTCCATCACCGTGACGGTCGCGCGCAGATCCAGCGCGGTGTCGTAGGGTGGGGCGGTCAGGGTGCGGATGATCTCGGCCGGATGCCCGAGGCCGGTGGGCTCGATCAGGATGCGGTCGGGCTGCTGCTGGCGGATCAGACGGTTGAGGCCCACGGTGAACATCTGCGCGGAGACGCAGCACAGGCAGCCGCCGGGGATCTCCTCGGTGCGCACGCCGGTGTCGGCCAGTAGGCCGCCGTCCACGCCGATCTCGCCGAATTCGTTGACCAGTACCGCCCAGCGTTCGTCCTGCGGACGCTGCTCCAGCAGAGCGCGAATGGTGGTGGTCTTGCCGACCCCGAGGAAGCCGGTGACGAGGTTGACCGGGATGTCCCGGTGGGCGGGTTCTGTGCGGCTCATGGCGGTCTCCGTGATTCGACGGTGAAACATGATAACAGTGGTGGTTCGCGGATCCCGCGGTGACCGGACCCGGCGCGATCGTTTGATTCGTACCCGCACCGGTTCGCGAACCCGTTTACGCACCCGCCCCCGTTCATGTTCGCGCGACGCCATTCGCGTCCCCGTCATCGCGATTCGCATGGCCCTCCTTTTCCCGTCATCGCGAGTCGCGCAGTGACGTGGCGATCTCCTCCGAAGCCGTCTGTGCCAGGGTGCAGGCATCTTTGACCGATTGCCGCGTCGCCTTCGGCTCCTCGCAATGACGGGGTGGAGGGGAGGGCAGAGCTTCGGTTCCTCGCAATGACGGGGTGGGCGCTTCGCGGCTTGGTCGGTATTGTCCGGGCGCGCGAACTCACACGCCGCTGCGGGGTCGATTGGTTCAGATCCCCGGACGAGGAAGACCCCATGCTGATACGAGTGCGCCGGCGCAGTGACATCCCGCGCAGCGAGGTGACCCCCGAGGCGGTCTACCGGCGCCGCCGCGAGTTCATGAAGGGCGGTCTGGCCCTCGGGGCGGGGCTGGGCCTGGGGGCGCTGGGGCTTGCGGGCCCGGCGGGTGCCGACCTGCGCGACGAGCTTAAGCCCCTGGACGCGGAGCCGGGCGAGTTCTCCACCGACGAATCGCTGACCCCGTTCGAGGACGCGACCACCTACAACAACTTCTTCGAGCTGGGCTCCGGCAAGGAAGATCCGCACCGCCTGGCGGACAAGCTGCAGACCGATCCCTGGAGCATCCGCGTGGAGGGGCTCTGCGACAACCCCGGGGAGTATGCGCTGGAAGATTTCATCGACCCCTGGTCGCTGGAGGAGCGGATCTACCGCCTGCGTTGCGTGGAAGGCTGGTCGATGGTGATCCCGTGGATCGGTTTCGAGCTCAACCGCATCATCGACCGTGCCGAGCCGACCGGCAGCGCCCGCTATGTCGCCTTCGAGAGCATCCATGATCCGGACAACCTGCCGGGGCAGCGTCGCAGCGTGCTTGAATGGCCGTACGTGGAAGGGCTGCGCATGGACGAAGCGCGCCATCCGCTGACGATCATCTCGGTCGGGATGTACGACCATGTGCTGCCCAACCAGAACGGGGCGCCGATCCGGCTGGTGGTGCCGTGGAAATACGGCTTCAAGAGCATCAAGTCGATCGTGCGCATCCGCTTCGTCGAGGACGAGCCGCCGACCTCGTGGAACCGCATGCAGCCGAACGAGTACGGCTTCTACAGCAACGTGAACCCCGACGTGGACCACCCGCGCTGGTCGCAGGCCACCGAGCGGCGCATCGGCGAGTTCCGCCGCCGGCGCACCGAGATGTTCAACGGCTACGGGGAAGAGGTTGCATCGATGTATGCCGGAATGGACCTGACCGAGAAGTTCTGAGTGGAAAGACGCCGGCGCGCATCGGCCCGGCCTCCGCGCGGGGTGTGGACCCTGGTGCTGGCGGTCTCGCTGGCGCCGGGGGTGTGGATCGCGCTGCGCGCGGCCGGGTGGTTCGGCGGGCTGGGGGTCAACCCGATCGAGCGGCTGCTGGAGGATACCGGTACCCACGCGATGATCGCGCTGCTGGTGGCGCTGGCGGTCACGCCGTTGCGCCAGTGGACGGGTCTCGCCTGGATCAGCGCGCTGCGGCGGATGCTCGGGCTGGTGGCCTTTGCCTGGGTCAGCGCGCATCTGCTGGTCTGGGTCGGGCTGGATCTGTTCTTTGACTGGGTACTGATCCTCGATGACATCCGTCACCGGCCCTATGTCACCGTCGGATTCACCGCCTGGGTGATCCTGCTGGCGCTGGCGCTGACCTCCACGCGCGGGGCGCAGCGGCGGCTGCGGCGCTGGTGGCCGCGTCTGCACCGCCTGGCCTACGCGGCGGGCGGGCTGGCCATCCTGCACGTGCTGTGGCTGACCCGGGGTGCGGACTATATCGAGGTCGGGATCTACGGCGGGGTGCTGGCGCTGTTGCTCGGCTGGCGACTGTGGCGTTGGCTGCGGTCGGTGCCAAGGCCCCGGGCGGGATGAAAGATCTCCCCGCGGCCGGCGTCGCATCGCTACAATGGGGAAAACGTCTGACTGGAGCAGTTCCTTGGCCACCTTTACCCTCACCCTGCATGCCCCCGATCCCGAGCAGCCCGAGCTGCAGACGGTTTCGGTGGACGAATCCGGCGACGAGCTGCCCGAATACGGGCAGGTGTGGGTGTGGGACATCCTCTACGCACAGCAGCTGTTCGCGCTGGGTGACACCCGGCCGGCGCAGGATCTCAAGGAGATCCTCGAGCTGTGGGCGGTGAACATGTCCAGCAAGGTGTTCCAGCCGCACCTGCACATCCTGAACAAGGGCTATCTGGACCTCTCCGAGAACCTGAAACTGGTGACCGACGAGACGGAACGCCCCGCACCGGCCGACGGCGACCGACGGATCGAGGTGCAGGTGACCGGGCAGGTGGGGCAGATGCCGGAGGTCGCCGTGTCGCCCGAGTCACTGGAGGCGAACGATCGGGTGCATCTGGTACTGGGGCTGGCGCAACATTTCAATTATGCCAACGACAAGTTCGGGCGCGAGCTGCCGATCCATGTCCTGGCGCTGCGCAAGTACCACGCCGACATTCAGCTGCCGCATACCCGCGAGGCGATGGATGACGGGCCGATGTACGCCATCCAGAAGGCCATGGAGTACTTCCAGGCCGCCAACCAGGGCACGGTCCAGTAGCGCCGGGCGGGCATGGGAAACACTGATCCATGAAGACCGTCTACCACAACGCCGATCCGGTGATGGCCGAGTTCATCGGCGGCATGCTCAACGACGCGGGCATCCCCGCCCACGTGCATCAGGCCGGGCTCTATGGCGCCTCGGGCGAGATCCCGCCCAACGAGTGCTGGGCGCGCATCGTGGTGGTGCACGAGGAGCAGGCCACCGAGGCGCGGGAACTGGTGATGGAATACCTCGAGGGCGATCCGGTGGGTGACGCGACCGAATGGACCTGCCCGAGCTGCGGCGAGCGGATCGAGCCGCAGTTCACCCAGTGCTGGAACTGCGGGCGCGAGCGGCGCTGAAGCGGCGTCAGCCGGAGCCGGCGCGGACCAGCGGCTGGTCGCCGTTATAGTGCCGACCGATGCGCCGGATGTATTCGCGGGTTTCTTCGTAGGGCGGGACGCCGCCATGGCGTTCCACCGCACCGGGACCTGCGTTGTAGGCCGCCAGGGCCAGGTCCAGGTCGCCGTCGAAGCGCTGCAGCATGGCGGCCAGATAGCGCACACCGCCCTGGACGTTCTGGACCGGATCGAAACGGTCGGTCACCCCCAGCTCTGCCGCGGTGGCCGGCATCAGCTGCATCAGACCGTGGGCGCCCACCCGTGACACGGCCTCGGGATCGAAGCAGGACTCCACGTGGATCACCGACAGGACCAGATCCGGATCCACTCCTTCGCGGCCGGCGGCGTCGTGGATGATGTCGGCGTATTCCCCGCCGCCGCTGGCCATCGCCCGTTGCGCGTTGCGGCCGCAGCGGGCGCGCGCCGGCGGACGGCCGTACTGGGCGATCAGCTCCATGCCGGGCCCCTGGTTGCGCAGGTTGGTGACCAGACGTTCGCCGTCGGGTCCCTCGAAGACGAAGATCTCGGTCGGCGACCAGCCGTCGTCACCGCCGGTGGCCGTGTTGCCGCGCGTGGACGAGGGACCGGGAACGTCCTCGTAATCGCCGTGTTCGGGCGGTTCGTCACTGATGACGCGGGCGCCATCGTCATCGATCCAGGTGTAGAAATCGGCCTGCGCCGGTAGCGGGGCCGCGAGGCCCCCTGCCAGGGCCAGTGACCCGACCGCAAGGGTCAGGGCGGACAACCCCCTGCGCAACGCCGTAAGATGATGGACCGTGTTCAAGCCGGTTCTCCCGTCGATCTGCCGATCCCCATGACCGCCTTCTCCTCGACTGCCGCCATTATGGCGCCGGAAACCACGGCGCTGGAAGGCCTTTTGCGCGATGAATTCGCGCACGCGGGGCCGGCCCGGGTGGAAGTCCTGGATCGAGTGGATTCCACCAGTCGCTATCTCCTGGAGGACGTGTCCGCGGATGCGTTGCCGCGGGCCGGACGGGTGTGTCTGGCGCGCGAGCAGACCGCCGGTCGGGGCCGGCGTGGCCGGGACTGGGTCGGGCACCCGGAAGACGGCATTGCACTGTCCGTGGCGTGGCCGCTGGAACCGGGCGAGTGGGTGCCGCCGGCGTGGCCGGTGGGCGCCGGACTGGTGCTCAGCGAGACCCTGCACGAGCTGGGCTACGCCGCGGTCGGCCTGAAATGGCCCAATGATCTGGTGGTCGGCGAAGCCAAGCTGGGGGGCATCCTGGTCGAGCAGCAGGCGCCGCGTGTCGCGAACGGTGTCGGCGGGCGGCTGGTGGCGGGCGTGGGACTGAACCGCGCCGGGTCGCAGCGTCTGCAGCTGGGGCGTGCGGTGACGGACCTGGCCGCGCAGGGTGTCCCGCCGCCGGGCTGGCTGGAACTGGCGGGGCGCCTCGCCGCGAGTCTGCTCAGGGCGCATCCATGGCTGATGGCACACGGTCTGAGTCAGGCCGGCGAACGGCTGGGTGCCGTGGATGTACTGGCGGGGCAGCGCGTGGAACGCCTGGAGACCGGCGAGCGATTCCTCGCGCTGGGGATCGATCCGCAGGCCGGCACGCTCCGGGTGCGCGACGAACAAAGCAGAGAACGGGGCGGGGAACAGGCTCTGCATTCCGGAGAGGTCAGCGTGCGCAGGTGGAATCATGCCGAGTGACGGGAACCCGAGTCTGACGGTACTGCTGGATCTGGGCAGCAGCCGCCTCAAATGGTCCCTGCGCGACGAGTCCGGGGTGGAACAGGCCAGCGGGGCCGACGCCGATATCGCGGCCGGCGTGGCGGAGCTGGCGCAAACGGTGTCGGTTCCGCTGGGGGCCGCATGGCTGGCGCGGGTCGGGGCACCGGAGCGCTCGCGGCGCCTGCGCGAGGCCCTGGCCACGGCCTGGCCCGGTCTGACGGTCGAGGAGGTGGAACCCCGTCTGGAGGCGGAGTCCGGCGTGGGCCCCGGGGCGGCGGCGCAGTCGGGCGTGCTGGTGTCGCGGTATGCCCACGGCCAGCTGGGCGTGGATCGTTATTGTGCCCTGCTGGCGGCGCGCGCGCGTGACCCGGGGCAGCCGGTGGTGCTGGTGGATGCCGGAACTGCCGTCACGGTGGACGTGCTGCGCGCCGACGGTGTGCACATCGGGGGCTACATCCTGCCGGGGCTGCACGGCGGCTGGGCCGGGATGCAGAAGCTGTTGAGCGATCGCATCGCCCCGCGTGCGCCGGGCGCGGGTTTTGATCCGTGGCCCGAGCGCTCGCCGGGGCAGAGTACGGCCATGGCGCTGGACCGGGGCTGGGCCACGGCCTGGGCGGCGGGCGTGGCGGCCGTGGTGGCGGCCGGCCGTGAATCGCTCGCGGACACCCCGTACCCCGAGGAGGGGAGTACCGGCTCTGCGGGGGTGGCGCGCGTGCCGGTCTGTCTCCTGACGGGGGGGGATGCCCGGATGCTGATGGAGGATCTTCCGGGGCCGGTCAGAACGGATCCCCGGCCTGTGCTGGACGGGCTGGCGGTGCTCGCCGGGCTGGAGCTGGCGGACGAGTCACGGACGGGGAGGGCGGGGGAATGATTCGCTGGACGATTTTTGCGTTGCTGCTGGCCAACCTTGGCTATCTGGGCTGGGCCTACCAGAGCGGACACCTGGACCCGGATCCCTGGTCCGATGCTCCGCCCCCGGAGGCCGGGGGCGAAGGCATCGAGGTGCTGGAGGTGCGCACCGGGGCCGAGGCGGAGCGTTTGCGCCAGCGCCTGGAGGCCCGGGAGGATCCCTCCGCGTCGGCCGGGGGCGGAGAATGATCACTTCTTAATCCTCGCCCGGCATGCCGCGCTGCAGGGCGGCGAATCCGAGCGCGATGTCATCGGGGTCGGCACCGGGATGGATCTGCAGCTGGGCTTCCACGGCCGCCGGGTCCACGTGGCTGGCCGCCACCGCCTCCGCCGGCAGGTAATGCAGCCACCAGGCCAGTGCGGCCTGGGTGGGCACCTCGGTCCAGGGTTCGAGTTCCCCGTCCAGTCGCTCGGCATGGGCGTTCAGATCCTCGTCGAAGAACGGCTGCAGCCGGTCCAGGCGCGCCTGCGGGTCGGGTTCGCCGGCGGCGGTGTCCGTCGGATCGCGCTCCAGCGCCCGGGCGGCCCGGCGCAGTTCCAGACGGGCGATTTCCGGCCAGATCTGCGCGGGCAGATAGCCTTCCAGTTCGGGCTGGCCCTCCTCAGTGACCGCATGCAGGAAACCGGCCGGGATGCCCAGATAGGCATCCACGCCGCGCAGGGCGGTGTCGGCCCACTCGAGCAGCTCGTCATCGTCGAAGATCCGCGCACTGGCGGCCAGTGCCGCGATGGCCTGCCCCGAGGTATGGGCGTAGGTCGTGCGATCGACCCGCGGCGGATCGGTGGCGCGGCGTTCATCCGGATCCAGTCGGTAATAGGCATTGTCGGCGTACTGGGAGTTGCCGAAGCGCCGCTGGTCCTCGTCCCACATCGAATCGTGCAGCCAACGGATTACATCTTCTGCGACCTCGCGGTAGCGTTCATCCCCGGTTTCCTCCCAGGCGCGGGCGAACAGCCACAGGAACGCGGCATTCTGATCCAGGCGTTTGGAGGTCTCGAGGGCCCGGTCCGGGTCGCGCTGGTCGAAGTCATAGAAGAAAAAGAAGCCGCCATCCACCGGGTCGTGCAGGTCTTCGGCCACCTGATCCAGCAGACCCGGCATGCGCCCGGCCCATTTCTCCTGATCCAGCAGGAAGCGGTAGGTCCAGGGTTGCGGGCGCTTGCTCAGGGTACCGAACAGCGCGCTGCCGCTGAGGCGGTCAGCGTCGGCGACGTACACCTGGTCGAGCATCTCAAGAAAGCCGTCGACCGTGGTGATCGGCTCCTCGGCGGGGGTTTCCTCGCGCCCCGTCACCGACACCACCCGCTGCTGGCGCTCCAGGATCCGGTACAGGCCGTCGGCGCGGATATGCCCGGTGAAGCGCGAGATCACGTCATCGTCCGGGGTGGTGATGACCACGAAGGGGAGACCACGGCCGCCATAGCGCGTGAAGAGGTCGGCGCGCCGATCCAGGTCGATCAGGACCGGGATGTACTCCTCGTTCAGGATGTCCACCACCATGGGGTTTTCCAGCGACTCGTTCTGGAAGTCGATGCACCAGGTGCACCATTGCCCGTGGAAGTAGAAGAACAGCGGCTGGTTCTGATCCTCGGCCCGGTCGAACAGTTCGGGATCGAAGCTGTTCCATTCGATCTGCGAATCCGCGGGGTAGTCTTCCGCCGACGCCGCACCGACGAACAGCCACAGCGCCGCGATCAGCAGGGTACCTGCGGCGCGCAAGCCGTTGCGGGCAGATGAAACGTGTTGAGTTGCGGTTCCCATGTCGGGCTCCTGGACCGCGTCTCGCGGTCGACTCTTTCGTAAAGCATAGACCCTGGCTGCGGGGCTTCTCCATGATCGCCGCGCTCGGCTGCTACCATGCGCGGGTTCATCCGAGGGATCCTTGCATGAGAGACGAAAGCGCGCGGTTGGCTGTTCCGCGGAGGTGGCTGCGATGAGCGACGTGCGGATTCTGGTGCCGGGGCTGCGCGATGCCCTGGTGGCGGCACGCGCCGCCGGGGGCGGCGGGCTGGCGGTACGCTGGCTGCGGCAGCTGCTCGCGCGTTCGCGCGCGGCGACGCCCGCTGAAACCGTCACGGGGGTGCGACCGGACGAACCGCCCGGCTGGGAGCGGACCCTCGCGCAGGCGCTGGGATATACGGAACCCGGAAACGGAGGAGAGACGGGGTCCGCCTTGCGTACCTGGCTGGCCAGTCCGGTAGCACTGAATGCCGGCATGCGGGACCTGACCGCCCGTCCGGTGGACGGGGTCGCCGATACCGATCGGGAGGCCCTTTGGGCGGCCGCCGCACCGGAGCTGGAAAAGGTCGGGGCGCGGCTGGATCAGTCGCCGCAGGGCTTGTGGCTGCTGTCGATGGCCGCCGCGGGTGCCGACGGCACCCGCAGCCCGTCGGCAGGCTGGGGCCGGCCGATGCCGGCCGCCGGCCTGGACAGCGAGGCCGCCCGCTGCCTGCAGGTGCTGGGCAACGCGATCCAGATGGCCTGGTTTCAGCATCCGGTCAACCAGCAGCGCGAACAGAGCGGTCTGGACCCGGTGCAGGGGCTGTGGTTCTGGTCGCCGGGCGAGCCGCCGCCCGCTGCGCCGGCCGTGCGGGTCGCCGGCGGCGGCATCCACGGCCGCTGGCTGGCGGAGACCGCGGGGGCGGACTGGAATCCCGATCCGGCGTCGGGTGGCGACGTGATCGTGATGGATTCGCTGGACGGTCCGGCGAGCCCGGAACGCATGGCCGAGCTGCTGACCTCGCTGGTGCTCGAGGTCATCGCCCCGCGTGCCGCCGGCCTGCGCTTCGGCCGAACCGGGCGTCTGGAGATCGAGGATCCACTGCTGCCACCGGCGGAGGGCCCGCGTCGCATACTGCGCGGACGCGATACCTGGGCGCTGTGGCGCCGGCGGATGCCCTGGCCCGGTCTGTAACTCCGTGCATGAGTGATACCACGCAGGCGGCCGGGCTTGGTATACTCTCGGGCTTTTTCCGCACGGGGACACACCATGGAACTGAGTCCGCTCTACAGCCGGATCGAAGACCTGCAAGGCCGCATCGACGGCCTGAGGGGGTATCTTTGACTACGCTGGCAAGGAAGAACGGCTGGAAGAAGTCCAGCGCGAGCTGGAAGAAAACCCGGACATCTGGAATCAACCGGAGCAGGCCCAGGCCCTGAACAAGGAACGGGCCCAGCTGGAGGGCATCGTCCTCAACATCCGCGAGATCACGGATGCACTGAAGGACAGTCGCGAACTGCTGGAAATGGCCGAGGCCGACGATGACGCGGAAACCGTGTCTTCGGTCGAGGCGGATGTCGCGGGGCTGACCGCGCGCGTCGAGGCCCTGGAGTTCCGCCGCATGTTCTCCGGCGAGATGGACGAGGCCAATGCCTACGTCGACATCCAGGCCGGTTCCGGCGGCACCGAGGCGCAGGACTGGGCCAACATGCTGCTGCGGATGTATCTGCGCTGGGCCGAGAGCAAGGGCTTCAAGGTGGAGGTCACCGAACTCTCCGAGGGCGAGACCGCCGGGATCAAGAGCGCGACGGTGCGTGTCGAGGGCGACCATGCATTCGGCTGGCTGCGCACCGAGACCGGCGTCCACCGCCTGGTGCGCAAGTCGCCGTTCGACTCCGGCAACCGCCGCCATACCTCGTTCGCGTCGGTGTTCGTCTCGCCCGAGGTGGACGAGAACATCGAGATCGAGATCGATCCGTCCGACCTGCGCGTGGATACCTACCGTTCCTCCGGGGCCGGCGGGCAGCACGTCAACACTACCGACTCGGCGGTGCGCATCACCCACGAGCCGACCGGCATCGTGGCCGCCTGTCAGGCCGGACGCTCGCAGCACAAGAACCGCGAGATGGCGATGAACCAGCTGCGGGCCAAGCTGTACGAGCAGAAGATCCAGGAGCAGAACGCGGCCAAACAGGCGCAGGAAGAGACCAAGTCGGACATCGGCTGGGGCAGCCAGATCCGCTCCTATGTCCTGGACCAGTCGCGGATCAAGGATCTGCGCACAGGCGTGGAGGTCGGCAACACCCAGGGCGTGCTCGACGGCAACCTCGATCCCTTCATTGAAGCCAGCCTGAAGAGCGGGCTGTAACCCCCGGAAAACCCTCGATGACCGAAACAACCGACGAGAACAAGCTGATCGCGCAGCGCCGCGCCAAGCTCGACGAGCTGCGCACGGCCGGCAACGCCTTCCCCAACGACTTCCGCCGGGATGCCCTGGCCGGCGAGCTGCACGCCACGCACGATGAAACCGAGGGCGAGGCGCTGGAGGCCGAGGGCATCGAGGTCTGCGTAGCCGGGCGCATGATCGGCAAACGGGTGATGGGCAAGGCCAGTTTCGTGCGCCTGCGGGACATGAGTGGGGACATCCAGCTGTTCGTGCAGCGCGATGCCCTGCCGGAAGGGGTGTATGCGGCGTTCAAGCAGTGGGATCTGGGCGACATCGTCGGCGCGCGCGGCACGCTGTTCCGCACGAAGACCGGCGAACTGACCGTCAACCTGACCGAATTCCGCCTGCTGACCAAGGCCCTGCGGCCGCTGCCGGAGAAGTTCCACGGCCTGACCGACCAGGAGGCGCGCTACCGCCAGCGCTACGTGGACCTGATCACCAGTCCGGAATCGCGCGAGCTGTTCCGGCGGCGTACGCGGATCATCCGCTTCATCCGTGACTACTTCGAGGATGCGGGCTTTCTCGAGGTGGAGACCCCGATGATGCAGGTGATCCCGGGCGGGGCGACCGCACGCCCGTTCGTCACCCACCACAACGCGCTGGACATGCCGCTGTACCTGCGCGTGGCGCCGGAGCTGTTCCTCAAGCGCCTGGTGGTGGGCGGGTTCGAGAAGGTCTTCGAGATCAACCGCAATTTCCGTAACGAGGGGCTGTCCACGCGGCACAACCCCGAGTTCACCATGCTGGAGTTCTACGAGGCCTTCGTGGATCACCATGCGCTGATGGATCGCACTGAGGCGTTGCTGCGTGGGCTGTGCGAGCACGTGCTGGGGACCACCACCGTGGAATACCAGGGCGTGACCTACGAGTTCGGCCGGTCGTTCGCGCGCATGACCGTGCGCGAGGCGATCCTGGCCCATAACGACGATATCGCGGATGCCGACCTGGACGACATCGAGCGCGTGCGTGCGCACTGCGAGCGCAAGGGCATCGAGGTGAAGCCGGGGGTCGGGCTTGGCAAGCTGTGGACCGAGCTGTTCGAGGCCACCGCCGAGCACCAGCTGCACGACCCGACGTTCATCACCGCCTATCCCACCGAGGTCTCGCCGCTGGCCCGGCGCAACGACGACAACCCGTTCGTCACCGACCGCTTCGAGCTGTTCGTCGGCGGGCGCGAGATCGCCAACGGGTTCTCCGAGCTCAACGACGCCGAGGATCAGGCCGAGCGTTTCCGCGAGCAGGTCGCGGAGAAGGACGCCGGTGACGACGAGGCCATGCATTTCGACGCCGACTTCATCCGCGCCCTGGAGCACGGCCTGCCGCCCACCGCCGGGGAGGGCATCGGGATCGACCGCCTGGTGATGCTGCTGACGGACTCCAGCTCCATCCGCGACGTGCTGCTGTTCCCGCACATGCGCCCGGAAGCCTGATTCCTCAGCGTTTGTCCCGGGCGATGACGCCCCGTGCGAGCAGTCCGGCGCACTGTGCCGCGGGAGCGGGGCGGGCGAGCAGGAACCCCTGGAGAGTGTCACAGCCGGCGGCTTCCAGGAAACGCTGCTGTTCGATGTTTTCCACGCCTTCGGCGACGGTTTCCAGGCCCAGGTTTTCGGCAAGGCTGAGCACCGTGCGCACGATGGCCTCGCCGCTGCCGCCATTGTCGAGGTCGCGCACGAAGCTGCGGTCGATCTTGAGCACGTCCAGCGGGAAACGCTGGAGGTAGGCGAGTGACGAGTAGCCGGTGCCGAAGTCGTCCAGGGCCACCCGCAGCCCCATGTCGCGAAATGCCCCCAGGGTGTGGATGACCCGCTGAATGTCGGCCATCAGCATGCTCTCGGTCACCTCGAGCTCCAGCGCATCGGCCGGCGTGCCGGTTTCGGCCAGGATCCGGCGGATCCGGCGCGGCAGATCCTGATCACGGAACTGCGGGGCGGCCAGGTTGATGGAGATCCGTGGCGAGGGCAGTCCGCTGGCCTTCCAGCGCTGATGCTGCAGGCAGGCCTCGCGCAGGATCCATTCACCCAGTTCACGGATCAGTCCGGTTTCTTCCAGTACCGGGATGAAGGTCCCCGGCGACAGCACCTGTCCGTTGGGATCCTGCCAGCGGAGGAGGGCTTCGAGACCGGTAATGCGCCCGTTCCCGGCCTCGACCCGCGGCTGATAGTGCAGGAAGAAGCCTTCCTGACGGTAGACGGCGCGCCGTAGCTGGCCTTCCAGGGCGACCCGTGCGCGCGCCGTGGTGTTGCGCTCGCCGGAGCAGAAACGCAGCCCGTTACCGCCTTCCCGCTTGGCCTGATCCATGGCGGCACCGGCGCGGCGCAACAGCTCGTCGGGTTCGCTGCCATCGTCGGGGTAGAGGGCCGCCCCGGCCGATCCGGGGACGTAGACCTCTTCGCTATCGATCGCGAACAGGTCCTTCAAATGATCGACCAGGCCGGCCGCCTGCCGGACCAGGGTTTCGGCCTCGGCACTGTGGCCCAGCACGATGCCGAATTCGTCGCCACCGATCCGGGCCAGGGTGTCGCCTTCCTCGAGGGCACCTTCCAGACGCTGGCTGACGCGCTGCAGCAGCGCGTCGCCGGTGGCGTGGCCAAGCCCTTCGTTGATCCCCTTGAAGCGGTCGAGGCCCAGATGGAGGATCAGCAAGGGCGAACCGCGGTCGCGGGCGTATTCCATGCTTTGGTTAAGCCGCTGCAGGAACAGTTCGCGGTTGGGCAGGCCGGTCAGGGGATCGTGCCAGGTCAGGTATTGCAGCCGGTCTTCGGTCTCGCGGCGTTCGGTGATGTCATGCACGATCCCGGCCATGCGCCGTGGACGGCCCTGATCGTCGAAACGCACGGTGCCACGCTGATAGACCACCCGCGTGGTGCCGTCCGGGCGGCGAATGCGGTGTTCGATGTCATATTCCGGACCGTCCGGACGCAGGGCGGCATTGATCGCCTGCTGGACCCGCTCCCGGTCGTCGGGGTGAACGGCCGCCATGAACGACTCGTGGTTGGCGCCCCACTGCTCCCGGGTCATGCCGAAGATGCGGTAGACCTCGTCCGACCAGCGGATCTCGTCGTTTTCGAAATCGGAGATCCAGGAACCCAGATGGGCGATGCGCTGCGCCTCGGCGAGTTCGGCCTCGCGCTGTTCCAGCGCTTCGCGGGCACGGTGGCGCTCGGTGGAGTCAATGCCCAGGGTCTGCAGGTGGGTGATCCGCCCATGCTCGTCAAAGAAGGCACGGGAGGTCCACTCGACCCAGCGCTGTGTACCGTCTGCCCGAATGACCGGGTTCTCGATGATCCGGACCGGCTGTTCCGGCGTGAACCGGGCCAGGTCGGCGAGGTTGGCCTCCTGGTGTTCGGGGGGCAGATCCTCGATCCAACGCCGGCCGACCAGATCGGCGCCGAAGTATTCCCGCGCCATGCGGTTGGCGAACAGGATGGTCGTGTCCGGCCGGTACACCGTGATGATGTGCGGGTGGTCCTCGATCAGGCTGCGGTAATCGATGACCAGCGTATCGTCGGGCCCGTATTGCTGTTGATCCGTTTTCATCCTTGATTCCTGCCTGGTACCCGACCGCTATTGGCTCATTATGGCGATGGGAATCCGCCCGGTGCAATCGCGCCGGATCCGCCCGGCGAGTCCGGTTGCGCGAAACGCCATGCGCAGATCGGGTATCCTTGTGAATCTGAATCCGTACTCAGGGAGCCATCAATGCAGCCCTTTGCCTCGCGCAATGTCTTCGGTGAGGAACTCGAGCCCTGTGGCCGCGACCCGGTGACCGGGTTCTATCGCGACGGGCGCTGTGCCACCGGACACGACGACACCGGTATCCATACGGTCTGTGCCGAAGTGACGCAGGCGTTTCTCGATTATTCCCTGGCGCAGGGCAACGATCTGGTGACGCCGATGGAGGCCTTCGGCTTCCCCGGGCTCAAGCCCGGAGACCGGTGGTGCCTGTGCGCCGGCCGCTGGGTCGAGGCGTATCGGGCCGGTGTGGCGCCGGGGGTGTATCTGCGGGCGACCCACGAAGAAACCCTGGCGATCATCCCGCTGGACGTGCTGCAGGCGCACGCCCGCGATCCGGCAGAGTAGCGCGGACGCGTTCGCGGGCGCCTCAGACGGGGCGGGCCAGATACCAGCGGATGACCGCCCAGTCGTAGGCCGCGTGCGCGATCATCACCACCACCAGGTTCTCGGTCACGTGGTAGACCCAGCCGAGATAAAGGCCGATGAGGGTGGCGAACACGAAGTACAGATGGCTGACGTAGTGCGCCAGCCCGAACAGCACCGAGGCCAGCAGGATCGCGGCCCCGGGCGGCAGGTGCAGACCCAGCCACTGCTGTAATACGCCGCGTACCAGGAGCTCCTCGCCGACCCCGGCGAGCACCGCGATCAGCACTACCGAGCCGGCCGGGGCCCCGCGAAACAGCAGATCCAGGAATTCCTGCAGCTGTGCCCGAATGTCGCGAAACGCCGGGTGGTCGGTCCAGCCCAGCACGGCGACCAGCAGGAACATCGGGGTGGTGACCAGCAGGCCCAGGGCCACGGCCTCGATGCTCCAGTCCATCGCGCCCAGAAGCGGCACTCCGGCGAGCGCCGCCAGCGCGAACGCCACGGGGATGAGTGCACCCTGGAACAGGGCTCCGGCGAGCAGTGGATGACGGGCGATGAACGAACGCAAGGCAGCGGGTCTTCAGGCAGACGGTGAATCGGGATTATGCCGACGTGAGCGATCCCGGGACACGGGCGTGTTGCGAGACAACCCTAATGATACCATGCTCTGATCGAGGGCATGACCTTGTGTCCCCGGGCAAGGGGATGCGCGATTGAGTCTTGAGACGTACGACACGGGGGCATCCATGGGGCGCGACGTCAGCAAGCAAGCGACCGTAGCGCAGGAAGCCGCGCCGGCCTTCTGGCGACGCCCGGTCGCCTGGGTCCTGACATGGCTGGTTTACTCCATGTCCATGCTTGGCTATCTCGCGTATGAAAGCGCCCAGCGCGGAGTCTTCTGTCTGAGTGCCGGCGCATGAACCTCTTTCCCCGCTGGCTGGAACACGAGGCCCGCTTTGACGTCCTGCTGAGGACCTATCGCGAGCGCGCCGATCACATCATGATCGGCATGAACGCCTTCCTGCTGGCAGTCTGTGTGGCCCTGGCGCCGTGGTACGGGACCTGGCTGGCCGTGCTGACGGTGGGCGTGCCGACCCTGATCCTCGCCTTCATACTGGGGACCCGCTACGCGGGGACGCTGATCACTCGGCTGTACATGGCAGCCGCGTTCATGGTGTTCACCGGGCTGATCATCCATCAGAGCGAGGGGATGACCGAGGCCCATTTCGCCGCCTTCGGCCTGATCGGCATCCTGCTGTATTACCGCGACTGGCGCACTATCGCCATGGCGACGCTGGTGATCTACCTGCATCACTTGATCCTGGGGTATACCCAGACCCTGGGCGTGCCGGTGTACGTGTTCGACGGACCCGAATTCTGGACCCTGTTCTGGGTCCACGTTGCCTATTTCCTGCCGTTCATCGCAATGATGATCTACCTGTCCATCTGGCTTCGCCGCGAGGCCTATCAGGACCAGCACGTGATCGAGATGGCACAGGACATCATGCAGGGGGATCTGATCTCCGATCAGCAGCTTCCGGACGATGTGCGGGATGCGCCCCTGATCCAGGCCGTGGTGCAGATGAAGAACCGGCTGCTGGATCTGCTCCGGGTCATGCCCGTGCCGGCGGCGGTGATCCGCCTGGACAACGAGACGGTGGTCAACACGAACGAGGCCTGGAGCACCAACATGGGCCTGACGGCGCCCGGGGCCAGCGTGCGCGATACCCTGATCTGCTCCGTGCCCGGGACCTGGGAAGAACTGGTGGCCGAACTGCAGTCGTCGCCCGATCGCGTGCTGGATAAAAAGGAGATCAGCCTGCGTCTCCCCAACGGGCAGGAAGGCCTGTTTGAGGTTTCCGTGGTGCTGCACGAGGAAAGCCAGCCCGTGATGGCCATCCTGACCATGGAGGACATCACCCAGCGCCGGCGGACCGAACAGACCATGCAGCGCCTGGCGTTCCACGACATGCTGACGGACCTGCCCAACCGTACCCGACTGCTGCAGGTTCTGGAGCAGGGCCTGCGGGCGTGGGAGCGTGACGGCCAACCCCTGGCCGTCCTGCTGATGGATCTGGACGGCTTCAAGCCGGTGAATGACACCCACGGCCACGACGCCGGGGACGAGGTGCTGCGCGTGGTGGCGCAGCGGCTGCGTCATGCGGTCCAGGCGGACGACCTGGTCGCGCGCCTGGGCGGCGACGAATTCGTCGTGGTCTTGCAGGGTTATGGCAACGGGGAGGCGGCCCGGGAAGTCGGGCAATGGTTGCTGGAACACATGGCGCGGACCATGGAGCTGGAGACTGCGGGCATTACTGTCCAGGTCGGGGGCAGCGTCGGGATTGCCCATGTCGGCCAGGGGGCGCGTGATGTGGATGATCTGTTGAAGCAGGCCGACGTAGCCCTTTATCAGGCGAAGGGTCAGGGCAAGGGCGTGGTCAGCGTCTATGATCCGTCCCGCGCAGCCACGGGCTGACATCCTCCCGGATCGTTTCACGCGGGAGAAGGCGAAGCGAAAGCCGTTGCGCCGATGCAGTGCCCTGGCAGAGCCGATTCAGTGTTGATCCGATGCCTGCATGTGTTCCCGCAGGGAATCTTCAAGCACCGAAGCCGGCGTGTCGTCCGGATACATGTGCACGATCTCGCCTCGGGGGTTGATCAGGTAGCTCCAGGTGGAGTGGTCGACGGTATATGCCAACGCCGAGTCAAGTTCCACCCGCTCGTATTCCGCACCGTAGCGCCCGGCCACCTTCGCGATCTGTTCGGGCGAGCCGGTCACCCCGGTGAAGGCCGGATCAAAGAAATCGACATATTCGGCGAGGTGTTCCGGATCATCGCGCCATGGGTCGACGGAGATCAGGATGAGGCCCGCTGCGTCGCGTTTGTCCGCCGGCAGTTCATCGAAGACTTTGGCCCAGCGGGAGAGGCTGACCGGACAGGCATCCGGGCAATGGGTAAAGCCGAAATACAGCACTGTCCATTGACCCCGGCGGTTGACAAGGGACACTGGACCGGCTGCGCTTTCCAGGGTGAAGTCGCCGCCTTCTGGCTGGGGACGCCATTGTCCCAGGCTCCATGCGATGAAGGCCACAACCGCCGCGGCTCCGATCAGGGTCCCGGCGAGCAGGAGCGGGCCTCGCCGGGACCAGCGGCCTGGCTTCACAGCCGGGCGCGATGATCCAGGATTACCCCGACCCCGTGGCGTTTGCCGGCGGGCAGGGCGTCGAGCACCTCCCGGCGTACGCCGGCCGGCAGCTGCTCGCAGGCACGCGCCAGCCCGTGGCTGGGCAGGCGGTCGGCGAGGCGCGCCACGGAATGCGGATCCAGCGCTCCGAGAACGTCGGCCTGGGCCCGCTCGGTGAGGTTGAGAAAGCGCATGCGCGCGGCGGCCAGCTGGCCGGCCTCCAGTGCGCCCTGGATGCCGGCTACGGCGGGGTCGGGGCGCATGTCGGCCCAGTGCACCCCGGGTACGGCGCTTTCACCGCGGAATTCGGCGCCGGTGTGGAAATCCTGCACGGTATCCATTGCCAATTCGGTCATGTTCGGTCTCCTCGCATCGGTTCGGTGAAACGGAAAAACACACGATGCGAAGGCCGTCCGGAGGTCCCCGATCGGGGAGCGGGCGGTGGGGGCAGGCACGACCCGGTCGCTACCGGGATGTGCGGGAACCCGTATCCGGCGTGTATCCACGTCACGACGGACCGGGTTCCGGGGCCTCGTTCAGACGAGGAGGCGGCGGGTCCGGGTCCGACGGACAGCTGGATACACGTCATCCGCCGCGCCGGCGGCCTTCGTGCATCGGCAACTGCAACTGTCCATGGGTGTCGTCATACCTCGTATGGCTCAACATGCGCTCGTGGCACCCGGCCACGAACGGGCGCGAATCATAGCTAAAGCGCGGGTGGCGAAACAAGCCTTGCGGCGGTGTGCGTTGACAGGTTCCCATGCGGGTTATAGTTTGACCCGTTTCCCGGCGCGCGCCGGATCAGGGTGCGCGTATCCTGATCGCGCCGGTCGCCAGCGCCGCAAAGCCTACGCCCGGTGATCCCGGGCCCAATCAGGAATCGACCCGTGACCGACGTCTTTCCCCGCATCGAGCGACTGCCCCCCTACGTCTTCAACATCGTGAACGAGTTGAAGGCCGAGGCACGAGCTCGGGGCGAGGACATCATCGACTTCGGCATGGGCAACCCGGACCAGCCGACTCCGAAACACATCGTCGACAAACTGACCGAGGCGGTACAGCGCGGCGACACCCACCGTTATTCGGTGTCGCGCGGGATCCCGCGGCTGCGGCGCGCCGTCACCCGCTGGTACCAGGACCGTTTCGATGTGGAACTCGATCCGGAAACCGAGGCGATCGTCACCATCGGCTCCAAGGAAGGCCTGGCGCATCTGGCGCTGGCCACCCTCGGGCCGGGCGACGCGGTGCTGGTGCCGAACCCGGCGTATCCCATCCATCCCTATGGCTGCGTGATCGCGGGGGCCGACGTTCGCCACGTGCCGCTGACCCCGGATGTCGATTTCTTCGCCGAGCTGGAGCGCGCGATCCGCGATTCCTGGCCCAAGCCGAAGATGCTGATCCTGAATTTCCCGGGGAACCCGACCACGCAGTGCGTGGATCTGGAGTTCTTTGAACGGGTGGTGGAGATCTGCCGCGAGCACGGGATCTGGATCGTGCACGATCTGGCCTACGCCGAGATCGCGTTCGACGGCTATCGGGCCCCCTCGATCCTCGAAGTACCGGGCGCCAAGGACATCGCGGTGGAGTTCTACACCCTGTCCAAGACCTACAACATGCCCGGCTGGCGGGTCGGTTTCATGTGCGGCAACCCCACGCTGGTGGCCGCCCTGGCGCGGATCAAGTCGTATCTCGACTACGGCACCTTCACGCCCATTCAGGTGGCGGCGATCTCCGCGCTGGAAGGGCCGCAGGACTGTGTCGAGGAGATCCGCGAGACCTATCGCGTGCGCCGCGACGTGCTCTGCGACGGCCTGAACAAGCTGGGCTGGGCAGTGGAAAAGCCGAAGGCGACCATGTTCGTCTGGGTGCCGATCCCCGAGCCCTATCGCGAGATGGGGTCGCTGGAGTTCGCCAAGAAGCTGCTGCGCGACGCCAAGGTGGCGGTCTCGCCCGGGATCGGCTTCGGCTCCTACGGGGATGACCACGTGCGCTTCTCCCTGATCGAGAACGAGCAGCGCACGCGCCAGGCCCTGCGGGGGATCAAGGCGATGTTCCGGGCGGATTCCGTCCTCGCCGATGCCTCCGCGTAACCAGGCATTCGAAGACCAAAACCCGGATGCGGTGCATCCGGACGATCAGGGAAACAGGATCATATGACGCCGGTAAAGATCGGAATTCTCGGACTGGGTACCGTGGGCTGTGGCACGGTGAACGTGCTGGCCCGCAACGGCACCGACATCGCCGGGCGCGCCGGACGCGGGATCGAGGTCGTGGCCGCGGCAGCCCGTGACATCGAGCGCGAGCGCGACTGCGACACTTCCGGAATCCGCCTGACCACCGACCCTGGCGTGGTGGTGGACGATCCCGAAGTCGAGGTGGTTGTCGAGCTCATGGGCGGTACCGAAACCGCGCGTGATCTGGTCCTGCGGGCGATCGATGCCGGCAAGCACGTGGTGACCGCGAACAAGGCGATGATCGCGCTGTACGGCAACGAGATCTTCGAGCGGGCCCATGCGCGCGGCGTGATGGTGGCCTTCGAGGCGGCGGTGGCCGGTGGCATCCCGATCATCAAGGCGATCCGCGAGGGGCTGGCGGGCAACCGTATCGAGTGGCTGGCCGGGATCATCAACGGGACCGGCAATTTCATCCTCACCGAGATGCGCGACAAGGGTCGTGACTTCGAGGACGTCCTTGCGGAGGCTCAGTCGCTGGGTTACGCCGAGGCCGATCCGACCTTCGACGTGGAGGGCATCGATGCGGCCCACAAGCTGGCGATCCTGGCCTCCATCGCCTTCGGCATCCCGCTGCAGTTCGATCGCGTGGCGGTCGAGGGCATCAGCGGGATCACCCGCGAGGACGTGAGCTTCGCCGCCGAGCTGGGCTATCGCATCAAGCATCTTGGCATCGCCCGGCGCATGGACAACGGCTACGAGCTGCGCGTGCATCCGACCCTGATTCCGGAACGCCGGCTGATCGCCAATGTCGACGGGGTAATGAACGCGGTGCTGGTGCAGGGCGACGCGGTCGGCCCGACGCTGTACTACGGCGCTGGCGCCGGGGCCGAGGCCACGGCCTCGGCCGTGGTGGCCGATCTGGTCGACGTGGTGCGCGCCCTGACCACCGATCCCGAGAACCGCGTGCCGCATCTGGCGTTCCAGCCGGATGCGCTGTCGGATCACCCGGTGCTGGCGATGGAAGACGTACACACCTCGTTCTACCTGCGCCTGCGTACCCAGGACCGGCCGGGCGTGCTGGCCGATATCACCCGCATCCTCGGCGAGCACGGCATCAGCATCGAGGCCATTCTGCAGCGCGAACCCGATCCGCAGCGCGGCGAGGCCACCATCATCATGCTGACGCACGCGGTGCGGGAAGGTGCGATGAACGAGGCCATCACCGCGGTGGAGGCACTGCCGCACCTGCTGACGCCGATCACGCGCATCCGCATGGAAGCGCTCTGAACAACCGACTGATCCGATCCACGACACGAGAATCCGCATGGCCCACGGACACCGCTACACCGGCCTGATCGACCGTTACCGCGATCGCCTTCCGGTCCACGACGACACCCGCGTGATCTCGCTGGGGGAGGGGGCGACACCGCTGATCCGCCTCAACAACATCCCGCGCGAGCTGGATAGCGAGGTGGAGATCTACGTCAAGTTCGAGGGCCTGAACCCCACCGGTTCGTTCAAGGACCGGGGCATGACCATGGCCGTCACCCGCGCCGTGGAAGAGGGTTCGCGGGCGATCGTCTGCGCATCTACCGGCAACACCTCGGCCGCCGCCGCGGCGTATGCCGCCCGCGCGGGGATCACCGCGTTCGTGGTGATCCCGGACGGCAAGATCGCGATGGGCAAGCTGGCCCAGGCGATGATGCACGGGGCAACGGTGATCCAGATCGCCGGGAATTTCGACGATGGCATGCGCCTGGTCAAGGAAGTCGCCTCGAACACGCCGGTGACCCTGGTCAATTCGGTCAATCCGTACCGTCTGCAGGGCCAGAAGACTGCGGCGTTCGAGATCATCGAGGAGCTGGGTCGGGCACCGGATTATCACTGCCTGCCGGTGGGCAATGCCGGCAACATCACCGCGCACTGGATCGGCTACAGCGAGATGGCCGCCCGCAGCAGCGAGGACGTGACCGACGCCTGCGCCTACTGCCAGGGGCACTGCAAGTATGCCGGCGGCGGCATGGTCGGGAACCGGCCGCACATGGTGGGCTATCAGGCCTCGGGTTCGGCGCCGTTCATGCGCGGGGCCATGGTGGACGATCCCGACACGGTCGCGACCGCGATCCGCATCGGCCATCCGCAGTCCTGGGACATGGCGTGGAAGGTGCGCGAGGAATCGGGTGGCTGGTTCGACGAATGCGCGGACGACGAGATCCTGGCCGCGCAGAAACTGCTGGCGGAGAAGGAGGGGGTGTTCTGCGAACCGGCCTCCGCTGCCTCTCTGGCCGGCGCCCTGCGCGACATTCGCTCGGGGCGAATCCCGGCGGGGTCCACCGTGGTCTGCACGCTCACCGGTAACGGGCTCAAGGACCCGGACACCGCGATCAGTCAGAGCGTGGTCCAGCCGACGCGGGTGCCCGCGGAGCTGGACGCCGTGTCGCAGGCGATCCGCGACAACCTCGCCTGAAACCGTTCACCTGAAGCCGCGGGACCGATTCCGGCCCCGCGGGCAGGGTCAGTTCGCCGGGCGTTCGGGGATCTCGATCCGGGCGGCTTCGCGCAGGCGTTCGATCTCTTCCTGGATCGCGCGGCTTTCCAGGATCTCGATCAGTTCGGCCCGCACGTCTTCCATGGGCGGCGGGTCGACCGGGCGCGTCTCTTCCAGCCGGATCAGGTGCCAGCCGAAGCGGCTTTCCACCGGATCCGTCGTCGTCTCGCCGGGTTCCAGGCGCTGCACGGCATCGCTGAAGGCCGGCACCATGCGGCCGGCTTCGAACCAGCCCAGGTCACCTCCGCGTTGGGCGGAGCCGGGGTCGGTTGAATGCGCTTCCGCCAGCTCGGCAAACGACACCCCGTCCTCGAGTTCGGCCAGCAGGTCCCGGGCGGTTTCCTCGCTCTCGACCAGGATGTGGCGGGCGCGGTACTCCTCGGCGGCCATCTGCTCCACCTGCCGCTCGTATTCGGCGCGCAGGTCGTCGTCGGTGAGTTCCAGCTCGGCCGTCAGGCGCTCCATCATCTCGGAGGCGAGGAAGTTGGTGCGGACCATCTCGAGGATCCGGCGCGTTTCTTCTTCCTCGTGCAGGCCACGCCGCTCGGCTTCCTGACGCAGCAGCCGCAGGCTGATCAGTTCGTCGATCACGCCATCATCGCCGGCCAGCCCGGGGTCGTCGTCCAGGCCGGAATAGGTAAAAACATCGGCCCGGGTGATCGGTTCGCCATCGATGCGCGCGAGGATTTCGGCGTCTTCGGTCGTCGTGGCGGCATCGGTTTCGTGGCCATTGCGTTCGTCAGCCGGACCATCGTTGCCGCAGGCGGCAAGAGAGGTGACGGCGGCCAGGATCGCGGCCGCGAGCAGGCCGCGGGGTGCGGACAGTGGAAACGTTGATGCGGCCATTCAGAACACCTGCTTGAAGGGGCGGACATCCACCGAGGCATACACCCCGGCCCGGACATAAGGATCGGCATCGGCCCATTCGCGGGCCGCTTCCAGAGACGGGAATTCGGCGACGATCAGGCTGGCGCTGAAGCCGGCCGGCCCCGGATCGGGGCTGTCGATCGCGGGGCACGGCCCGGCCAGCACCAGGCGTCCGGTATCGCGCAGGGCCTGCAGGCGTTCCAGGTGTTCCGGACGCGCCGCCAGGCGGGCGTCCAGCGAATCGGGGGCATCGTGGCCCTGGATCATGTAGAGCATCGGCATTCCGTGTCGGGGGACAGGCGGACATTGTAACGTCACGGGCGGGTGCGGCGTGATGGTCGGGTCACAGTTGCGCTACACTGCGCGCTTTGTCCGATCTGCGGTTCCCCCATGAGTACGTTCGCGATCCACCCCGAGAATCCCCAGCCACGGCTGATCCGCCAGGTCTGCGACCGGCTGCAGGAAGGTGCGGTGATCGCCGTGCCCACCGATGCCTGCTATGCGCTCGCATGCCTGCCCGGTGACAAGACCGGCGCCGATCGCATCCGCCGCATCCGCGAGGTGGACGAGACCCATCATCTCACCCTGCTGTGCCGTGACCTGTCCGAACTGGGGGTGTACGCCAAGGTGGACAACAGTGCCTTTCGGCTGATGAAGAACCGAACTCCGGGGCCCTACACCTTCATTCTCCCCGCCACCCGCGAAGTCCCGCGGCGGCTGCAGCATCCCAGGCGCCGGACGATCGGACTGCGGGTGCCGGACAGCCCCATCGTGTCCGCGCTGCTGGCGGAACTCGGTACGCCGCTGATGTCCGCCACCCTGCAGCTGCCGGGGGACGAGACCCCGCTGACCGAGGTGTGGGAGATCGAAGAGCGTCTTGCGCATGCGGTGGACGCGATCCTGGACGGAGGAGCAGGGACGCTGGAGGCCACCACGGTGCTGGACCTGACCGGTGACGGCGTGGAAGTGGTACGACAGGGCCTCGGGGACGTGGCCTTTCTGGAAGAATAGCCATGCGTAAATGGATCATCCTGGCCGCTCTGGTGGTCGCCATTGGTGCGGCGTGGCCCTGGTACGTCGGGGGACAGGTGGAAGACACCCTCGACGCCCGCATGGAGCTGCAGGCGGGCGGTCTGGAGCTGCGCCACGAGCCCGTTCGCTACGAGCGGGGCTATCGCGAGGCGCGTGCGGAAGGAACACTGCACCTGCGTCGGGGCGAGGACGCTTACGAGCTCCCGGTGGTGCACGAGGTGCAGCACGGGGTGCTGGGCGCAAGGATCGTCACCCGCCTGGATCATGCGGCCCTCGACGACGCCCTCGCGGAGCATGACGGCCTGGCCGCGATCCTGCAGCGTCTTGCCCCGGAGGCGGAGAGCCGGACCGGCCTGGGCGGCGGCGTCACGACCCGCCTGCGCGTGCAGGATGCGCGCCTGGATGTTGCGCAATGGCCGGCAGTGGCACCGCGCCGGGACGCGGAGGGCCCGCTGTGGCTGGAGTTCGAGGACGCCCTGGGGCAGTTCGCCTGGTCGGACGAGCAGGCGATGGCGAGTCTGTCGATCCCGCGTCTGCGACTCGATCAGGCGGACGGAACCCTGGTGTTCGAGGGACTGCGGCAGGTCCTGGCGCTGGAGCCCGACGCCGACGGGGTCTATGGCGTGCTTCCGGATTATGAAGGCGGCGTGGCGGCCGACCGGATGGAATGGACGGGTCCGGGATGCGAGGGCAGTCTGCTTCTGGAGCGTGCCCGGATCAATGCATTCCAGAGCACCCATGGCGACCGGCTGGACGCCCGCGCGCGTCTGGAGGTCGACCGGATGACGGTGACGCGGAGCACGCAGCGTCTCGTGCGCCAGAGCGGGCCGATGGATCTGCAACTGGGGCTGGAGCGCTGGGACCGCGCAGCCATGGAGCAGCTCGCCGGAACCCTGCGTGACCCGGCGCACCGGCGCCAGGAGGCCGAGCAACGCCGCGATCTCACCCATGCCGCGATGATCGATGCCGTGAGCCAGTCGCTGGAGCGCAGCCCGGCGGTGACGCTCGGGGCGATCATGAACGACGAGCCGGAGCAGCGGCTGGAGCTGGAGGGCAACCTGGTCTTTTCCGGTACGCCTGAAGGCTTCCGCATGCGCCCGGTGGAGGCGATCGCGCTGGACATGCAGGCCGCGGTCGGGCTGCAATGGCCGGAGTCGCTGGCCGGGCTGACCGACCCGGAGCCGTTCGGCCGGGTGCTGGCTGCGGCCGAGGCGGATGCCTGGCTGGAACGCGACGGCGAGATCCTGAGCGGGACTCTGGCGATGCGGGACGGCCGCATCCACGTCAACGACCGGGATCGTACGGCCAGCGCCCTGGGCCTGCTGTTCGCCGCCGCCGGCGGCATGTTCTGACACCGACCACCTCAGTCTCATCAGTCAACCATCAGGAAGGATCGCGACCGTGACCACCAATCAGGGGACGAACCAGCGTGTCATCTCGGGGATGCGGCCCACCGGGCGCCTGCACCTCGGGCATTATCACGGGGTCCTGAAGAACTGGATCGAGCTGCAGCACAACTACGAGTGCTTTTTCTTCGTTGCCGACTGGCATGCGCTGACCACGCACTACGAGGACCCGGGCGACCTGCAGCAATACGTGACCGAGATGGTGATCGACTGGCTGGCCGCGGGGGTGAGTCCGGGATCGGCCACCCTGTTCGTGCAGTCGCGCGTGCCGGAACATGCCGAGCTGCATCTGCTGCTGTCCATGATCACCCCGCTGGGCTGGCTGGAGCGGGTGCCGACGTGGAAGGACCAGCAGGAACAGCTGCGCGAGAAGGACCTGGCGACCTACGGTTTCCTCGGCTATCCGGTGCTGCAGAGCGCCGACGTGCTGGCCTATCGCGCCGGCATGGTGCCGGTGGGCGAGGACCAGGTCTCGCACCTGGAGGTCACGCGCGAGCTGGCGCGGCGCTTCAACCATCTGTACGGGCGCGAACCCGGGTTTGCCGAAAAGGCCGAGCAGGCCGTGGACAAGATGGGCAAGAAGGCAGCCAAACGCTACCGCGATCTGCGCAAGCGCTTCCAGGAGCAGGGCGAGGACGAGGCCCTGGAGGTCGCCCGGGCGATGCTGGAATCCCAGCAGAACATCTCGCTGAAAGACCGCGAGCGGCTGTTCGGCTACCTCGAGGGCGGGGGCAAGATCATCCTGCCCGAGCCGCATCCGAAGCTGACGCCCACCGCGAAGATGCCCGGGCTGGACGGGCGCAAGATGTCCAAGAGCTATGGCAACACCATTAGCCTGCGGTCCGAGCCGCAGGAGGTGGAGAGCCAGATCCGGACCATGCCCACCGATCCGGCGCGGGTGCGCCGCACCGATCCGGGGACGCCGGAAAAATGCCCGGTGTGGGAGCTGCATCAGGTCTACACCGGCGAGGAAAAGCGGGGCGAGCTCTACGAGGGCTGCACCACCGCCGGGATCGGCTGTCTGGACTGCAAGAAGCCCCTGATCGCGGCCATCCAGGAGGAACTGGAACCGATTCAGCAGCGCGCCCGCGAATACGCCAGTGATCCCGGGCTGGTGCGCTCGATCATGGTCGAGGGCTCGGAGGCCGCCCGCGAAGAGGCGCGCGAGACCCTGGAGGAGGTCCGCCGCGCGATGGGGCTGGACTACCTGCGGTAGAACCGGTGAGCGAACATGCCGAAGACGCCACCGTCGACCCCGTTGATCCGGCCGCCGCCGGGGAGGGCGAGCACGTCTGGCGTGTTCACGGCGAACCGGTCGCGGAGCTGCCCGAGGACCTGTACATCCCTCCGGATGCACTGGAAGTGTTCCTCGATTCCTTCGAGGGGCCACTGGACCTGCTGCTGTACCTGATCCGCCGGCAGAACCTCGACATCCTGGCGATCCCCATCGCCGAGATCACGCGCCAGTACATGGCCTACATCGAGGTGATGCGTGCCCTGCGCCTGGAGCTGGCGGGCGAATACCTGGTGATGGCGGCACTGCTGGCCGAGATCAAGTCGCGCATGCTGCTGCCACGCCCGGCGGAGTCGGGCGAGGAAGACGCCGGTGATCCGCGCATGGCCCTGATTCGGCAGCTGCAGGAATACGAGCAGTTCAAGACCGCGGCCGAACGCCTGGACGCACTGCCGCGCATGGAGCGGGATTTCTTCGCCGCCGGCGCCGCGACCGACGCACTGGAAGGCCCGCCGCCCCCGGCGCCGTCGCTGGATGCCCTGATGGATGCGCTCGCCGGGGTGATGCGGCGTGCCAGCCTGAACGCCCACCACCACGTGGCCACCGAACAGCTGTCGGTGCGCGAGCGCATGACCCGGCTGCTGCACGAGCTGGACAGCGAGACCTTCACCGACTTCGTCGGCCTGCTGGAACGGGCCGAGGGCCGCCAGGGCGTGGTGGTGTCGTTCCTCGCCATCCTCGAGCTGGCCAAGGCGGGGCTGGTGGAGTGGGGGCAGAGCGAACCCTACGCCCCCATCCGCCTGCGTCGGCGCGGCGGCGACGCCTGACCCCGACGCGCCCCGCCGCCCCGTGCCCCCCCTTCCGCGGGGCTGCGGTCAGCTCGCGTGGTGGGTGGACGTGGCGCCGCGATCGAATGCCCCCTCGTACAGGCGCAGCAGCGCCGGGATCACGAACAGTACCAGCACCGTGGCCACTGCCAGCCCGAACACGATCGAGATCGCCATCGGGATCAGGAACTGCGCCTGCACCGAGCGCTCGAACAGCAGCGGGGTGAGGCCCGCGATGGTGGTGACCGAGGTCAGGATGACCGCGCGCAGGCGCTGGCAGGAGGCCTCGATGATCGCCTCGCGCAGGGCCAGACCGCTCTCCCGCAATCCCTGGTAGAAGCTGACCAGGATGATGGAGTTGTTGACCACGATCCCGGTCAGGCCGAACAGGCCGAACATCGACAGCACGGTCAGCTCCACCCCGAGGATCCAGTGGCCCAGCAGGGCCCCGAGGATGCCGAACGGGATGATGGCCATCACGATCAGCGGCCAGCCCCAGGAGGCGAAGACCCAGGCGAGGATGATGTACATCAGGCCCAGCGCCAGCACCAGGCCCGTGCGCATGTCGGCAAACGTCTCCTCCTGATCCGCCGCCCGGCCTTCGAAGGACCAGTCCACGCCGTGGCGCTCGGCGACCGCGTCCAGCGGACCGTCTTCCAGCGCGGCGCGGATGCGCGCGGCATTGTTTACCGAGCGGTCGACTTCGGTGGATACCTCGATCGCGAGGCGGGTATCGGCATGCCGCAGGGTCTCGAAGCCGGGACGGGATGCGAGTTCCGCCACGTTCTCCAGCGGGGTCAGCTCGCCATCCGGCAGGCGGATCTGCAGGCGGTCCAGGCTTTCCGTCGCGTGGCGTTCGTCGTCGGGCAGACGCACGCGCACCTCGACCTCCTCCAGGCCATCCTGATAGATCTGCGCCAGATGGCCGTCGTAGGCGTCGCGCAGCTGCGCGCCGAGCTGCTCCGTGGTCAGTCCGAGGGCGCGGCCTTCCGGCAGGATGCGGAAGGTCAGCTGCTCGCGGCCGAACGGGGTGTCGTCCTGGGTGGCGAAGGTGCCCGGGAACTCGTCGAACAGATCGGCCACGTCCAGTGCCGCGTCCTTGAGGATATGCGGGTCATCGCCGGTCAGACGCACTTCGAGATCGCGCCCGGGCGGGCCGGCCTGACGCTCGTCAATAGAAAAGGTCTCGATGCCGGGGGCCTCGCGGACGTTGTCCCGCCATGCCTGGATGAACGCCCGGTTGCGCACCTCGCGGGCCTCCGGCGAGATCAGCTCGACCTGGATGTTGCCGAACTGGTCGCCCTGCGGGGCGTTGCCGTCGCCGGGGTCGATGCCGCGTCCGAGCCGGGTCACCGAGGCACGCACCAGGCCGCCGCCGAGTTCCTCGTCGGTTTCCTCCAGCGCCTGTTCGACGTGGATGAGGAACTCTTCGACCCGTTCCGGCGGGGTGCCGGCCACGAAGTTCACGCCCGCGTTGACGACCGTGCCCTCGGGCGAGGGGAAGAAGGTGAAGCCGATGCGTCCGGATGCCGCCAGGCCGATGGCCAGGATCACCGCGCCCACCGCCAGGGCGAGGGTGACCCCGGAGTGGTCCACGGCGTGCGTGACGGCACGGCGGAACGGGCCGTTGCGCAGGTTTTCGAAACCCCGGTCGAAGCGCGCCCGCAGGCTGCCGGCCGGCGGTTCCTCGAGGCGATCCATCACGCCCTTGAGATGGGCCGGAAGGATCAGGAAGGCGATCAGCAGGGTGGCCACGATCACGCAGATCACCACCAGCGGGATGTCGAACAGGATATTGCCGATGATCCCGCCGATCAGCATCAGTGGCATGAAGGCCGCGACGGTGGTCAGTGACGCGGCGACGACCGGACCGACCATCCGCTGAGCACCCTGACGTGCCGCCCGACTGGCCGACAGGCCCCTCTGATGCAGGCTGTAGGCGTGCTCGGAGACGACGATGGCGTTGTCGACGATGATCCCCAGCGACATGATGAAGCCGAACAGCGACATCATGTTGATCGAGCCACCCACCAGCCACAGCACCACGAATGCGGCGGTGAAGGCGATCGGGATGCCGAGGGCGACGCGCAGGGCGATGTGGCGGTTCAGGAACAGGAACAGGATCCCGAGCACCAGCAGGAGTCCCCCGGCACCGTTTTTCAGCAGCAGGGTGATGCGCTCGGACAGCAGCTCCCAGAAGGCATCGGTCTCCTGCAACTGGACACCCGGGGGCAGGGCGGGCCGGGTGCGCTCCAGCCACTGTTCGAGGATGCGCGCGGATTCCAGGGCGTCGCCGGTCTCGCTGCGCATCAGCTGCATCTCGATGGCCCGCGTACCCTGCGAGCGGACACGCACCTCGCCGTCCCGGGGGCGCAGGTCGATGTCGGCGATGTCGCCCAGCAGCACCCGACCGCGTTCGGGGTCGCCCTGCAGCACCAGGCGTTCGAAGGACACGATGTCGCGGGCCTGCTCCAGGCTGCGCAGCTGTCGGGCGGTGTCGTCGCGGCCGACGGAGCCGGCGGGCATGTCGCGGCTCATGCCGGCGATCGCGGCGCCGATGTCGGCCAGGGTCATGTCCAGGCGGTAGAGATTGAAGGCCGGCACCTGGATGGCCATCTCGTCTTCCGTGAGGCCGGTGAATTCGACCCGCGCGATGCCGGCGTCCAGCAGCTCGCGTTCGTATTGCCGGGCCAGGGTCCGCAGCTGTTCCGGGTCGTCGGGGCCGGTGATCAGCAGGCGCGAGACCGGTTCGTAGTTGATCACCTGATTGACGATCGGGGTCTCGGCATCCGCCGGCAGGTTGCGCTGCTGATCGACCCGGTCGTTGACCTGTTCCAGCGCGTGCGACATGTCTGCGCCGGGTTCGAACTCCAGGGTGATGGTCGCCACCCCCAGCGCGGAGGTGGAGGTCATTTCGCGCAGGTCGTCGACCGTGCGCAGGTCCTGCTCCAGCGGGTCGGTGATCGACTGTTCCACGTCTTCGGCGGCAGCGCCCGACCACACGACCTGGACCGTGATGATGTCGAGATCAAAATCGGGGAAGAACTGCGAGTTCAGCTGGTTCAGGGCATAGGCGCCCGCCAGCAGCATCAGCGCGATCAGCAGGTTGGCGGCCAGCCGGTGTTCCAGGAACAGCCGGATCGGACCGCGACCGGCCGCGCCCTCCGCATCGCCCCCGGCCGGGGCGCCGCCCGGCATGGGTGCGCTGGTTTCACTCATCGCCGGCGTCCTGCGGCTGGAGGTCCGGGTCGCCTTCGCGCACGGCTTCGGCCGCGGTGGGCAGGTCCTCGCGGTCCTCGACCTCCACGCGCAGGCCATCCACCGCATTGGGCAGGCGGGTGGCGATCAGGACGTCGCCGGCCGACAGGTCCGGATTGCGGACCAGCGCCAGGGTGTCCCCGGCCTCGCTGCGGTATTCGCCCAGACGTTCAACCTTCAGGGACTGCAGGCGGCCGTCGATTACGCGGAACATGGTGTCGCGCCCGTACAGGGCCTCGAACGGAACGGCCAGGCTGTCGTCTTCCTCGGGCAGGCGCAGGTCCAGTTCAAGGAAGCGGTTCAGACCCAGCGAGCGCCCGCCTTCGCGGATCGCAAACACGCCGTGCGAAGCGCTGGCGCCAGGCCGGGTTTCGCCTTCGATGCGGACCAGTTCGCTGGTGATCTCGCGGCCGCCGTTGCGGGCCGAGGCTTCCAGCGTTCTCCCCTCCGCCAGCAGCGCCTCCAGCCGCGGCTCCAGCGACACGGGAAGTCCGGCCCGGATCTCCACGTCGTCCACGTCGAACAGGCGCACCAGTTCGTCGCCCACCCGGGCGCGTTCGCCCGGCGAGGTCCGGACGGCGGTCACGCGGGCATCGAACGGGGCGCGGATCTCGGTGCGTTCCAGGTCCAGTTCGGCCTGTTCGACCGCGGCCCGGGCGCGATCCAGCCGCGCCTCGGCGCCGGCGATGCGCATGGGGGCATCCGCGATCGCTTCTTCCCGGTTCTGTACTGTAAGTTCGGCCTGTTCGAGACGTTCGCGGGCATCGTCGACATCTCTGTCGGAGCCCATGTCCCGCTCACGCAGGTTGCGGGCCCGGTCGAGGCCGCGTCGGGCGATGTCCCGCATTTCACGTTCGCGGATCAGGGCCTCGCGGTCGTAACGCGCCCGGAGTTCCTCGCTCTCGAGGGCCCCCTCAAGTTCACGCACCTCCGCTTCGGCCTGGCGCAGGGCGAGGCGGGCGTCGGCCGGGTCGATCCGGACCAGGAGGTCGCCTTGCTCCACATGCTGTCCGGTGCGGGCGGAAACCGTTCCCACGTCCCCCTGAACGGCGGCCCGCAGGGTCGCATCACTGGCCGATGCGCTGCGTCCGTAGAGCATGACGGAAGGCCGATGGGTGCCCGGTTCGGCGACGAACCCCCGTACTGGCCAGGAACGTTCCTCACCCGCGGGTGCGGGCGCCTCGGGACCGGTAGCGCGCAGGATCATGAATCCCGCCACGCTGAGCGCGAGGATCAGTACGGGGATGAGGGCACGGCCGACTCGCGGCATGACACGGGACATGCAGTTCTCGCTCGGGTCCTGGGCTGGATGGGGCACGGGCCTGACGCCCGGGCCTTGGAGACGGTGCACCGGTTGAAGTTCCCGTCCACGGGAGACCGGTATCAGTGTCTCCTGATGTGGCCAATCCTACCATCGGCGGCCCGAGGACCGCAGGCGTTCGGATGGTCTTTCAGGCGAGGTTATAGCGATGCAGCTTGCGCCACAGGGTCGTGCGGTCGATCCCGAGACTGCGGGCGGCCCGCGAGCGGTTGCCATTATGGGCGGCAAGGGCCTGGCGCAGGCGCCGCGCCTCTTCGGACTCCCTCGGGGATACCTGCGGGGCCGTGTCCGTGGGAGCCCCTTCCGGAAAAGCCGTAGCCGGGGCGGCAGCCTCCGCCGGTGGTGAAACGGTCCCGGGAGGCCGGCCTTCGGGCAGGGGAAAATCCTCCACGCGACCGTTGACCGCGTGCAGCTGGAGGCAGGCGAACACGTTCTCCAGCTCGCGGAAATTGCCGGGCCAGGGGTGGGCTTCCAGTTTGCGCCTTAACGCCGGCGCCAGCTGCAGCGCGTGTTCCTCGACGAAGCGGTCGAGGGTGGCGGCCAGGTCACGCGGCCGGGTCCGCAGGGGCGGCAGCTCCACCGTGGCGACAGCCAGGCGGTAGAACAGATCGGCGCGGAACTGTCCCGCATCCACGCGGGCCTGGAGGTCCTGATTGGAGGCGGAAAGGATGCGTACGTCCACCTGCCGCGTGGTGTTCTCGCCCACGCGTTCGAACTGGCCATCCTGCACCGCGCGCAGCAGCTTGGCCTGCAGACGCAGCGGCAGTTCACCGATCTCGTCGAGGAACAGGGTGCCGCCGTGGGCGGATTCGAAACGACCCTCGCGATCGCTCACCGCGCCGGAAAAGGCCCCGCGCACATGGCCGAACAGCTCCGATTCCAGCAGCTCGTCGGGGATGGCCGCGCAGTTGACTTCGACGAAGGGTCCGGCGGCCCGCGGGCTCCATTCATGGATGCCCCGGGCCAGGCGGGTCTTGCCGGTTCCCGACTCGCCCAGCAGCAGCATGCGAATGTCGCTGCCCGCCGCCCGGCGGGCGAAGACCATCTGGTGATGGCAGTCCGGATCGGCCGAACGGAACGCGTCCGGCAGACCCTCCCCACGATTCATTTTCATGGCCTTCCCCTCCGGGAAACTCACCGGGAGTATGGCAGCGGCGTTGCAACGCCGCCACCGCTGTTGCAACAAAAAAATTTCGCAGTAACAGATGCTTATATTCGAATTTCCGGGTGGCGCGTGTTGCAACACCCTGAGTGCGCGGTGTTTTTTCACGAGGACAAATATCTGAAATTCAATAATATTCTAATATTGGCATTTCTATTGCTTGTATCGGGGCGTGCTTTTCTCTACAACGAAACAAGACCAACGGAACAGGCACGCTGTCGGGGGGAGGTGCGAATGACGCTCATGCGAACGGCCAGCCTTATGCTGTGCATGGTCACCGTGGTTGGCACGGCCGGTGCGCAGACTGCCTGGACGCCGGCCCAGAGTCCGGGAACCACCAGTCCGGACAACACCGGGGTCCATGTTGCGCAGCCGCTCGCCGCGGAGCGCCATACCGTCAGCGGCACGGTGATCCCGTTCAGTGAGGTGACCCTGCGGGCGCAGTCGGGTGGCCGGGTGATCGCGGTCGAAGGGGTCGAGGGCGATCGCTTCGAGGCGGAAGAAGAGCTGGTCGCGATCTCCGACGATCGCCTGCAGGCTCAACGCCAGGCGGCGCTCGCCGAGATGCGTACCACCGAGGCGGCGATCCGCGAAGCACGCATGCAGTACGACCGCGAGGTCATTTCCCCGCGCTCGCAGGACATCGGGCAGATGCCGGGCATGGGCATGCCGTCGATGTTCGATCAGATGTTCACGCGCAACATGGGGCAGTTCATGGGATTCGGTGATCCGACCCTGGACCGCACCACGGATCTCTTTTCCCGCCACATCGGCGTCGATCAGGCCCGAGCGCGCTGGGAACAGGCCCGGGCCCGCGTCGAGGAGCTCGACGTCGCGCTGGAGGACACCCGTTCCCGCGCTCCGTTTGACGGGGTGATCATGCACAAGCACGTGGAACAGGGCGATACCGTTCAGCCCGGGCATCCTCTGGTCACCTTCGGGCACCTGGATTATCTGCGGGTGGAGGCCGCCGTGCCGGTTCGCCTGGTGCGTCAGCTGGATGTGGGCGACATCGTGCCGGTGACGCTCGACGGTCATGCGGAAGAAGTCAGCGCGCGGGTCTCGCGGATCTTCCCGCTGGCCGACCCGCAGCGCCATACCGTAACCGTGAAATTCGATCTCCCGCAGGAGGTCCGCGGCGGCCCGGGCATGTACGCCGAGGTGCATCTGCCGGGCGAAGTGACGCGCGAAGACCGGGTGGTGATCCCGGAGAGCGCGATCATCCCGGGCGGGGCCTTGCCGCGCGTGGCCGTGCTGGATGCCAATGACGAGGTGCGCATCCGCATGGTCCGGCTGGGGGCGTCGCGTGATGGCGGCGTGGTCGTGACCTCGGGGCTGGAACCCGGGGCGCGGGTGCTGCGGCACCCCGGCGGCCGCCATTGATGCGCTTCGAAATCGAACAATGACAGGACGTTCACGCCAGACATGAGCGACCAGGAACCTCGCAACCAGGAACGGCCCGGCGATCACGCGACCGATCCCGGCATCGCCGGGCGCATGGCCCGCGCATTCGTCCATTCGCCGCTGTCGCCGCTGCTGCTGCTGGCCAGCATCGCGATCGGCATCCTCGGCCTGATCGTCACGCCACGCCAGGAAGACCCGCAGATCTCGGTCCCGATGGTCGACATCATGGTGGAGTATCCGGGCGTACCGTCGGAGCAGGTGGCCAGTCTGGCCGCGCGGCCGCTGGAACGCCTGATGAGCGAGCTCTCGGGTGTCGATAACGTCTACTCGGTCTCGCAGCGAGGCGAGGCGATGGTTACCGTCCAGTTCGACGTCGGCGAGGAAATGGAATCCTCGGTGGTCAAGGTGCACGACCGGCTGATGTCGAACCGCGATCTGATGCCTCCGGGGGTCAGCGAGCCGATGGTGAAGCCCAAGGGTGCGGATGACGTGCCGGTGGTCACGCTGACCTTCTGGTCGCACGAGGTCGATGACGCGATGCTGCGCCAGATCGCCCTGGACGCGAAGCAGCAGCTCAACGAGGTACCCGACACCGCGCAGAGCTTCGTGGTCAGTGGCCGCGAGGAAAAACTGCGCATCGAGGTGCGGCCGGAACGGCTGGAAGGTTACGGGGTCACCCTGGATCAGATCGCGGGTGCGGTGCGCCAGGCCAATTCGGAACGCGGAGCGGGCGCGATCGAGGCGGGTGGACGGCACATGTCGGTGCACACCGGTTCGTTCCTGACCAGTGCCGAGGATGTCGAACGCCTGCTGATCTCGGTGGAGGACGGTCGCCCGATCTATCTGCGCGACGTGGCCGACGTGAGCTATGGCCCGGGGGAGGTGGATCGCTTCGTACGTCACTATTCCGGCCCGGCCGCCGAGGCCCCCGATGGCGCACCGGAAGGTGCGTCCGCCGTGACCCTCGCGATCGCCAAGAAGCCCGGCAGTAACGGGGTCACGGTCGCCAATGGCGTGCTCGAACGCCTGGAGCGCCTGAAGGGCTCCGCCATCCCCGACAACGTGGGCGTCGAGATCTCGCGCGACTACGGCAAGACGGCCAACGAAAAGGTCAACGAGCTGATCTTCAAGCTGTTTGTCGCGACCTTCGCGGTGACCCTGCTGGTGGCGCTGTTCCTGGGGCTGCGCGCGGCACTGGTGGTGCTGATCGTGATTCCGGTTGTGATCCTGTTCACCGTGTTCAGCGCGTGGCTGCTCGACTACACCATCGACCGGGTGAGTCTGTTCGCGCTGATCTTCGCGATCGGGATCCTCGTGGACGATGCCATCGTCGTGGTGGAGAACATCTACCGCCGCTGGCTGATGAAGCGCGGCCTGGATGCCGAAACCAACGTGGATGCGGTACGCGAGGTGGGCAACCCGACGATCCTCGCGACCTTTACCGTGATCGCTGCACTGCTGCCCATGGGCTTCGTGTCCGGGATGATGGGTCCCTACATGCAGCCGATCCCGGTTCTGGGGTCGGTCGCCATGCTGTTCTCGCTGGTCGCGGCCTTCGTGTTCACCCCGTGGCTGACCCAGCGGCTGCGCCCGAGCATGGCCTATCTGGAAAAGGCCACCGAAAAGGAACACCGGCAGGCCGAGCGGCTGGGTACGTTCTTCCGCCGGGTGATCCCCGGGCTGGCGGACAATCCCGCCCGGGGCTACGCCTTCCTGGCCGGTATCGTGGTGGTGTTCTTCCTGATGGCCAGCCTGTTCTACACCACGGATGTCCGGGTGAAGATGCTGCCGCTGGACAACAAGCCCGAATTCCAGGTGATGATCAATTTCCCCGAGGGCACGGCGCTGACCGAGACCGCCTCGCTCAGCGAAGCGATGGTGTCCGAGCTGCGGGAGTTCGAGGAAGTGACCGGGCTGCAGGCATATGTCGGCACTGCGGCGCCGTTCAATTTCAATGGTCTGGTGCGTCATTACTACCTGCGCCAGGACCCCTGGCTGGGCGACATACAGGTTCAGCTGGTGGACAAGGGCGATCGTGCGCGCTCCAGCCACGAGATCGCCACCGAGGCCCGTGAGCGTCTGACACCGCTGGCCCGCGAAGCCGGCGCCCGCATCGAAGTGGTGGAGATGCCGCCGGGGCCCCCGGTCCTGCAGTCGGTGGTCGCCGAGGTGTATGGCCCGGATGCCGATACCCGGCGTCAGGTCGCGCGCGACCTGGAAGGAATGTTCCGCGGGGCCGAGCACGTGGCGGACGTCGACAGCTTCCTGCAGGCCCCGCACGACGTCTGGCATTTCGACGTGGACCGCGACAAGGCCCTGCGCCGCGGTGTCACCGTGGAGACCGTGAACCAGACGCTGGAGACCGCGATCGGTGGCCGGGTCCTGGGCGACATCAAGGCGCGTTCGCTGGTGGAGCCGCACCTGATCGAGCTGCGCCTGCCACGCCCCACGCGCTCCGATATCGGGCGTCTGGAACAGCTGCCGGTGGCCTCGCAGCATGGCGGGACAGTCAGCCTGGGCGAGCTGGGTCGTTTCGTCGAGCGCCCGCAGGACGAACCCATCTATCACAAGAACCTGCGGCCGGTGGAGTATGTCACCGGCGAAGTGGTGGGGCGTCTGGCGGCGCCGGTCTACGGGATGCTCGAGGTGCAGGAACAACTCGCCGATTACGAGCTTCCCGACGGCAGTCGGGTGCAGCCGCACTGGCTGGGACCGCCGCCGAACGACGGCTCCACGGCGTTCGAATGGGCCGGCGAATGGACGGTTACCTACGAGACCTTCCGCGACATGGGCATCGCGTTCGCCATCGCCCTGATTCTCATCTACATGCTTGTGGTCTGGGAGTTCGGGAACTTCGTGCTGCCGGGCATCATCATGGCCCCGATCCCGCTGACCCTGATCGGGATCATCCCGGGCCACTGGCTGTTCAACGCCGAATTCACCGCGACCTCGATGATCGGGTTCATCGCTCTCGCAGGGATCATCGTGCGCAATTCCATATTGCTGGTCGATTTCGGTCGCCAGGCGGTGGATCAGGGACATGACGTCCGCGAGGCGATGATCCTCGCCTGTCAGGCGCGCACGCGGCCCATCATCATCACCGCGTTCGCGCTGCTCGCCGGTTCCAGCGTCATCCTGTTCGACCCCATTTTCCAGGGCATGGCGATCTCGCTGATGTTCGGGACCATCGTGGCCACGCTGCTGACCCTGGTCGTTATCCCGCTGGGCTGTATCTCCGGGCGGCGCGCGTTCTGTCCCGCCTCGCTGGAAGACGGCGACGGCACCAACGGCTCCGGCTGTGCTACCCCGACGAGTGGCAGTGCCGGGACCGGCCGTGACGACAATCCCTTCGGCCCGGCCGAGGGCGGACCGGTCACACGCGCAGTCCAGTATCTCGGGTTGTATCTGCGCTGCCTGGCCGCCGCCTTCGTCGAGGGCATGCGCGATCTTTTCCTCGCCTTGTTGAAGCTTCTGCGCGGCCGTTTCGGGGCGCGCCCGGGGCCGGGGCCGGGCGGTGGCCCGGGATCCGGCGGTTCCGGCTCGGACTCCGGGCCTTCTCCAGCCCCGTCGTCCGGTCCTGCGCCGGGTCCCCCCGCGTCGGGGGCCTCGGACGGCCCCTCCGGCCGTGAAGCGGATGCGGGTGCGAACGCCGAATCCGCGCCGGACGACGGGCATGAACCGAAGGAGCGAGATACGGACGCGCCGCGGAAATCCGGCAGCGCTTCCCGTTCCGCCGGGCCGAGTGCGACGCCGGATCACGATTCCGCCACGGCGGAACAGAAGTCGGACTCGGGGGAAGATGGCAATGAAACGTCTTCCTCGGAGGCGGGCCCCGGTGCACGCCAGTCGGGTGGCCGCCGACGCCGGGGTATTCGGCTGAAATGAGCAATCACTGAAAGAACCTCAAGGAGGTTAATGATGAAGAAGCGATTCAATGCACGCATGCTCGGTCTGGCCATGGCCGGCGCCGCAGTGGTCTCGATGTCCGTGCTGGGCGCGGCCCAGGCGGAAGAAGGGAACCCGGGCGCTCAGGGTCAGCCGATGGGCCAGCATGCCCCGGTCCCCGGTCCCTGGGGCCAGCCGGGTCCGTATGGACAGGGCATGGGCGGGCATCAGGGCGGCGAGATGATGCAGCGTCGCGATGCCTCCGGTGACTTCAGCTTCGGCATGTCCGGGCGCAGCCACGGGCAGGGCTACGGCCAGGGCCGCGGTCAGGGATATGGCCAGGGCTACGGTCAGGGTTACGGCCCGGGACATGGTTACGGTCAGGGTTACGGCCCGGGGTATGGATACGGCCCGGGCCATGGTGCCGGCTATGGTCCGCAGCAGGGTCATGGCCCCGGCATGATGCACGGTCCCGCGTACGGTCCCGGTTATGGTCCCGGCATGCAGGGTCCCGGAGGCTACGGCCAGATGCCGGAATTTGATCCGGAAGATCTGCCGGAGGACATGCCGGAAGAGATGCGCGAGCGCATCGAGAAGATGCATGCCGAGCGGCAGGAACGCATCGAGGAAATGGAAGCCATGCGCGAGGCCCGGATGGAGGCGATGAAGAAGGGTCGCCAGGCCTACATGGAGGAGATGGAACGCCAGCGCGAGATGCGCATGGAGCAGATGGAAGAGCGTCGCGACTCGGGGAACTACTGAGCGCCGGGTGACGCATGGGAGCGAGGCGAATGGCGTTCGGAGGTGACGGCATGCAGCGGGGAGCAACGGGGGGGCGGAGCGCCCTGCTGGTCGCCCTGGTGACGGTCGGGGTGATGGTGGCCGCTGCGGCTGCCGAGGCCCGGGAACGTCACAATCCGTGGCATGCCGGACCGCCATCCGCGGCCGATGCGGGAGAGCCGGGAGGCTTCTCCCGGGGCGAACCCCGGTCGGCCGGATCGTTCCCTCCGCCGGACTACGATCCGGCGCGGCGGGGACGCGAGGACCGCTCGCGCGTTCCCGCAGGTGAAGCACGCCCGGGTCCCGGGATGTCGCCCTACGGTTACGGGTCCGGTCCGTATCCGTATGGCGGCCACCGGGGGCCGGGGGCAAGTGAACCGGGCATGTCAGGATATGGATTCCCGTTCTTCGGCGGCCCGGGTTCATGGGGACCCTTTTCGGGGCCCTGAATCACCTGCCTTCGGGCAGGGGCCGGTGCGTGACCGCCCTCCGCGCATCGGTGGCAGAAATGGGAGGGCATGTCTCCGAGAGGAGGAGGTAACACTATGAGCAAGTTTCTGAAAGCAGCCGTTCTTGCGGCATCCATGGCCGGTCTGGCCGCTGCCCCGATGATGGCTTCCGCGCAGTGGGGCGGCCCGGGGTATGGCGGCCCGGGCTACGGGGCTCCCTACGGTCCCGGTTATGGCTATGGCCCCGGCTACGGTGGCATGCCGTTCTTTGGCGGTCCGGGTTACGGCCGCGGTCACAACATGGGCGACATGATGGGCGACATGATGGGCGATTTCGATTTCTCCGCCCGCGGTCGCGGTCATGGTCACGGCTACGGTCACGGGCGTGGTGACGGCTACGGCTATGGTCGTGGTCAGGGCTACGGTCCCGGCTACTATGGCCATCCGGGCTACGGTTACGGCCCCGGGTACGGCTATGGCCCGCAGCAGGGAATGCCGCAGCAGGGCATGCCGCAGCAGGGCATGCCGCAGCAGCAGCAAGAGCAGTGATCTGCTCGCACGGGCTCGCCCGTGCATGATCGGCTGCCCGGTTCGCCGGGCAGCCCGTTTTCGAATTCAATGGATCCGGGAGCCGCAATGCTGACCGTGGTGGCCAACCTGAAGGGTGGAACGGGCAAGAGCACCGTCGCTTTCAATCTCGCGCTCTGGCTGCTCGCGAAAGGGCACCGCGTGCAGGCCGTGGACCTGGATCCGCAGGGGACTCTCGGCGATGTCCTGGAAGTGCGGCAGGAGGAGGGGTACAGCCCCGCGCTCCCCGCCACGACCGATGCCGACGTCGCGCTGGGTCGGCAGGGGGATTTCGATCACTGGCTGGTGGACGTCGGGCCCTCCGCCATGGACACCCTGATGCAGGCGGTCGCCGCCGCGGACCGGGTGCTGATCCCGGTGCCGCCCAGTCAGGCCGACGTCTGGTCCACTCACCGTTTCGTGCGCGAGATCCAGGGGCGTCGGACCGATCGCGACACAGGCCCCGGCATCGAGGTATTCATCAATCGCGCCGACACGCACCAGTTCGTGCGCGAGACCGAGGAGACTGCGGAGGCCCTGCAGCAGATCGAAGGTATCCGTTTTCTGCACCCTCGGCTGAAGCAGCGCACGGCCTTTCGGCGGTCATTCAGCGAGGGCCTGGCGGTGAACGAGCTGGAGCCATCCGGCAAGGCGGCGGAAGAGCTGGATCGACTGGCCCGCGCGATTTTCGGATAAAAAGGGGCTATCCCCTCCAGGAAACGAGGTGACAAATGGGATCAGGTGAAGACAAGCCGCGCCACGGTTTCATCAATCGCTACTGGGTGCTGATCGTGATCGTCCTCTGGCTGATCGCCTGGTCCGCCCGTGACTGGCTGGCGCCGGCCGAACCGGAAGATCCGCCCGCGGATTCCGGCGTCGTGCTCGAGGAAGAGCCCCCTGCCGGGGACGAAGAAGCCGCCAGGGAAGAGGCTGCTCGGCAGGAAGCCGCTCGGCAGGAAGCCGCTCGGGAAGAAGCCGCCCGGGAAGAAGCCGCCCGGGAAGAAGCCGCCCGGGAAGAAGCCGCCAGGGAAGAAGCCGCCGGGGAAGAAGCCGCCCGGGAAGAAGTCGCGGAGGAACCGGCGGTGGAGGTCGAGGCGCTGCTGACCGAAGCGCGGGAGACGTACTGGCGCGAGGGCGCCGCAGCCGCGATGAACATTCTCGAAGACGGGCTGGAGACGCAGGCGTACGAAAGCCGGGAACGGGCGGACATCCTCGGGGAACTGGGCAATCTGCAACACGCCACCGGCGACGTTGAAGCCGCCATGGGCAGCTGGGACCGGGCGCTGGAGAAGCTTCCGGAGGGCGAACGCCGGGCGATGATGGCCCCACTGCGTCCGATCTATGCCCGGCATCATCCGCAAGGGGTGGACCACCTGGAACGGTTCCGCTGAGGTTTGCGGCACCCTCCACATCACGTGTGCTGTAGTCACCGACCGGAGGAACGATGGGTGCGAAAGACAGGCCAGCTGACGGCGACAGTCAGTATTACGAGGTCAAGGAAGAGGCGGACGATGCGCAACGACGGGCCCGGCGGCTCGAACTGATCGTCTATGCTTCCCTGGTCGCATTCGTTGTGCTGGCGGTGTACGGTTTCTGGTTGATCACCAGCCTGACCCGGGACGTGTCACAGCTGACCGAGGAGATCTCCTCGATGACCCGGGTGGTGGACCGCGACATGTCGGCGATTGTGCGCCACATGGAGGCGATGGAGGGCCGCATGGTGGATATTGCGGGGTCCACGGCCGAGATGGAGCAGAGCGTTGCGTCCATCAGCGAGGACACCGGCCGCATGAGTACGGACATCGGGTCGATGACCCGGGATACCGAGGTGATGGCCGGGTCCGTGATCGGCATGCAGCGTGACATGTGGAGCCTGAATCGCAATGTGGGCGGTCCCATGGGTATGATGAACATGTTCAACCCACTCTCGGGGCAGGGCGGTCCCTATCCGGGGTCGGGCGGCCCATACCGTCCGCCGTCGGCGCCGCGCTAGTCGTGTGCGCGGTCTGCCCCGGGCCCGAACCAATACGGAGATCGGAATGTTCAATCGACCTGGCAGCCGCGTCCGCAAGCAGCTCAAGCTCCTGAGTGACCGTCTGGCGGAGGAAAACCCGGTCCTCGAGGGCGTGGTCAATCCGTTCCGGGAACTGGATCGGGTCGGATATGCCTCGGGCCTGCTGGATCCGGAAGAAGAGTCCTACGCCTTCACCATTTCCTGGTGGCCGATGATCTCGGTCCTGGGGACCTTTTCCTCGGGCAAGTCCACGTTCATCAACGAGTTCGTGGGTGAAACCGTGCAGCGCAGCGGCAGTCAGGCGGTGGACGACAAGTTCACCGTGATCTCCTATGGCGGCAGCGAACGGGTGCAGGAGCTCCCGGGCCTGGCGCTCGACGGTGATCCGCGCTTCCCGTTCTATCGGGTGTCCGACGAGATCGAACGCATCACCGATGGTGGCGGGCGCACGGTGGATCATTTCCTGGCCATGAAGACCGCGCGCGCGGAGCAGCTGCGGGGCCGCATCCTGATCGACTCGCCCGGCTTCGATGCCGACGAGCAACGCACCACCATCCTGCAGCTGACCGACCACATCATCGATCTGTCGGATCTGGTGCTGGTGTTCTTCGATGCACGGCACCCCGAACCCGGCGCCATGCGCGACACTCTGGAACACCTGGTCAACCGGGTGGCCGAGCGCAACGACTTCACCAAGCTGGTCTTTATCCTGAACCAGATCGACACGACCTGGCGCGAGGACAACCTCGAGGAAGTCGTCGCGGCCTGGCAGCGCGCGGTGGTGCGCCAGGGGAATGCAACCGGGCGTTTCTACTGCATCTACAACGAAAGCGGTGCGGTGGAGATCGGGGACCCGCAGGTGCGGGAACGCTACGAGGAGAAATCCGCGCACGACCGCGAGGAGATCCACAAGAAAATCCGGGAGATCAGTTCGTCGCGGTCCTATCGCATTATTGGAGCATTGCAGGCGATTGCCGAGTCCATCGAGATGGATGTGCTGCCGGCGATCAAGCGCAGCCTCGACCGCTGGCGTCGTCGGGTGCTGCAGTTCGACGCGGGCATGATGGGGGTGCTCGTGGCGGTGCTCGCGGTGATCGGGTATCAGGCGACCGACGGCATCCGTCCGTGGATCGACGGGCGGGTGTGGGGAACTCTGCTGGATAACCCGGTCTGGACCTCGGCGGGCGTGATCCTGCTGGTGGTGGCTCTGGGCGGGATCCATTTCTTCAACCGGCGCTGGCTGGCGCGGCGAATCGCGCGCGAACTGCCGAAGGAATCGGCGGCGGGGAACTGGCAGGAGGCCTTCCTCAAGAGCACCCGTCCGATGCGTTCGCTATTCGCGCGCTCGCCGCGCGGACTCGGGCGGCGGCGTCTGGCGCGTCTGCATGGTCTCCGCGATCAGGCAGAGGCCTATATCCAGAAGCTCAACAATCAGTTCGTGGACGCACGTCCCGTGGATCCCGGCAGTGGCCGGGCGTCCGCGGCGGACGTCCACCGTCCGGCGGAGGCGGCCGAACGGCGGCCGGCGCCGGAATCCGGACCGAATCAGGAAGGTTCGGCCGAGGTCAGTGATGCAGGGAGCAACGGAACGCGGTAGGCTTCCGGCTGCCCTGGTTGGTGCCTGCCTGCTGTCGAAAAAAAGCAAAGCGGTCGCGGGACGGCCCAGGGCCGGCTGCACCGAAGGAGGAGAGCAATGACCGTACTGGCGTGGGTCATGTTTGGGCTGGCGATGATTCTGGTGCCGATTTCCGTCTGGGCCAGTCTTGCCGCCCTGGGCGTTTGCGCGGGTTGCGCCCTGGTTCGGGACTGGCGACGAGCGCGTCACAACGCCGGACACTGAAGTATCCGCGAATCACGCCATTCGGAGCCGGGTGGTGCAGGGGGCGCTACCCGGCTTCGCCATGTATAACAACAGGAGGAAAACTCAATGAGCGACGAACAGAAGAAAATGGCCATCATCGCGACCAAGGGCAGTCTGGACTGGGGGTATCCCCCGTTCATCCTGGCCTCCACCGCGGCGGCCCTGGGCTATGAATGCGAGATCTTCTTTACTTTCTACGGGCTGAAGCTGCTGGAGAAAAAGCTGGATCTTCAGGTGACCTCGCTGGGCAATCCGGGCATGCCGATGCCGATGCCCATGCCGGTTCTTGTGCAGGCCCTGCCGGGGATGCAGAAGATGATGACCGTGATGATGAAGAAGAAGATGAAGGCGAAGGGCGTCTCTGATCTGGAGGATCTGCGCGATCTGTGCCAGGAGGCCGAAGTGCGGATGATCGCCTGCCAGATGACGGTGGATCTGTTCGAAATGGACACCAGTCACTTCATTGATGGCGTGGAATACGCGGGGGCGGCGGCGTTCTTCGAGTTCGCCGGTGATTCCGACATCTGCCTGTTCATGTAAACGGGCGGGGCGTTCGCGCCATTCGGGCCCCGGAGCCGAGCTCCGGGGCCTTTTTGTTGACGGGGTTCACGTCGCATTCATCGTGTCCACGGACCCGCAAAGCCTGCGCGAGTCGTTATACTCTGCGGCCATGAAACGACTGCATCCCGATTCCTTTTCGACCCTCGAGGACTTCGTCGGCAACACGCCGCTGGTGCGCCTGCAGCGTCTGGCCGCGGATCTGCCGTCGACCGTGCTGGTCAAGCTCGAGGGCAATAACCCCGCCGGTTCGGTCAAGGACCGCCCGGCGGTGAACATGATCCGGGCGGCGGAACAGCGCGGTGACATCCGTCCCGGCGACACGCTGATCGAGGCCACCTCCGGCAACACCGGTATCGCGCTGGCGATGGCGGCTGCGATCAAGGGCTATCGCATGATCCTGATCATGCCGGACAACATGTCGGCCGAACGGCGGGCGTCGATGAAGGCCTATGGCGCCGAGCTCAAGCTGGTCACGCGCGAGGAAAGCATGGAAGGGGCGCGTGATCTCGCTCAGGGCATGGCGGACGCGGGAGAGGGCTTCCTGCTCAACCAGTTCGGCAATCCCGATAATCCCGATGCGCATTATCAGGGCACAGGGCCGGAGATCTGGCGCGACACCGAGGGCACGATCAGCCATTTCGTGTCTTCCATGGGCACCACCGGGACCATCATGGGGGTCTCGCGGTACCTGAAGGAGCGCAATCCGGAGATCGAGATCGTCGGCGTGCAGCCGGGGGAGGGGGCTTCCATACCGGGGATCCGGCGCTGGCCCGAGGCCTATCTGCCGACGATCTTCGAGGCCGCGCGGGTGGATCGCACCGTGGACGTGACCCAGGAGGAAGCGGAGACCACCATGCGCCGGCTGGCGGCGGAGGAAGGCATCTTTGCCGGGGTGTCGTCCGGCGGCGCGGTGGCGGCCACCCTGAGGCTCGCCGCAGAGGTCGAGGGCGGGACCTTCGTCGCCATTATCTGCGATCGTGGCGATCGCTACATTTCCACCGGCGTCTACCCCGACTGAGGCTGGCATGTCCGCTCCCGTACTGGTTTTTGACCTGGAAACGGTGCCCGATATCGAGGGCGCGCGCCGGCTGCACGACTTTGACGGCCTGACCGACCGGGAGGTCGCGGATGCGATGTTCGCGATGCGCCGCGCGCAGACCGGTTCGGAATTCCTGCGCCATCCGCTTCACCGCATCGTCTCCATCGGGGTGCTGTACCAGGGTGGGGAAGCGCTTAAGCTGTCGGCCTTCGGGCGCGACGGCGAGGACGGTCGCCCCCCGGACGAAGCCGAGCTCCTGCGCCAGTTCTTCGGCGTGATCGACCAGCGCACCCCGACCCTGGTGAGCTGGAACGGCAGCGGCTTCGACCTGCCGGTGCTGCACTACCGCGCGCTGGTCAATGGCGTGCAGGCGCCGCGGTACTGGGAGCAGGGCGACGACGACCGCGAATTCCGCTACAACAATTACCTGTCGCGCTTCCACTGGCGCCATGTCGACCTGATGGACGTGCTCGCCGGCTTTCAGGGCCGCGCGGTCACCGGGCTGGACACCATGGCCAGTCTGCTGGGTTACCCCGGCAAGCTGGGCATGGACGGATCCATGGTCTGGCCGGCCTGGCGCGACGGCCGGGCCGGCGAGATTCACGATTACGTGGAGCACGACGTGCTCAATACCTACCTAGTGTGGCTGCGCTTCGAGCACATGCGCGGGCATCTGACCGACGACGCGCTGAAGTCCCGCCAGGACCAGCTGGCGGATTACCTGGCCGCCAGCCCGGCGGAGCACCACCTGGAATTTCTCGAAGCCTGGCGGGGCTGACGGCATGGGCAAGAAGTTCGACCGCACACCGTTCGAGGCCGTGATTGAGGATGTGACCCTGGATGGCCAGGGGGTGATCCGGCGTGACGGCAAGGCCTGTTTCGTGCACGGGGCACTGGCCGGCGAGCGGGTGCGCGCGGTGCAGACCCGGCGCAAGCGCCGTTTTGATATGGCCGAAGTGGTGGAGGTGCTGGAGCCCGCTGCCGGCCGGGTGGATCCGCCCTGCGCGTTCTTCGGTCTGTGCGGTGGCTGCAAGCTGCAGCACGCCTCGATCGACCTGCAGCGCGAGATCAAGGAACAGGCCCTTTTCGACGCGCTGGAACGCATCGGTCATGTAACGCCCGAGGCGCGGTTCGAGCCGCTGACCGGGGCGACGCTGGGCTATCGGCGTACCGCGCGGCTCGGCGCCAAACATGTCCCGAAGAAGGGCGGGACCCTGGTCGGCTTCCGCGAAAGGGGCAGTCCCTATCTTGCGGAGATGGATCACTGCGAGGTGCTGCATCCGGCGGTGGGGCACCGGATCCGTGCGCTGCGGGACCTGCTGGACGGCCTGCAGGCGCGAGACCGGATCCCCCAGATCGAGGTCGGTGTGGATGATGACGACCGCGTGGCGCTGGTGTTCCGTCATCTCGATCCGCTGACCGACACCGATCGGGCGCGGCTGGCGACCTGGGCCGACGAGGAAGACATCAGTGTATTCCTGCAGTCGGGCGGGCCGGAGACTGTGGTCCATCTGGCGGGGCCGGATGCCCCGCTGGTTTATCGTCACCCGGATTTCGGCGTCGAGGTGGGCTTCACGCCCATGGATTTCGTGCAGGTCCACCCCGAGGTGAACCGTGCCATGGTGCGCCAGGCAGTGGCCGCCATGGAACTGGAGCCGGGGCACCGGGTACTGGATCTGTTCTGCGGGCTGGGCAACCTCACCCTGCCGCTGGCCACCCGGACGGCCGGCGTGACCGGTATCGAGGTGGATGAGGCCATGCTGGCACGTGCGGCGGACAGTGCCCGCGCCCAGGGCATTACCAATACCCGGTACGCGCGTGCGGATCTGGACGACGCCGAGGCCCTGTCGCGGGCCGACTGGCTGCACGAGGACTGGGACCGGGTCCTGCTCGATCCCCCGCGCACCGGGGCGGCCGCCGCCGTGGAGGCCCTTGGCCCGCGCCGGATCGAGCGCATGGTGTACGTGTCCTGCAACCCGGCGACCCTGGCCCGTGACGCCGAACGTCTGGTGCATCATCATGGCTACCGGCTGGAACGGGCCGGGATCATGGACATGTTCCCGCACACCGCGCACGTGGAATCCATGGCCGTCTTTTCCCGGGCCTGAGGGCGCGGCCGGATCGCGTGGTAACTCCAAGGAGGCAGTGAATGCTCGAGATCGTGAAAAGTGGCGGCTGGCTGATGGTGCCGATCCTGCTGTGTTCGGTGCTGGCCGTGGCGATCATCCTGGAACGTTTTATCTCGCTGCGGCGAGGGCGAGTGGTACCGCAGGGCCTGCTGGCGCGCGTATGGGAACAGATGCGCGAACACGGCCTGTCGATGGAGGACATCGAGCGCCTGCGTGAAAATTCCCCGCTGGGGGCCGTGCTGGCCGCGGGTCTGGCGACCCATGACCGTACCCGCCAGATCACCCAGGAAAGCATCGAGGAGGCGGGCCGGCGGGTGGCCCATGAACTCGAACGCTACATGAACACCCTCGGCACCATCGCGATGATCACGCCGCTGCTGGGGCTGCTGGGCACCGTGGTCGGCATGATCGAGGTCTTCACGGTGGTCACCGAGATCGGCGTGGGCAGTCCGCGGGATCTGGCCGGCGGCATCTCGCAGGCGCTGATCACCACCGCCACCGGCATCGGGATCGCGATTCCGGCGCTGATCTTCCATCGCTACTTCCGCGGCCGGATCGACGAGCTGGTGCTGGAGATGGAGCAGGAAGCCACCAAGCTGGTCGAGATCATGCACGGCGAGCGCAGTGCCAGCAGCGTCGAGGCCGGAGGCCGGGCGTGAAGTTCCGCCCGCCCACACAACGCGAGGAGCCCGGCGTCAATCTCACGCCGCTGATCGATGTGGTGTTCCTGCTGCTGATCTTCTTCATGGTCTCCACCACGTTCGACCGGCACGCCGACATCGACATCACCCTGCCATCGGCCGACCGGGAAGCGGAACAGGTGGACGATCGCGCCTGGATCGACATCGTGGTGGACGCCGACGGCCGTTATTTCGTGGACGGGCGGGAACTGGTGAACCGTCGGGCCGAAACCCTGGAACAGGTGCTGGGCGAAGTTCTCGAGGCCCGCGGCGATGACCCCGTGGTGATCCGCGCGGACGCCAGTGCCAGTCACCAGTCGGTGGTGCGGGCGCTGGACGTGGTGGGCCGCCTCGGTGTCAGCGCGGTGTCGATCGCGACACTGGGTGATGACGGCCGGGCGGCGGACGACTGAGCGGCATGTACACGACCGAACCGGGATATGGGGCCGGACTGGCGGGAGTCTGGAGCGCGGTCGGGCGGGACTGGCGCCGCGGTGACCGGGCACGCGCGCTGGCGCGGCTGGGGTTCCTCAGTCCGCCGGAGGACCGTGGCCGCCTGATCTGGATTCGGGCCGGGGCCGACCCCGAGAGCCTGCGCCTGGGGATCGAGCTGCTGGGATTCGTGCGCCACAAGCGTCAGGACGTGCGCCTGGTGCTGACCTTCGAGCGCGACTGCCCGGAGCTGTTCGAACAGCACATGCAGCCGTTTCGCAAGGTGGGCGTGGGGTACGGCCCCTGCGACCGGCCACGGGTCGTGCGCCGCGTGCTGGACCGCTTCCAGCCCGCGGGCATCATCCTGGCGGGCGGCGTGACCCCGCCCAACTTGCTGGAAGCCACGCAGGCCCCGGTGATCGCGGTGAACGCGGCACCGCCGGCGCGGCCGGCGGCGCGGGGTCTGGAGCTGGCCTGGCCCCGTGATCCGGAGGAGAGCCGGTGCTGGAGTGATCGCGCCGGCGAGGGAGGTGCCGCGCGGTGGCTGGAACCGGCGGATCCGATGGCGCGTTTCGTCGAAGCGCAGGCGGACGTGGTCCTGCGCTCGCTGGTGGGTGGCGAGGTACGCCGGCTGTGGTGGTGGCACGGCACTGCGGCCGGCTGGCCGGACTGGCGCGCCGCCTGGGAGGCCTCCGGTTTCGGGGAGGAGGATATCCTGCTGGCCAGTCTGGAAGAGGATCCCGGTCACCCGCTGCCGGGGCGTTCACTGCGGGTGAGCGAATGGGATCGCAATGCGCTCGCCCCCGGGAATGTCGTGCAGCTGGACGACCCGCGCTGGTTCGCCGCGGCGGCCAGCGCGACGCAGGCGGTGCATCTGGATGCCCCGGGATCGCGGGTGTTGTGGCAGGCGCTTGCGGGCGGGACCGCGGTCAGCCTCGGGCGCGAAGGGACCCTGGAATTGCCGGTGGAGGTGCACGCCGATCCGCAGGCGGTGCTGGCCCGCTGGACCGCGTTGCGCGACGATGCCGCCGTCCGCCGGCAGCTGGGGGATGCCGCCCGCCGCCGGTTCTGGGACGAGCGACGGCGGGTGGATGACCATTTCGAGACGCTGCTGGCCGAGGTCTGGGACTGGTGAGCCCGTTGCCGGGGAACGGAGGCCACGCATGAATACCGCCTGGCTGAGTCGATGGTGGTGGCGGCACTGGAGCCAGCGCGGCCCGGTGGCCGCGACGTTGTACCCCCTTTCGCTGGTCTATGCCGGTCTTGCGGAATACAACCGCATGCGCCTGGAAGAGATCCGCCGGAATACCCGACTGCCATTGAAGGCCGTGATAGTGGTCGGGAATCTGACGGTTGGCGGCAGCGGCAAGACCCCGATGACCGACTGGCTGGCGCGGCGTCTGACGGAGGCGGGTTATCGTCCGGGGATCGTGTCCCGCGGCTATGGCCGGCGTGGCGAGGCGGGGCAGGCGGTGCATCCGGATTCGGATCCGGCTGAGGTCGGGGACGAGCCCGTGCTGCTGGCCCGACGGACCCGGCTGCCGGTCCAGGTGGACCGCGATCGCGTGCGTGGCGCACGCGCGCTGGCCGACCGCGGCGCGGACGTGGTGATCGCCGATGACGGCATGCAGCACCATCGACTGCCACGGGATCTGACCGTGTTGATGGTGGACGGACGCCGGGGCCTCGGCAACGGTCTGTGTCTGCCGGCCGGGCCGCTGCGCGAGCCGAAGGCGGCACGTGCGCGGGCCGATTTCGTCGTGCGGACCGGTGGCGAGGCCGGTGTCGACGAAATCCCGATGCACCTGGTCCCGGCCTCGCGCCTGCGGCGGGTGGACGGCAGTGACGAGACCATGCGCCCGAGGCTTCTGGGCGGGCAGGAGGTCCACGCGGTCGCCGGCATCGCCGACCCGGAACGTTTTTTTTCCATGCTGGAGCAGCGCGGCATCTACGTGATCCGGCACCCGTTTCCGGACCATCATCGTTTTCGCGCGCGCGATCTGGCGTTTGATGACGACCTGCCGGTTCTGATGACCGAGAAGGATGCCGTAAAATGCCGGTCGTTCGCGCAATCCCGCCACTGGTACTGGCCCGTGGCGGCCAGCCTTCCAGCCACTTTCGAGCCGGCCCTGCTGCAGCGTCTCAGGACCAGCATCCGGCTCCGCCATCTGGGGTAAGTACAACATGGACAACCGCCTTCTCGACATCCTCGTATGCCCGGAGACCAAGGGCCCGCTGAAATACGACCGCGAGAATCAGGAGCTGATCTCGGTGCAGGCCGGTCTGGCGTACCCGATCCGGGACGAGATCCCGGTGATGCTGGTGGACGAGGCCCGGCACCTGTCGGACGAGGAAAAGGAACGCTGGCGCGACGTCTGAGGGCGCCGTGGAACCCTTCGTCGTCGTCATTCCGGCGCGGCTGGCCTCCAGTCGTCTGCCGGAGAAGCCGCTGGTGCCGGTCGCGGGCCGTCCGCTGATCGCGCATGTCGTCGCGCGTGCGCGGGAGAGTCGTGCCTCCCGCGTCATCGTGGCGGCCGACGATGAACGGGTGCTGGCCGCAGCCCGCGAGGCGGGCGCGGAGGCGGTGTTGACCGCCGCGGACCTCCCGTCGGGGACCGACCGCATCGCCGCCGTGGCTGCGAGGGAGGGCTGGGGTGACGAATCCCTGGTGGTGAACCTGCAGGGGGACGAGCCCCTGACGCCCGGCGGGCTCCTCGACGAGCTGGCGGCCCTGCTGGCGGAATCGCCGGAGGCCGAGATGGCGACCTTCGGGGTGCCGCTGGGCAGTGCGGCCGATCTGCACGATCCGAACCAGGTCAAGCTGGTGACCGACGACCACGGGCGGGCGCTGTATTTTTCCCGCGCGCCCATTCCCTTCGACCGTGAGGCCGCGCGCGCCGGCCGCGACCCCGACACGTCGGCGGCCGTGCGTCACCTCGGACTGTACGCGTATCGCGCCGGGTTCCTGCGGCGCATGAGTGCGACCCCGCCTGCGCGTCTCGAACGGCTGGAGCAGCTGGAGCAGCTGCGAGCCCTGGCGATGGGCGCGCATATACGGGTGGGGCTGCGCGCGGAGGCGCATCCGCCCGGTGTCGACACCCCGAGCGATGTAGAACGCGTGGAAGCCGTGCTGGGGCAGGCGGGAGGTTCATGACGGGCGGGTGGCCGCGTCGCCGGACGGCGGGTTACGCCGCGGGTGTCCTGATACTGGCGCTGGTGTTGACCGGATGTGGCGAGGGGCCGTCGGAGGCGCCCGCACCCGAACGGCCCGTCAAGCTGGTCACCGTGAGCGAGCGGGACACTCTCATCGAGCGCCGCTTCTCCGGGCGTACCCAGGCGGCGGAACGTGCCTGGCTGGCGTTTCGCGTCGGAGGGGTGGTCGAGTCGGTTGCGGTGGAGCGCGGCGAACGCGTGGACGAGGGCGACCTCCTGGCGCGTCTGGACCCGCGCGACTTCGAGCGCCGGGTGCGTGAACTGGAGGGCGGTCTGTTGGAGGCCCGCGCGGAGCAGCTGATGCTGGAGCGCGGCGCACGCGAGGAAGAACGGCGCCAGTTGGAGGCGCGGCTGGAGGCGGCCGGGGCCCGCGAGGAACAGGCCGAGTCCGAATACCGCCGGGTGGCGCGCATGCGCGACGACGGTCATGTGAGTCAGTCGGAATATGACCGCGCCCGCCGGGCTCTGCGCGAGGCCGCGGCGGACCGGCGTTCGGCGCAGGAGGCGCTGACCATCGCGCGGGCCGGCGGCCGCGAGGAGGAGCGCGAGGCCGCCCGGGGCCGGATCCGGCGCATCGAGGCGCAGCTGGAGCAGGCGCGCGACGCACTGGAAGACAGCGAACTCAGAGCCCCGTTCACCGGTTACGTCGCCGAACGCGATCTGGAACCGCATGAACCGGTGCAGGCCCATCACCCGGTGGTCCTGTTCGAGGATCTGGAATCCATCGAGATCGAGGTCGGCATTCCCGAGGGGCTGCTGGCCTGGCGGGACCGGCTGGAGGCGGTGGAGGTACGCATTCCGGCGCTGGACGACGCGCGTTTCTCCGCCAGCATCCGGTCGGTCGGGGTGGACGTGCTGCCGGGACGGCAGACCTATCCGGTCAAGGTGCGTCTGGAGACCCCCGACCCGCTGACCCTGCCCGCGACGGCGCTTGACCCCGACCGGGTCCTGCCGGGGATGACCGCCGAGGTCGCCTTCCGGGCGCGCCCCGAACCCGGTGTCGGCGTAGTGCTGCCGCCGTCCGCTCTGGTGGAACACGCGGAGGGCTACGCGGTGTGGGTGCGGGACCCGGAGGACGGCCGCGTCGCCCCGCGCCAGGTGGAAGTGCTTGGCGCGGATGGTCGCGGGGTGCGCGTGCAGGGTGATCTGGAACCGGGTGATGAGGTCGTCTCCGCGGGTGCCGGGCGGCTGCGCGAGGGCCAGCGTACCCGTCGGTTCAATGACGAAGCCCCGGCTTCGGGACGCGACACCGGGGCCGGGGGCAACCGGCCGTGAATCCGCCCGGCGGCGACAACGCCGGGTCCGGGTTCAACGCCGCGACCTGGGCCATCCAGCGGGCCCGGCTGGTGGTCTTCCTGACGGCCCTGCTGGTCCTCGGCGGGACCTGGGCCTTCATCGACATGGGCAAGCTCGAGGATCCCGAGTTCACCGTGCCGACCGCGCTGGTGCAGACCGGGTATCCCGGTGCTCGAGCCACGCGGGTGGAGGAGGAGGTCACCGAGGTCCTGGAGCGCCATATCCAGCAGCTCGACGAGCTGGACGAACTGGAATCGGTCAGCCGCCATGGCGAGTCGGTGATCTTCGTCCACGTCGACGAGGCTCTGGGGGATCAGGCCCAGCGCCAGGTCTGGGACGAGCTGGAACGCACCGTGCGCGCGGCGGTGCCGGATCTTCCGGAGGGGATCCGCGGTCCACTGGTGGACGACGACTACGGGGATGTCTTCGGTACCCTGCTGGCGATCCACGGCGAGGGCTACAGCCACCGCGAGCTGCACGACTACGCCGATGAACTGCGCCGTGAACTGCTGCGCCTGCCCGGGGTGGCGCGGGCGGAGCTGTTCGGCGATCGCGGCGAGCGGATCTTCGTCGAGACCCGGCGTTCCCGTCTGGCCGCACTGGATCTGCATCCGGGGGTGATTATCCAGGCCCTGGAGCGCCAGAACGTGGTGGCGCCCGGCGGGGCGATCGAACTGGAGGAGGATCGCGTCCGGCTGTTCGTCTCCGGGGTGTTCGAATCGGTGGACGACGTTCGCCACCTGGCCATCCACAACCCCGAGACCGGCGAGCGTTTCCAACTGCGCGATGTGGCCGAAGTACACCGCGGTGACGCCGAGCCGCCGGAGCGCATATTGCGCTACAACGGTCAGCCGGCGGTGGCGCTGGGGGTGAGCCCGACCGAAGGGACGAACGTGGTCGCCCTGGGTGACGACGTCCTGGAGCGCATCCAGGCGTTGCGCGGGGATCGCCCGGTGGGGATCGACATCGACACGGTCAACTTCCAGCCGGAGACCGTGCGCGCGGCCATCCTGGATTTCGGCGGCAATCTGGCGACCGCGGTGGTCATCGTGCTGGGGGTGCTGCTGGTAGCGCTCGGGTGGCGCACCGGCCTGATCGTCGGCATGGGCGTCCCGCTCACCATCCTGGCGACCTTTTTCGTGATGTGGGTGGCCGGCATCGAACTGCACCGGGTCTCGCTGGGGGCCCTGATCGTGGTGCTGGGGATGCTGGTGGACAACGCCATCGTCGTCGCCGAACTGATGATGACCCGCATCCGGCGCGGCACCGAGCGGCTGCAGGCGGCGCGCGAGGCGGTCAGCGAGACCGGCGGGCCGCTGCTGATCGGGACCCTGATCGCAGCGCTGGCGTTCTCGCCGATCAGCATGACGCCGACCCTGGTGGGCGAATTCACCCGCTCGCTGTTCTGGGTGGTGGCGATCGCGCTGGGCCTGTCGTGGCTGCTGGCGGTAACCCTGACGGCCCTGCTGGCGTGGCGCTGGTTGCCGGGTCCGGTGAATGGCGACCCGACCGGCACGGAGACGCCCGGAATCGGCACGCAGCTGCTCGCGCTCTATCGCCGGGCGCTCACGGCCATGCTGCGCCATCGCCGTCGGACCCTGGCGTCGGTGGTCGGCCTGATGCTGGTCGCGGTCGCGTCCTTTGCGCTGGTACCGCAGATCTTCTTCCCGCCGGCCGACCGGGCGCAGTTCATGATCGATCACTGGCGGGGAGAAGGGACGCGCATCGAGACCACCGCAGCCGATGTGGCGCGTCTGGAATCCTGGCTGTCGCAGCACCCCGAGGTGGAAAGCTACACGGCCTTCATCGGCGAGGGGTCGCCGCGGTTCTATCTGCCGATGATGCCCGAGCTTCCCAATCCGGCGCTGGCCCAGATCCTGGTGCAGGTCGAAGACGTGGATCGACTGCATGACATCATCGCGGAGACCCGCGAATGGATGGACGGTCGCTTCCCCGGGGCGGAACCTCGGGTGCGGCCGATGCAGCTGGGGGAGCCCGTGCGCTATCCGGTGGAGCTGCGGCTGTCCGGGCCGCAGGACCGGGCCGAACTGCGCGCCACCGCCGACCGCGTGCTGGAATGGATGGAAGGTCACCCAGACCTGGAACGGCCCCGGCATGACTGGCGCGAACGCACACTGACGCTGGACGTACAGGTGGATCAGGACCGGGTACGAGCGGCCGGGCTGTCCAGCGCCGAGGTGGCCGAGACGCTGGAGGCCGGGGTCAGCGGCATGCCGATCGGGGTGTTTCGCGATGGCGATCAGGCCCTGCCGGTGCTGTGGCGCTTCCCGGAGGACGAACGCCGGGATCTGGCACAGCTGCACACCCTGGAGATCTGGCCGCGCGACGGCGGGGCGGCGGTGCCACTGGGCCAGGTAGCCGAGGTGGAGCCCGTGTTCGACGAGGCGGTGATCTGGCGCCATGACCGGCGCCCCACCGTGACCCTGCAGGCGGACCTTGCCCCCGGTGCCACCGCCAGCGGTTTCGTGCGCGAGGCCGACCCGGTGATCGACACCCTGCTGCAGGGCACCGGGAACGCCGGGCGAGTGGAGCGCGCATGGGGCGGCGAGTTCGAGGCGGCCGCCGATGCCCAGGCCAGCGTGCTGGCGCCGGTGCCCGTCGTCCTGGGGCTGATGGTGGTGTTACTGCTCTGGCAGTTCAACAGCTTCCGCAACACCCTCGTGGTGGCACTCAGCGTCCCGCTGGCGGTGGTGGGCGTGGTCGCGGGTCTGCTGCTGTTCCGGCAGCCGTTCGGTTTCATCGCCCTGCTGGGGGCAATGAGCCTGGGCGGAATCCTGCTGCGCAATGCGATTGTGCTGGTGGAGCAGGCCGAGCTGGAACGCCGCCGCGGACTGGAACCCCTGGAGGCCCTGATCGAGGCCGCGGTCAATCGTTTCCGCCCGGTGCTCCTGACCGCCCTGACCACCATCCTCGGCATGATCCCGCTGGCGCTGTCCGGACCGTTCTGGGCGCCGCTGGCCATCGCCGTGATGAGCGGCCTTGCCGCCGGCACGGTGCTGATCCTCGGCGTGGTGCCGGTGCTCTACGCGACGCTGCACCGGCTCCCGCGCCCGGCCTGAAATTGCCGCGGGTCGGGATTCAGTCGTGCAAGCCGAGTATGCGCGGGAGCTGCCCGAGACGGCCCAGACGCGGCGGGGCGGGAACCGGGTGTTCCCAGGGCAGCGCGTCGGGGTTGTACCAGGCGGCGTTGAGACCCGCATCCAGCGCCCCGAGGATGTCCGCCACGGGGTCGTCGCCGACATGGAGGATGGCCGGTGCCGGTACGCCGGCACGCCGGCGCGCGTGTTCGAAGATTCGCGGATGCGGTTTGGCGGCGCCCGCTTCGGCCGCGGGAACGGCGAAATCGAAATAACGGCCCAGGGGCGTGCGGAACACGTCGGCGTTGCCGTTGCTGATGGCGCCGAGGGTGAATCGGCCATGCAGGCGGGCGAGCACCGCGTCGGCCTCGGGGAACGGGGTCACCTCGTTGCGGGCATGCCAGAAGACCGCGAAGCCTTCCTCCTCGAGGGTGTCCGGACAGACCTGGCAGCGTTGTGCAAGACCGCGCAGCCATCGCTTGCGCAGGCGGGTAAGGTCGTGGCGCTCTTCCTCGGGTGCGGCACGCATGAAGCCCGCGCGGTCGGCCACCAGCTCCTCGGGTTCGAAGCGGGCGCAGACTGCGGGCGCGCGTTCGCGCAGCCAGGCGTAGAAACGGTCTTCGGCATGACGGATGACCGGCATCACCGGCCAGAGGGTGTCGTCCAGATCGAACGTGATGCATTCGATCGAATGATCGGGTACGGAGGCGGGTCGAGCTTTCGAATTCATCGAACGTTATTGTCGGAGTTTTGCGTCGAGCGTCGCTTTTCCGAACCTCAAGCAGGTGTAAAATGAAGGGGAATTTTAATCGTGCAGCTTTCATTCTGCCCGAAAAGGAGAATCACAACATGAAGAAGCTCTTTCTGCGCAGTCTTCCCGTGGCCCTGCTGGGTGCGATGATGATGACCGGTACCGCTCAGGCGGTCGATCCCGAGGACGCGATCGAGTATCGCCAGGGCGTGTTCAAGGCCTTCAGCTGGAATTTCGGCCCGATGGCGGGCATGGCCCAGGGCGAGATCCCGTTCAACGAGGAGATGTTCCTGGAGCGTGCCGATCAGCTGGCGCGCCTGGCCGACATGCCGTGGCAGGGCTTTACCGAGGGCTCCGATCTCGGTGAAACCGATGCCATGATGGAGGTCTGGGAAGACCGCGAGTCCTTCGAACAGAAGATCGCGGACTTCGAAGAAGAGGTTTCGCGCATGACGGCCCTGATCGATGAAGGGGCCGATGAAATGCAGCTGCGCCGTCAGGCCGGCGAGATCGGCCAGTCCTGCAAGGCCTGCCACGACAGCTTCCGCGCTGACTGATCGGCAGGCGGGGCCACCCGGCGGTATACGCCGCCGGGTCGGCCCGTGCCGAACGGAGACATACCGGGGCCCGTCGCTGCAGCGGCGGGCCTTTCTGGTTGCGGGCCGCGCACGACTTCAGCGTAACCCGGGGGCCGTGGCGTCCTCCGCCGGGTCCACCCGGATCTCCAGCGATACGTCATCCCGGGCGCGGGTGGTGCGGCGGCGAACGGGCGGGTGAACGTCGCGGGCGTCGCTTTCCAGCCGCGAACGGATGCCGGCGAAATCGTGCCAGCTCCCGGGCTCCAGGGTGATCTCCGTTGCGACCCGTTCGTGCTCGGCGCCGCGCTGCAGGGGCGTCTGATGGAGATGGGTGATCGCCACGCGCACGCGGCCATCGGGTTGCATGCGGGGTTCCACGGCGAAGCCGCGCGCCGTGTCGCGATAGATGGGTTCGATGGCCACGCCGGCACGGCCGGCAAACAGGCGGTAACCGGCGGGCAGCGTCTCCCCGACCATCAGAACGGCGCGCCCTCCGTCGCGCAGCCGCAGGAACTGCTCGCGGTCCTCGTCTCGCCGGGTGGTAAAGCGCCGGATACGGCCGGCGGTTTCGTCGTCGTGGTCGCGGTGGCGGCGCACGCGCAGGACCAGATCGGGGGACGCACGGTCGAGCTCCGCCACCATCTGGCGGATCTCCTCAATCTCGTGCGCCGGCGCCCGCACCAGCAGGCGGAAGCCATCCGGCTGCAGGGTGGCGCCGGGGAACAGTTCGCGCAGGTCGTGCACCACGGCCTCGGCCCGGCGATTCTGCAAGTCGATGACCGTGACGCGGTCGGCCGCGTCGCGAGCCGTGGAGCGGAGAGGCAGGGCGAGGAGGCAGGCGGCCGCGCTCGCCCGCAGGAACCGTCGGCGTCGGTCAGAGATGGACACGTCGCAGTTCGTCCGAATCCCGGCCGGCTTCCCAGCTCGCTTCGAATTCCTCGGCGCGGCGCCGGGTCCGGCCTCGATGATCGGTTTCACCCCGCAGGATGCGCTGGCTGCCCGAACGCGTGAACTGCATCCAGCCGGACTGATCGGCGATGACCGTCACCACCAGCGGTGCGTTTTCGTCGGGTTCCAGCACCCGCACGGAGACCGCGGTGGTCAGGCGCTTGAGCGTGCCGACCAGTTCGGGCAGACGGTCCTTCAGTGCCAGGTCGTCGTCCACCAGCAGGCGAATGTCGGTGGAGCGGTGGCGCTGGGCCATGCGCGCGAGGGTGCCGGGGAGATCGTCGTCCGCGACTTCTTCCAGCAGCGATACCGGAGCATGGATCCACAGGATCCGCCCGGCGTTTTCGCTCATCTCCCGCAGCATTTCGCGGGCCTGCTCGCGCGGGTCTTCCGTGGTTTCCTCGACTTCGCCGCCTTCCGTGTTCATGCCTTCTCCTTTGTCATCCGGCCCGTCTCATCCGGCGCGGGCCATGGAATTCCGGATGCGCCGCAGCATGCGCCGGTGGGGGATGCCCGCATCCTCGAACGTGTCACTGATGATAAAGAAATCGTGACGGGCATAGAATCCCAGGCGAGTCGCCTGGGCGTTCAGCCAGACCTCCCGCCAGCCGTGGCGGATCGCTGCACTCAGGGCGCACTCGAGCAGATGCGATCCGATGCCGTGACCGCGCCAGGGCTGGCGCACGGCCATGCGTCCGATCTGGCCGCTCGGCAGCAGGCGCAGGGTGCCGATGGGTTCGCCTCCCGGCTCCTCCGCCAGCCAGTGCAGGGCCCCGGCGTCGAGGCCGTCGAATTCAAGGTCTTCGGGCACCTGCTGTTCCTCCACGAAGACTTCGCGGCGAATCAGGGACAGTGCCTTCCGGTCGGCAGGCCAGCTGGCCTCCCGAAAGTTGATGCGCTGGGACATAACCACCTCCTCCTCGTGGCCGGTTACCCAAGGCCACGCCGGACAGAAGAGTCTAGTTCAGCCTCGGGGTTCCTGCCCGTGAGGCAGTCCGCGTTCCGGGCGTTCCATGACGGTCTGCATCAGGTCGACCCGAGCGGAACTGAAACCGATTTCGCAGTACGCCAGGTAGTAACGCCACATGCGCAGAAACGCCGGTGAATAACCGAGCGCCTCGATGGGCCCCCGGGTGCGCATGACCTCGCGGTACCAGTGCATCAGGGTGCGGGCGTAGTCGGCACCGAAGAACGCGCGCTCGGTGACCTGAAGGCCGGCCGCGGCCGCCGCGTCGCCGAAGCGTGCCGGGGTCGGGAGCATGCCGCCGGGAAACACGTACAACTGGATGAAGTCGGCGTTGCGGCGGTAATACTCGAATGCCGCTTCCTCGATGGTAATGACCTGAACCGCGGCACGCCCGCCGGGCCGCAGGCAGCGGTGCACCTGCTCGAACCAGGTGGACCACCAGCGTTCGCCGACGGCCTCGAACATCTCGATGGACACGACGTGGTCGAAGGTCTCGTTCAGTTCGCGGTAGTCCTGCAGACGCAGGTCGACCCGGTCCGCCAGTCCCGCCTGCCGGATCCGCTCGCGGGCGTATTCCAGCTGCTCGTCGGACAGGGTGACGCCGGTTACCCGGTAGCCGCGCCGGGCCGCGAATTCCGCAAAACCGCCCCAGCCACAGCCAATCTCGAGGATGTGGGCGCCGGGTTCCGGAGCCAGGCGCGTCAGCAGGCGTTCGTATTTGTGCTCCTGGGCGCGCTCCAGGGATTCGTCGCCGCGACAGAACAACGCGGCGGAGTAGCCCATGCCGCGATCCAGCCACAGGCGGTAGAAGTCGTTGCCGAGATCGTAATGGAAGCGGATATTGGCGCGGCTGCCCCGGCGCGAGTTGCGCCGCAGCCAGTGGCGCAGGGCATCCACTCCGCGTTGCCAGGCGGGGCGCTGGTACACGCGGCCGAGCCGGTGTTCGTTCTCCATCGCCAGACGCAGCAGGGCATGCAGATCGGGCGTGGTCCATTCGCCGTTGATGAAACCCTCGGCGAAGCCGATGTCGCCGTGGCGGGCCAGTCGCACAAGCGTGGCCCACGGCCGCCGCAGGTGCCAGACCGCTTCGCTGCCCGGGCCCTGCCCGGCGATCTCGCGGCGTTCGCCATGCGGACCGATCAGGGTCAGGTGACCGTGGTCCAGTCCATGGATACGTCGCGCCAGCAGATCCAGGGCCCGGCTCGCCGCGGACCGGGACACGGCCGGAAGCCGTTCGCTGCGTTGCAGTTCCATCAGCTCAACTCCTTTTCGGGCGGGTCGGGCCGCGGGTGATAGCGCCCGCCGCGCCACCAGATCTTCAGCGCCTGCCAGTGGATCAGGAACAGGACCTGGAGGGTCATCCAGGGCATGCGGGCCCACTGGCGCAGCAGGGCCGCGTCGGTCATCGGACGGACATGCCCGTTCTGGGTGGCGACCAGCAGCAGCCGGTCGTCCTGGTATTCGCGGATCGCCACGCGCATCGAGCTGCCTTCGTGCAGTTCGGGCACGGTCACGGCGAACGCGTAGCGTGCGTCCATATCGATGAACGGCGAGACGTGGAACTCCTTGTCCTTCTCCCCGCGCAGCATGCCCCCCGCGCTGTCTCCGGCCGGCAGCAGATAATGGTGATGCTGGCCGAAGGTGTTGCGGACTTCCAGCAAAACGGCCTGCAGACGCCCGTCGATGTGATGGCAGTACCAGATGCTCAGGGGGTTGAAGGCATGGCCGAGGACCCGGGGCGTGGCCTGCAGGAGGATCGCGCCGCCATCCGGCTCCAGTCCGCCCTCGCGCAGCCGGGCCTCGACCCACGGCCGCCAGGGCGTCCCATCGCGGCGGCCGTGGTCACGGGTATGCAGGCTGAACAGATTGAAGCGATCCAGCGAGAACCAGCGGCGGTTGCGCGCCAGATCTTCGATCCGGTCGATGTCGAACAGCGCGCTCACCACCCGGTAGCGAAAACGGTAGTCCGGCCCGTGCAGGCGACGGTGCATGACATGGCCGGGAAGCAGGGCGGCATCCATCAGGTTTGTCCCGTCACGGTGCGCACCGCGGTTCCCGCGGGCTGACTGGCGTCTGCGCGGGGAACAGCCAGGGGTTCGGAACCCGCCGCCCAGGGCATTTCCACTCCCAGTGCGCGCCCCACGCTCCGTGCCGAACGCAGGCCGTCCTCGTGAAAACCGTCGCCCATCCACGCCCCGGCAAAATACAGGCCGTCCTCGCCCTGGTGTTCGGCCAGTGCAGCACGCGCCCGTTCGGCCGGTGCGTCCATCACCGGGTGTTCCCACAGGAACTCGCCCAGGGTCAGCGAAGGATGCGGGTCGTACAGGGGGTTGAGGCTGACGATGTAGTTCTCGCGACGCTGCAGCCGGTGCAGGGCGTTCATCCAGTAGGATACCGAGACGCCGCGTTCGCCGGTTGTGCGTGCGCGAGAAAGGTAGTTCCACGAAGACCAGACCCGCCGGGAGCGCGGCATCAGCCGGGCGTCGGTATGTAGCAGGGCGCGGTTTTCCTGAAACTGGCAGGCGGCCAGGCGGGCGCGGGTGGCCGCAGGGCCGCCGTCCAGCAGCCGGCGGGCATCGCCCGCGTGGCAGGCGAACACCACGCGGTCGAACTCTTCGGGTTCTCCGGGTCCGTGCACCCGCCACTGCGAGGCGCGGGCCTCCACGGCGGATACCGCGCCGTGCGACACCGAGCCGGGGGCCAGACGCTGCGCCAGACGCCGGACGTAGCTGCGCGAACCGCCGACCACCGTGCGCCACTGCGGGCGGTCGCGCAGATCCAGCAGACCATGATTGAGGAAGAAGCGCAGGAAGCTGGCCGCCGGGAATTCGCGGATGCGCGCCGGCGGACACGACCAGATGGCCGCGCCCATCGGCAGCAGATAGTCTTCGGTGAAGCCGCGCCCCAGGCGATGACGGGCCAGGAACTCGCCCAGCGTGCCCTCCGGCATCTCCTGCCGTGCATTCAGTTCGTGCCCCAGGCGGTTGAAGCGCAGGATATCGGCGACCATGCGCAGGAACCGCGGACGCAACAGATTGGTGCGCTGGGCGAACAGGGTGTTCAGGTCGTTGCCGGCATATTCCAGCCCGGCGGGTTGTTGTGAACAGGCAAAGCTCATGTCCGTGGGACGGGTCTCGACGGCCAGCTCCGCGAACAGGCGGGTGAGCAGGGGATAGTTGCGTTGGTTATAGACCACGAACCCGGTGTCGATGGCGGTCGGCCCCTCGGGGTCGGCCACATCCACGGTATGCGCATGGCCCCCGAGCTGCGGCGCCTGTTCGAACAGCCGAACATCGTGGCGCTGCTGCAGGATCCAGGCCGAGGCGAGTCCGGCAATACCGCCGCCGATGACGGCGAGGCGCTGTCTTTGCATGTCCGGGCTCTCCAGCGGCCGGGGTCGATATCTATCTTATACAATACCTGTACAATGGCTGTAAATGACGCCGAAGGAGACGAGCATGGCGGAGACCAACCCTGACTGGCCCGAACCGGTGCGCCGCGCACTGGAGGAATACCCGATCGTGCTGGTGACCTCCGGTCTCAGCGACACCCGCGAAGCGGAGGCCCTGCTGGACCAGCAGCGGCCCGGCGAGTGGACCCGCCTGGAATGGGGCATGGGGTCGGCCGGGAACCGCGCGGCGTTCCACCAGTTGCAGCAGGCCACCGGCATGCGCATCCTGCCCCTGGTGGTCACGCGGGAAGGCGCCCTGGGCGGGGTGCCCGAACTGCGCGCCTGGCTGGGTGATACCACGCCGGACACGCCTCGGACCGACGCGCGGGACCCGGTCCTGACGGTGCTGGGCGCCGGCGGACTGATACCGTTCGTGTTCTTCGGGGCAGGGGCATGGATCGCCCATCCGGAATGGCAGGCTTTCGCACTCAACGCGCTGGCGCTATATGGTGCGGTCATTCTGGCGTTTCTGGGGGCGATCCACTGGGGCATCCACCTGGCGGACCGTTCCCATCGAGTGGGGCCGCTTTCGGGCCCTGCCTGGGCGGTCATCCCGCCCGTGCTGGCCTGGCTGGCGGTCCTGCAACCGTTGCCCGAGGCGATCATGACCCTGGCGGTCCTGTTCCTGGGCGTGTTGTGGGTGGACCGGCTGAGCCTGCGTGACCGGCGACTGCCGCCGGGCTATCTCACCCTGCGCATGGTGCTGACCACCGGCGCGATCCTCTCCCTGGCCGCGGGCCTGGGGGCGGTCACGGTCGGTTGATCCGATCCGCTCTGATCCAAGGAGAACATGATGGATGCCGCTTCGCACAGCGACTCGCACAATGACAAGGAATCCGATAACCGCACGCCGGCCAGCGAACTGGCCGGGCACTACCGCGAGATCCTGGTCGGGCTCGGCGAGGACCCGGAACGCGAGGGCCTGAAGGACACCCCGCTGCGTGCCGCGAAGGCATTGCAGTACCTCACCCGCGGCTACGAACAGGACCTGGACACCATCGTCAACGGGGCACTGTTCACCTCAGACAACGACGAGATGGTCCTGCTGCGCGACATCGAGCTGTATTCGCTGTGCGAGCACCACGTGCTGCCGATCATCGGCAAGGTGCACGTGGCCTACCTGCCGGACGGCAAGGTGATCGGCCTGTCCAAGATCGCACGCATCGTCGACATGTTCGCCGCCCGCCTGCAGATCCAGGAAAACCTGACGCGTCAGATCGCCGAGGCCCTGCAGCAGGTGACCCAGGCCAAGGGCGTGGGCGTGGTGGTGGATGCCCGCCACATGTGCATGACCATGCGCGGCGTGGAAAAGCAGCACTCCTCGATGGCCACCTCGGTCATGCTCGGCGCGTTCCGTGAGGACTCGCGCACCCGGCGCGAATTCCTCAACCTCATCGGCCGAGGCGGGCGCGACTGAGCGTCGGCCCGAAATCGGTCAGCGCCGATCCCCGGTGGCCTCGGCCGCCATCTGTTCGTAGCTGGTGTGGCGCACGTTCTTGCCCTTGACGAAGTAGACGACGTATTCGCAGATGTTGCGGGCGCGGTCGCCGATGCGTTCCAGGGAGCGGGTGGCCCAGACCACGTCCATCAGCCGCGGCACGGCGTCCGGGGCGGCGGTCATCTGTTTCATCAGCTTGTGGGTGACGGATTCGTACAGGCTGTCGATCTGGATATCCTGCTGGGCAACACGCACGGCCTGTTCGGTGTCCATGCGGGCGAAGGCGTCCAGCGCGCCACGGGTCATGTGGCGCACGTGTTCGCCCATTTCCGCGAGATCGCTCATGGGGGCGGTCTGACGGTCGGCTTCGAGCAGGTGCAGTCCCATGCGGCCGATGCGTTCGGCTTCGTCGCCCATGCGTTCGAGGTCGGTGATGGTCTTGATTACGGCGATCACCAGGCGCAGGTCGGAGGCGGTGGGCTGGCGCCGGGCGAGGATGTGGGTGCACTGCTCGTCGATCTCCACCTCCATCGCGTTGATGCGGTAGTCGGTGGTGATCACGGTCTCGGCCTGCTCGGTGTCGCCCTCGACCATGGCGCTCACGGCATCGGCAAGCTGCTGTTCCACCAATCCGCCCATTTCCATCACACGCTTGATGATGTCTTCCAGTTCTTCGTTGAACTGCCGGGAGATGTGCTGCTTGAAAAAACTCTTGTCCATGGTGTCGGGGCTCCTCAGCCGAAGCGGCCGGTGATGTAGTCCTCGGTCTGCTTTTTCGCGGGCGAGGTGAACAGGGTGTCGGTGTCGGCGTATTCGATCAGTTCGCCCATGTACATGAACGCGGTGTAGTCGGAGACGCGGGCAGCCTGCTGCATGTTGTGGGTGACGATGACCAGCGTGTAGTCCTTCTTCAGCTCGATCATCAGCTCTTCGATCTTGAGCGTGGCCAGCGGGTCCAGCGCCGAGCAGGGCTCGTCCAGCAGCAGCACCTCGGGGTCGATGGCGATCGCGCGGGCGATCACCAGGCGCTGCTGCTGGCCGCCTGACAGGCCGAAGGCGTTCTCGTGCAGGCGGTCCTTGACCTCGTCCCACAGGGCCGCGCGGCGCAGGGACTTTTCCACCACGTCGTCGAGGCGGCGCCGATTCTTCACGCCCTGCAGGCGCAGGCCGTAGGCCACGTTCTCGTAGATCGACTTGGGGAAGGGATTGGGCTTCTGGAACACCATGCCGACCCGGCGGCGCAGCTCGGGTACGTCCACGTTGGCACCGTAGATGTCCTCGCCGTCGAGGCGGATGGTGCCTTCGATGCGGGCGACGTCGATCAGGTCGTTCATGCGGTTGAAGCAGCGCAGGAAAGTGGACTTGCCGCAGCCGGACGGTCCGATGAAGGCGGTGATCCGGTTCTTCGGGATGCGGATGTCGATACCCTTGAGCGCCTGGTCGTCGCCGTAGTACAGCTTCAGGTCTTCTGCGGTCAGGCAGATGTCTTCGCGATCGATGTTCAGGCCGCGCGGGGCCTGCTGCTGGGCCGGATTGACGGCGTGGGTCCGGGTGTCACTCATTTCGGGTACTCCGTGGCGAATGGGGTTCGACGCCGATCGCGTCTCAGTCGCTTTCCGCGCGGTATTTCTCGCGCAGATGGTTGCGGATGGAGATGGCGGTCAGGTTAAGGACGACGATCAGCAGCACCAGGATCAGGGCCGTGGCGTACACCAGCGGCCGGCCTGCCTCGACGTTCGGGCTTTTGAAGCCCACGTCGTAGATGTGGTAGCCGAGATGCATGAACGCACGGTCCAGGTGCAGATAGGGGAAGGTGCCGTCCACCGGCAGGTTGGGCGCGAGCTTGACCACGCCCACCAGCATCAGCGGTGCGACCTCGCCGGCGGCGCGCGCCACCGCAAGGATCAGGCCGGTCATCATGGCCGGCGCGGACAGCGGCACGATCAGCCGCCACAGGGTCTCGGCCTTGGTGGCGCCCAGCGACAGGGAACCGTGGCGTACGCTGCTGCCGATCCGTGTCAGGCCCTCCTCGGTAGAGACGATCACCACCGGCAGGGTCAGCAGGGCGAGCGTCAGCGATGCCCAGATGATCGCCGGCGAACCGAACGTGGGCGAGGGCAGGGCATCCTGGAAGAAGAGCTGGTCGATGTTGCCGCCGATCAGGTACACGAAGAAGCCCAGGCCGAACACCCCGAACACGATCGACGGTACCCCCGCCAGGTTGTTCACCGAGATGCGGATGATGCGCACCAGCGGGCCCTGTTTCGCGTATTCGCGCAGGTAGATCGCGGCAAGCACGCCGAACGGGGTCACCACGATCGACATCAGGATTACCATCAGCACGGTGCCGAAGATCGCCGGGAGGATGCCGCCCTCGGTGTTCGCCTCACGCGGGTAGCCGGTCATGAAGTCCCAGAAACTGCCGACGTAGTGGCGCAGTTTGGCGGCCGTGCTCATGTCGTTCGGCCACCAGGCGTTCACGATCTGCGACAGCGCGATGGTGGTGCGCTGGCCATCGGCGGTTTCCAGCACGATGGCGTAACGGGCGACTTCCTCGCGCAGGGCGTTGCGTTCGGATTCCAGCTTGGCGTATTCGGCGTCCAGGGCTGCCTGTTCCTCGTCGAGTTCCCGGTGGCGCTGCGCGCGCTGTTCCTCCGGTAGCGAGGTGTCCCGTTCGAGGCCGCGACGGTCGAGCCGCACCCGTTCCATCTGATGGTTGACCTGACCGATCTCCACCCGCTCGATGCGTTCGAGCTGCTGCACCAGATCGCGGGTCTCCCGGATGCGTTGTTCGAAGGCGGTGCGTGCCGCTTCGCCTTCGGCCACGGTCTCGCCGTCCTCGCGGTATTCCCGGATGAAGCCGAAGAAGTCACCCCATTGCAGGCGTTCCAGCACCACGGCGTCGCGCGGGGTGCGGCGTTCGGACATCGCGTCTTCGAGATACCAGCGGAAGTCGCGTGAATCCAGGTCGCGGTTGCCGCGCTTGATCAGGTGGCGCACGACGATTTCCTGACCCTCCGGCACCTGAAAGCCGGCTTCCCGCGCGGCCTGGGCGGTCATGGTCTCCGAGCGTGCGAGTTCGCCCATCACCCCCCGGGGCTCGCTGTCATCCGCGGGCTGGTATTCGAACTCGATGACCTCGGACGGCCAGAAGAACGACAGGCCATTCACCGCGATCATGGTGATCAGCCCGAAGACCATCACCAGTGAGGCGGCGATTGCCCCGGCATTCAGCCAGATCCACGGGGTGCCGGACTGGAACCAGTGTTTCATCGTTGTTCCTTACAGGGTGCTGTATTTGTTCCGCAGGCGCTGGCGCACGATCTCGGCGATGGTGTTCACCGTGAAGGTGAGGGCGAACAGGACCAGCGCGGCCAGGAACAGGATGCGGTAATGGGTGCCGCCCACCGCGGTCTCGGGCATCTCCACCGCGATGTTCGCGGAGAGCGTGCGCATGCCCTCGAAGATGTTGAAGTTGACCACCGGGGAGTTGCCGGTCGCCATCAGCACGATCATGGTCTCGCCGACGGCGCGGCCGAAGCCGATCATCACCGCCGAGAAGATCCCCGGGCTGGCGGTCAGCAGCACCACGCGCACCACCGTCTGCCAGGGGGTGGCGCCCAGTGCGAGCGAGCCCTGGGTCAGGTGCCTGGGCACGTTGAATACCGCATCCTCGGAGATCGAGTAGATGGTCGGGATCACCGCGAAACCCATCGCGATCCCGATCACCAGGGCGTTGCGCTGGTCGTAGGTGTAGCCGGCGTCGGTCAGCCACTGACGGGCATCCCCGTTGAACATCCAGATTTCCAGATGCGGGCTGATGAACACCGCGAACCAGCCCACCAGCAGGATCACCGGGATCAGGATCGCGGCTTCCCAGCCTGCGGGGATCGCACGGCGTACGCCCTCCGGCAGGACCCGCGTCCAGATATAGGCCATCACCAGCATGGCCAGCGGGAGCAGAATCAGGATGCTGGCTACCGCGGGCAGATTGGCCTCGATGAACGGGGCCAGCCACAGGCCCGCCAGAAAGCCCAGGATGACGGTCGGCAGGGCCTCCATCAGTTCGATGCTGGGCTTGGTCAGGCTGCGCATGCGGCTCGACATGAAATACGCGCTGTAGATCGCCCCCATGATGGCCAGCGGGGTGGCGAACAGCATGGCGTAGAAGGCGGCCTTGACCGTTCCGAGGGTCAGCGGCACCAGCGAGAACTTGGGTTCGAATTCGTCGGTGGCGGATGACGACTGCCACACGTAGTCGCCGCCGGAACGGCCCTCGTACCAGACCTTTTGCCACAGCACGTGGAAGGAGACTTCCGGGTGCGGGTTGGACAGGTCGTTCACGAACCAGCTCTCGGCGTCGTCGATCGCGATCAGCATGCGATTGCGCGGGTCGATGTACGCGCGGTAGAGGGGACGGTCGCTGATCGTTTGCTGGAGCAGGGTGCGCTGCGAGGTCGGGTAATGGACCGCCAGGGCGCCCGAGGCATCGGTGGTGGCGAACCCCTTGCGGATGTATTCCGGCTGGGTGTTGGTGACCGCATCGGTATGTTGCGGGAAGTCGCGGACGCGGGTGATGCGGTTCACGTTGTCTTCGTCGCGCACCAGCATGTACTGGGCGACCGAGCCATCCGAGCCCCCGACCACGACGGAAACCGTCCCCAGGATGTATTCCAGCGAGGTCACCTCGGCATCGTCCCCGCGCACCACGCGCTGGCTGTCGACGAGCCGGGCGTCGCGGGGAGTGCTGATGTCGTAGAAATGCAGCCGGCCCCGGTCGTCGCCCACCATCAGGTTGCGTCCGGTAATGTCGACCAGGATGCGGGTCGGTGTCGCGTCCCCGGGCAGGGAGGGCAGGTCGTGGGCCGAACGGGTGACCTCGGTCTCGCCGGTCATCATCGAGGTGCGTTCCTCGAAGTTGACCAGTCGCAGGTCACCGTCCTCGGTGGCCGCGGCCACCCGCACGCCGCTGGAGCCTCGCTGGATGCCGACCACGTCGATGGCCCGGCCCTCGGAATCCACGTCCAGCAGCGCCGAATCCTCGTCTCCCAGGGGGTACACCAGGCCCGGATCGTATTCGCGACCCTGCGGCGTGAAGCGTTCGTTGTATTCGTATTCGATGGCCAGTACCTGGCCGTTGTCCAGGCCGGCCGCGACCAGGCGCGTGCGCGGTTCGGCCATGCTGAAACTGGTGACCCGTACGTCATCCGGTATCGGCAGCGGCTGTTCGCGTACCACCTCGCCGCTGTACGGGCGGAAGAAGACCGCCCGACGGTCCTCGGTCAGGCGCACGGCCATTTCGCGATGCCGATTGACCGCCAGGTGGATGGTCCCGGTGTCGGCCCCGCCGGGTGCATCGTAGGCCGCGCGTTCCTCCAGCGAGGCGCCCTGGAACATCGGCAGGGTTTCGCTCAGGAGGTAGACGAACATCAGGGTCAGGGCGCCGATCACGGCCAGCCCGAAAAATCCGATCAGGTAGCGGGCCGAGGTGTCCTTGGCGCGGCGCCAGCGCTGGAAGCGGTCGAGGGTGGTGTTCGCGATGGTGCCGGGCATTCGGTTCCCCTGAAATATCGACGGGCGCGTGACGGTCGTTGGCAGGGATCCTAAGGGCGCGTTGTGACAGTCCGATGACACTGCGGTGACAGGCATTTGAACGCGCAGCGGCTCGTGCTCAGGGGCATAAACGAAAAAGGCCCGGACATTGTCCGGGCCCTGATGCCTCCCCATTGCGGGAGGTGCGCCGGTTATTCGAGGCCGAGGGCCTCGCGCTGGCGCTTGGCGACCGTCTCGGGCAGCGGGACGAAGCCGTCGCGCACCACGACCTCCTGGCCTTCCTTCGACAGCACCATCTTCAGGAACTCGGCCTGGCGCGGGGCGAGGCCGTCTTCCGGGTGGTTGTTGACCGCGACGTAGAGGAAGCGCGACAGGGGGTAGTCGCCGGAAGCGGCGTTCTCGGCAGTCGGCTCGTACAGGGCATCCTCGCTCTCGCCGAGGGCGATGGCGCGGACACCGGAGGTGTTGTAGCCGATGCCGGAGTAGCCGATGCCGTTGAGGGACTCGGCGACACCCTGGACGACCGAGGCGGAACCCGGCTGCTCGTTCACGGCATTCTTGAAGTCACCGTCGCACAGGGCGTGCTGGCGGAAGTACCCGTAGGTGCCGGAGACCGCGTTACGCCCGTAGATGGTGATGTCGCGGTTGGCCCAGGAGCCTTCCAGGCCGAGCTGGCCCCAGCGGTTGATGTCCTCGGCACCGCCGCAGCGGCGGGTGGACGAGAACGCCGCGTCCACCTGTTCGATCGACATCCCCTCGATCGGATTGTCGCGGTTCACGAACACCGCGATGGAGTCGATGGCCACCGGCACCAGGGTCATCTCGTAGCCGTGGCGCTGCTCGAACGAGGCCTGCTCGCTGTCGCGCGGCTGGCGCGACATCGGGCCGAAGTCGGCCGTGCCCTCGGTCAGGGCGGGCGGGGCGGTGGAGGTGCCGGCACCCTGGATCTGGATGTTGACGTTGGGGTAGAAGTCCTGGAACTCCTCGGCCCACAGCGCCATCAGGTTGTTCAGGGTGTCCGAGCCTTCGCTGGACAGGTTTCCGGAGATGCCGCTGACGGTCTGGTAGGCCGGCAGATCCGGGTCGACATCGGCCATCGCCGGTGTGACGGCAAGGGCGGCGGCCGCGGCGGCGGCCAGAACACTACGCTTGAACAGCATGGGTCACTCCCTCGTGCTTGCTTGACGGTGCGTCGGACCGGTGGGTCCTTGATGCCGGATTATCGGGAGCCATGCTTGCAGTTTGGTGACGGCGACGTGACAGAAGCATGACAGGGGGCTGTAACGGGATTGTCATCGGCGCTTCATACAGTGCACCCATGAAAGCTGATCGTCCCCTTCGCGTCTGGCCCCTGGCCGCCCGTGTCCTGGTGCGTCCGGGACCGGTGCTGCGCTCGCTCGCCGGTCACGGTCCGCTGCCTTCGTGGCAGGCCGTGTTCCTGCGTTTCTCTCTGCCCCTGGTGCTGACCAGCGTCATCCTCAGTCAATGGCTTTACGGGCTGATGCCGCCCGCGCTGCCTCCCGAGTCCATTCCGGATCCGGTAGGCTTCGGCGTCTACAGCGTGCTGGCGATGACGGTGGGGGTCGCGGGGCTGACCCTGTCGGCTCACTACCTGGTGGAGCTGTTCCAGGGGCCGACGGGTCCCGAGCGGGCCGCCATGGCCGTGACTCTGGGGCTGGTCCCGGCGTGGCTGGGCAACGTGGTCGCGGCGTTCCCCTGGCCCTGGGGCAACGGTCTCGCGCTGGCCCTGATCCTGTACAGCCTTGCGCTGCTGTATGTGGCTTTGCGCGAATTGCTGGGACTGAAACGCGGCAACCGGATCGGCCTGTGGGCGGCCACGCTGTTCTCCGGGGCGTTCATCACGCTGGTCTTTGGCTGGGCGTTGATGGACCTGATCCCCGGGGCTGCCCCGGAGCTGCGTCTCGGCACGACCTGGTTGATCTGAGTTCAGTTTTCGCAGCGCCGCACCGCATGCACCGGGAAATGGCAACTGAAGCGGCTGCCGACGCCCAGTTCGCTGTCGATCTGCAGCTGTCCCTGGTGGCGCAGCAGCACGTGCTTGACGATGGCCAGGCCCAGGCCGGTGCCGCCGCGATCCTGGCTGCGGGCGTCATCCACGCGGTAGAAACGCTCGGTCAGCCTCTCCAGATGGTGGCTGGCGATGCCGGGACCGTTGTCGTCCACGGCGAGGGTAGCGCCGCCGTCGTCGGTTGCGGACCAGCTCAGAGTGACCCGGGTGCCTGCCGGGGTGTACTTGATGGCATTGAACAGCAGGTTGGCGAAGGCCGATCGCAACTCGGTCTCGGTGCCGAGGATTTCCAGATCGGGCTCGGCGTCCAGTGCCAGGTGGTGGCCGCGGTCGCCGGACAGCAGTTCGGCCTCGTCGATCAGATTGCGCAGCATCTTGGTCGGATTGAACCAGGTCTGCTCGCCCTGTTCCGCCCCGGTCTCCAGGCGCGAGAGCATCAGCAGGTCGTCCACCAGCAGTTTCATGCGCTCGGACTGTTCGCGCAGCAGGCGTACCGAATCCATCAGTTCCGGCTGGTCGACCAGTTCGTCCTCGAGGGTTTCGGCCACGCCGTAGAGCACGGTCAGCGGGGTGCGCAGTTCATGGGACACGTTGGCGATGAAATCCCGGCGCATCACCTCCAGACGGTGCAGGTGCGTGGTGTCGCGCGCCAGCAGCAGGTACTGGTGCTCGCCGTAGGGCACCAGACGGATCTCCAGTCGCCGGTTCGCATCCAGCGGCGACGGCATGTTGAGGCTCTCCTGCGGCGCGCTGGCGGGATCCATGAAGCTCAGGAAATCCGGATGGCGCACCAGGTGGGTGATGCGGCGGCCCTCGTCGGCCGGCCAATCCAGGTCCAGCAGGCGCGCGGCGGTGGGATTCGCCCATTCGATCCGGTGCTCGGGGTTGAGGACCACCACCGCGTCGGGAAGGGCGCTGGCCGAGTCGCGATAGCGTTCCAGCGTGCGCCGCAGGCCGGCCACCCGGCGCAGTCGCCGCTGGCGGCGCTGGTGCAGGTTGGTGAAGATCTCGCCCCATATCCCGCGGGCATCCGGGGGCTCGCTGCGGCCGCCGCGACGGGCCCAGTTTTCCAGACGGTAGAGCTGCAGGAGGTTCCAGCCCAGCGCGGCGGTCAGCAGGGCCGTCGCGGTGATCCACGGGTAGCCGAGGGCCCATCCGGTGCCGAGAATGATCAGGCCGGCGAGCAGGTTGCGGGCAATAACCCGTGGCCAGGGATTGAAGGGGGGCTGCAAGGGGCGGATCCGGTCAGGGCTGGTCGGAGAAACGGTAACCGGAGCCCCGCACCGTCTGCACCAGGTCGTCGTGTCCGGTTTCGGCCAGGGCCTTGCGCAGGCGACGGATGTGGACATCCACGGTGCGTTCCTCCACGTAGACGTTGGTGCCCCAGACCTTGTCCAGCAGCTGCTCGCGGGTGAAGACCCGGTCGGGGTGGGTCATGAAGAAGTGCAGCAGGTTGTATTCGGTGGGGCCCAGGCTGACCGGTTGCCCGTTGCCGCTGACCCGGTGTGAGACAGGATCGAGCGCCAGACCGCGGAATTCCACAGGCTCCTCCGAGCTGGTGGGCGTGGTGCGCCGGAGCACGGCCTTGATCCGCGCCACCAGCTCACGCGGCGAAAACGGTTTGACAATGTAATCGTCCGCGCCGACGTCCAGCCCGCGGACGCGGTCTTCTTCCTCGCCGCGCGCGGTCAGCATGATCACCGGGATGTCCCTGGTGACCGGGCTGCCCTTGAGTTCCCGGGCCCACTCCAGACCGCTGATGTCGGGCAGCATCCAGTCAAGCAGCACCAGGGCCGGGGGATCCTGCAGCAGAGCCGAGCGGGCACTGCGGACATCGCCAGCCTCGCGCAGATCGTAGCCGGCCCGGTTCAGGGGCAGGCGGAGCATCTCGCGGATGGCGAGATCATCTTCCACGAGCATGATGGAAACAGCCATGTCGGCCTCCGGTTGCGTAATGACCGCATTGCATAACAGCCGTGTTACAGGAGTGTGAACGCTCGCATCGTGGTGAGCGTTCCCGGCTGTATCCGGGCGGCCCGATCCGGGTGTCCGGGTCGGCGCGGCTCAGCGCGAGTGTCCTGGCTCCTCATCGGTACGGGCCGTAATGCGCGCGCGCATGCGGCGCAGGGCATACCACACGCCGCCGATCACCACCGGGACCGATGCGCCGATGGCGATGTTGACCGGAAGCGGAAGGGTTCCGGCATCGTCCAGCCCGCGCAGGAAATAGGCGAGCAGGCTGGTGAGATAGTAGGAGATCACGACCACCGACAGCCCCTCGACGGTTTCCTGCAGGCGCAGCTGCAGGTGGGCGCGCCGATTCATGGAGCGCAGCAGGTCGCGGTTCTGGTTTTCCACGGCGACATCCACGCGGGTGCGCAGCATGGAGGTGGTGCGGTGAATCCGGGTCGCGAGATTGTTGAGCCGTTCGTCCTGCGAGCGGCAGGTGCGCATGGCCGGGTCAAGGCGGCGGCCGAGGAATTCGCACAGGGTCTGCAGGCCCGGGATACGCACGGGGCGCAGTTCCTCGGCGCGCTTGTCCACCATGGAGGCGTATGCCCGCGCGGCGTGGAAGCGGGTGGCCGTGTGGCTGCCCATGCGCTCGACATCGGCGGCCAGGTCGGACAGCGCGGCCAGCAGCCGCTGTTCGCGGTCCGTGCCGTGGAAATGTTCGGAGATCCCGGCCATTTCGTCGTTGATGTCGTTGAGGCGGCCTTCCAGTTCGTTGAGCTCGGGCATCAGCTCGCGGGCCAGCGGCAGGGCGAGCAGGGCCATGAGGCGATAGGTCTCCAGCTCGAGTACGCGCTGCACCAGGCGGCCGGCCTGACGGGGTGACAGATCCACGTCGCGGACCAGGAAACGCTCGAAGCCGTCCTCGCGTACGCGGAAATCGGTGAACACCCGCCCATCCCCGCCCGATACACCATTGCCAACGAACGAATGGGGCGCGAACAGCTCGCCCAGATCCCGCATGCTGCGCACCGGGGCCTCGCGCGGCTCCAGCTCCAGGTGGATGGCGGCAATGGTCTCCCCCGGCAGGCCGGTCAGCCAGTCGATGGGCACCCGATGGATGGCGGGATGGGTAAACGGTTCCTGCCGGGGTTCGTTCACAACGAAGAACGCCCAGGTGGAGAATTCGTTGTGGCGTTCCCAGCGCAGGCGGAACTCGCCCAGGTCCACGGCCACGAAGTTCTCGCCGTTCAGCGGGGGCTCGATTCCGTGCCGCCGGCACAGATCGGCGACACATTCACGTTCCCGGTCGATGGCTTCGCGCGGGCTCAGCAGGGTCAGCCAGGAGACCCGTGCCGGCGGATCCAGGGGCTCGTAGAAACGGGTATGGATCTCTTCCTGGATGGACTCGCGCAGGGGGTGGTTGCCGGGCAGCAGCGGGTTGGTTTGCATGTCAGTAGTCGGCTGATCGTTCGGAGTCGGGATCGGGTCGGGGTGGACGTTCAGGCACCGCGTCCCCGTCGGCGCGGCCGCAGACTGTGCCACAGGACCACCGCCATATCGCGCGCGCCCAGGCGGGGGCGGGCGAAGGCATCGTTCTCCTGGCGCAGGCGCCAGAGCACGCGCGCGCCGCCATTGACGATGGCACGGATCTCGAGACCGAGCCGCCCGCCCAGGGTTCCGCCCAGCGGCGCGCCGGCGCGCAGCAGGCGGTCGGCGCGGGCGTACTGGAACTGCATCAGGTTCTGCAGGGGCAGGGTGTTGAGCCGCTCGCGCAGCATCACCTCGGTCACGCCGTAGCGGGCCATCTCGTCCTGCGGGAGATAGATGCGGTCGTTCTCGCGGATGTCCTGGTGCAGATCCTGGTAGAAGTTGATCAGCTGCAGGGCGGTGCAGATGGCATCCGACTGGCCCAGCATGGCGTCATCGGGTTCGCCCTGCAGGTGCAGGATCAGCCGGCCGACCGGGTTGGCCGAACGTCGGCAGTACTCCATGACCTCGCCGATGTCCGCATAGCGGGTCTTTTCCAGATCCTGGATGAACGCGTCCGCGAGGTCGACGAAGGGTTCAACGGGCAGGTCGAAACGCTTCTTCGCGTCCGCGAGCGCGATCCATTCGGGGGCGCTCTCCGCAGCCGGGTCGTCCAGCGCGCGGACGTGCTCCTGCATCGCCTGCAGCTCGGTCCGGCGGGCCTCGACCGGGCGCGAGTCCTCGTCGGCGAGGTCGTCGGCGTCGCGCGCGTAGCAGTAGATCGCGGCCACCGGGTCGCGTATTGGGCGCGGCAGCAGGCGCGACGCGACCGGGAAGTTCTCGTAGTGCGACCGGGCACGCTGGCGGCAATGCCGATAGGCAGCGGCGATGTCGGGGCGGGCCATGTCAGCTCCAGTCGGGGATCTTGGTGCACCCATTATGCCGGTTTTGTCCTGTGTGGGAGGCCGGCCCTCCGGCCGATGGGACGGGCGGGCCTGTCACTCAGCCGGCGGCGCGGGTGAACGTCTCGCGCCAGCCCCAGAAGTCGCCGGGATGGTCCAGGACACCGTCGGCACCCCAGCCGTCGGTGTTCTGACCGGCGTCAATGTAGCCCCAGGCGGCGATCAGCGTGCTCATGCCGGCGGCACGGCCGGCAGCGATGTCGCGTTCTGCATCGCCCCAGTAGCAGTGGTGTGCGGGCTCGAGCCCGGTCTGGCGGGCGGCCAGCCACATGGGGTCGGGGTCCGGCTTGCGCCGATTGAGGCTGTCGCCGGAGACGATCGCGCTCATGCGCGGGGCGAGGCCCAGGGCCTCCAACAGCGGTTCGGTCAGCCACGCGGGCTTGTTGGTGACCACGCCCCAGCGCCAGCCGCGCGCCTCGATCTCGTTCAGCAGGGCGTCCATGCCCGGGAACAGCGCGGTGGCGATGCACAGGTCGCGCGCGTAGATCTCGAGGTAACGCTTTTTCAGGGCCTCGGTTTGCTCGTCCGGCGCGTCGGGGAAGGCCAGGGTGACCAGGGCGTGCGAGCCGTGCGAGACATGGTTGCGCACGGCATCGAAGGGCAGGGGCGCGCGGTCGTTCTCGGCCAGCAGCCGGTTGAGAGCGGCATGCATGTCGGGTGCGGTATCGAGGAGGGTCCCGTCCAGATCGAACAGGACCGCGCCCGGTTCGTGGCTCATGCGCGTGCGGCCATCAGGTAGTTGACGTCGGTGTTCGGGGTCAGGCGGTAGCGTCCGGACAGCGGCGACCACGTGAGCCCGGTCATGTCCGCTACTTCCACCTGGTGCCGGCGCAGCTGCGCGGCCAGTTCCGACGGACGAATGAAACGGCCGTACTCGTGGGTGCCGGCCGGCAGCAGGCGCATTACGTATTCGGCGCCCACGATGGCCTCGGCAAACGCGCGCGGCGTGCGGTTGATGGTGGAGAGGAAGATCCAGCCGCCGGGCCGGACCAGCCGGCACAGGGCGTCGATCACGTTCTCCGGGTCCGGCACGTGTTCCAGCATTTCCAGGCAGGTGACCACGTCGTATTCGCCCGGGTGCTTTTCCGCGTGCTCCTCGGCCGTTACGTGCAGATAACGCACGGAAACACCGCTGTCGTGGGCGTGCTCGCGAGCGACTTCCAGGTGTTCGGCTCCGGCATCGAGTCCGGTGACCTCGGCCCCGCGCACGGCCATTGCCTCGGACAGGATCCCGGCGCCGCAGCCGACGTCCAGCACCTTCTTGCCGACGAGATCGGCGTGGCCGTCGATCCATTCCAGGCGCAGCGGGTTGATTGCGTGCAGGGTGGCGAAGGCCCCGTTGGGGTCCCACCATTCGTGCGCGCGATCCGTGAATTTGTGGATCTCGGCCTGATCGACGTTGGAATGGATCTGGGTCATGGGCGGTTCAGCTCTCGCAGGCTTGCAGGGTCTCGGCCACGCGGCCCTGCCACCGGACGGCGCTGGCGTGGATGGCCTCAAGGTCAAGCGTAAGCAGTTCGCGGTCGGCGAGCAACGCCCGGCCGTCCACCCATACGTCGCGCACGGCCTCGCGGGTGGCGGCATAGACGATGCGTGCGTGCGGATCGTGTTCGGGCTGCAGCTCCGGGGAGGTCAGGTCGAGGCTGATCAGATCGGCCCGCTTGCCCGCTTCCAGTGAACCGATCTCGTGGTCCAGCCCCAGGGCGCGCGCGCTGCCCAGGGTTGCCATCTCCAGCACGCGCTCGGCCGGCAGCGCGGCTGCATCGCCACTCACGCCCTTGGCCAGCAGGGCCGCCGTGCGCATCTCGCCGATCATGTCGAGGTCGTTGTTGGAGGCGGTTCCGTCGGTGCCCAGCGCGAGGTTGATCCCGGCCTCGTCCAGGCGCGCCACGGGGCAGAAGCCGGACGCCAGTTTGAGGTTCGATTCGGGGCAGTGCGTGATCGACACCGGCCGGCCTTCCAGCAGGGCCAGGTCCTCGTCGCTGACCTGGGTCATGTGGACGGCCATGAACGGCTGGTCCAGCAGGCCCAGACGGGCGAGCCGGGCCAGCGGGCGTTCACCGCCGTTGCTCACCGCCTCGTCCACCTCGCCGGCGGTCTCGTGGACGTGGGTGTGCACCGGCACGCCCAGCTCGCGGGCGCGCTCGCCCACCCGCTGCATGCTCTCGTCACCGACGGTGTAAGGCGCGTGAGGAGCGACGGTGAAACGGATGCGGGGGTGATCACCCCAGGTCTCCACCACCTCGCGGCCGCGCTGGAAGTATTCGTCCGGGGTCTGCGCCCAGGGGGTGGGAAAGTCGAACACCGTCAGGCCCATCACCCCGCGGATGCCGCTGGCATCGACCGCGGCGGCGGCGTCCCCCACGAACAGATACATGTCGGAGAAGCAGGTGGTGCCGCCGCGCAGCATTTCCGCGGCAGCCAGCCGGGTGCCGTCGTTGACGAACTCCGGCGACAGCAGCCGGCCCTCCACCGGCCATACGTAGCGCTTCAGCCACTCCATCAGCGGCTGGTCGCTGCCGATGCCGCGCAACAGGGTCATGCCGGCATGGGTGTGGGCGTTCACCAGCCCCGGCATCAGGGCGTGCCCCTCGCGATGTTCGTGGCGGGCCTCGGGATGCTCGGCGAGGGCCTGTTCGCGCGGCTGGACGGCCAGGATGGCACCGTCGCGAATGACTACCGCATGGTCTTCCAGGACGGCTCCCCGTGGAACCACGGGCAGCACCCAGGAGGCGCTCAGGATCAGCGTGGCTGCTTCGGACATCGGAACTCCGCGATGACGGTTTGAAAATCGGGTTTCGGAATCCGCGCATGGTAAGGAAACGTGGACCAATGTACACGTTCGCGGCCCGGCCGACGGACCGCGGCGATACTCGGAAAGGATGGGGCCGGAACTGTGGAACATGCCCGCACCGAGCTGTATCCTTGCGGCCTTCAGAGATCGCCAAACCGGGTGCAGTTGCCAATGATCGCAGCAGGAAGCTGGAAAACCGCGGTGCCTCTCGTGGTCGCCGTCGCCCTGTCGGGCTGCGGGTTCGCGCCGGGTGGTTTCATTCAGGAGCGCGCCGAGAGCGAACCACTGCACGACAAGGTGGAAGTGAAGCCGATCACCCGGGGTCTGGTTCGTCAGGAGGCCGAGGATCCCGTCCAGCCGGATCTGGAACAGGCACGCGAGGAGCTCGAGGCGGATGACACGCGGTACGACTACCGGATCGGTCGCGGCGACGTGCTCAGCATCATCGTTTATGACCATCCCGAACTGACGATCCCGGCCGGTTCGGAACGCTCGGCGGCCGAATCCGGCAATACGGTGCATTCCGACGGGACCATCTTCTATCCGTTCGTCGGACGGGTGGAGGTCGAGGGCCGAACGGTCGCCGAAGTGCGGGACATCCTTGCGGAAGAGCTCGCCGCGGTCATCAATGATCCGCAGGTAGAAGTGCTGGTGGCGGATTACCGCTCGCAGCAGGTGCACGTGACCGGCGAGGTGCGCGAACCGGGGCGCCAGCCGGTGACCAACGTTCCGTTGACGGTGCTGGACGCGATCAATGATGCCGGTGGGCTGACCGAGGAGGCGAACTGGCACAACGTACGTCTGACACGCGATGGTGAAGAAGTGCCGCTGTCGATGTACGCGATGCTGAGCGAGGGCGATCTGTCCGAGAACCGCGTGCTCCGGGATGGCGACGTGCTGCACGTGCCGGACACGACCGACCAGAAGGCGTATGTGCTGGGCGAGGTGGGCGAACCGCGCAGTATCCCGATGGGACGCGGACGGATCTCGCTGACCGACGCACTTACCGATTCCGGTGGCTTCAACGAGGCGACGGCGGATGCCAGCGGCATCTTTGTGGTCCGTCAGGCGCCGCCGGACAGTGACCTGCTGGCGACGGTTTACCAGCTGGACGCCCGGGATGCCACGGCGCTGGTGCTGGGGACCGAGTTCGAGCTCGAACCCATGGATATCGTCTATGTGACGACGACTCCCCTGGGGCGCTGGAACCGTGTGATCAATCAGTTGCTGCCGACTGTTAACGCTGTTTATCGTGCCTCCCAGGCCACGCGCGACGTGCGCGAGCTGCGCGACGACTTCTGAGCGGGCAGGGTGGAACGGATGTTTGAACGGATCCTCGTGGTATGTACGGGCAACATCTGTCGCAGTCCGGTGGCCGAGGCGATGCTGCGCCGGCATGCCCCGGAGCGCAGCATTGGCTCGGCCGGTCTGGGCGCGCTGGTCGGCGAGGGTGTCGCGCCGCAGGCGCGGGCACTGGCGGAGGCCGATGGCCTGGACGTGTCCGGTCACGAGGCCCGGCAAGTGACCACCGGCATGCTCGAGCAATCGGATCTGGTGCTGGTGATGAGCGACGGGCAGCGCCAGGCGATCGGCCGCAACCACCCCCGTGCCCTGGGCAAGACCATGCGTTTCGGCCACTGGCTGGATGACGGTCGCGGGCGCGATATTCCCGATCCCTATGGCAAGAGCGACGAGGCATTTCGGCAAGTGCACGCGCTGCTGACCGAAGCCGCACAGAGCTGGGCGGAGCGACTGGGCTGATCTCCCGGCCGCGCCACGACAGGAACAGGTAACCCATGACGCAGACCCCCGCTTCCCCGCCGCCGGCGGATGACGAGATCGACCTTGGCCGGCTGCTCGGACTGCTGCTCGATCACAAGTGGTGGATCGTCGGCATCACCTTCCTGTTCATGCTGGGCGGAGGGGCGTATGCGACCCTCTCGACGCCGGTCTACCAGGCGGATGCGCTGGTCCAGGTGGAGGATACCGGCGGTGTCAGTGCACCACTGAACGACATGCGCGAGATGCTGGGGCGCGAGCCGCGTGCATCGGCGGAACTGGAGATTCTGCGTTCGCGCATGGTGCTGGGTCAGGCGGTGGATCGCGAGCGCCTGGACCTGATCGTGCGTCCGGTGCGCCTGCCGGTCATCGGAGATTTTCTGGTCCGCCGGGACTGGGACCGGAGCCGGGCCGCCGTGTTGGGCGGCGTCGCCGAGCGCTATGCGTGGTCCGGAGAATCGCTGACGGTGGGCGATCTGCGGGTCACGCCCGCGATGGAAGGGGAAACCCTGACACTGCAGGTCACCGGCGAGGATCAGTTCCGCCTGGCCCACGACGATCGGGTCCTGGGAGAAGGCCGAACCGGGGAGGAGGCGAGCTTCCTCGACGGGCAGATCATCCTGTTTGTGGAGGACATCTCGGCCGGGGCCGGGGCCCGCTTCGAACTCCAGCGCCACGCTCGGCTGGCCGCGATACGCGATCTGCGCAACCGTTTCCAGGCCACGGAACAGGGCAATGAGAGCGGTGTCTTCAGCCTGACATTCACCCACACCGATTCGGAACAGGCTCGCGGCGCCCTGAACGCGATCAGTGACATCTATCGCCGCCAGAACGTCGAACGTCAGGCCGCGGAGGCGGAACAGAGCCTGGAGTTCCTGGAAGAGCAGGTGCCCCAGGTACGGGCACGGCTGCGGGAAGCGGAAGACGCCCTGAACGAGTATCAGGTGGAGCAGGAAAGCGTCGACATGTCGATGGAGACGCAGGCGGTCCTCGACCGGCTGGTTGACCTGGAGCGCCAGATCACCGAGCTGGAATTCGAGGAGGCGGAGATCTCCCGTCGGTACACGCAGAACCATCCGACCTACGTCACCCTGCTGGAAAAACGCGAGCAACTGGAGAACGAGCGCCGGGAGCTGCAGCAGGAGATCGGGGGTCTGCCGGAGACCCAGCAACAGGTACTCCGGCTGCAGCGTGATGTCGAAGTGAACCAGGAAGTCTATGTCCAGCTGCTCAACCGCATGCAGGAGATGGACATCACGCGAGCCAGCACGGTGGGGAATGTCCGCATCCTGGACGATGCCGCAGTTCTGCCGTCACCGGTGGAGCCACAGCGCGGGCTGATCGTGGCGCTGGCAACGGTCCTCGGCGGCATGCTTTCGGTGGCGCTGGTGCTGCTGCGCGGGATGCTCAACCGGGGCGTTGAATCACAGGAGCAGATCGAGGAACTGGATCTACCGGTCTATGCGACCGTACCGCTGTCGGACGTGCAGCAGAAACTCGTCAAGCGGCTGCGGCGGCGGCGTGATCTGAAAAGCGGGCGTCGACGCGGGGCCACCGGGGAAGAAGGGGTCGTGACGGGGGTGCTGGCCTCGTATTCCCCGACGGACGGGGCCATCGAGGCGCTGCGTGGTCTGCGCAGCAGCCTGCATTTCGCGATGCTCGAGGCGGCGGACAATCGGCTGGTGATCACCGGTCCCAGCCCGGGTGTCGGCAAGAGTTTCATCTCGGTGAACCTGGCGGCGGTGTGTGCCCAGGCGGGCCAGAAGGTCCTGGTGGTCGACGCCGACATGCGCAAGGGGCACGTTCATCATGCGTTCGGCGAGGCCAGTGCGGGCGGTCTCTCCGATCTGCTGTCGGAGAAGCTGACGCCCGGGGAGGCCATCCGCCATACCGATATCGAGGGCCTCGATTACATGGCCCGGGGCTCGGCGCCCCCGAATCCCGCCGAGCTGCTGATGAACGAGCGTTTTACCCGGTTCCTCGATCAGGCGAGCGAGCAGTACGACCTGGTGCTGATCGATACGCCGCCGATCCTGGCGGTGACGGACGCCTCCGTGGTCGCGCGCCACTGCTCGACCACCCTGATGGTGGTGCGCTTCCAGCTCAACCCGCCGCGCGAGATCGAGGCGGCGCGGCGTCGTCTGGAGAGTGCGGGCGTGGAAACCCGGGGTGTGATCCTGAACTCGATGGAGGCCACCGCGAGCGCCAGTTACGGGTACGGCTACTACCACTACTCCTACAAGTAGCGGATCAGCTGGCCGGCCGGTATTCGGGGACGATTTCCCGGAGCCGGGTGCGGGTCGCTTCGGCATTCATGGCCCGATCCGCTTCTTCCAGGTCTTGCAGTGCCTGGTTCAGGGCATCCGCCGGCGCCCGGTCTTCGCGAGCCTGCATGATACGGGGGTGTCGCGTGCTCTCCACGTTGTCGCCAATGAGCAGTTCTTCGTAGAGCTTTTCGCCCGGGCGCAGCCCGGTGAACTGGATCGCCACGCCGTCGGGCGGGTCGCCGTTGTCGTCCCGGACCTGGCGGCCGTGCAGGCGGATCATGCGTCGGGCGAGATCCTGGATTCGTACGGGCTCGCCCATGTCGAGGACAAAGACCTCACCGCCGCCGGCCATGGTGCCGGCCTGGATCACCAGCTCGGCGGCCTCCGGGATGGACATGAAGTAGCGCGTGATCTCGGGGTGGGTCACCGTGACGGGGCCGCCTTCCCGGATCTGGCGATGAAACAGGGGCACGACGGAACCGGATGATCCGAGGACGTTGCCAAAGCGCACCATGGAAAACACGGTAGCCGGGGTGCCGGCTGCCCGGTCCTGCAGGATCATTTCCGCCAGCCGCTTGCTCGCGCCCATGACGTTGGTGGGGCGCACGGCCTTGTCGGTACTGATGAGGATGAATCGTTCCACGCCGGCCGCGATCGCGGCGTCGGCCAGCACCCGCGTTCCGAGGACATTGTTGCGCACTCCCTCGACGGCATTCTCCTCGACGATGGGTACGTGCTTGTAGGCGGCCGCATGGTAAAGGGTCTGGATCCGGTGGCGGGCGAGGACGGATTCCACCCGCCGGGGCAGGGTGACCGACCCCAGAACGGCATGGATCGGGCAGTCCAGGCCGAGCTCGGCACGCAGTGCCTGCATTTCGTGTTCGATACGGTAGAGCGCGAATTCGTTGCGTTCGAACAGGACGAGTTCGGCCGGTCCCTGGCGGAGGATGCGCCGGCACAGCTCCGAGCCGATGGAGCCGCCGGCACCGGTGACCATTACGCGGCGATCCACAATGCTGCATTGCAGCAGGTCCGGCTGAGGCGGCACCGGGTCGCGTCCCAGGAGATCCGCCACGTCGATATCTTCGAGCTGGTCCAGGCGCGCCTGGCCGGAGACGACGGCCTCCATGGAGGGTACCGACTGCACATGCAGGGGATAGGGCTCGAGGCGCTCCAGGATGGCCTTGCGCGCCGAGCGCGAGGCCGAAGGAACGGCCAGCAGGATGCGCCGGATGCCGTACTGGTGCATCAGCGTCCCGATCATCTGCGGGGGGTGGACCCGAATGCCGTTGATCGCCTGCCCCTGCAGGGCCGGGTTGTCGTCGATGAAGGCGATGATGCGGAACTGCCCGGTGGTGCCGAGGCCGCCAGCGAGCTGCATCCCGGCGGCACCGGCGCCATAGACCAGTACGGGTTCCGCGTGGCGGCGCAGTTCGTTCACGTTCTGGTACCAGCTGCGCACGAGAAAACGGCTGCCACCCACGTAGATGAAGGCCAGGAGGGCGAAGGCCACCGGGACCAGGCGAGGGAAGTCGTCCAGCCGGCCAATCGCCGCGGCCGCCCACAGGAATCCGGCGAGCAGGACGACCCCGGTGGCCACGGACCATACCGCGCGGATTCCCATGAAACGAACCACGGCACGGTAGAGGCCCAGCCGGGCGAAGATGAACACACCGACCACCGGCAGCAGGGGAAACAGCCACCAGGCATTGATCAGGGCTTCGGGCAGGGGTTCGGCCAGACGGAGGGCGAAGGCCGTCCACAGGGCGAGCGGAAGCATGGCCACATCGGCCGCGACCATCAGCCAGCGCTTGGTTCGGCGCGGCAGGTTGATGAGGGAGCCCAGCCAGCGGGTGCGGTGGTCGCCCGTTTGATCCTTGGGGTTGCCCATTCTTCCCTGGTCCCGGCGCGGAGTGCGCGCCATACGCGGAGCCGATGTAAAAAAAGGGCCGCGAGGGCCCTTTCTTGCCGAGTTCCGGCGTTGCCCGCTGCGGGCGCCGGAATACCCCCTGAAATCTGGCGGAGAGGGAGGGATTACTCGCCACGCTGTGGCTCGCCCTCCGGGCCATCGCCTGCGACGATGTTCGGGTGCCGCGGTGCGGCACCCGTCGAACCCGGCTTGTCCGATTCCTCGGGTTCGAATCCCTCATCCGACCGGGATTTACATGGAATCAGGGGCCCGGTTGCCCCCTGATTCTGAAATCTGGCGGAGAGGGAGGGATTCGAACCCTCGATACGGGGTTACCGTATACACACTTTCCAGGCGTGCGCCTTCGACCGCTCGGCCACCTCTCCGTAAGCTGCGAAAGGTTAAACGACATCGGCGCCGTGTGCAATGGACGAGATCGCGCGTTCCCGAGTGGCGGGCCTCGGGGGATGCCGGCATTACTCGTTGATCTGCATCACGAACTCGCTTTCTCCTGACGCTACACTTGAACTGTCCGCTTTCTGCGGTGGTGGTCGCCGGCAGGCTCTCTGCCCCGAGCCGGGCACCGTCAAGTGGTGTATGTCGCGTGTTGGCCCCTTCAGGACGAAGGGGCCTTTTTTGTTATCCCCTTAGCGTGTGGGCGTTTTGCGACGCAGCCGCCGTTCCGCGTCACGCTGTAGCAATGGCCTCTGTCGGGACGGAATAACCGATGTCGGGCCGACGTCTTTTCGTTCACCAGGGCGTCTGGCAGCGCTACCCGGCCGACGTCTTTACTTCATTCAGGTCCTAACACTCAGGAGTGGTATATGAACCTCACGCGGAGGGAATTCCTCGAAGTCATGGTGGCCGCCAGCGCGGCCGGTCTCGCCACCAATGCCTGGGCGGGCGAGAGCATCGACTGGCAGCGCGCGCCGTCGGATTTCTACGACATTTCTCCGTTCGGGAACGTGTCTCTGCTGCATTACACCGACTGCCACGCGCAGCTGCGCCCGGTCTATTTCCGTGAGCCGGACGTGAACATTGGCGTGGGGGACATGCAGGGCAAGCCGCCGGTGCTGGCCGGCGAGGCGCTGCTCGACCACTTCGGGGTCGAAAAGGGCACGCCCGAGGCCCATGCGCTGACCTTCCTCGATTTCGCCGAGGCGGCCGAGAAGTACGGTCGGGTCGGCGGCTTCTCGCATCTGTCGACCCTGGTCAAGCGCCTGCGTGCGGACCGGCCGAACTCCCTCCTGCTGGACGGTGGCGACACCTGGCAGGGTTCGGCGACCTCGCTGTGGACCGGCGGGCAGGACATGGTCGACGCGCAGAAGCTCCTGGGCGTGGACGTGATGACCGGTCACTGGGAGTTCACCTTCGGTGACGAGCGCGTCAAGGAAGTCATCGAGAACGACTTCAAGCCCAACGGCATCGACTTCGTCGCGCAGAACGTCGAGGACCGCGACTGGGGTGACCGGATCTTCGAGCCCTACACCATCCGCGAGATGAACGGCGTCCCGGTGGCCGTGATCGGACAGGCCTTCCCGTACACCTCGGTGGCCAATCCGGATTACATGTTCCCGGAATGGTCGTTCGGCATCCGTGACGACAAGATGCAGCAGATGATCGACGAGGTGCGTCAGAAGGGCGCGAAGGTCGTGGCGATCCTGTCGCACAACGGCATGGTGACGGACATCGAAATGGCCCGCCGGCTGCGCGACGTCGACGTGATCATGGGCGGCCACACCCACGACGCGATCCCGGGTGCGCTGGAGATCGAGAACGCCGCGGGCGAGCGCACGCTGGTGACCAACGCCGGTTCCAACGGCAAGTTCCTGGGCGTGCTGGATCTGGATGTGAACGACAGCGGCATCAAGGACTACCGCTTCAAGATGCTGCCGGTGTTCGCCAACATCCTGGACGCGGATCCGGAGATGGAGGCGCACATCGAAGAGGTGCGCAAGCCGTTCGAGGACAAGCTGCGGGAAGAACTGGCGGTGACCGACGACGTCCTCTACCGCCGTGGCAACTTCAACGGTACCTTCGACGAGGTCATCGTGCAGGCGATGATGGAGGAGATGGACGCCGAAGTCGCGCTGTCGCCGGGTTTCCGCTGGGGCGTGAGCGTGCTGCCGGGCCAGCCGATCACTTTCGAAGAGCTGATGACCCAGACCGCGACGACGTACTCCGAGACCACGCGCAACGAGATGACCGGCGCGGATCTCAAGCACGCGATGGAAGACGTGGCCAACTCGATCTTCAACGAAGACCCGTATCGTCATCGCGGCGGTGACATGGTGCGCACCGGTGGTGTCCGCTACACCATCGACCCGCACAAGCCGATGGGCGAGCGCATCACCGACATGGAGATCAATGGCGAACCCATGGATCCGGAACGGCGCTATGTGGTGGCGGGCTGGGCCGACGTGCATCAGCCGCATGACACGCCCCCGGTCTGGGAAGTGGTGGGTAACTGGCTGCGCAACCAGGATACGGTCAACGTGGGCGAGCCCTACCTGCCGAAGCTGAAGAACGTGGAGGGCGATCCCGGCCTGGCTCGCTAAGGCCGCCAGATGCTCCGGATCCTTGCGATCCGGAGCCGGATCGTGAAGGGCCGTCCCGCGAGGGGCGGCCCTTTTTGTTGCCCCCGAGAGGCCCCGAGTGAAGGAGGGATCCCGGAAAGGCTCCCGGGGTGGTTTCTCGGGGTACCCTTGATGGGAGCGTGCTTGCACGCGAACAACGCGGGGTGTTGATTGGCGCCGCGATTCGCGGCCGGGGCCGCTCCACAGGGCGCCGCAGGCGCGCGGAATTACTTGGGGAGGATCATGGAAGAACTGCTTTTTTATTGCCGGGCAGGATTCGAAAAGGACCTGGCCGGCGAGCTGGCCGCGGAAGCCGCGCGCGAAGGCCTGGCCGTCTATCCACGGTTCGGTGAAGGGACGGCCTTCGTCCGCTTGTTATCGGCCGATGGCGATCCGGCACCGCTGCGCGACGCGTTTTCCCTGGAAGAGCGGATCTTCGCGCGCCAGCGCCTCCCCGCGCTGCATCCGCTGGAGGGCCTGTCACGCGAAGATCGGGTGAGCCCGGTCGTGGAACGGATCCGCGCGAGCGGCTGGGCGTTTGAGGCCATCTGGCACGAGACGCCGGATACCAACAAGGGCAAGGAGCTGCACCGCCTCGGAAAGGCACTGGAGCGCCCGCTGGCCTCGGCGTTGCGCAAGGCCGGCGCGCTGCGCGGACAGGGTGAGGCGCAGGGTTGTCGTCTTCATTGTTTCTGGACGGCCGGGGACCGTGTGCAGCTGGGTCTGGCCGCGCCGGAGAGCAGCAGCGACCGTCCGGGGGGCATCCTGCGGCTGAAGGCCCCGCGCGCGGCGCCCAGCCGTTCCGCGTTGAAACTCGAGGAAGCCTGGCACCAGTTCCTGACACCCGAGGAGCGCGAACAGCGACTGGCGGAGGGCATGACGGCGGTGGATCTGGGGGCGGCGCCGGGGGGCTGGACCTGGCAGCTGGTGCGGCACGGCCTGCATGTCCAGGCCGTGGACAACGGTCCGATGGATGCCGACCTGATGGCCGGGGGCCAGGTGGAGCATATCCGCGAGGATGCGTTCACCTGGATGCCCCCGCGTCCGGTGCACTGGCTGGTGTGCGACATCGTGGACCGGCCCGGGCGCGTCGCGGACCGCATCGGCGACTGGCTGGAAGCGGGCTGGGCGGAAGAGGCAATCTTTAACCTCAAGCTGCCAATGAAGAAGCGCTACGAGACCGTGCGTGAATGTCTTGATCGACTGGAGGGCCGGCTGGCCGGGCACGGATTTCGCCTGCGCGCGCGCCAGCTGTATCACGATCGCGAGGAAATCACCGTGCACGCCCGTCCGGCCCGTGGTGCGGCCGGCTGAAGAAAACCGGGTTATTCGCCCTGCACGGTCACGGTGATACGACGGTCGTGTCCGGCGTAACGGTGCTCCCAGAGGAAGACCCCCTGCCAGGTACCCAGAGCGGGGCGGCCGCGGGTGACCGGGAGAGTGAGGTCATTGTGGGTCAGCATGGCCCGGGCATGGGCGGCCATGTCGTCGTCGCCTTCCATGTCGTGGCGGTAGGCGGGGTCGCCGTCCGGCGCCAGCCGGGCCAGGATCGTCTCCAGATCGCGCCGGACGTCCGGGGCGGCGTTCTCGGTGATCAGCAGCGACGCACTGGTGTGGTGCTGGAAGACGTGGCAGGTGCCGGTGGTGATGCCGGAATCGCCGATGATTCGGGCAACCTCGCGGGTGATGTCCAGGCTCTGGCGCCCGCGGGTGTGGAAGGTGAGTGGCTGCTGGTACACGGGCATCCCGATCTCCTTGCAAGGGTTACCTGGGCGGGGGTGGGGTGTTTATACCGCATGCGGGACCATGATCCTACCGGGACGGCGCAACGCTCGGGTGCTCCCTTTCGTGGAAGACCGGAAGCCGGGCATGATTGGCAAGGGGATGCCGAGGGAACCGGCAGAAACCATTATTGGTCAATGGGAACAGGGTTCAATCCAGCAACCGACAAGGAAGCATGACATGGACTCAGTGACACGTGACGCCGACCCATCCACGGTCGCCGGGGAGCTGGAACGGGTCTCCTCCGGCGTTCCCGGCCTGGACCAGGTTCTTGACGGAGGGCTGATCGCCCGCCGCGGCTACCTTCTGCGTGGTGGTCCCGGGCTGGGCAAGACCACCATTGGTCTGAGTTTTCTCCTCGCGGCGGAGGAGGAAGAGCGAACACTTTTCATCGGTTTTCAGGAGCCGGAGGCGGAGCTTCAGGCGAATGCGGCCAGGGTCGGTCTCGATACCCGCCGCATCGAGTTCCTGAGCCTGGCCCCATCCGAGGAATTTTTTACCGGCGCCGAGACCTACGATGTCTTCGCCGCCTCCGATGTCGAGCAGGCCCCGATGATCGATACGGTGGTCGAGGCGGTCGAACGCATCCAGCCGGAACGGGTTTTCATCGACTCGCTGACCCACCTGCGGCTCATGTCCGCCGACCGCTACCAGTTCCGCCAGCAGGTGGTTTCATTGCTGCGGTTTCTCGTCGATCGGGGCGTCACCGCGATGTTTACCTCGGAGTTTTCGGCGGAGAGCCCCGATGACGACCTCCAGTTTCTGGCGGACGGTGTCATCACCCTGGACCCGGGCATCTCCAGCCCCACGGTCGAGGTGTCGAAGCTGCGCGGCTCGCGGACCCGTCGGGGGCCGCACCAGTACCGGGTGGACGAGAGTGGCGTGGAGGTGTTTCCGCGCATCCTGCCGCCAATGCGACGGCTGACGAACGGCGCGGGCAGCGTGCAGTTCCGCAGCGGGAATGGCGATCTGGACGAGATGCTCCATGGCGGCCTCGAGAGTGGCACCATCACACTGATCACCGGCCCCAGTGGTGTCGGAAAGTCGACCGTGGCGGCCATGATCGCGGCCGTGGCGGCCCGGGACGGTCATCGCGCCAGCGTGTTCCAGTTCGAGGAGGAGCTGGATGGCTATCTACGGCGGCTGCGGAACCTGGAAATCGACGTGGACGGTCCGCTGGAATCGGAGAACCTGCGGGTGGAACAGATCGAACCGCTGCGATATCTCGCCGAGGAGTTCATGGCAGACCTGCTGCAGCGGATTGAGGAGGAAAACATCGATCTCGTGGTGATCGACAGTGTTACCGGCTTCGACATGGCCCTGAACCCGGACGAGGCCGTCCACCGCCCGCTGCACACGCTCGCCAAGTCGCTGTCGAGGCGCGGCATTACGGTGCTCCTGGTCAACGAGAACCATGCCTTCGGCGAAGATTTCCAGATTTCGTCGCGCGACATCAGCCATCTGGCGGACAACGTGATCTTTTTCCGTTATGTCCATGGGGGCGATACCCTGGAAAAGCTGATCGGGATCCTGAAGAAACGGATGTCCAATTTTGAACGGGTTCAGCGCCGCTTCGAGATCGCTCCGGGTGGTTTCCGGGTCGGGCAGCCGGCCAGTGCGGTACTTCAGGGCGATGGCGGCCGGAAGGACAAGACATGACCGCGGAAACCCCGCTCGGCGTGATCCTGATCGTGTATCAGCCGGGCAATGCACGCGTGCTGGCCCGGGCCGCCGAGGAAGCGGGCATGGCGGCAGCCCGGGCATCCACGGCGGACGAACTGCAGGCACTGCTGAATCAACGGGAAGGCCACTGGGTTGCGCTGGTCGATCCATCGGGCTTCGGCGAGACGGTCTGGCCGATGTGTCAGCGACTGCAGGACCATGGCATCCCGTTCGTCGTCCTTTCCACCAATCGCCATCGTGATGCCGGGAACCGTTCGCTGCAGTACGGGGCGGCCAGTGTGTTGTACAAGCCGGTCGCCAAGGAGGCATTGCTGAATCTGCTCCGGAGCCTGCAGCCGGGGACGGGATCCACCAGGGAGGACGCGGATGACGGACAGGCCTGATCCGGGTGATTCGGGGACGAATGTCCCGCCCCCCGCCGCCTGGCGGCCGGTGGCCTCGCAGGCCTCGGCCACTGACGTCGGGAAGCCCCCCCGCATCCTCTCGCTGATGGACGGACGCGGCAATCGCCAGCAGGTGGAGAATCTGTTGTCGGCGCGTTACCAGGTGGTCCATCCAGACAATATTGAACTGCCGTCAGACGGCTTTGACCTGGCCATCGGCGACGGCCCGGGGCTGGTGCGCTGGCATGATGCGCTGTACGAAGCGAAGAGCGCCCAGCAGCCGGTGTTCCTGCCCGTGATGCTGATGCTCCCGCGTGCGGACCTGCGCAGCCGGGCAGGCCGCCTGCGTTCCATCGTCGACGAGTTTGTCATCAGCCCTGTCGACCGCTCCGAATTCCTCGAACGCGTGGAACTCCTGCTGAGTGCCCGCCATCAGGCTCAGACCCGGCACGAGGAGCTCGTGCGCATCGTGAACTATGACCGCGTGACGGGCCTGCCCAACCGCCTGCTATTCCATGAAAGGGTGCGCAGCGAGCTGGAAAGGGCAAGGGAAGAGGGCGTATCGGTTCACGTGGTGGTGATCCACACGCCGTTCACCAGTGTGCTCGAGACCTTCGGTCATCGCGGCCTTGATCGTGCCGCGGTCGCCTGTACCGAACGATTCGCGCATCTGCTGGAGGAAGAGACGGAGCTCGCCCGGCTGGATACCGAGGACTGGGGTGCTCTGGTTGTCGACGACACGTTGCCCATGGACCGGGTGATGCCGCTGTGCAGCCGCCTCGCACAGATGGAGCGTCGGCCGATCCGGATCGCCGGCGAGTCGGTCCACCTCAGGGCCCGCATTGGCATTGCCAGTTACCCCGAAGACGGCAGCGACGCCGAAAGTGTGATCAACGCGGCGATGATGGCCGCGGCACAGGCGGGCGAGGGCGAGCCGGCGTTCTATTCGGAGAACCGGCGCGAGGCCATGCTGCATCATCTGCGCACCGAGGCGGCGCTGCATGATGCACTGGCCGAAGACCAGTTCGAGCTGTGGCTGCAGCCCAAGCTATCGCTCACGGACAACCGGATTGCCGGTGCCGAGGCCCTGATCCGTTGGCGTCTGCCTTCCGGCGAGCTGGTGCCGCCAGGGCGGTTCATCCCGGTCGCCGAATCCAGCGGTTTCATCCGCCGGATCACGCCCTGGGTCCTCGCCACTGCCTTTCGCATCGCCGCGGAGCTGCGCGACGGCCGGGAAGGCAGGTTCGTGCTGGCGGTGAACATCACGCCGGCGGATCTCGCCGATACGGATTTCGTCAATCAGATGCGAGCCCTGTGCGCCGAGCACGGACTGCCACCCGAAGCGATCGAGATCGAACTCACCGAGACCATGCTGTGCGAGACCGGCACCGATACCATCGGGCGCCTGCAGACGCTGCGCGAGGCCGGGTTCCGGGTTGCCATCGACGACTTCGGCACCGGTTATTCCTCGCTCGGCTACCTGCAGCAGTTGCCGGTGGACACCCTCAAGATCGACAAGCAGTTTGTCGACGGCGTACCCGGCGAAGCGGGCAGCGATACGGTGATACGCGCAATCATTCACCTCGCGCATGACTTCGGCCTCAAGACCGTTGCCGAAGGCATCGAGAACGAGGACCAGCTCGCTTACCTGCGGGATGCCGGCGTGGCCCTCGGGCAGGGCTTCCACATCGCCCGACCAATGCCCACCGGCGAGTTCGCCGGATGGCTGGAGCAGTGGAACAGCTGAAGCCCCCGTGAATTCACGGAATAAGCGCAACCCCTGAACCCGTATGGGGTGGCCAGCTGCCGCTTCAGGGCCCCATGCCTCGTTTCCCGAACGGAGGGATTGAGGCAGATCATGTCCGAGCCAGTGCATCCGCGTTTCCGCGCCTCCCGGGCTTGTCCGGGCTCGAGAAATGTGAAAGCTTCAACAAGAAAGCATGTTACCGGTATATGCAAGGGGCTGCCGGGCCGCTGCCTGGAAGCACCCGGGAGGGGGAATAATGAAGGGTATCGTTTTCACGGGCAGATGCCTCCACTACCCGCAAATTCGGCGGTACAGGGCTGGGACTGGCCATCACGCGGCATTTCTGTCAGATGCTTGGTGGCGAAATCCGTGTGGTCAGTGAATACGGGGAAGGTTCTACGTTCACGATGGAGTTGCCGGTGACAACGCCGTCCGGCGAGACCCCTCCGGAGGTTCGGGGCGGTGAGTCGGCGACCGGCAATGCCACGCACGGGACGACCATACTTGTGGTGGATGACGACCCCTCCGTACGCGATCTTCTGGCCCGGCAGTTGCGCACTGTGTCGAGGTCGCGACGGACGGCGAACAGGCGCTGCAGAAGGCCAGGGAAATCCGTCCGGTGGCGATCACGCTGGATGTAATGATGCCGCAGATGGACGGCTGGGCGGTGCTGAGCCGGATCAAGCGCGATCGTGTTCTGACCGATATACCCGTGGTGATGGTCACGATCATGGATCAGAAGACCACAGGATTTGCGCTGGGGGCGACGGACTATGTCACCAAGCCAGTGGATCGAAAGCGACTTGCCACCGTGCTCTCGAAATTGACGACGTCCGAGCCGCGTAACCGGATTCTAGTGGTGGAAGACGACGCCGGGACACGGGATGTTCTGCAGCGTACTCTGCAACGGGACGGGTGGATGGTTTCTCTGGCCAGCGATGGAGTCGAAGGCCTGGAGCGCCTTCGGTCCGAGCCGCCAGCTGCAATCCTCCTGGACCTGATGATGCCCCGTATGGATGGTTTCGATTTCCTGGAAGAGATTCGTCGAAACCCCGACTGGAAGGACATCCCGGTTATCGTGGTGACAGCCAAGGAGTTGTCGAATGCCGAGCTTGAACGCCTCCACGGCCGCGTCAGTGAGGTAATCGGGAAAAAGCCTCGCGAGCTGGAAGAGCTCTTTGGGCACATCCGCTCCGTGATCAGCGAACACCAGGCGGCAGACTGAAGACATCCCCGCTCACACGCGAAAGCGGCTCGAGGTCGCACGTGTGGCCTGATCGGCGTTTCCCTGTCTCATCGTGATTGGGCAGGTGATGGGGCGCAAGAAAAAGGCACCCGTAGGTGCCTGATTTTACAGCTTAACTGGTGGAGGCGGCGGGAATCGAACCCGCGTCCGCAGGCCCTCCGCCCTCGGCTCTACATGCTTATCCTGTCTTTGCGTTTAACCAGCCGCTACCCGACAGGCAGGGAAGACGTCTGGCGATCCCGGTTGAGTTTTAACGGATCCGCGCCGGGCACGCTTCACCGCGAGCTTGTGAGAGTCGACGCCCGATACTGGACGCACAAGCACGGCTCCAGTCGGACGGCACCCTACCGGGTTTTAAGCGGCGAGTGCGTAGTTGTCGTCGTTGGCAACTATTTTTTTGCAGTGATTTTTACGAGGCTCACTACATCCTCGGCATGCACCTCAGGTTTCGCGACCCGCGTCGAATCCAGGTCGCCCCCTTTGCAACTACTCGGACAGGGTACCGCAGTCGGAGTTCCCGTGCACCTCCGACATTCTCCCGGAGGTGGCGGTGCTCCGGTACAATGCGCGGCTCGAAACAGGTCCAACCACGGCACACCGGGTGAAGATGATGCGGGTTTTTCAAGGCGGCACGGCGGTTTCCTCCTTTCGACTGCGGACGCTGGAAGCGGCGCTGGAGGAGCGCACCGGGGTGCCGGTCCGCCTGGCGGCGCGTCATCTGTATTTCGTGCATCTGCACCGCCGGCTCCATGCGGACGAGGAGAAGCGTCTGGCCGCGCTGCTGGACGAAGGCGAGGCCTGGTCCGCTCCGGCATTCGAGGCGGTGCGCGAACCCGTGGTGATCCCGCGCCCGGGCACGATCAGCGCCTGGTCATCCAAGGCCACCGAGATTGCCCGTCATGCGGGGCTGGAATCCGCCGTGGAGCGGATCGAACGGGGTACCCACTGGTACGTGGGTGGTGAGCTGCCGCAGGGGCTGGATCTTGTGGACATGGCTGCGCCCCTGTTCGACCGCATGACCGAGGCGGTCATCGAAGATCCCGCGGACGCGGGCGCCCTGTTCCGCACGGAGACGCCGCGTTCGCTGCAACGGGTGGGCCTGGAGCCGGATGCCCGAAGCGCGCTGGCGCGCGCCAACGGGGAGCTGGGGCTGGCGCTGTCGGAAGAGGAGATCGATTACCTGGCCGAAGGCTATCGAGCGCTGGGGCGGGCCCCGACCGACGCCGAGCTGATGATGTTCGCGCAGGCGAACTCCGAACACTGCCGGCACAAGATCTTCAACGCCCGCTGGGTAGTGGATGGCGAGGAGCAGGACCGCACGCTTTTCGGAATGATCCGCGAGACCCATCGGCTCCATCCGGACGGGGTGCTGTCTGCCTACAGCGACAACGCCTCGGTGATCGCGGGGCATCGCGGGGTGCGGCTGATGCCCGGGCCCGATGGCGAATACCGTCGCGAGGACCTGGATCTTCCGGTGCTTATGAAGGTGGAAACCCACAATCATCCGACCGCGATCTCGCCGTGGCCGGGAGCGGCCACGGGCTCCGGCGGCGAAATCCGGGACGAGGGCGCCACCGGGCGGGGGTCGAAGCCCAAGGCCGGCCTGACCGGGTTTACTGTGTCCAACCTGCGTATTCCGGCGTATCCGCAGCCGTGGGAACGGGATTTCGGGCGCCCGGGACGGATCGAGAGTGCGCTGAACATCATGCTGGAGGGGCCGATCGGCGCCGCGGCCTTCAACAACGAATTCGGACGACCGGCGCTGTGCGGGTATTTCCGCACGCTGGAGTCCGCGTTGCCGCAGCCGGACGGTGGAGAGGTCCTGTACGGTTACCACAAGCCCGTGATGCTGGCCGGCGGCGTGGGGTCGATGCGTGCCGAGCACGTGCACAAGGGCGAGGTGCCCGCACAGACGCCCATCGTGGTGCTGGGCGGTCCCGCCATGCTGATCGGACTGGGCGGTGGGGCCGCGTCGTCGATGGCCAGCGGCTCGAGCAGCGAGGCCCTGGATTATGCCTCGGTGCAGCGTGGCAACCCCGAGATCCAGCGGCGCTGCCAGGAGGTGATCGATCGCTGCACCGCGCTGGGTGAAGGCAACCCGATCCGTTCCATCCACGACGTGGGTGCCGGCGGACTGTCCAACGCGATCCCGGAGATCCTCGACGATGCCGGACGGGGCGGGCACATGGAGCTGCGCGAGGTACCCACCGCCGAGCCCGGCCTGTCGCCGATGGAACTGTGGTGCAACGAAGCGCAGGAGCGCTACGTGCTGGCGGTGGACGCGGCGGCCCTCGAAACCTTCCGCGCGATCTGCGAGCGCGAGCGCGCGCCGTTCGCGGTGGTGGGGCAGGCGACCGATGACGGCCACCTGCGAGTGGATGACCGGCTGTTCAACGAGCCGGCGGTGGACATGCCGATGGGCATGCTGCTGGGCGCCACACCGAAGATGACGCGCGAGGACGCGCGCCGGGCCCCGCCGGTCACGACGCTGGAAACGGCCGGTACGGATCTGGCGGAGGCGCTGGAGCGAGTCCTCAATCTGCCGGCGGTGGCCGCCAAGCACTTCCTGATCAGCATCGGTGACCGTTCGGTGGGCGGCCTGGTGGCGCGGGATCCCATGGTCGGCCCCTGGCAGGTGCCGGTGGCGGACTGCGCAGTGACGCTGACGGACTTCGACGGGTATACCGGCGAGGCCATGGCCATGGGTGAACGTTCGCCGGTGGCGATCCTCTCGGGGCCGGCCTCCGGACGCATGGCGATCGGCGAGGTGGTGACCAACCTGGCCGCCGCGGACATCGAAGGCACCCGGACGATCCGCCTGTCGGCGAACTGGATGGCCGCTGCGGGGGTGTCGGGCGAGGAGGCCGGACTGTTCGATACCGTCCGGGCGGTTGCCGAAGATCTGTGCCCGCAGCTCGGCATCAGCATCCCGGTAGGCAAGGACTCGCTGTCGATGCGCACGGTCTGGCAGGACGCCGACGGTCACGAGCGCCACATGCATGCGCCGGTAACCCTGGTGGTGTCGGGTTTTGCCCCGGTGGCGGATGCGCGCCGGACCCTGACCCCGGAGCCGGATGCCCGCGAGCGGGGCAGCCTGTGGTTCGTCGATCTGGCGGCCGGCCAGATGCGTCTGGGCGGCTCGGCCCTGGCGCAGACGGCGGGCGGCATCGGTGAAGTGCCCCCGGATGTTGAAGATCCGGCGGCGTTGCGCGCATTCGTGGACGCGGTCGGCCACCTGCGCCGCGAGGGGCTGCTGTGCGCCTACCACGACCGCTCGGACGGAGGCCTGATCACGACCCTGCTGGAGATGGGCTTTGCCGGACGTCTCGGCCTGGACATCGACGTGCCGGCGGGGGTGGACCCGGCTGCCTGGCTGTTCAACGAGGAACTGGGGGCGGTTCTGCAGGTGCGGACCGGAGCCGAGGACGCCCTGCGCGAGGCGATGCAACAGGCCGGTCTCGGCGCGCATCTGCACGAGGTGGCCCGTCTGCGCAGGGACGAGACGGTCACGGTCGCGCAGGCCGGGCAGAACCTGCTGGAGTCGACGCGCGCCGGGCTCCAGCGTCAGTGGCAGGCGACCACCCGACACATGCAGCGGTTGCGGGACAATCCTGAATGCGCGGACGAAGAGCATGCGCGGATCGATGCCGATGACGGCCTCACCGAACGCCTGCATTTCGATCCCTCGGAAGATATTGCGGCGCCGTTCATCGCGACCGGGGCGCGTCCGCGCGTGGCGATCCTGCGCGAGCAGGGTGTCAACGGGCAGCTGGAAATGGCGGCGGCCTTCGAACGGGCGGGCTTCCAGCCGGTGGACGTGCACATGACCGATCTGCTCGAGGGACGGCGGGATCTGGCCGACATGCAGGGCCTGGCCGCCTGTGGCGGGTTCTCCTATGGCGACGTACTGGGGGCCGGTGGCGGCTGGGCCCGCACCATCCTCAATCACGAGGGGCTGCGCACGCTGTTTGCGTCCTTTTTCGAGCGCAACGACACCTTCAGTCTCGGGGTGTGCAATGGCTGCCAGATGCTGTCGCGGCTGGCGCCGCTGATCCCGGGGGCCGGGCACTGGCCCCGCTTTGTGCGCAATCGTTCGGAACAGTTCGAGGCGCGCCTGTCGCTGGTGCGGGTGGAGCCGGGGCCGTCGGTGCTGCTGGACGGGATGGGGGGGTCGGTGCTGCCGGTGGTGGTGTCGCACGGAGAAGGGCGCGTGGAATATCCCGGCGAGGCCCCGGTGTACGACCAGGCGGCGCTGCGCTACGTGGAGGCCGACGACTCCCCGGCCGAGGCCTACCCGGCCAACCCCAACGGTTCGCCGCGCGGCGCGACCGCCTTTACCAGCGAGGATGGCCGCGCGACCATCATGATGCCGCATCCCGAACGGGTGTTCCGCACCGTGCAGCACAGCTGGCACCCCGCGGAGTGGGGCGAGGACGGTCCGTGGATGCGTTTGTTCCGCAACGCCCGGGCATTCGTTGGCTGACCGACGGCCGTACAGGGGGAAATAATGAGCGAACAGGACTGGAGTGACTGGCTGGGGGAGACCCTGACAGTGAACACATCGCTGGCGGTGGGTCCGACCAGCCGTCCGCTCACCCACGGCGAGCTGGCCGAGCGTCTGGTCGACGGTATCGAACTGTTCGAGGCCGGCGGTGGACGCAACCACGCCGCCCACGGGGTGGCGGACGAGACCACCCAGGAACTGCAACGGCTGGAACGCAAGCTGGACCTGCTGGTGCATCTGCTGGCCGAATCGCTGGAGCCCGAACGCCCGTCGGTCCGGCCGGTCGTCATCAGCCGCGGCGGTATCGTGCTGCCGGAGGGCACGCTGCCCGAAGATGCCGATCGTCTGGCGTTGTATTTGAGCGACTTTCTGCCCCAGCCCCTGGTGCTGGGTGTCGAACCCCCGACACGTCGCAACAAGGCCCAGTTGATCCGCTGGACCCCGCATGATGACCGCATGCACGACGCCCTGGGGCGGTGGATTTTCCGTCTGCATCGACGCGACGTCGCGGAGAAACGACAGAAAGTTGACGGGGGTGGGTGATCGCTATAATACTGTGATCGGCTTCACGCATGAGGCCACTCATACTCCGACCCGGGCCTTACAGCATGGCGACATCCGCGGACGACGAACACGGACTCCACATCGCCCTGGGGGGCGAACCCGAAGCTGCCCGTGACACACGGGCCATCCTGGCCTCCATGGGCTGCGAGGCCGAGACGCGCATCGACGCGAACGGACTCACCGATGGCCCTCGCGAACCTGCCGCCATCTGGTTGTGCGGCCCGGCATCCACGGTCGCGGCCCAGGCGGATGCCGCACCCGACAGCCTGCCAGTGGTGGCCCAGCCGACCGACGGCGGCAAGGTTGAGCACCAGGCCGTGGACTGGGTGGTGGAACACCCGGTGTCGGTTTCTCGGGTGACCCAGATCCTGCAGTGGTTGCGGTTCGGCGGTCAGCGCGTGCATGACGACGTACCCGGACTGGTCGGTCACCATCCGACCATGGTCGGGGTCAAGCGGCTGGTGGCGCAGGTCGCGCGAACCGATGCCACCGCGCTGATCCTCGGCGAGACCGGTTCCGGCAAGGAGGTGGTCGCCCGGGCCATCCATGATGCCTCGGATCGCGCCGACAAGCCGTTCGTCGCGGTCAACTGCGGCGCGATTCCCCCGGATCTGCTGGAAAGCGAGCTTTTCGGCCATGAGAAGGGTGCGTTCACCGGAGCCTTCACCGCCCGCACCGGACGTTTCGAACTGGCGCAGGACGGCACGCTGTTCCTGGACGAAATCGGCGATATGCCCCTGCCCATGCAGGTCAAGCTGCTCCGGGTGTTGCAGGAACGCGTTTTCGAACGAGTCGGGTCGAACAAGTCCATCACCACGCACGCGCGCATCATCGCCGCGACCCATCGCAATCTCGACGAGGCCGTGGCGGAGGGGAATTTCCGTCAGGACCTGTTCTTCCGCCTCAACGTCTTCCCCATTGAACTGCCGCCGTTGCGCGAACGCGCCAGTGACATTCCGCAGCTGATCACGGCGCTGGAGGAGCGGCTGCGCGAACAGGGGGGCAGCCCCGCGCACCTGACGCCGGCGGTGGTGGCTCACCTGGAACGTCTGGACTGGACCGGCAACATCCGCGAACTGGGCAATCTGCTGGAACAGCTGTCCATCATGTACCCCGATCTGCCGGTGGACCTGGGGCAGCTGCCGCCGCGCGTGCGTCCGGAAGGGGTGGAGGATCGCAGCGGTGCGGCGGCGGAACCGGGCGGGGCATCGGCCGGGTCGTCGGCATCGGCCACCGGCCCGAACATGCCGGGACCGGATGGCCTGCCACCGGAAGGCGTCGATCTGCGCGATTATCTCAACGACCTGGAACGCTCGATGATCGAAGCGGCGCTGGCCGATACCGGTCATGTGGTGGCGCGGGCCGCGCGGCGGCTCGGCATGCGGCGGACGACGCTGGTTGAGCGCATGCGCAAGTTCGGACTGGGACGGGATTCTGACGGCTGAGCCTCCGTGGCAAGGTGTTGCCGCTGTCGAGATCCCGACGAAAACCGGCAACCCTGTTTGCAGGTACCTGAATAACCGGGATTTATTCATAGTGGCACACTAACTGCTTGAGGCAGTCCGAATCCCATCGACAGGACTGCACCGATGCCTCGAGCGACCCTTCTTCTGGTCAATGCCGACGCCGCCCTGCGTGAACGCGTGGTGCAGGTGCTGGCCACCATCCCGCGGGTTCGCCTCCAGGACTGCACCGACGGAGAGCTCGAGCGCTCCCTGGAAGCGCAGCGCCCCGAGGTCGTCCTGATCGCCCATCCCGCGACCGCCGCGCTGCGTGAACGGATCCCGGCACGGTTGCCGGTCGCGGTGATCAGTCCGGATGCGACCCATGACAACGAGATCGCCGCCATGCGCGCCGGCGTGGATGCCCATTTCGGCCTCCCAGACATGGCGGCGCCGCTGGCGCAGTGGCTGCGCGATCAGCTCCCCGGCCCCGGCACCCGGGCCCGGATCCCGGAAATGGTGGCGCACAGCGAGCGCATGCGTTCGCTGGATGCCTTTGCCGAACGGATCGCGCAAACCGCTGCGACGGTCTTCATTACGGGCGAGTCGGGGGTCGGCAAGGAGGTGCTGGCGCGGCAGATCCATGCGCACTCGGCCCGTGCGCAGGGGCCGTTCGAGGCGATCAACTGCGCCGCGCTGCCCGAGGCCATGCTGGAGGCCCTGCTGTTCGGGCACGCGAAGGGGGCCTTTACCGGCGCGATCGAGGCGCGGCCGGGCAAGTTCGTACAGGCGGACGGTGGCACGCTGCTGCTGGATGAGGTGACGGAAATCCCCGTGCATCTGCAGCCCAAGCTGCTGCGCGTGCTGCAGGAACGGGAAGTGGAACCGCTGGGCGGGCGGCGCACCCGTCCCGTCGACGTGCGGGTGATCGCAACCTCCAATCGTGATCTGCGCGAGGCGGTGGCCGAGGGGGTACTCCGCGAGGACCTGTATTACCGCCTGAGCGTGTTCCCGGTGCGGATCCCGCCGCTGCGCGAGCGGCCGGAGGACATCCCGTCGCTGGCGCGGGCGCTGCTGACCCGCGCCAGCCAGGGCCGGCTCGTGGAACTGGCACCGGAGGCCGAATCGCGGCTGATGGGGCATGACTGGCCCGGGAATGCCCGCGAGCTGGCCAACGTGATGGAGCGGGCGGCCACTCTGGCCGGCGAGCGCAGCGACGGGCGGGTCACGGCCGAGTCCATCTGGCTGGATGCCGACATGCTGGAGCATGGCGAAGGTGTCAGTGCGGCTGGCGCTCCTTCCGTTCCGGCGGCTTCGGATGACGACATCCCGTCGGCCCCTCTGCTGGAACAGACCCTGCAGACCCAGGAAAGCCGGGTGATCCTCAACGTGCTGCGAGAAGCGGGAGGGCGCCGCAAGGAGGCCGCGGAACGGCTGGGAATCAGCCCGCGCACCCTGCGTTACAAGCTCGCGCGACTGCGCGAATCGGGCATCCATGTCCCCCGCACCGGAGTGGTCTGAGAGCTGGCCCGGCATTTGCTTGGGATTGGTTTGAGCGGGGGCGAGGCACCGTCGTCCCGTGTGGAAGCCGGAGGTAACGCATGAGTGAAATGCAGATCCAGAACGTGTTGCAGCAGATGCGGCAGCTCTCGGAAAGCGGGAGCGTCGAGGCTCCTGCGTCCGGAGGTGGAACCGGTCAGGCCGGTGGCGCCGACTTCCAGAACGTCCTGCGTGACTCGCTGCGCAACGTGAACGAGGTGCAGCAGGAGGCGACCGATCTGCAGACCCGTTTTGAACTGGGCGATGAAAACGTGTCCCTGCCGCAGGTGATGGTGGCGATGAACAAGTCCAGCCTGGCGTTCGAGGCCACCAATCAGGTGCGCAACCGCCTGCTGGATGCCTATCAGGAAATCATGCGGATGCAGGTGTAGGCCTGTAATCCCTCCGGAGAGACGTGATCATGGCCGCAGCACAGCAAAGTCTGCCCGCCGTCGTCAGCGGCGGCATCAAGGATTTCGGCACCATGCCGGCCGGCCGACAGCTGGCCCTGATCGGCATGCTGGCCGGTGCGCTGGCCGTGATTGCGGGGATCGTATTCTGGGCGATGAGCCCCACCTTCGTCCCGCTGTATTCGTCGCTCGACCAGGACGAGGCCGCGGAGGTGGTGACCGCGCTGGACGGGGCCGGCATCCGCTACCGTATTGATACGAATACCGGTCAGATCAAGGTGCCGCGCGGCGATGTGGGTGAAGCCCGCCTGCATCTGGCCGGTGAAGGGCTGCCGCGTTCCGGGGATGTCGGCTTCGAGCTCCTGCAGGAGGACACCGGGATCGGCACCAGCCGGATGATGGAAAGCGCGCGCCATCGCCGGGCGATGGAAGGCGAGCTGGGCCGCACGGTCTCTTCGCTGGACGCGGTCGAGCGTGCCCGCGTGCACATCGCCGAAGGACAGGATTCGGTCTTCGTGCGTGAACGCACCCCGGCGACCGCCTCGGTAACCGTGCACCTGCACGGGGGCCGCTCCCTGAGCGAATCGCAGGTCCGGGCCATCGTCCACATGGTGGCCTCCAGTACCTCGGACCTGTCGCCCGAAAACGTGACCGTGGTCGACCAGCAGGGCCGGCTGCTGACCGAGGACGGAATGGAAGAGGGCGGCATGCGCAGCAGTGGCGACCGTCTGTCGTTCCAGGGCCAGGTGGAGCGCCGCTATGCCGAGGCGATCCGGGACCTGCTGTCGCCGCTCGTGGGCGGCGACCGCGTGCGGGTGCAGGTGTCGGCGGACATCGATTTTTCCGAAATCGAACGTACCGAAGAACTCTACGACCCCGACACGATCGCGCTGCGTTCGGAGCAGATCTCCGAAGATGTTCGCGGGGACGCCGGCGAAGGGCCGATGGGCGTGCCGGGCGCGCTGACCAATCAGCCGCCCGCCGGGGGCGCCGTGGGCGAAGAAGAAGGCGAAGGCGCGGAAAATGGTGAGAATGGGGCGGCCGGTCAGCGCTCGGGGTCCGCGACGCGCAACTACGAGGTGGATCGTCGCATCGCCCACATCCGCGAAATGCCCGGCGGCGTCGAGCGGCTGTCGACCGCCGTGGTGGTCGATTTCCGCGAGGAAGTGGGCGAGGATGGCGAGGTCCAGCGCGTCGCACGCGACGCCGAGGAAATCGAGCGTCTGGAGAACCTGGTCCGCCAGGCGGTGGGCTTCAGCGAGCAGCGCGGGGATTCGATCAACGTGGTCAGTGCTCCGTTCGAGGCGCCGGTGGAGGAAGAAATCGTCGAGGCAGAACGCCCGTTCTGGACCCAGGCCTGGTTCATGGAGCTGGCCAAGCTCATCGGGGCGCTGATGCTGGCCCTGATCATCCTGCTGACCGTGATCCGTCCGGCCCTGAAACATCTGATGAGCGGTGCAACCGCGCGCCCGGCGCAGCAGCCGCAGGCGGAGTCGGACGAGAATCTCGCCCTGACCGACCAGAGCGGGGAATCTGCGGCCGGTGGTGGCGGTCCCAGCGGTGAGGGCTCCGCGGTGGCTTCGCTGACCGGGCCGGAAGAGGATCAGCAGGAGATGGACCTCGAGGCCGTGCGGGGGATGGTGAAGGAAGATCCCAAACGCGTGGCGCAGGTAATGAAGACCTGGTTGAACGAAGATGGCCGATAGCAAGAAGTCCAAACTGGATGGCGCGGAACGGGCGGCCGTGTTCATGATGAGCCTCGGTGAGGATTCCGCCGCCGAGGTCATGCGCCACATGGGGCCCAAGGAGGTCCAGAAGATCGGCGCGGCCATGGCCAACATGGAGCGCATCTCGCGCACCGACGTGAACGCGGTGCTGGAGGACTTCTCCGGGCACGTGCGCGAGCAGACCGCGCTGGGTATCGGCGCCGACGATTACGTGCGCAGCGTGCTGCAGAACGCGCTGGGCGAGGACAAGGCCGAGGGCCTGATCGACCGTATCCTGCTGGGACGCAACTCCAAGGGGATCGATGCCCTGAAGTGGCTGGACCCGCGCGCGATTGCCGACATGCTGCGCAACGAGCACCCGCAGATCGTCGCCATCGTGATGTCGCACGTGGACGCGGATCAGGCCGCCGAGACCCTCAGCTATCTGCCCAAGCGGGTACAGTCCGACGTGGTGATGCGCATCGCGACCCTGGACGGGGTGCAGCCCTCGGCACTGCAGGAGCTGGATGACATCCTCGACCGTCAGCTTTCCGGCAACAACACCGCCAAGACCTCGATGGTCGGCGGGGTGAAGACGGCCGCGGACATCATGAACCTGATGGACGGGTCGCGCGAGGCGGAGATCATGGATACGGTCAGCGAGATGGACCAGGATCTGGCCGGCCGTATCGAGGAGCTGATGTTCGTCTTCGACAACCTGATCGACGTCGACGACCGCGGGATCCAGACCCTGCTGCGGGAGGTGTCCACCGAATCCCTGGTGCTGGCGATGAAGGGTGCCGACGACGACCTGAAAGACAAGATCTTCAGCAACATGTCCAAACGCGCCGCCGAAATGCTGCGCGAGGACCTGGAAGCCAAGGGGCCGGTGCGCGTGTCCGAGGTCGAGGGGGCGCAGAAGGAGATCCTGCAGGTCGCTCGCCGCCTGGCGGAGAACGGTGAGATCGTGCTTGGCGGCAAGGGCGGGGAGCAGATGCTGTGAGCGTGCACGACGCCGGGTCCGCCAGCGCGGCCTCCCTGTGGGAGCCGCCGGAGTTCGACGAGAACGGCAACGAGCCGGAACAGCGGCGCCTGCCCACCGCCGCCGAGATCGAGGCGATCGAGGAAGAGGCGCGCCAGAACGGTTTCGAGCGGGGCTACGCCGAGGGCCATGAACTGGGCAAGCAGGAGGCCGAAAAGGCGGCGCGGGCGCGCGAGGAAAAGAAGCTGCGCGAGGCCGTGGCGGCCCTGGAGTCGGTGGGTCAGGGGCTCAGCGATCCGCTGGCCGATGCCGCGGATTCCCTGGAACCGGAACTCCTGTCGCTGGTGACCGCGCTGGCGCGCCAGGTGATCCGGGTGGAGCTGCAGACTCGTCCGGAGATCATCCGCGAGGTACTGGATGAGGCGATGCGGCAGCTGCCGGGGCGCAATCGCAGCGTGCGGGTCCATCTGAACCCCGAGGACCAGGCCCTGGTCGAGCAATGGGGGTCCGCGCAGGCGGGCGAGATCAGCTGGGTCCCGGACCCGGAACTGGCGCGCGGTGGCTGTCGGGTTGAGGCGGGTGCGTCCGAAGTGGATGCCAGTCTGGAGCGCCGTCTGCGGCAGGCCGTGGAGGCCATCTGGGACGGCCACGCGAACGTGCCGGACACGGATCCGGAGCCGCGCGAGCCGGTCGAGGCCCCCGCGCATGACAGGGCTGCCCCGGAGAAGCGAGAGGAACCCGGGGACGATGCGTCGGCCCGTGATGAGGAGGATCCGGCATGACCGCCAGTATTCGCGATGCCCATACACGCCAGCGCGACGGGCTCACCGCGGGCCTGCGCGAACGGCTGGAGCAGTCGCGCGGGCGGGTCGAACGGGTGGCGGCCCCGCAGTCGCAGGGGATCCTGTCGCGCGTGACCGGTCTGACCCTGGAGGCCGAGGGCCTGCGCCTGCCGCTGGGCGGCCGCGCCCTGATCCATGGCGAACGGGGCGAAACCGTGCCCGCCGAGGTCGTCGGATTCCAGAACGACCGGACGTTCCTGATGCCGGAGGAGGCGGCCGCCGGGCTGGTGCCCGGGGCCCGCATCGAGCCGGTGGACACCCAGCGTTCGGTCCCGGTGGGCAATGGCCTGCTGGGGCGGGTGATCGACGCCCGTGGCGAGCCACTGGACGGCCTCGGGCCGATCCGAACGCATGACCGCGCCACCCTCAACGGACAGCCGATCAACCCGCTGTCGCGCGCCCCGGTGCGCGAGCCTCTGGATACCGGCGTACGCGCGATCAACGCGCTGCTGTCGGTCGGGCGCGGCCAGCGGCTGGGGCTGTTCGCCGGTTCCGGCGTGGGCAAGAGCGTGCTGCTGGGGATGATGACCCGCCACACCAGCGCCGACGTGATCGTGGTCGGGCTGATCGGGGAACGCGGGCGCGAGGTCAACGACTTCATCCACGAGATCCTGGACGAGGAATCCCGCCGGCGTACGGTGGTGGTGGCGGTCCCGGCCGATCAATCGCCGCTGCTGCGCCAGCACGGGGCCTGGGTGGCGACCACGGTGGCGGAACAGTTCCGTGACCAGGGGCTGAACGTGCTGCTGCTGATGGACTCGCTGACCCGCTTCGCCCAGGGCGCGCGCGAGATCGCGATGGCCATCGGCGAACCGCCGGCCTCCAAGGGGTATGCGGCCTCGGTGTTCGCGCGCCTGCCGCAGCTGGTGGAGCGTGCCGGCAATGGTGACGTGGGCGGGGGCTCGATCACCGGATTTTATACGGTGCTGGCCGAGGGGGATGACCCCAACGATCCGATCGTGGACGCTGCGCGCGCGATCCTTGACGGGCATGTAGTGCTCTCGCGCGAGATCGCCGAGACCGGTCGCTACCCGGCCATCGATGTCGGTGCATCGATCTCGCGCGTGATGAGTGCGCTGACGACGCCCGAACACGAGAAAGCGGCACGGCGGTTCCGTGATCTGGCCGCCACCTATCAGCGCAACCGCGACCTGATCTCGGTGGGGGCCTACCGCAAGGGTGCCGATCCACACCTCGACCAGGCCGTGGCGATGCATGACCGGCTGGAGCAGTTCCTGGCGCAGGGCACGACCGAGGCGGTGGATTTTGCCACCGCGCGGGATCAGCTGATCGCACTCACCGGGGGCGGGGCATGAATCCGCAGCGCATCGAACGGCTGTTGCGCATCCGCCAGATCGGCGAGACCGAGGCGACTCGCGAACTGGGCGAACGCATTGCTCAGCTGAACGCCGCCGAGGCCCAGCGCGAGCAGCTGGAAACCTTCCAGCAGGAATACCTGGCGGCCTCCATGCCGCAGGACCCCAACACCCTCAAGTGGCTGGCCGGCATGCGGCAGAAGCTGCGCGAGGCGCTGGAACAGCAGGCCCTGCGCATCCAGGCGGCCGAAAGCCAGGTGGAGACGGCTCGCGAGCAATGGCTGGAACACCATCGCGACTGCATGTCGCTGGAAAAGCTGCTGGAACGCACGCGAGCCGAAGACCAGCGTCATCAGGCCCGGCGGCAGCAGGTGGAGCAGGACATGTGGGCGACCCGCCAGGCCTTCGCACGGGAACCGGAATCCGGTGAACGTACGGTGAACTGGCAGGAATCTTGAAAGGCACGAGTACGCAGCCCCCGCAGGGGCGGACGCGCGCGGTGCGCGCAACAGGCGAGGACGGGACATGATCGCAGCACAGGCATCGGGACAGGGGCTGGGAGCGCTGGCGCAGCTGCTCGACGGCGGCGAGGGTATGGATCGGCTCAAGGAATTGAAAGACAAGGGAAAAGGCGGGGAAGACGGTTTCCTGAAGGCACTCCGCCCGCAGCTGGAAGCGATGCTGGGCGCGCTCGGGGTGGATGATTCCGAGCTGGCCGAGCTGGATCTGGAAGGACTGATCCAGCGGTTCCAGGATCTCCTGCAGGGGCAGGATCTGACCGCTGTGGACGGCATGCAATTGCCGCCCGGCTGGCTCACCGGCGAGGAAAGTGACGGAGAGATCGACGGCCGCGAGCTGCGCAGTCTGCTGGAAGACGGGCCCGAGTCCGGAGCGGCGGGCGACGGCATCCCGGTTTCCCTGATGCGCCTGTTCCTGCAGGCCGGCCCGGAAGGGCAGAACCCGGGGTCGCGGCTGCAGGAACTTGCTCCGGGGGCGCTGACCGGCGGTGGCTCGCGTGAAGGGACCACCGAGGTCCTGGCCCAGTGGCTGACGCAGGCCTCGGAATCGGCGCGCAGCGGCCGTGAGAATGCGCAGGCACTGGCCCAGCCGGCGACCCAGGCCTCCGATGCCGAGGGCGCGCGGGGCGGCGGGATGCGGCTGGATCTGACCCGTCTGCTGCAGACTTCGGGCGATCGCCAGCTTGCGGAGCAGATCCAGATGATGGCGCAGGCCCGTGGCGGGCGCACCGAGATGAAACTGCATCCGCCTCAGCTGGGGGTCCTGGATGTGCGGGTCAGCATGGAGGGGGATCGTGCCAGCGTACAGTTCTTCAGTACCAACCCCGTGACCCGCGAGGTGCTGGAAGCGGCAATGCCGCGCCTGCGTGACAGTCTGGCCGACAGCGGGCTCGAGCTCGCCGATGCCTCGGTGTCGGATGAACCGCCGGAGGATTCCACCGATACGGAGATGGCCGGCGACGGTTACGGCGGCGGGGATGAGCCCGGTGTCGCCACGGGTGCGGATGGCGAAGGGAGCGATGAAGAAGAAGGCCCCGTCGCCCCCGGCAGCACCCTTTCCTTCCTCAACCGTCGGGTGGACCTCTTTGCCTGAGGCCCGTTCCGGCAGACCGCCCGCCAGAATTTCGACGCGTCGCTCGGACGAACAACCGGTTCGTTGACGCATGAATCGGGCGGCGCCTTGACCCCGCGGGGTGTCTTTTCCACTGAAAAGACCACAACCTTCTGTTTCTAAAATAATCTTTGTTCATGGCACCGCGCTTGCTTGGGTTCGGGCAGCGAATCCACGCAACGCGGGTGTGTCATGGCGGAGAAGGAAGTCGAACTCGAGAACAAGGGGGGCGGCGGCAAGAAATGGATGATCATCATCCTCCTGGTCGTCGCCGTTCTGCTCGCCGGCGGCGGAGGCGCGGCCGCCTGGTTTCTGCTGTCTCAGGAGGCTGACGAAACGGCGGAAGATCTGCCGCCCGAGCGCCACTATTCATCGCTCGATCCCATGACGGTGAACATCGATGCCCCGGGAAGCGTGCAGTTCCTGCGCGTGCAGATCGGTCTGGTGTCCACCGACCCGGCGGTCCTGGAAGCCGTGGAGGATCATCTTCCCGTAGTCCGCAACGACATCCTCGGCGTCCTCTCGGATCAGGAATATACCGAGCTGAACACGCGGGAAGGCAAGGAAGCGCTGGCGGAGGACCTGACGGCCACCGTCCGTGCGATCCTGGAGTCGCGCGAAGCGCCCTTCGATCTGGAGCGCGTGGTGTTCACCGAACTGGTCATGCAGTAAGGCGCGCGTCATGGCACAGCAAACCGACATCCTGAGCCAGGACGAGATCGACGCGCTGCTGCACGGCGTCGATGCCGGTGACGTCGAGACCGAGGAGGAAGAGTTCCCCAGCGACGGTCAGGCGCGCGAATTCAACTTTGCTACCCAGGACCGGATCGTGCGCGGGCGCATGCCCACGCTCGAGATGATCAACGAGCGCTTTGCCCGGCATCTGCGCGTGCGGCTGTTCAACATGCTGCGGCGTTCGGCCGAGATCTCGGTCAGCGGCACCCGGCTGACCAAGTTTTCCGAGTACATGCACTCGCTGTTCGTGCCCACCAGCCTGAACCTGGTGCGCGCGCATCCACTGCATGGCACCGGACTGTTCGTGTTCGATCCCAAGCTGGTGTTCATCCTGGTGGACAACTTCTTCGGCGGCGACGGGCGCTTCTACACCCGCATCGAGGGCCGTGACTTCACCCCGATGGAAATGCGGGTGGTGCACAGCATCCTCGAGGGCGCGTTCGAGGACATGACCAAGGCCTGGGAGCCGGTCATGGACATCGACTTCGAGTTCCTCAACTCCGAGGTCAATCCCCAGTTCGCGAACATCGTGAGCCCCACCGAGATCGTGGTGATCAACGAATTCCACATCGAGCTGGATGGCGGCGGCGGCAATCTCCACGTGACGCTGCCGTATTCGATGATCGAACCGATCCGCGAGCAGCTGGATACCGGTATCCAGTCGGATCGCTCCGATGTCGATCAGCGCTGGATGAACGCCCTGCGGGAAGAGGTTCAGGACGCGGACGTGGAGATCGCCTCGGTGCTCACCGAGGCGGAGGTCACCGTGCAGGAGCTGCTGGACATCAAGCCGGGCGACATCATTCCGGTGGACATCCCCGAAGAAGTCACTCTGAAGGTCGAGGATATCCCGCTGCTGCGCGGCAAGTTCGGGGTTTCGAATGGCCAGAACGCGATCAAGATCAACGGTCGCGTACAACGATAGGGAAGAGGACAGGACGATGGCAGACGACGACAAGCGTCCGGATCAGGAAACCGAACAGGGCGACGGCGAGGAGTCGGTGGATCAGGATGCCCTGGCCGATGAATGGGCTGCGGCCCTGGCGGAGCAGGATGACAGCTCCGGGGGCGAGGCGGAGGACCCCGACGCACTGTTGGCCCAGGCGCAGTCCAATTCGCACGAGAGCGATGCGGCCAACGCCGCGTCCACCGGCACCGGCGGCCGCAGCAAGGCGGCTGCCGGGGGCGAAAAGGAACGCAAGCACAAGCCGGATCCCAACGCACAGCCACTGGAACCGGATGAACTGACCGATTCCGGGGGCGGCGAAGAAGAAGACGTGAATCTGGACATGGTGCTGGACGTGCCGGTGACCATCTCCATGGAGATCGGCCGCACCCGCATCCCGATCCGTAACCTTCTGCAGCTCAACCAGGGTTCGGTCGTGGAGCTGGAACGCCTGGCCGGGGAGCCGCTGGACGTGCTGGTCAACGGGACCCTGATCGCGCACGGCGAGGTCGTGGTGGTGAACGAGAAATTCGGGATCCGCCTGACCGACGTGATCAGCCCCAGCGAACGCATCCGGAAGCTGAAATAGTCATGTGCTCGCGTGTTCTTCCCGGATCGCTCTGGCTGCTGGCGCTGCTGCCGGCCGGCGCCCTGGCCGACGAGGACGGCGGCGCAATGAACGCTGCGGCCTACCTGACGCAGCTGATTGGCGGGCTGATGATCGTGATCGTGGCGATCGTGGTGCTGGCCTGGGTGCTCCGGCGCACCCAGGGGAGCGTGGGCCACGGTCGGCAGATGATCGATGTCCAGTCGGTCCGCTCGGTGGGTGCCCGTGAACGGCTGATGCTGGTTCGCGTGGGTGATGAACAGGTGCTGATCGGCGTGGCGCCCTCGGGGATCCGCACGCTGCACACCATGGAGACGCCGGTCGAGGTGCCGGCCGGCGGCGAAGGCCCCGATTTTTCCGGCGTGCTGAAGCGCGCGGTGCGTTCGCGCCGCGCCAGCGGGGGAGGTCAGGAGTCGTGAGTCTGCGGAGCTATTTCCCCTGGCTGCTGCTGGGGCTGTGGCTGCTGCCCGGCCTGGCGGGCGCTCAGGTGGGGCAGGGCATCGAGGCGGTGACCATCACCACGGACGAGGACGGCGGGGAGACCTGGTCGGTGACCCTGCAGATCCTCGTGCTGATGACGCTGCTGACCCTGCTGCCGGCGGCCCTGATCATGATGACCGCCTTCACCCGGATCCTGATCGTGCTGGCGATCCTGCGCCAGGGCCTGGGCACGTCCCAGACACCGTCCAACCAGATCCTGATCGGGCTGGCGTTCTTTCTCACGCTGTTCGTGATGGCGCCGGTGTTCGAAGAGATCCACGAGGTGGCGGTGGAGCCCTACCTGGCCGAGGAGATCGGCACCGAAGAGGCCCTGGAAACGGGTATCCAGCCGCTGCGGGGTTTCATGCTGGAGCAGACCCGCGAAAGCGATCTGCGAATGTTCGCGGAGATCAACGGTATCGACGGCTTCGAGGATCCCGACGACATCCCGCTGTCGCTGCTGGTGCCGTCGTTCGTGACCAGTGAGCTGAAGACGGCGTTCCAGATCGGGTTCCTGATCCTGATCCCGTTCCTGATCATCGATCTGGTGGTGGCCTCGGTGCTGATGTCGATGGGCATGGTGATGCTGTCGCCGCTGATCATCTCGCTGCCGTTCAAGGTGATGCTGTTCGTGCTGGTGGACGGCTGGGCCCTGCTGATGAACACGCTGGCAACCAGCTTTTTTGTTTAGGAGAGGCGGATGACACCCGAAACGGTTGTGGATATCGGGCGCGAGACGCTGATGGTGGTTGTGCTGCTGGCGGCGCCGCCGCTGCTGACGGCGCTGGCCGTGGGCCTGGCGATCGGCATGCTGCAGGCGGCGACCCAGATCCAGGAAATGACCCTGTCATTCATTCCCAAGCTGCTGGCGATGTTCGCCGCGCTGCTGATCAGTGGACACTGGATGCTGTCGCTGGTGATCGAGTTCACCGAGCGCCTGTACGAGAACGCGCCGGGAATGGTGGGCTAGGGGGCCTCGTGGAGATCACCACCGACCAGATGCTGATGTGGGTGGCCGCAGTGATGTGGCCGCTGGCCCGGATTGGCGCGATGCTGGTGGTCATGCCGATCTTCGGCGGCGACCAGCTGAACGCGCGCATGCGCATGGGCCTGGCGCTGGTGCTGGCGGTGGTGGTGGCGATGCAGGAGCCCGCCCTGCCCGAGGTGGATCCGATCAGCCTGGAGGGGGCGATCGTGACCCTGCATCAGGTCCTGATCGGCCTGACCATGGGTTTCATCCTGCAGCTGGTGTTCTCCGCACTGACGCAGGCGGGGGAGGTGGTGGCCCTGTCGATGGGGCTGGGCTTCGCCTCGGTCATGGATCCGGCGCAGGGCATTCAGGTACCGGTGATCTCCACGGTGTTCGTGACCATGGCGACGCTGATCTTTCTCGCCCTGAACGGCCACCTGATCCTGTTCGAACTGCTGCTGGCGAGCTTCGAGACCATGCCGGTTGCGCCGTCCGGACTGGATGCGGAGGCCTTCATGCAGGTGGCGCTGTTCGGCCAGACGATGTTTGCCGGGGCGGTCCTGGTGGCGCTGCCCGCAGTCGCCTCGCTGCTGGTGGTGAACATCTCCATGGGGGTCATCACGCGGGCCTCCCCTCAGCTCAACATCTTCGCCGTCGGCTTCCCGATGATGATCCTGATGGGCTTCGTCCTCCTGCTGCTGATCCTGCCCGGGCTGCCCGAGCGCGTGGGCGAGCTGGCCATGGAAGGTTTCGGACTGATGCAGGTCCTGCTGGGGTTCTGACATGGCGGAGAACGAGAACGGACAGGAAAAAACCGAAGAGCCGACCCAGAAACGGCTCCGCGAGGCGCGCGAGAAGGGTCAGGTCCCGCGCTCGCGGGAGCTGTCGACCTTTCTGGTGCTGATCACCGCCGGTATCTTCATGCTGTTCTTCGGCCCGACCCTGGGCGGACAGCTGGCCAACCAGACCCGGGCCCGTCTGGACTTCGAGCCGGAGCTGGCCCATGACCCGGATCTGTTGCTGCCCTATCTGGCGGATCAGATCTTCCAGACGCTGATGGCGCTGCTGCCGCTGTTCGGGATCCTGATGGTGGCGGCGGTGATGGCGCCCATCCTGATCGGCGGCGCCAATTTCTCCTGGCAGGCGGCGGCGCCCAAGGCGTCGAAGCTGAACCCGATCAAGGGCCTGCAGCGGATATTTTCCTGGCAGGGGCTGATGGAGTTCGGCAAGACCCTCGCCAAGTTCACGCTGGTCGGCACGGTCGCGATGCTGACTCTGTGGACGTTCTCCGACCGTCTGCTGGGGCTGGGCTACGAGCCACTGCACCAGGGTGTGTCGCATGCGGCCCAGATCGCGCTCGGCACCTTCATCGCGGTGTCGGCGGCGCTGATCATCGTGGCGGCGATCGACGCGCCGTTCCAGATGTGGAATCACCAGAAGCAGCTGCGGATGACGCGGCAGGAGCTCAAGGACGAGTACAAGGAGACCGACGGCAAGCCCGAGGTCAAGCAGAAGATCCGCCAGCAACAGCAGGAAATGGCCCAGCGCCGGATGATGGAAGAGGTGCCGAAGGCCGACGTGGTGATCACCAACCCCACGCACTATGCCGTGGCGATCGTCTACGAGGCCTCGAAGATGTCGGCGCCGAAGGTGGTGGCCAAGGGCGTCGACGAGGTCGCGGCGAATATCCGCGAGATCGCCGACGAGCACGACATCATCCGGGTCGAGGCACCGAAGGTGGCGCGCGCACTCTATTTCACCACCGACCTGGACCGGGAGATTCCCGACGGCCTGTTCGTCGCGGTGGCGCGCATCCTCGCCTACGTTTACCAGCTCAAGCGGGCCGACCAGGGCGTGGACATGCCGGACGATCTGCCGGTGCCGGACGAATATCTCGATCCCCACCAGGGACGCCACGGCCGGCGCCGGGAGGATGACGCATGAGCTTCCTCGATCGCCTGAGCGGCATGGGCCGCTGGGGGCTGGGCGCCCCGCTGCTGCTGATCGCGATGCTGTCGATGATGGTGCTGCCGCTGCCGCCGGTGGCGCTGGACGTGCTGTTCACCTTCAACATCGCGCTGTCGCTGGTGGTGATCATGGTCGCGGTGTACACCCCGCGGCCGCTGGAATTCGCGGTGTTTCCCACGGTGCTTCTGGTGGCAACCCTGCTGCGTCTGGCGCTGAACATCGCCTCCACCCGGGTGATCCTGCTGGAAGGGCATACCGGAACGGACGCGGCCGGGCAGGTCATCCAGGCCTTCGGCGACTTCGTGGTCGGCGGCAACTACGCGGTCGGCCTGGTGGTGTTCGCGATCCTGATCATCATCAACTTCGTGGTGGTAACCAAGGGTGCGGGGCGCGTGTCCGAGGTCAGCGCCCGCTTTACCCTGGATTCGATGCCGGGCAAGCAGATGGCGATCGATGCCGACCTCAATGCGGGCCTTCTGACCCAGGAAGAGGCGCGCCGACGGCGTGACGAGATCGCCCAGGAGGCCGACTTCTACGGTTCCATGGACGGGGCCTCGAAGTTCGTGCGCGGGGACGCCATCGCCGGGATTTTGATCCTGTTCGTGAACATCATCGGCGGACTCACCATCGGCGCCCTGCAGCACGGGATGTCCATCGGCGATGCCGCCACCAACTATGTCCTGCTGACCATCGGTGACGGCCTGGTGGCGCAGATCCCGTCGCTGGTGCTGTCCTCGGCCACGGCCATCATCGTGACCCGCGTATCCACCACCCAGGACATGGGCCAGCAGGTCATCGGCCAGATGTTCTCCAACCCGCGCGTGATGTACGTCGTGGGTGGGGTGATCGCGTCGCTGGGCATGGTGCCGGGGATGCCCAATGCGGTGTTCCTGGGCCTGGCTTCGCTGGTCGCCGGCGGCGGTTACCTGATGTCGCGCCGGCGGCACGAGGAGGCAGCCGAGGTGGAGCGTCTGCCGGAGGCCGAGCAGGAACCCTCGCCGGAGAACCGCGAGCTGTCGTGGGACGACGTGCCGCCGGTGGACCTGGTGTCGCTGGAGGTCGGCTACCGCCTGATCCCGCTGGTGGACCGGACCCAGGACGGCCAGCTGATGGGGCGGATCAAGGGCGTACGCCGCAAGCTGTCGCAGGAGCTGGGCTTCCTGCTGCAGCCGGTGCATATCCGCGACAACCTCGAGCTGAGTCCGAACACCTACCGCATCGCCCTTCTGGGCGTGACCGTCGCCGAGGCCGAGGTGTTCCCGGACAAGGAGCTGGCGATCAATCCGGGCGAGGTCTTCGGTGAGGTACCGGGGACGCCGACCAAGGATCCGACGTTCAACCTGGATGCCCTGTGGATCGACCCCGAGAACCGCGAACAGGCGCAGGGGGCCGGCTACACCGTGGTGGACGTGTCCACGGTGATCGCGACCCATCTGTCGCAGGTGTTCCGCGAAAACGCACACCGGCTGATCGGCCACGAGGAGGCCCAGCACCTGCTGGACCAGCTGGCGCAGCGTTCGCCCAAGCTGGTGGAAAACCTGGTGCCGAAGACGCTGTCGCTGAGCGTGATCCTGAAGGTGCTGCAGAACCTGCTGGCCGAGCAGGTCTCCATCCGCGATCTGCGCACGATCGCCGAAACCCTGGCAGAGGAGGGTGCCAAGAGTCAGGATCCCGGCACTTTGACCGCCGCGGTGCGGGTCGCGCTGTCGCGCTCCATCGTCCAGGACCTGGTGGGACCGGAGGAGGAGCTGCCCCTGATCGCCCTCGACCCTTCGTTGGAACAGCTTTTGCATAAGTCTCTGCAGGGCAGCAATGGCGACACCGTCGGACTGGAGCCGGGCCTGGCCGAACGCCTGCAACGATCGGTGGGCGAGGCCGCCCAGCGCCAGGAGGCGGCGGGACAGCCGGCGGTGCTGGTGGTGGCCCCGGAAATCCGCTCCTGGATCGCCGGGTGGCTGCGGGGCGCGGTGCGCAACCTGACCGTGCTCGCATTCACCGAGATCCCGGACAACCGGCGGATCCGGGTGGTGGCCACGGTGGGACAGGATGAAGCAGACAAGAAGTCGGCGTGATGTGCGAACGGGCATGGCCTGAAGCACCAGTCAACGATCGGCGGGAGAGCGAACGATGAATGTCAGACGATACCGGGCACGGGACATGCGCGACGCGATGCGCCAGGTCCGCGAGGAGCAGGGCGAGGACGCCGTAATCCTGTCCAGCCGCCGGGTCGACGGCTGGCTGGAGGTGGTCGCGGCCCTCGATGGCGGCGAGGCGCCCGCCGGAACGGCGGAGGGTGACGGCCGGGGTGCCCCGCGGCAGGACGACGCCGGTAGCGGGGCACGCTCCGCCCGGGAATCGGCGCGACAGGGTGTGCGCGATGAACCGGCCCCGCGCGGTGAGCACCCCCGCGCGCCGGAGCCCGCGGCGGCTTCCGCCGGCGGGGGGTCGGGTGCCGGGTCCCGGCAGCGACCGGCCCCGCAGTGGCCCACCGACCCCGAGGTGTCCGCGATGCGTCAGGAACTGCGGGATCTGCGCAGTCTGCTGACGCGGCAGTACGAAGAGAACGAGCAGGCCCGCTGGGCGGCGCGGCATCCACTGGCGGCCGAATGCAAGGCGCGGCTGATGGATCTGGGCTTCCGCGAGCCGCTGGCGCGCAGCCTGGCCGGCAGCATCCTCGACGATCACACCTCGGAGGAGGCATGGGAGCGCCTGCGGGCGCGCCTGTCGGGTGCCATCGTGACCGCGCGCGCCTCCATCCTCGACGAGGGCGGGGTGCTCGCGCTGGAGGGACCGACGGGGGTCGGCAAAACCACCACCATTGCACGGATTGCACTGCGCCAGATCCGCCGCATGGGGCCGGATTCGGTCACCCTGGTCACCATGGACGCCCAGCGCATCGGCGCGACGCGGCAGTTGCAGGCCTTCGGCCAGATGGCGGGAACCGCGGTGTGTGTGGTGGAAACCGAGGCCGAGCTGCGCGAGATGGCGCGGCGCTCGGCGGGCAGCGGGCACCTGATCCTGGTGGATACCGCCGGGCAGTCGCCGCGTACCGCTCCGCGGGAACCCCTGCTGACGGACATGCCTGCGGACGTGCGCGCGGAGACCTGGCTGGTGATCGCGGCCACTACCCAGGGCATGGCCCTGCGCCGGGTGCTGGAGGCTTTCGCCCCCACGGAACCCTCGGCCCTGGTACTGACCAAGCTGGACGAGGCGGAACAGCTGGGCGAGGTGCTTTCGGTACTGCTGGACCAGCCGCTGGGTGTTGCGTTCATGAGCGACGGCCAGCGCATCGCCGAGGATTTCCATCGCGTGGATACCGGACATCTGACCCGCCTGGCGCTGCAGGAAGAACCCGAGCACGGGGCGGCCGATGCCTGGGTCGACGAGGCGATGCAGGCCTGGCGGCGGCGCCAGGCGACGGAACGCGAGGCCCGGCGACCGCGATCCGCGGACGAGCCGGCCGCGGGCGAGGAGCCCGCGCCGCTCGAAATGATTCAACCGGTGCTGAAGGGACATCATGTCACACAACACTAAGCCCCTGAAGGTGGTCGCGGTGGCCTCGGGCAAGGGCGGGGTCGGCAAGACCAATGTCTCGGTCAACCTGTCGGTCGGACTGGCCCGACTGGGACGCGAGGTCATGCTGTTCGATGCGGACCTGGGGCTCGCAAACGTCGATGTGCTGCTGGGCCTGCGTCCGCAGCGGACGCTGCACGACCTGGTGACCGGGGACGTCGAGGATCTGGAAGACGTGATCATCGAGGGCCCGGAGGGAATCCGCGTGGTGCCTTCCGCGTCCGGGATCGCGACCATGGCCAACCTGAGCCGGCCGGAACATCACGGCCTGATCCAGGCCTTCAGCATGTATACGCGACCGCTGGACGTGCTGGTGGTGGATACCGCGGCCGGGTTGCAGGAGTCGGTGACCAGTTTCTGTCAGGCCGTGCAGGAGACCCTGGTGGTGGTCACCGACGAGCCGGCATCGATGACCGACGCCTATGCGCTGATCAAGGTCCTGCATCGGGATCATGGCGTGAACCGGTTCCGCGTGGTCGCGAACATGGTGCAGGGCCGTGCCGGGGCGGAACGCGTGATGCAGAAGCTGCAGGCGGTTTGTTCCACCTATCTGCCGGAGGTCATACTGGATCTGGTGGGCGTGATTCCGCTGGATGATGCCCTGCGCCAGGCGGTGCAGAAACGGGCGCCGGTGGTGCAGCAGTCCCCGGGCAGCCCGGCGGGACGGGCGTTCCTCGAGCTCGCGCGCAAGGTCGACGGCTGGCCGGTGGCCCGCGGCGCCAGCGGGGGGGTTGGATTCTTCGTCGAGAGGATGCTGCAAAGCGCATGAACACGCCAAAGAACAGACTTTCGGGATACGCCCGGGCGGGGACCGGGGGACCGGATCAGCTGGTCGCGGACCACGTCGAGCTGGTGAATCGGATCGCCCATCACCTGATGGCCCGGCTGCCGGCCTCGGTGCAGGTGGATGACCTGGTGCAGGCAGGCATGGTGGGGCTGATCGAGGCCGCGCGGCAGTTCGAAGGCGGCCAGGGGGCGACCTTCGCCACCTACGCCGGGATCCGCATCCGCGGGGCGATGATCGACGAGCTGCGTCGCAGCGACTGGACGCCGCGCTCGGTGCACCGCAACAGCCGGCGGATCTCCGAGGCGATGCAGACGGTGGAGGCCCGCGAGGGCCGCGCCGCTCGCGCTCCGGAGATCGCCGAGGAGCTGGGCGTCCCGGTGGAAACCTACTACCAGATGCTGGATGATCATGCCGGTGCCCATCTGTTCGCGCTGGACGAGGTGGGCGGCCCGGAGGGCGAGGCGGATCGCGTGCTGGAAGGGCAGGAGCAGTCCCCGTCGCGGCGCATCGAGGCCGGGGAGTTCCGCGAGGAACTGGCCGGCGCACTGGGCGATCTGCCCGAGCGCGAACGACTGGTGCTCAACCTGTACTACACCGAAGAACTCAACCTGCGCGAGATCGGTGCGGTGCTGGACGTGACCGAATCGCGCGTCAGCCAGATCCGCAGCCAGGCGGTGCACCGTCTGCGGGCGCGTCTGGGCTCGTGGCTCGAAGACGTCGAGTCCCTGCAGATATTCTAAGGTTCAAACACATTCCCGGAGCGAACTGTGGACAAGGGTATGAAAATCCTGATCGTGGACGACTTCTCCACGATGCGGCGCATCATCAAGAATCTCCTGCGGGATCTTGGCTTCAACAACACCATGGAGGCCGACGACGGGAGCACCGCCCTGCCGATGCTGCAGAACGGCGACTTCGATTTTCTGATCACCGACTGGAACATGCCCAACATGCCGGGCATCGACCTCCTGCGCGAGGTGCGCAAGGACGAGCGGCTGAAATCGTTGCCGGTGCTGATGGTCACGGCCGAAGCCAAGCGCGATCAGATCGTGGAGGCGGCAGAGGCCGGCGTGAACGGTTACATTGTGAAGCCCTTCACGGCCGAGACGCTCAAGGAGAAGATCGAAAAGATCTTCGAACGTATTGAAGCTCAAGGCTGAATACCGCGACCGGCTGACACGGCAAGAGAGACCCGATGACCGAACAAGAGAATGCCTCCGGGGAAGACCGGCTCGCGCTGGCGCGGGAGCTGGTGGGCGCTCTGGAAGGCGGTGACGAGGAGGCTTCGCGCCGCCTGATCCAGGAGCTCGCGCGGCCTTACGAGCGCGAACTGTTCGACGAACTGGGCAAACTGACCCGCGAACTGCACGAGGCCCTGGAGAGCTTCCGGGGCGATTCGCGTCTGGTCGAGCTGGCGCAGGACGAGATTCCGGATGCACGCGAGCGTCTGAGTTACGTGGTGACCCAGACCGAACAGGCCACGCACGAAACCCTGAATGCGGTGGAATCGTCCCTGCCGATTGCCGAGGCGTTCGCCGGGCGTGCCGCGGAACTCACCGAGAAATGGACCCGGTTCCGCAACCGCGAACTGTCGGTGGAGGAATTCCGCGAGTTCGCGCGCGAACTCGATGCGTTTTTCGAACAGACCGGCAAGGACACCGAAGAACTGCGCCGGTTGCTGTCGCAGGTCCTGATGGCACAGAGCTACCAGGATCTCACCGGGCAGGTGATCCGGCGGGTCATCCGTCTGGTCACGGACCTGGAGGAAAGCCTGGTCTCGCTGATCCGCCTGTCTTCCGGGCGCCTGGAGAAGGATGCCCGGGCGGCGGCCGAACAGGCCCCGGAGGCGGAAGAAACCGCACGCGAGGAGGACCGCCGCGGGCATGGACCCGCGGTGCCCCACACTCAAGATTCCGGCACGGATGTCGTTCAAGGACAGGACGAGGTGGACGATCTGCTGTCGAGCCTGGGGTTCTAGGGTCCGTCCCGGGATCCCCTTGCACCGGCAGCCATCTGCCGACGATTCGAGTCACCGGAACGGAGAGACCGCATGGCCATCGACCCCAACGACGAAATCCTCCAGGACTTCCTGATCGAGGCGGGGGAGCTGCTGGAAGGCCTGAACGAACAGCTGATCGACCTGGAACAGCATCCGGACGATACCGATCTGCTGAATGCGGTCTTCCGCAGTTTCCATACCATCAAGGGCGGGGCCGGTTTTCTCGGGCTGGACCCGCTGGTGACGGTCTGCCACAACGCCGAAGACGTTTTCAACCTGCTGCGCAATCACGAACGTCAGGTGGACGGTCATCTGATGGACACGATGCTGCGGGTCCTGGACTCGCTCAACGTGATGTTCGGCGAGCTGCGCGACGGCCAGGAGCCGACGCCGGCGCCCGAAGATCTGGTCGACACCCTGCGAAGCATGGCGCGCAACGAAACGGTCCCCGCCGCCGGCGGCGGGGACGAAGCCGCCCCGGTCGCGGAAGAAACGCCGGACGCGGCTCCGGCCGGGGAGGCAGCACCGGGATCGGCCGACGACTGGCCGGAGGAGGCGCTGGAGGAAGCGGCCGAACCGCCGTCCGCGCCGGAGCCGGCAGCGGATGACGCGCCGGGCGATGACGAAGTCCGCGTGGGTGCCGGGGACGAGATCACCGACGACGAGTTCGAGGCCCTGCTGGACAGCCTGCACGGAGACCAGCCACCGAAACCGGTGGATCCGGGCACGGCAGCGGAGGCGGCCCCGGAGGTCGCGGCTGCGGATGGCGGTGACGCGGGTGGGGGCGACGACGAGATCACCGACGATGAGTTCGAGAGCCTGCTCGACGAACTGCAGGCGAAAGGAGCCGGCCCACCCACCACGCCGGCCGAACCGGCCGAGCCGGGCCCGTCCGCCGCTGCGGAACCGGTTCCGGAAGGTTCGGCGTCCGCCGCCGGGGCCGGCGGCACCGAACACGCGGACACCGCGCCTGCCGCAGAGCCGGCGGCAGCCTCGCCCGGAGGCACGGGCGGGAAGGAACAGAAGGCGGAAAGTTCCGGTCCGGCGCCCACGTCCGGCGGTGGGCGCGGCGGTGCTTCCGGCGGGGGTGCCGGGGGCGGCGGCCAGGGCGGTGGCGGAAATCAGGGCGAGACTTCGGTGCGCGTGGATACCGAGCGCCTCGACGAGATCATGAATCTTGTGGGCGAGCTGGTGCTGGTGCGCAACCGGCTGAGCATGCTGCGCTCCGAGCACGTGGACGATGAACTGGGCAAGGCGATCAGTTCGCTGGCGCTGGTGACCTCCGACCTCCAGGCCTCGGTAATGAAGACCCGCATGCAGCCGGTGAAGAAGGTCTTCAACCGTTTCCCTCGCGTGATCCGCGATCTCTCCCGGAATCTGGGCAAGGAAATCGATCTGGAGATCTTTGGCGAGGAGACCGACCTCGACAAGAACCTGGTCGAGGCCCTGTCGGACCCGATGGTGCATCTGGTGCGCAATGCGGTGGACCACGGGATCGAGATGCCCGACGAGCGCGAGGCAGCCGGCAAGCCGCGGCGCGGCACGGTGGTCCTCGGGGCCGCCCAGGAGGGCGACCATATCGCCCTGATCATCAAGGACGACGGACGTGGCATGGATCCGGATGCGCTACGCCGCAAGGCGGTGGAAAAGGAGCTGATGGAGCCCGCGATGGCCGAGCGCATGACCGACCGCGAGGCCTTCAACGTGATCTTCATGGCCGGCTTTTCGACCAAGGCCGAGATCTCGGATGTCTCCGGCCGGGGCGTGGGCATGGACGTGGTCAAGACCAGCCTGAACCAGCTCAACGGCACCGTGGAGATCGAATCGGAGGTCGGCGTCGGCACGACGTTGCGGGTGAAGCTGCCGCTGACCCTGGCGATCCTGCCGGCGCTGATGGTGATCCTGGGCGAACGCCGTTTCGCGATCCCGCTGGCGGCGGTCTCCGAGATCCTCGATCTGGACCTCACCCAGACCCATTACGTGGACGAGCAGGAAGTCATTGTGGTGCGCAACCAGACCCTGCCGATCCATTATCTGTCGCGCTGGGCGAAGCCCGGCGTGGAACCGGAACCCCGCGAGAACGCCCATGTGGTCGTGGTCCATGCGGCCGACCGCAAGGTCGGCCTGGTGGTCGACGGTCTGGTGGGGCAGGAAGAAGTTGTCATCAAGCCTCTGGGCCAGAATCTTCAGGGGGTCAAGGGCCTGGCGGGCGCTACCATTACCGGCGATGGTGGCATTGCACTCATTCTGGATGTCTCGGACCTGGTCACCCTGCTGGTGAATCAGGTACCGGGCAGCGGGCGCGCGCGCCGGGCCGCCCGACGAGCTGAGGGCTGAGGATGCCGGTCAAGGTTCTGGTGGTGGATGATTCCGGGTTTTTCCGACGCCGGATTGCGGAGATCCTGAACGCGGATATCGGGATCGAGGTCGTGGGTACGGCCGAGGATGGCCAGAAGGCGGTCGACGCCGTGAAGGAACTGGACCCGGATGTCGTGACCATGGACATCGAGATGCCGGTGATGGACGGCATCACGGCGGTCCGCAAGATCATGGCCGACCATCCGCGACCGATCCTGATGTTCTCCAGCCTGACCACCGAGGGTGCCCAGGCAACCCTGGACGCGCTGGAGGCCGGTGCGGTCGACTTTCTGCCCAAACGCTTCTCCGACATGGCCGGGGACGAAGACAGTGCGCGTGCCCTGCTGCGCCGGCGGGTCCGCAGCCTGGCACGCAGCCGCGCTCGTTCCTCCAGCGCGCCGGGAGGGGACCGGCCGAAAACCGAGGCACCGGTCTCGGAACGCCGTCAGGCGGCGGACCGCAAGGCGAGCGAAACCGCGCGCGAGACCCCCAAGCCGCCGGTGGCCCGTCCGCCGGCACCGCTCAGCTCCCTGCGCGCGGTGCTGATCGGGACCTCCACCGGCGGGCCGGTGGCGTTGCAGGAGGTGCTCAAGCACCTGCCGGCGAACTTTCCGCTCCCGGTGGTGCTGGTCCAGCACATGCCGGCAAGCTTCACCCCGGCGTTCGCCGAACGACTGGACGCGATCTGCCCGATCCGCATCAAGCAGGCGGTGGACGGCGACTTCCTGCGTCCGGGCACGGCTCTGCTGGCCCCCGGTGGCCAGCAGCTGACGCTGGAACGCGGTTCCCAGACCCGCGTGCGGGTGACCGAGAGTCCGGCGGGCACCATCTACAAGCCGAGCGTGGACGCGGCCTTCGAATCGGCCGTCGATGCGCTGCGCGGCCAGGTCCTGGCCGTCATCCTGACCGGCATGGGGGCGGACGGCCGCGAGGGCGTGCGCGCGCTGAAGGGTTGCGGGGCCCAGGTGTGGTCACAGGATGCGGCGACCTCGGTGGTGTACGGCATGCCGGCGGCCGTCGCGGAGGCCGGATTGACGGACCACGTGTATCCGTTGCAGGAGATCGGGCCGGCACTGGTCAAGGGGTTCTGCTGACGTGGATATCCTGAGCCTCATCGGGATTCTCCTGGGGCTCGTTGCGGTGCTGGGCGGCAGCATCGCCAAGGGTAGCGGGATCGGTGCGCTGTGGAATGCCGCGGCGTTCATCATCGTGGTGCTGGGAACCCTCGGCGCGACGCTGGTGCAGGCGCGCCTGGGAGTCTTCATGCACGGCATGAAGATGCTGCCGTGGGTCTTTCGTCCGCCGGCGATCGACAACGCTGCGATGATTCGCCGCGTGGTGGAATGGTCGAACATCGCGCGCAAGGAAGGACTTCTCGGACTGGAGAGCGTAGCCGAAGAGGAACGCGACCCGTTCGCCCGCAAGGGGCTGCAGCTGCTGGTGGACGGATCCGAACCGCAGGTGATCCGGCAGATCCTGGAATCCGACGTGGACAACCGCGAGGCCTTCGATCTGCAGGGCGCCAAGGTCTTCGAGAGCATGGGGGTGTATGCGCCCACGCTCGGCATCGTGGGCGCGGTCATGGGGCTGATGGCCGTGATGCAGAACCTGACCGATCCGGATCGCCTGGGCGCCGGGATCGCGGCCGCGTTCGTGGCCACGGTCTACGGGATCGCTTCGGCGAATCTGCTGTTCCTGCCGGTGGCCAACAAGCTGAAGGCACTGGTGCAGGAACGCTCCCGTCACCAGGAGATGCTGATGGAGGGTCTGATCGCGATCGCGGAGGGAGAGAACCCCCGCAATATCGAGAGCAAGCTCGGCGGCTACGTGCACGGGTAGGACGAACATGGCCCGGCGCAAACATCAGGAGGAGGAAGCCAACCACGAAGCCTGGGCGATCCCCTACGGCGACCTCGTGACGCTGCTGCTCGCATTTTTCGTGGTGATGTATGCGATCTCCTCGGTCGACGAAGGCAAGTACCGGGTGCTGTCCGACTCGCTGGTGGAAGCCTTCGGGACCCCGGGGCAGCTGGAACCGATCCAGGTCGGCGATCCCGGTGTGGTCGCACCACCGTCGGACGCGGACGTACCGCGTTCGCTGGCGCCCATCGACATCCGGCCGGGGCTGCTGGACGAGGGCCCGCAAGCTCTGGACCGGGCGGCCTCGGGTCTGTTCGAGGAGCGCGGTGACGAAGATCTGCAGGGCCTGCTGGACGAGATCGCCGAGGTCGCCGCCGAGATCGAATCGGCGATGGCACCGATGATCGAGGACGGGCAGGTGGACGTGACGCGGGACACCTACTGGCTGGAGATCGAGATCACCAGCCAGTTGCTGTTCCCCAGCGGCGAGGCCACTTTGAACCCGGACGCGGAGCCCGTGCTGGAAGATATCGCGGGGGTGCTGGCGCCGCGCGCGGCGCGCATTCACGTCGAGGGGCATACCGACAATGTGCCGATTACCACCGCGGTCTATCCTTCCAACTGGGAACTGTCCGCCGCGCGGGCGGCCACAGTGGTCAGGATGTTCGAACAACAGGGCATGGACCCGGCCGACATGGTGGCGCTGGGGCACGGGGAATATCGACCGGTGGCGGACAACGAGACCGCGGCCGGGCGGGCGGAAAACCGCCGGGTGGCGATCGTGGTGCTGCCCGGGGCTCCCCCGCGCGAAGACGGACAACGGGAACCGGAACAGCTGCGCGACGAATTGCCGTCGCCGTAGCCACGAGAGGACGTCGCATGAAGATCTGGGCAGTGGCCAACCAGAAGGGCGGGGTGGGCAAGACCACCACGACGGTGACCCTGGGCGGACTGCTGTCCGGTCCGGACCAGCGTGTGCTGCTGGTGGACATGGACCCTCACGGCTCGCTCACCGCGTATTTCGGACACGACCCCGAGACCGCGACGCGTGGCGTGTACGAACTGTTCAATCAGGCGGTGGAAGGCGAGCGTCCGGACCCGGCCGGGCTGATACGCGAGACACCGTTCCCGGGACTGGATCTGCTGACCGCGAGTACCGCGCTGGCGACGCTTGACCGTCAGCTCGGTACGCGGGGCGGCATGGGGCTGGTGCTGCGTCATGCCCTGGAGGGCGTGCAGGACGACTACGACTATGTCCTGATGGATTGCCCGCCGATGCTGGGCGTGCTGATGGTGAACGCCCTGGCGGCCTGCGACGAACTGCTGGTCCCGGTACAGACGGAATTCCTCGCCCTGAAGGGGCTGGAGCGCATGATCAACACCCTGACGATGGTCCAGAAATCGCGCAAGGCACAGCTGAACTACCGCATCATCCCGACCCTGTTCGACCGGCGAACCCGCGCGGCGCACGAGGCGCTGGCCGAGTTGCGGCGGCAGTACGGCGACGAGGTCTGGTCCGGGGTGATTCCGGTGGATACCAAGTTCCGTGATGCCTCCAGCGCAGGACAGCCGCTGTGCTTCATGATCCCGGATGCCCGCGGCGTGCTGGCCTATGCCGACCTGCTGGAAACCATCGGCGGACGGCTGCCCCGGACCCATGGGGAGAGGAGACAGGCAAAATGAGCCGTCACCGGCAACAGAACGGGCCGCTGCTCGCCGAGCCACAGGCCCTCGAGGACTACTTCGGCGACCTGCTGGATGCGCCGGAGCCGGCCCCCGCCGAGCAGAAGGAGGAACGGACCGCGCAGGATTCGCGTACACCGGTGGCCGAGGCACCGGCCGGCCCGCGCAGCCTGATGCGCGACGACATCCTGGAGCCGGTGGACACCCCGGTGGAGGTTCCGGCGAGCGAACCGGCGCCGGTTTCCGGCCCCGCCGCACCGCCGCCGGAAACTCCCGTGGGTCCGACGTATCCCCGGCCGGAGAAACCATTCTCGGCCCTGGTGATCGAAGCCGGGCCACTGACCCTGCTGGCCCCCCTGGTGGACCTCGGAGGCGTGACACCGCTGGATCAGCTGAACATCCGCCCGACGCCGGCGCATTCCCCCTGGTATCTGGGGATCGCGGACAGCAACCAGGGGCGGGTGCAGTTGATCGACCTGGCCGCCATCGTGACGCCGTCGGACCGGGAGTACGAACCGGATACCGCGCGTCAGGTGGTCTTCCTCGCGAACTCGCGCTTCGCGCTGGCCTGCCGGGCGATCCACGGGACCCGCACGATCGATCCCGAGCAGTTGCGCTGGCGCAGCGAACGGCGCCGGCTGCCGTGGCTGGCGGGCGTGGATCGCGAGAAGATGGCGACCCTGCTGGACCTGACGGCGTTGCACGGCAGTCTCGAGGGCGGGGACTGGGAGTCCGGTCAGCAGTGAACCACCGGCCGGACCAGGTGGCATTCAAGCCGCCAGGACGTCGGCCGTTACATTGAAAAAGAATCCATGTTGCGTGTCCGTCCCGGCGGACACGACCGCTCCAAGAGGATGAGCATGAGCGCACAAGACGTTGAATCCATGGCCAAGGCCGATACCGCTCCGTACGTGACCTTCAGCCTGGCCGACGAGACCTACGCCATCGACGTGCTCCAGGTCCAGGAGGTGCTGAAGGTGTCGGACATCGCGCCGGTACCCGGCGTACCGGATTACATCCTCGGCATCATCAACCTGCGCGGCAACGTGGTCACGGTGATTGATGCGCGTCGGCGCATGGGGCTGGAAGACCGCGAGCCGGACGATGCCTCGCGCATCGTGATCATCGACGTGGACGATCAGAACGTGGGGATCCTGGTGGATTCGGTGTCCGAGGTGGTGCGGATTTCGCCCGACAGCGTGGAGGCGGCGCCGGAGGTCGGCAACGACGAAAGCAGCCGTTTCATCCAGGGCGTAACCAGTACCGAAGCGGGTCTGACCATCCTGGTCGACCTGAACAAGCTCCTCTCCGACGAGGAGTGGGCGCAGCTGCGGGAGCTGTAGCCCGGCGCTGGCTTCGCCCGGTCGGGCGGGACGGCGCACCGATGCACGGGCAGACCGTGCGGGAGGTAAAAAAATGGTGGACGAGCTCCAGCACGACCGTTCCGTACGGCCGCTTTACCCGGTCCTCAGGCCACCTCGCGACGTGCGTCCGGTGCACACCAGTGTGGCCGGCCACGCCCTCAGCGACGACCATGATCGCGACCCGATCCTGCGCCCCGGGATCCCCCCGGCCCAGCAGAAACCGCCACGCCTGGCCGAACGCGAACGGCGCCGGGGCGGGCGGATCGACGAATACGCCTGATTGCCGTCGCATCGCATCTCCGGACTGGCCTCGGACCGTGACTTCACGCGACAATCGGGCCAGCCAACGGGGAGCACGGGTTGATGGGAGAGAATCTACTGGTCTGGCTTGCGGCGGGGATCGCGCTGCTGGCCACCATCGTGGCGGGATTCGCCGTTGCGCTGGTGCTGCTGCTGCGGCGGCAGCTCACGGCTCTGCGGCAGGACTACCAGCGCCAGGCGACCTCCCTGATGGCCCTGCAGGGGGCGATGAAGGTCCTGTCCGAGGGGGTGATCAATCACGGTCAGGCGCAGGCTTCGGTACAGCGGGCGCTGGAACGCCTGCACGACCAGCACACCGAGCTGCGTGCGCGTGACCCGGACCAGGGGTCGTACGAGAAAGCCATCCAGCTGGTCCGCGAGGGTTATCCGCGCGAGGAAGTCCGCCGGCTCTGCAGCCTGACCGCCGCGGAACTGGACCTGATCTACAGCCTGCACGGTGCCGGGAGCGCGCGTGACGACGACTGACGGGGGCTGATCAGGATCGTCCGAGGTCCTCCGGCGTGATCCCCGCCAGCAGGAACACGAAGGCCAGTACCTCCGCCACGGCAACGTAAAGCTCCTCGGGGATCTCCTCGCCCAGCGGCACCTGGGCCAGGGCTTCGGTCAGGGCGGTGTCATGATGCAGCGGGATATCGTGTTCCTCGGCGATCCGGAGGATCTCCTCCGCGGTCACTCCGGCGCCCGACGCGGTGATGCGCGGTGCCTGCCGGCGATCCCACTCCAGGGCGACGGCCCGGTCATGCCCCGGTGCCCCCGTGGCCCCGCCCGTTCGCCTGTCGCGGCCACGGGTCATGCTTGTTCGTCCAGCATGCCGTGCGCCCGGTCCGGCCGGGCCTGCGGATCGGTATCCACGTCGCCCTGGCGCACCGCAAGACTCGCCGGTTCCAGGTCGCGCGCGGCCAGGTTGTCGCGCAGGGACCCCTGGCCGGCCTGCAGGCGTTCCACGGTCTCCGCACGTTCGGCGGTAAAATGTACGTGCAGTTGTCCGGCCCGTGAATGCAGCACGATGAGGGTCGGACCCAGGGCCGGCAGATCGAGGGTCAGGTGACAGCGCCAGTCGCCTTCGGTGGCCCCGTCGTGCTCGCCGGCGTGTCGTTCGATCTCGCCATGCAGGCCCTGTACCCCCTGCGGGGTGCGAAACGGCAGTTCGAACAGCCAGCGCTGAGGATCCGCTCCGTCGCCGGTGGCCTGCAGCTGGAGACTGGCGAGGCGAGCCAGCATGCCCTCCAGCAGCGGGCCCGTCCCGCCCGCGGGGGCCGACCCGGCACCGCCGCCCGGGCCGGTACCGGGCATCTGCCGCAGGGCGTCGGCCGCCCGCAGCAGCCGGGCCTTGAGGTCGCCCGACACGTTCGGGCCCGCGCTGCCCGGTGTGCCGGACTGGGCCAGCATGGACTCCAGCCACACCCCGGAGGCACGCGTCGCCTGCTGCAGCCCTTCGGGGCGGGTCAGGCCGGAGGCGTCGGGGAGACCGCGCACCAGGGCGTCGATGCGCGTCGAGGCCGTGTCGGCGCGGGGGTCCGGAGGCGTTGCCGCGGCGGAGAGGGCCTGCAGCGTTGGCGCCAGGGCGCGCGCCGCGGGCAGGGTCCGGCGCAGCAAGGCCGCCAGGCGATCCGTCTCCGCCGGCGACCCGGTCCCGATGCCCGGTGAACCCGCGGACGGCAGGAGCCGCACTTCCAGCGAGGGCGAGCTGCGCGTGACCTCGGCCGTCAGGCGCTGGCCGCTTTCGGCACGGGCAGCCAGCGCCTCGGACATCGCGCCGGCCAGCCGAGCGACCATCACGCCGGGGCGATCGCCACTACCACCGCTACCACCCCCGGTGGCGGGCACTTGCAGCCGGACGTTGCCGTCCGCCAGGCGCTCGATCATGCGGACCTCCATCCGCTGTCCAACGGCGGCCAGCGGATCGCGGACCCCGCCGGCACGCGCACCGTCCGCGGAGGCGGGGAGGGGTAGCAGAGGACGCGAGCCGGTGAAATCGCCCATGGGAACGCTCTTCTTGCTGGAATGCCGAATCAGCATGGCACAAAGCCCGGCTCGGGCGGAATCTCGGGCACGAGCATGCCTGCTTGTCACAAGGGCCGCGGCCGGGCAGGCTCCTGCCGCGTCGAGTCATTTATTCATCAACAGAGGAAACAACATGTCCAAGCTGCGTGTACTCATGGTCTGCATGGGTAACATCTGTCGTTCGCCGATGGCACATGGCGTACTCGAACAGCGCCTGCGCGAGCGCGGGCTGGAGAACGTGATCGAAGTCGATTCTGCCGGGACCCATGGCTACCACATCGGCTCCGGGCCGGATCCCCGGGCGCGCGATGAAGCCCGGGGCCGCGGCTACGACATCAGCCACCTGCGCGCGCGCCAGCTGGAGCGCGAAGATTTCGATGAATTCGACTACATCCTGGTAATGGACGAGGCGAACGAGCGGATTGCTCGCCAGTTGCAGGGCAAGGATACGCGCGCGCGCCTGCAACGCTTCCCCGAGTACGCCGTGAACCGGCCGGAAACCGAGGTCCCGGACCCGTATTACGGTGGAGGGGAGGGTTTCGTCCATGTGATGGACCTGGTCGAGGCGGCCGCGGACGGCCTGCTCGCGCACTTCGAACGCGAGCACGGCATCAGGCCGCGGAAGGGATCCACTGGCTGACCGGGAATCCCGCCTCCACAGGTACATGCCTGCGGGGACGGGATTCATGGAACCGGGCCTCAGTCCTTCTTCGACCCGGAACCGTCTGCGTCCGTCTCGCCGCCGGTGTCTGCGGGCGCGCTGTCCGCGGGCTTGCTGTCCCCGGCGCCCGCCGCCGGGCTGGCATCGGTGGCGCCGCTGTCGTCGGAGGCTTCGCTCGCGGGTGCGCTCTTGCGGGACCGGGTCGAGCTCGTGCGGCGACGGCGGCTGGACGGGGCCGTGCTGGCCTCCGGGGATTCGTCGGATGATCCGGCTTCGGGCGCGGATGCGGAAGCCGCGTCGCTGGCGGGCTCCGTCACCGGCTCCGCGCTGCCCTCGTCACTCGTATCGCCCTCCGCCTTTTGCGCAGCCCGCGAACGTCCGCGGCTGCCGGAGGAACGCCGCCGACGGCTGCTGCTTCCACTCGCGTCTTCGCCGGTGTCATCGCTGGCCGCCTCCGGAGCCTGCTCCGCCTGTGCCTCGGCCGGGGCCTCGTTGTCCGCGTCCCCTTCGCTGGCGGCGGATTCCTTCTTTTTCGCCGGCTTGCGGGTGCGGGGCTTCCGCCCGCCGGATGCCGATGCCGCCTCGCTGTCTTCCTGCGAGGGGCTCGGCTCCGGCGCTTCGGCGTCCGGCGCCGGTTCGGCGTCGGAGCGGACCGGGGTGGTGGCCTGCGATCCGGATTCACTGCTGTCGGCCGTGGGCTCGCCGGAGTCGGTGCCGCCGGAATCGGTGGCGTTGGCGTCCTGGTCGTCACGGGGCTCCTGGCTGTCCGCTGCCGCGTCGCTGCTGCGGGCACGGCCACCGCGACGCCGGCCACCACGGCGGGAACGCCGGCTGCGGGTCCGCCCCTTGCCGTCATCCCCGCTGTCCTCGCCGCTACCGGAGGTCTCCGGCGCACGATCCGCGGCTTCCTGTGTGGTGGCCTCTACGGGCGTATCCGCGCTGGTTTCGGCCGTCTTCGGGCCTTCATTCGCGCCTTCAGGGGCGGTCTTGTCGTCGCTTTTGTCTTCACCCTTGCGGGACTTGTCGGCGCCGCCGGCCTTGCCGGAACGCCCGCCGCCGGCGGACTTGCCCTTGCCTTCGCCGGGGTCGCTGGTCCTCTCCTTGCGCGGCTTGTCATCACCTTCGGGCTTGCCGCCGTTGCGGCCGCCACCCTTGCCGGTGCGCGTTTCCTCCCCGGACTTGTCGGGTTTGTCGGACTTGCGGGACTTGTCACCCTTGCCGCCGCGGGAACGGCGGTTGCCATTGCCACCGCTGTCGCCACTCCTGTCGCCGGACTTGCGGTTGCGATCCGGCCCGCGCTCGCCACCCTTGCCACGGCGCCGGCCACGCGCTTCGCCCTCTGCCGGCGTGTCCGCTTCGGTCGGCGTGCCGGCGGTGCTGGCCGGGGGACGGCTGTTGGGGAACAGCGCGGACCAGATGCGTCCGAAGAAGCCAGGCTGGGCCACCGGTTCCGGCGGCGGCCCGGCCGGAGCGGAGGGGGCCGCACCGGTCGGCGGCGCGGCCGGGGACTCCGGCGGTGGTGCGGATACCCTGACGCCCTGAACCAGCGGCTTTTCCGGCTTCTGCCGACGCTCCTGGTGCGGGTCCGGGTCTTCCTCCACGATCTCCACCAGCTGGTGGCTGCTGCGATCGCTGACCACGTCCTCGCGTTCGTCGCCGCGCACGCGCTGCACGGTGAAATGCGGGGTAAAGAACTGCGGGTTGGGGATGATGCTGATCTCGACCCCATGACGCTCTTCGATCTCGCCGATGGCCTGGCGCTTCTCGTTGAGCAGGAAGGTGCCCACGTCCACCGGGACCTGGGCCAGGACCAGGCCCGTACGGTCCTTCATGCCTTCCTCCTCCATCAGGCGCAGGATGGACAGCGCCATGGATTCCACGCTGCGGATCTGGCCGTGGCCGTGGCAGCGCGGGCAGGTGATCTGACTGGATTCGCCCAGCGAGGAACGCAGCCGCTGGCGCGACATTTCCAGCAGCCCGAAGCGGCTGATGCGGCCGACCTGAACGCGCGCGCGGTCCATCTCCAGCGCCTCGCGCAGGCGGTTCTCGACCTCGCGCTGATGCTTGTTGGCGCTCATGTCGATGAAGTCGATGACGATCAGGCCGCCGAGATCACGGATCCGCAGCTGCCGCGCGACTTCCTCGGCCGCTTCCAGGTTGGTGTGGAAGGCCGTCTCCTCGATGTCGCCGCCCTTGGTCGAGCGCGCCGAGTTGACGTCGATGGAGATCAGCGCCTCGGTATGGTCGATCACCAGGGCACCGCCGGACGGCAGCTGCACCTCGCGGTCAAAGGCACTCTCGATCTGGCTTTCGATCTGGTAGCGGTTGAACAGCGGGACCGGGTCGGTGTAGTGCTTCAGCTTGCGCAGGCTGTTAGGCATGACCATGCGCACGAACTCGTCGGCCTGTTCGTAGATGGTGTCATCGTCGATGATCACCTCGCCGACATCGGTGCGCATGTGGTCGCGCAGGGCACGGATGATGACGTTGCTTTCCTGGTGGATCAGGGCAGGGGCCCGGGCCTTTTTCGAGGCCTCGGTCACCGCCGACCACAGCGCTGTCATGTAATCGAGGTCCCACTGGAGCTCTTCGGTGCTGCGGCCGACACCGGCGGTGCGGGCAATCAGGCCCATCTCTTCGGGGATGTTCAGGCCCGACAGAGCCTCGCGCAGTTCGGCCCGGTCCTCGCCCTCGATACGGCGCGAGACGCCGCCGGCCTTCGGGTTGTTGGGCATCAGGACCAGGTAGCGCCCGGCCAGGCTGATGAAGGTCGTGAGCGCCGCACCCTTGGTGCCACGCTCTTCCTTTTCGACCTGGACCAGGATCTCCAGGCCTTCCTTCAGGAACTCGCGGACGGGCTTGTCGCTGTCGGCCGGTGCCCCCACCGCCGAATGCGCGATTTCCTTGAACGGCAGGAAGCCGTGGCGGTCAGCCCCGAAGTTGACGAAGGCCGCTTCGAGGCTGGGCTCGACGCGGGTGATCTTCGCCTTGTAGATGTTGGCTTTCTTGCGCTCGCGCGAGGGAAGTTCGATGTCGAGGTCGTACAGCCGCTGGCCGTCGACCATGGCGACGCGCAGCTCTTCCGGCTGCGTTGCGTTGATCAGGATGCGTTTCATGCGATGGACTCGTTGGGGCGTCCCGCTGCTCCCCGACAGGGCCGGTCGGGCGGGCGGTGACCGTGCGGCACGGATGCTGTGCTGAAAAAGTGCGCGCAGGGGCGGCGCGTAGCGTGAGCCAGCGCGCCAGCCAGGTATTCACCAGCAGCCACGGGATCAGCCGTCCTTCTGGACAGCGACCGGGGAAGCAGGACTGGGTTAAAAGAAATAGTGTCACGCGTTCGCTCTTGGCGAGGGCCGTCCGGCCCCTGCGCTTGAGGCGCGGGCCGGAGCGGTGGATGATTCGTGGCGGCGTACGCCCGAAGCGGGGTACCGCCAGCGGGCAATGTAGGATACAAGGCCCTGCCGCGGCAAGTTTTTTGCTACTTTATGACGACGGACGGCAGGATCCGTTCTGTCCCCCGGGTGACGATCGTCGCGGCGTCGGCAAGCACGGCGCGCATGGCCGCGGGCAGGGGACTGCGGTAGCATTCCGCGCATGAAATCCCGATCTTCCGACGCCGGCGCTTCCGGCCCCCGCGAGCTGGTGGTGGGCGAGCGCGCCGACGGCCAGCGTCTCGACAATTTCCTGTTGCGCGAACTCAAGGGCGTGCCGCGGAGTCTGCTCTACCGGCTGATCCGCAAGGGGGCCATCCGCGTGGACGGCCGGCGGGTCAGCGCGCGCCAGCGCCTGGCCACGGGCTCGAAGGTCCGCGTGCCGGACCTCGAGCGTCCGCAGGAGACCGGGACCCCGGATGTGCCGCCGAAGGTGCTGGAACGCCTGCGCGGGGCGATCCTGTTCGAGGACGACGACTACCTGGTGCTGGACAAGCCCTCGGGTCTGGCGGTGCACGGGGGCAGCGGTCTGCCCTTCGGGATCATCGAGGCGATGCGGGTGTTGCGGCCGGATGCGTCGCTGGAACTGGGTCACCGCCTGGACCGCGAGACCTCCGGGTGTCTGGTGCTGGCCAAGGGGCGCGAGCCGCTGCAGGCCCTGCACGAAGCCCTGCGCGACGGGCGCGTGGACAAGCGTTACCTGGCGTTGCTGGTCGGCCGCTGGAAAGATGATCAGCCCATCCATTGCGATGCCCCGCTGGGCGCGGATCGCGGCGACGACGGGCGCCGTCGCATGTCCGCGGCGGGCGACACCGGCGGACGCCAGCGCGCGGCGAACAGTGTGTTCATGCCGCTGGAAGCCCATGGCGCCTTTCAGCTGGCCGAGGTCCGCATCGGCACCGGACGGACCCACCAGATCCGGGTGCATGGCCGCGAGATCGGTCATCCGGTCGCGGGCGATCATGAGTACGGCCTGCCGGATGCCAATCGCAGGCTGCGTCAGCTGGGCCTCGAACGCCTGTTCCTGCATGCCCAGGCGCTGCGCTTCGAGGACGGAAGGGGCGAGGAGCGGATCTTTTCCGCTCCCATGCCGGACGAACTGCAGCAGGTGCTGGAAAATCTGGACACGGCGGACACGACGACATGAAGGCAACGGGCACGGATACGCAGGTGGCATTGCTTCCGCCCGACACCGGGGAGCTCCGCCTGGTGGTCTTCGACTGGGACGGGACGCTGATGGACTCGCCGCGGCGCATCATCCATTGCCTGCGCCGCGCGGCCCGCGAGCACGGCCTTCCCGAGCGCGAGGAAAGCGCGCTGCGTGGCATCATCGGGCTGGGGGTGCAGGCGGCGGTACGTCAGCTCCATCCCGAACTGGACGATGCCGGGATACAGGCGTTCGCCGCGAGCTACCGCCAGTGTTACCTGGAGGCCACGGATGCCCCGGACGAGCCGCTTTACGCCGGCGTGGAGGCGCTGCTGGAGGACCTGGACCGGCGCGAGATCCTGCTGGCGGTGGCCACGAGCAAATCCCGCGCCGGGCTCGACCGGACGCTGGCGGCCAGTGGACTGGGCCCCCGCTTCGTGGCCACCGTGACCAGTGACGAGCAGCCGTCCAAGCCCGGCCCCGCGATGCTGGAGGACCTGTTGCGGCGTACCGGGGTCGCCCGCGAGCGGGCGCTGATGGTGGGCGACAGCATCTACGATCTGCAGATGGCGCGGGCGGCCGGGGTACGGGCAGTGGGGATCACCCACGGGGCCCACTCGGATGCGCGCCTCGCCGCCGAGGAACCGGCGGCGCTGGTGCCGGACATTCCCGCGCTGCACCGCCGACTGATGGAACCGTGACGGACCGCGGCTAGAAGAGGACGAACGAGATGGGATGGTCGAAAGACGACAAGCCGGGCTGGGAACGTGAAACCCTGGAGAACCTGGTCCAGGCGCAGGTCATCGAACAGCGCCGCGCGCGCCGTTGGGGCATCTTTTTCAAGATCCTGCTGTTCGCCTATCTGTTCGCCCTGCTGATCCTGGTGCGGGGCGACGGCTTCGACAGCTGGTTCGAAACCGACAGGAAACCCTCGGAACACGTGGCCGTGGTGGACGTGGACGGCATGATCGCGGCCTCGGCCCGCGCCAATGCGGAGGACCTTACCCGGACGCTCAAGCGGGCGTTCGAGGATGACGGCACGCAGGCGGTGATGCTGCGCATCAACTCCGGTGGCGGCAGTCCGGTGCAGGCCGGGATCATCCACGACGAACTGCTGCGCCTGAAGGAGGAACACGAAGACATCCCCCTGTACGCGGTGATCGGGGACATCGGGGCTTCGGGCGCGTATTACATCGCGGTAGCGGCCGACGAGATCTACGCCGACCGCGCCAGCCTGGTGGGCTCCATCGGCGTGCGTCTGGACAGCTTTGGCGTGGTGGACCTGATCGACAACATCGGTGTCGAGCGCCGGCTGTTCACCGCGGGCGAGAACAAGGCCTTCCTCGACCCGTTCCTGCCGCTGGAGCCGGACCATGTGGATCACATGGAAGGCCTGATCACGGACGTCCATCAGCAGTTCATTGATGTGGTCCGTGCCGGACGCGGCGAACGTCTGGACGAAGACGCCGATATTTTCAACGGGCTCACCTGGACCGGCGAACGGTCCGTGGAGCTCGGGCTGACCGACGGTCTCGGCAATCCGCGCAGCGTGGCTCGCGACGTGATCGGAATCGAGGAAATGGTGGAATTCCGTCCGCGCCGCACGCCCATCCAGCTGTTCCTGGAGGACCTGGGCACGGTGGTGATGCAGCAGGTGCTGAATCTGGAATCCACGCCTCAGTGGCGATGAGCCGGCGAACCGGAACCCGGCAGGGGCTGGGCCGCCCCGCGGACTCCATGTCCGGCGGGCGCGCGCCTCAGTCGCTGGTGTCGATGCGCGTGACGCGCGCGATCATGCCGACGACCGGGTGATCAAGATAGAACAGGTCGTCGCCCGAGTTCATCCGCTGATGCCCCCGGACGGCGATGGCGGTATCCCCGGCGGTCGCGTCATGGAAGATCAGGTCGGTCTCCAGATGCAGGAAACGACCGACCCAGACCCGCAGGCGGCCTTCCAGTTCGTGACGTTCCTCTGCCGGTTCCTGCAGGATCGGTGAGACCGGACCACGATCGTCGTACAGCGGCGTGCGGCGGTCGAGCGAGCGTCCCTCACTTACCGTCAGCCACGGCGTGGAGGCATGGTCCCGGCCGCGCTGGTCCCACGCGAGGGTTGCAATCAGGCGGCTGTCGCGATCGTCCTCGATGCGCCGGACCACATGGCCGAGGTCGAAGCCCCGGCGCGAACGCCGGTAGGTCCCTTCGCCGATCGGGCCGGAGCCGGGAGACGGCTGCAACGCGGCCCCCGTCGTTTCCAGCAACCGGCGGCTTTCTTCGGTCAGGTGCTGGAAGATCACCAGCTCGATGCGGTACTCACGCCCGACCTGGGCCAGCGCCGGAGCGGCGGGCACCAGCCAGGGCAGGGCCACCAGCGCGCCCAGCAGCCGGCGCCGACCGGGGCTGTGCGGACCGGACCGGACGTCGGTCGACGGGGACTCGCGATGTTTGCGTGACATTCAGGCCGCCTCCCGGTTGCGGCTGATGGTGTTCAACAGGCGGTGAACCGCCTCGGTTCGGGCTTCCAGCGTCTCCATGCTGCCATGGAAGTGGAAGGCCTTCTGTCCGTCCAGACGATACCCCTGCGGGTCCGACTGCACCAGTTCCACCAGGGCCCCGATGTCCAGATCGGGATCCGTTCCAAAGACCAGGCGGCCGCCGGCCGGCCCCATCTCCAGCTTGCGGATGCCCAGGGGGGTCAGCCGCAGGCGCAGGCGCGCCGCAGCGAACAGCGTGCGCGCGGCATCCGGCAGCAGACCGAAGCGGTCGACCAGCTCCACTTCCAGATCACGCAGGGCTTCCTCGGAATCGGCGTTGCTGATCCGCTTGTACAGGATCAGCCGGGTATGCACGTCGGGGACGTATTCGTCCGGGAGCAGCGCCGGCATTCCCAGCTCGACCTCGGTCCCGGTTGGCTCGGGGGCCTCCAGCTCGGGCATCTTGCCGGAGCGCAGCGCGCTCACCGCGCGGTTGAGCAGGTCGTTGTACATGTTGAAGCCGACCTCGGTGATCTGCCCGCTCTGCTCGTCACCCAGCAGCTCGCCGGCACCGCGGATCTCCAGGTCGTGTGAAGCGAGGGTAAAGCCGACTCCCAGGTCTTCCAGCGAGGCGATCGCCTCCAGGCGCTTCTTCGCGTCCGCGGTGAGGCTCTTCCACGGCGGGGTCAGGAGATAGGCGTAGGCGCGATGATGCGAGCGGCCGACGCGGCCGCGCAGCTGGTGCATCTGCGCCAGACCCAGCTTGTCGGCGCGGTTCATCACGATGGTGTTGGCGGTGGGCACGTCGATCCCGGTCTCGATGATGGTGGAGCAGACCAGGATGTTGTAGCGACGGTGATAGAAGTCGAGCATCACCTGTTCCAGCTCGCTCTCACGCATCTGGCCATGCGCCACGCCGACCCGCGCCCCGGGCAGCAGTTCGCGCACCTGCGCGGCGGTCTTGTCGATGGTGTTGACCTCGTTGTGCACGAAGTACACCTGTCCGCCGCGCCGGATCTCGCGCAGGCAGGCCTCCTGGATGACCGCGTCGTTCCATTCGTTGACGAAGGTCTTCACCGCCAGGCGCTCGCGCGGCGGGGTGGTGATGACCGACAGGTCGCGCAGGCCGGCCAGCGCCATGTTGAGCGTGCGCGGTATCGGCGTGGCGGTCATGGTCAGCATGTCCACCTGCGCGCGCAGCTTCTTCAGGGCCTCCTTGTGGCGCACGCCGAAGCGCTGTTCCTCGTCGACGATCACCAGCCCGAGGTTCTCGATCTTCAGATCCTTCTGCAGCAGCTTGTGAGTGCCGATGACGATGTCGACCTTCCCTTCGCGCAGGCCCTCGAGCACGGCTTCCTGCTGTTTGGCCGAGCGGAACCGCGACAGCGATTCGATCTGCACCGGCCAGTCGGCGAAGCGGTCGATAAAGTTCTGGTGATGCTGCTGCGCGAGAAGAGTGGTGGGCACCAGCACCACCACCTGCTTGTGGTTCTGCACCGCGACGAAGGCGGCACGCATCGCCACTTCGGTCTTGCCGAAGCCCACGTCGCCGCAGATCACCCGGTCCATCGGTTGATCCGCAGCCATGTCGGACAGCACCGCATCGATCGCCTGCTGCTGGTCGAGGGTCTCCTCGAACGGGAAGCCGGCGGCGAAGGCGTGATATTCGGGGGTCTCGGTCTCGAACACCGTGCCCTGCGTCGCGGCCCGGCGGGCATGGATATCCAGCAGCTCCGCGGCCACGTCACGCGCCTTCTCCGCGGCCTTGCGCCGGGCCTTGCTCCATTGCTCGCTGCCGAGGCGGTGCAGCGGGGCGTGTTCGGCATCGGCCCCGGCGTAACGGCTGATCAGGTGCAGCGAGGAGACCGGCACGTACAGGCGCGCGCCATCGGCATACTCGAGGGTGAGGAATTCGGAGGGCTGGCCGTTGATCTCCATGGTCTGCAGGCCCAGATAACGGCCCACGCCCTGTTCCTCGTGCACCACCGGGGCGCCAATGGTCAGGTCGGAGAGGTTCTGGATCACCGCGTCCGCGTCGCGGGTAGGGCGCGCCCGCCGCCGGGTCTGGCGTGCGCGCTCGCCCATCAGGGCGGATTCGGGGACCACGATACGGTCATCCGGCAGCCGGAATCCTGCCGCCAGTGTACCGACGGTCACGTGCAGCCCCGGTTCGCTCGCGAGGAAGTCCTCCCAGCCAGCCACCGCATGATGGTCCAGGCCGTGATCCCGCAGCAGGGTCAGCAGGGCCTCGCGGCGTCCGGCGGACTCGGTGGTCACCAGCACACGCGGGCCTCCGGAGAGCGCGTCCTGCAGCCGCCGCGCCGGGTCGTCGCGGGCGGGTTCCAGGGCCATGTCGGGCGGATCTTCGCACCGGAAGCCCACCTCGCGCCCGCGCCCGGCGGGCAGGGGAGCGGGGTTGGCTCCCAGGGCGAGCCCGGACGTGTCCCCCAGTGCCCCGGCCAGCGCCTCGGGGTTGAGATACAGCTCGTCCGGAGGGAGCAGGGGCCGGTCCACCTGATGACGCAGCTGGTCATAGCGCTGGAAGACCTCGTCGGCGAACTGCGCGGCTGCGGTGGCGATGTCGCCCACCTGCACCACGCGGGCCTGCGGGCAGTAGTCGAACACCGTATCCAGCGCTTCGAAGAACAGCGGCAGGTAGGATTCGATGCCCGGCGGCACAAGTCCTTCCGAGATGTCGCGATAGATCGGGTGGCTGCCGGGATCACCTTCGAAACGGGTGCGGTAGCGGCTGCGAAATTCCCGGATCGCCTCTTCATGCAGCGGAAATTCGTGGCTGGGCAGGATCTCGAGGCGCTCGGTGGTCTCGGTGGAGCGCTGGGATTCCGGGTCGAAATGGCGCAGCGAGTCGATCTCGTCGTCGAGGAACTCGATGCGCACCGGCTGTTCCGCGCCCATCGGGAACAGATCCAGGATCTCCCCGCGTACCGCGAATTCGCCGTGGCTGATCACCTGCTGTACCGGGTTGTAGCCCGCCTGAACGAGGTCCTCGCGCAGCTGCATGCGGTCGAGACGCTGACCCTTGTGCAGCGCGATGCCCTGTTCCGCCAGCCACTGGCGCGGGGGCAGGCGCTGCATCAGGGTGGCCACCGGCATCAGGATGATGCCGCGCTCCAGTCCGGGCAGGCGGTACAGGGTGCGCAGCCGTTCGGAGATGATGTCCTCGTGGGGCGAGAACACGTCGAACGGCAGGGTCTCCCAGTCGGGCAGGCGCAGCAGGGGGATGTCCTGCCCGGCGGTGAAGAACGACCACTCTTCCTCCCACTGGTCCGCGGCCTCGTTGGATTCCGTGATCACCAGCAGCGGGTGCGGGAAATCCCCGGCGGCCTGCGCCAGTGCCAGCGTGCTGGCACTGGGGCCCAGGCCGGTCCAGGTCTCGAACCCGGAGCGGGGAAGGCGGCCGGGATTCAGGGGGTTGCGCAGTTCTTCGGACATGCGGTGTGAAGCTTTCGGAATGGCGGACGCGGCATTATACGGATTCCGCGCTTACGATTCCGGGTCGATGTAGCGCTTCAGGATAGGGTCGTAGGCGTCGATGCGCCGGTCCCGCAGGAACGGCCACATGCGCCGGACGGTGTCGACGCGGGCGATGTCCAGGGTAAACGCCAGGACCTCGGGCGCGTGCTCGCCGGCGCGGGCGAGGAATTCGCCCTGCGGGCCGGCCACAAAGCTGCTGCCCCAGAAATGGGCGCCGGCAGACGCGCCCGACGGGTCGCGTTCGTGCCCGGTGCGATTGCACGCGACGAGCGGCAGACCGTTGGCCACCGCGTGCCCGCGCTGAACCGTGATCCAGGCTTCGCGCTGGCGTTCGCGTTCGTCCGGGGGATCCTCCGGATCCCAGCCAATGGCGGTGGGATAGATCAGTACCTCGGCTCCGGACAGGGCCGTGATCCGGGCGGCTTCGGGGTACCACTGGTCCCAGCAGACGAGCACGCCCAGCCGGCCCACGGAAGTATCGATCGGCCTGAAGCCGGTATCTCCGGGGGTGAAATAGAACTTCTCGTAATAGCCCGGATCGTCGGGGATGTGCATCTTGCGGTACGTGCCCACCAGGCGCCCGTCGCTTTCCAGCACCACCGCGGTGTTGTGGTAGAGGCCGGGTGCGCGGCGCTCGAACAGCGACCCCACCAGCACCACGCCATGGCGCCGGGCGATCTCGCCGAGGCGGCGGGTGGAGGGGCCGGGGATCGGCTCGGCGCGATCAAAGGTCGCGGCGTCCTCGGTCTGGCAGAAGTAGGGGCCGGTGTGCAGCTCGGCCAGCACGACCAGCCGTGCGCCACCGGCCGCGGCCTCGGCCACCGCGTCCTCGGTAACCTGCAGGTTGGCGTCGACGCTGCCGGCATCGCGATGCTGGACCAGTGCGGCCTGCAGGGGCGCCCGGCGATCGGGACGGGGTGCGGCGGTCATGCGTTGGCGGCTTCGTCTTCCTCCGGGATGCCGAGGGCGCCCCGCGGATAATGCATGGTCAGACAGTGCAGACTGCCACCCTGACGCAGTACCGCACGGGCGTCCAGCAGCAGGACGTCGCGTCCGGGAAAGGCCTCGGCCAGACGTTCGCGGGCCACGGCATCGGCCGGATCATCGTGCGCCGGCACCAGCACCGCACCGTTGAGCAGGACGAAATTGGCGTAGGTGGCCGGCAGGCGCCGGCCGGCATGCTCCAGGGGCCGCGGCCAGGGCAGAGGGATCAGGCGGTAGGGCTCGCCCGAGGCCTGATGCAGTACCTCGAGCTGACGCTCCATCGCCGCCAGTTCCGCGTAGTGCGGGTCGTCGGGGTCGTCGCAGTGCTGGTAGGCGATGGTGTCCGGGGCGCAGAAGCGCGCGAGGGTGTCGATGTGGCCATCGGTGTCATCGCCTTCCAGGTGGCCGTGTTCCAGCCAGAGGATCCGCCGGGCGCCCAGGTGCTGGCGCAACGCGGCCTCGATGGTTGCATCGTCGAGTTCCGGATTGCGGCCGGCGTGGCGCAGGCAGGAGCGGGTCACCAGAAGGGTGTCCTGACCGTCACTCTCGATGCTGCCCCCCTCCAGCACCAGGGGGACGTCCTCCACCGGGCTGGTGCCGAAGACCCCCTGCGCGGCGAGGGCGGCGGTGATCGCATCGTCCCGGTCGGCCGGATATTTGCCGCCCCAGCCATTGAAGGTGAAATCCAGCAGATGTGGCCGACCCTGGTGATACACCGTGATCGGGCCGTAATCGCGCGCCCAGGTGTCGTTGGAGTCGGCGAGCGCGAACCACAGACGGTCGCTGCGGATACCGGCTTCCACCAGCAGCCCGGAAAACGACTCGATATGTTCGGGATCGCGGGCCACGATCAGTACCGGTTCGTACTGGCTGATGGTGGCCGCAAGTCGGGCGAACACCGGCTCGACCTCATCCAGGCTGTCGGCCCAGTCGCTGTCCGCATGCGGCCAGGTCAGCTGAATACCCGCATGCGGCTCCCATTCCGCCGGCAGCCGGCGGATATTTTCGTGTCCGGTTTCCAAGGCGGCGTCAGTCGTCGTTGCCGTGCACGATGGTGTGGATCACCCAGCGATCCTCGAACACCACCGAAAAGCGGCCGTAGTCCCAGCGGGTGATCGGTGGCTCGCCCACGGTCGGATGCCGGGTTGCCGGCTCGCCGTAACGGCCGCGTACCGTTTCCTTGGTCTGCCCGCGAGTTGGCACGCTCTCGCGTTCCTTGATGGTGAACGAACCGTCCTCGAGCCGCAGGATGTCGGCCTGGGCGGTTCCGGCAAGCCCCGCGCCGCCGGCGAGAAGGAGGGCGGCAAGCACTCCGGTCGCACGGTGGATCGGGGATCGGGAGGCAACGCGTTTCCCTGGCATGGCCATGTCTCCGTCTGGATGTGGGTCCCGGGGTCGGACCGGGCTGGCTCGCACTTATAGTAGGGGAATATGGGATTTTGTGCATCCGCGTTGCGGCCCTTGCCGGTAGAACCACTACCGGCTGCGTACCGCGCCTTGTCTCGGAAAACCCGGGGTGCCGGCCAGAGCGTGTACATCGATCGGTGTTTCTTCGGGGGATGGGCGGACGTTCGCAGTTCTGGCATGCTTGCGGGATGTTCCGACCCCTGTCCGTTGCGATCGGCCTGCGCTATACGCGCGCCAAACGTCGCAATCATTTTATTTCGTTCATCTCCGTGGTCTCGATCCTTGGCCTGATCCTGGGCGTGATGGCGCTGATCACGGTGCTGTCGGTGATGAACGGCTTCGAGAAGGAGCTGCGCGAGCGGATCCTCGGCATGGCGTCGCACGCCACGCTGGAGGAGAGCCGACGGGCCCTGGCGGACTGGGAAAGCGTGAAGGAACGCGTGCTCGCCGTCGACGAACGCGTGCTGGCCGCGGCCCCCTACGTTCAGCGCGAGGCCATGCTGAGCGCACGCAACCGGATTTCCGGCGGCATGATCCGGGGAGTGGATCCGGCACTGGAACTGGAAGTGGCACCGATTGGCGAGCACATGGAGGAGGGTGCGCTGGAACAGCTCGAAGGCGGCGCCTACCGCATCATTCTGGGCCGCGAACTGGCCGCTGAACTGCAGGTGCGGGTGGGTGAATCGCTGATCCTGATGGCCCCGCAGGCGAGCGTGTCTCCCGCCGGGGTAATGCCGCGCATGCGGCGCTTCGAGGTGGTCGGGCTATTCGAGGTCGGCATGTATGAATACGACCGGGGTACGGCCTTCATTCATCTGGACGACGCCCGCGCGGTGTTCCGCACCGGCGAGGATGTCTCCGGGCTGCGCCTGCGCGTGGACGACATGATGCAGGCGGGCCGGATCGCTCAGGACCTGACGCGCGAACTCAACGGCGCCTATTTCATCTCCGACTGGACCCGGCAGCATGCGAATCTGTTCCGGGCGATCCAGATCGAGAAGATGGTGATGTTCATCATCCTGTCGCTGATCGTCGCCGTGGCGGCCTTCAACATCGTGTCCACGTTGATCATGCTGGTCACCGACAAACAGGGCGATATCGCGATCCTGCGCACCCTCGGGATGCCGCCCTCCGGCATCATGGCGGTATTCGTGGTCCAGGGGATGGTGATCGGTCTGTTCGGGATCCTTCTGGGGACGGCGGCGGGTGTTGCGCTGGCGCTCAACATCGACGTGGTGGTGCCGTTCATCGAACAGGTGACCGGGGTCGAATTCCTGTCCGCCGATGTCTATTACATCAGCGATTTGCCATCGGAACTGGATCCGGCGGATGTGCTGCGCGTGGGCGGGGTGGCGTTCCTGCTGACCGTGCTGGCGACCCTGTTCCCGGCCTGGCGCGCGGCACGGACTCAGCCGGCGGAGGCGCTGCGCCATGACTGATCACGACGTGCATGCAACGGTACTGGAGGCGCGGGGTCTGGAACGCCGCTTTCGCGACGGCAAGCTGGACGTGACCGTGCTCGGCGGGGTGGATTTCACCCTGGAGCCCGGCGCGCTGGTCGCGATCATCGGCGCCTCCGGCAGCGGCAAGAGCACGCTCCTGCATCTGCTCGGCGGCCTGGACCGTCCGACCGCCGGCGAAGTCCGGCTGCTGGGCACGCCCTGGTCCGGGATGAGCGAGGCCCGGCGCGGGCGCCTGCGCAACCGGCATCTGGGCTTCGTGTACCAGTTCCACCATCTCCTGCCCGAGCTGACGGCGGCCGAAAATGTCGCCATGCCGCTGCTGATCCGCCGGACCCCGGGGCCGCAGGCACGCCGCGAGGCGCTGCACTGGCTGGAACAGGTGGAGCTGGGTGATCGTGCGGAGCACAAGCCCGCGGAGCTTTCCGGTGGCGAGCGGCAGCGCGTTGCCATTGCCCGCGCGCTGGTGACACGCCCCTCGGCGATCCTCGCGGACGAGCCAACCGGCAACCTCGACCAGGAACGGGCACAGCACGTCTTCGCTCTGCTGCGGGAGATGAACCGCGCCACGGGCACGGCGCTGGCCCTGGTCACCCACGACACCACGCTGGCCGCGCAGATGGACCGTTCGGTTCACCTGGTCAAGGGCCACCTGCAGGGTAACGGCGACTGAGGGAAACACTGATCAATGCGGGCGCGAACGGTCGTCGTCGCCGGAACGCGTGCCGGAAGCCTGCGAGTCCGCTTGCCGTTCGACGGCCTTCGTCTCGCGTGATTCCCGCGGCGCTTCCGGATCGACCGGGCTGCGGGAGAAGACCTCGCGCAGCTCGGCCTCGCGCTCGCGCCGCTGGCGTGCGAGGTACCGCCGATGGCGCACGCGCTGGATCACGTTCAGGCGCCACAGACCCCGCACCAGCAGATAGCCGGCCAGTCCTGCCGCCACGCCCAGTACCAGTGACCCGGTCATCAACGGCTTCCACACCGTCAGCATCTCGGTGGCGAACCATTCCCAGGTGATCTCGGTGCTGAATTGGCGCGGTTCTTCGCCCAGGAGCTTGCGGCCCACGGTATAGGCCGTATACAACATGGGGGGCATGGTCACCGGGTTGGAAATCCACACCAGGATGACCGAGATGGGCAGGTTGACCCGGGCCAGAATGGCGATCGCACCCGCGATCAGCATCTGCATCGGGAGTGGCAGGAAGGCCACGAACAGCCCCACGGCAAAAGCACCGGCCACGGAGCGGCGGTTGAGATGCCACAGATCCGGCGAGCGCAGGCGGGGCCCCAGCGGGGCCAGCGCACGGTGTCCCCGCAGGCGGTCCATGCCGGGGAACAGCTTCTTGATGATGTGTCGGGCCATGGTCTCGGGTTCGACTCCTGCCGGCCTTGCGCGTCACCGCCTGGGGCAGGCGGACCCTACCCCGTGGATGCCCCGCGGACAATGCCGGGGCAGGCATGATTCCCTTCGCAGCGGGTTTTGTGGCCGCTCTGTGGCTGGTGCACCAACTGCCGGCCCTGCCGCCACCGTGGATCTTCGCGGCGCTCGCCACCACTCTCGTCGCCTCCATGGTAACGCGCCATCCGGCGGCACTGCCCGCGATCCTGGCGGGGACCCTCGCAGGGCTGCTGCTGGGGACCGTTCATGCCACGACCTGGCTGGACCGGGTGGTGACGCAAGCCGAACCGGAGGCCACGCTGAGTGGCCGGGTCGTGGACCTGCCGCGCCACGGCGAACGCAGCTCGCGATTCCATCTGGCGACGCACGGCGACCCACCGCGCCGGCTGGAGGTCTCGGTCTATCCCCCGCGGGCGGATGTTGAGGCCGGGGACGTGCTGCGCCTGAAGGGGCGCCTGTATCCACCGCAGGGCCGTGCCAATCGTGCCGGCTTCGACCGTGAGGCGTGGTTCTATCGCGCAGGCCTCCATGGTCGCCTGAACGTCTCGGCCGCTGACCTGCGTCATGCGGTCGATGACACGGCCCCGGGGGCCCTGCGCGGAGCCCTGCACCGACAGCGCGCCACGCTCCGGGACCGCCTGCAGGCCGCCGCTCCGGAACTGCGCCACCCGGGACTGGTGCAGGCGCTGGTGATCGGCGAGCGCAGCGGCATGACGGATGCCGAATGGACTGCCTTCCTGCAGACCGGCACCAATCACCTGATGGCGATCTCGGGGTTGCACGTGGGCCTTGTGGCGGGGTTCGCGGCCCTGCTGGCCACGCTGCTCTGGCGTCATGTGGCCGGCGTACGGGAACGCTGGCCCCGCCGCGTGCTGGCGGCCACCGCGGCGGCCCTGGCCGCGCTGGGATATGCGGCGCTGGCGGGTTTCAGTATCCCCACCCAGCGCGCTCTGCTGATGCTGCTGGCGGTGCTGGCCGCGTTGCTGCTGGGGCGGGGCGGGACCCCGTGGCGGGCGCTGGTGCTCGCAGCGCTCATCATCCTGATCCGTGACCCGCCCGGCGTACTGGCGCCGGGCTTCTGGTTCTCGTTTGGTGCCGTGGCGGTGATCCTCGGCCTGCTTCAGGGGCGCCGCGCTCGCCCCGGGCTGCGCGAAGCCATGGCGATCCAGGTGCTGCTGGCGCTCGCCATGCTGCCGCTGGCGCTGGCATGGTTCCAGCTGGGATCGTGGATCGCGCCGCTGGCCAACATCGTGGCCGTCCCGTTGATCTCCTTTGTGGTACTCCCGGCACTGCTGACAGGGGCCGGACTGGCCATGCTGTGGCCGCCCCTGGGCGGCCCGCCGTTGTGGCTCGGCGATGCGGTGCTGGGGCTGCTGGTCACGCTGCTGCAGGCCCTGGCCGACCTGCCGGCCGCGGTGGCCGAACGGGGCGTTCCGCTTGCGGCGGCCCTGCTCGCCGGCCTGGCGGTGATCTTTCTGCTCCTGCCCGGACGTCGCCGGATGGCCCCCTGGGTGCTGCTGGCGGCCCTGCCGCTGGGTTTACCCCTGCGCCCGGACCTGTCCCACGGCGAGCTGCGGGCGGAATTGCTGGATACCGGGCGCGAGGCGGTGGTCCTGCTGGAGACCCGCAACCACGTGGTGGTCTACGGCCCGGGGCGTGCCCGCGACGTGGAATCGGCCTTGCTGCCTGCCCTGCGGGCACGCCAGCGAAACCGAATCGACCGGGTCATCGTGGCCGACGGGCGGCTTGACGACAGCGGGTCGCGCGCCGCCGCACTGCAGGCACTGACCGCGGCCGTGAAGGTGGAGCGGGTGCTGCACCGCGACGAGCGACACCCCCGACGGATCCGCGAGTCCGGTCCGGTCTATCGGGCCTGCCGGGCCGGGCAGCAGTGGCAACGGGACGGGGTGGTGTTTCGCGTCCTGCATCCACCACGCGGCTGGGACGCCTCGCGCGCCGCCAGTTGCGTGCTGCGGATCGAGACCGCCGGTGGCGCATTGTTGCTGACCGGCGGGCTGCGCGGACTCGGTGCGGCGGTGCTGGGCCACGAAACGCCCGACGAGGACCTGCAGGCACGCCTGCTGGTGACCGCCGAACCCGCGAAGGCCGTCGACGACGGAGAGGGGCGGGCCGGGGTGCGGGCACCCACCCGCTGGGTAGCCGGCACGATGCCCGACGGGCCCGTCGGGTCGGGCGCTGGCGGCCTGCGTGCCACGTCCACGGACGGGGCCCTGCGCCTGAGGGGCGGAACTGCCTGGGAGGCGGGAGCGGGTTGGCGGAACGAACGTCGCCGGTTCTGGCAACGGCCGCACCCCTGAACGGCCGAGGCAATCCATGTCACTCCACGATAAACTGGGCGGATGAACGATTTTGTCTCCGATACGATTCGCCCCGTCCGCTTTGCCGACGACCGTCTGTGGCTTCTGGACCAGCGCCGTCTGCCCGCGCAGGAAACCTTCCTGCCCCTGGATGATGCCCCGGCGGTGGCAGACGCGATCCGCGAAATGGTGGTACGCGGGGCACCCGCGATCGGCATCACCGCGGCGTTCGGCGTGGTGCTGGCCTGCCATCAGGCACTGCAGGCCACGGACTGGCGCGAGCGCGTGGGCGCCGACATCGCGACCCTGCGGGCGGCGCGGCCCACCGCCGTGAACCTGTTCTGGGCGCTGGACCGGATGCAGGCGGTGGTGGCGGCCGCCGGAAGCGCCCGGGCCGCGCTGACCGCGACGCGCGAGACAGCCATGGCGATGCTGGAAGCCGACATCGCCGGCAATCGCGAGCTCGGCGCCCATGGCGCCGCGCTGATCGAACCGGGCCGCGCCGTGCTGACCCATTGCAACACCGGCTCTCTGGCGACCGGGGGCTACGGGACCGCGCTGGGAGTGATTCGCGCCGCCTGGGACCAGGGGCGCATCACCGGGGTCTACGCCGACGAGACCCGTCCCTGGATGCAGGGCAGCCGGCTGACGGCCTGGGAGCTGGTGCATGACGGGATTCCGGTGACCCTGCTGTGCGAAGGCGCCGCGGCGCGGCTGCTGCAGAGCGGGGAGGTCGGCTGCGTGGTGGTGGGGGCGGATCGCATTGCGGCCAATGGCGACACCGCCAACAAGATCGGCACTTACGGGCTGGCATTGCTGGCGCGAGCGCACGGCGTGCGTTTCATGGTCGCCGCCCCGGTCGCCACCATCGATTATGCAACCCCCGCCGGCGATGCCATCCCGATCGAACAGCGCGATGCCGGAGAAGTACTGACGCTCGCGGGCCAGCCCCTGGCAGCCGCCGGGGCCGCCGCCTACAACCCGGCATTCGATGTCACCCCCGCCGGGCTGATCGACGCCATCGTGACCGAGCGGGGAGTGATCGAAACCCCCGACGCCGAACGGCTGGCGGCGTGGCGGCCGCACCCCGGAGATACCCCCGAACCGCGAGGCGTTCACGAGGGAACCTGACCGCCCCGGCAGGGCTCCTCCGGCGGGGGAATATGGTATGATCGCGGGCTTGTTCTAACGGACGGCGTGACCCATCAATGGCTGAATTCGCCAAGGAAATCTTCCCGGTCAATCTCGAAGACGAGATGCAGCAGTCCTACCTCGATTACGCGATGAGCGTGATTGTGGGACGCGCGCTCCCCGATGTGCGCGACGGCCTCAAGCCCGTCCATCGTCGTGTGCTCTACGCCATGCGCGAGCTGGGCAACGACTGGAACAAACCGTACAAGAAATCGGCCCGCGTGGTCGGTGACGTGATCGGTAAATACCACCCGCACGGCGACTCGGCCGTATACGACGCCATCGTCCGCATGGCGCAGTCGTTCTCGATGCGCTACATGCTGGCCGACGGGCAGGGCAACTTCGGTTCCATCGACGGCGACTCGCCGGCCGCGATGCGTTACACCGAAGTACGCATGGCGCGGATCGCAACCGAGCTGCTGGCCGACATCGACAAGGAAACCGTCGATTTTGTCGACAACTACGACGGTTCGGAACAGGAACCTTCGGTCCTGCCGGCAAAATTCCCGAATCTGCTGGTCAACGGCTCCTCCGGGATCGCCGTGGGCATGGCGACCAACATCCCGCCGCACAACCTGCGCGAGGTCATCAATGCCTGCGTGGCGCTGATCGACCACCCCGAGATCGATATCGACGGCCTGATGCAGTACCTGCCGGGCCCGGATTTCCCCACCGCCGGGATCATCAACGGCGTCGAGGGGATCCGCGAGGCCTACCGCACCGGGCGCGGTCGGGCGGTGATCCGTGCGCGTTCGCACGTGGAGCCGCTGGAAGGCGGGCAGCGCGAGGCCATCGTGGTCACCGAGCTGCCGTACCAGGTGAACAAGGCGCGCCTGACCGAGAAGATCGCCGAGCTGGTCAAGGAAAAGCGCATCGAGGGCATCTCCGAGCTGCGCGACGAGTCCGACAAGGACGGCATGCGCCTGGTCATCGAGCTCAAGCGCGGCGAGATGAGCGAGGTGGTGCTCAACCATCTGTACATGCACACCCAGATGCAGAACGTGTTCGGCATCAACCTGGTGGCGCTGGTCGACGGCCAGCCGAAGGTGCTGAACCTGCGGCAGATCCTCGAGGCGTTCCTGCGCCACCGCCGCGAGGTGGTGACCCGCCGCACCATCTACGACCTGCGCAAGGCACGGGAGCGGGCCCATGTACTGGAAGGGCTGGCGATCGCGCTGGCCAACATCGATCCGGTGATCGAACTGATCCGCAACGCACCCAATCCGGCCGAGGCGAAGGCCGGACTGCTGGCGCGCAGCTGGCCGCCGGGCATGGTGGAGGGGATGCTCGACCGCGCCGGGGCCGCGGCCTCGCGCCCGGAAGACCTGGAAGCCGAATTCGGCATGGGCGAGGACGGCTACCGCCTGTCCGAGACCCAGGCCCAGGCGATCCTCGACCTGCGCCTGCACCGCCTGACCGGACTGGAACAGGACAAGATCGTCGACGAATATCGCCAGCTGCTGGATACCATCGAGGACCTGCTGGACATTCTCGGCTCGCCCGAACGCCTGCAGCAGGAGATCCGGGGCGAGCTGCTGGGCGTGGCCGAGCGCTTCGGCGACGAGCGCATGAGCGAGATCCGCGAGCAGCAGGCCAACCTGACGCTGGAGGACCTGATCGGCGAGGAGGACGTGGTCGTTACGCTGTCGCACGCCGGTTACGTGAAGTACCAGCCGGTGGCGGACTACCGCGCACAGCGGCGGGGCGGACGCGGCAAGGCGGCGGCCAGCTTCAAGGAAGAGGACTTCATCGACCGCCTGCTGGTGGCCAATACGCACGATACGGTGCTGTGTTTCTCCAGCCGCGGCCGGGTGTACTGGCTGAAGGTCTACGAGCTGCCACAGGGCTCACGCGCATCCAGGGGCAAGCCCATCGTCAATCTGTTGCCTCTCGAATCCGACGAGCGCATCAATGCGATCCTCCCGGTGCGCAGCTACGATCCGGATCATTACGTGTTCATGGTCACGGCCCAGGGCACGGTCAAGAAGACCCCGCTGACGGACTTCTCGCGGCGGCGCGCCAGCGGCATCATCGCCGTGGATCTGCGCGAGGGCGACCACCTGGTGGACGTGTCGCTGACCGACGGCAGCCAGGACGTGATGCTGGTGACCACCGCGGGCAAGGCGGTGCGCTTCTCCGAGACCGACGTGCGCGCCATGGGCCGCACGGCCTGCGGGGTGCGCGGCGTGCGCATGGACGACGACCAGCGGGTGATCGCACTGCTCAACGTGGACGAAGGCGCGGCGCTGTTTGCCACCGAGAACGGCTACGGCAAGCGCACCCGCTTCGACGAGTTCCCGGTCCACCGGCGCGGCGGCCAGGGCGTGATCGCGATCCAGACCGAAGGGCGCAACGGCGCCCTGGTGGGAGCCGCCCGGGTGCAGGAAGACGACGAGGCGATGCTGATCACCAATGGCGGCACGCTGGTACGCATGCCGGTGGAAGAGATTCCGCTGATCGGCCGCAACACCCAGGGCGTACGCCTGATCCGTCTGGATTCCGGCGAACAGCTGGTGGAACTGGCACGGGTGGCGCGCTTCGCCGGCGACGAGGACGACACTGACGCGGAAGCCGACACGGAGAATCAACAGTCGGCCGCCCCGGAAACGCACGAGGACGAGCCGCAGGGCGGCCGCGAACCCAGCGAAAAGGGAGATGAAGAATGAGCCGAATCTGGAACTTCAGCGCCGGCCCCGCGGCCCTGCCGCAGGCGGTGCTGGAACGGGCACGCGACGAGATGCTGGACTTCCACGGTACCGGGATGTCGGTGATGGAGATGAGTCATCGCGGCAAACCCTTCATGGAAGTCGCTGAAAAGGCGGAAGCCGATCTGCGCAAGCTGATGGGCATCCCCGACGACTACGCGGTGCTGTTCCTGCAGGGCGGGGCGACCGGGCAGTTTTCCGCGATCCCGATGAACCTGCAGCCGGGTGGCCAGCCGATGGACTACATCGATACCGGGGCCTGGTCCGGAAAGGCGATCAAGGAAGCGCAGAAGGTGGGGCCGGTGAACATCGTCGCCAGTTCCCAGGCCGAGGGCTATGCGTCCATCCCCGAGCGTTCGACCTGGAAACTCGATCCGAACGCCGCCTACGTGCACTACACGCCGAACGAGACCATCGGCGGCGTGGAATTCCACGAGGTGCCCGACGTGGGCGACAAGCCGCTGGTGGCGGACATGTCCTCCACCATCCTGTCGCGTCCGATCGATGTCTCGAAGTTCGGCGTGATCTACGCCGGCGCCCAGAAGAACATCGGTCCGGCCGGCGTGACCGTGGTGATCGTGCGCAAGGACCTGCTGGAACGCGAGAAGGGCCAGGTACCCGCCGTCCTGGACTGGAAGCTGCAGGCCGACAACGACTCCATGTACAACACCCCGCCGACCTTCGGCTGGTATTTCGCCGGCCTGGTCTTCGAATGGCTGCTGGAGCAGGGCGGGCTGGAAAAGATGGCCGAGATCAACCAGCGCAAGGCGGACAAGCTCTATCGTTTCATCGACAACTCGGCGTTTTATCGCAACCCGGTGGAGCCCAGTGCGCGTTCGTGGATGAACGTGCCGTTCATCCTCGCCGACGACAGCCTCGACGGTCCGTTCCTGAAGGAAGCCGACGCGGCTGGTCTGTCCTCGCTGAAGGGCCACCGCTCGGTGGGCGGCATGCGCGCGAGCATCTACAACGCAGTGCCTGAAGAGGCCGTCGACGCCCTGATCGAATTCATGGCGGATTTCGAGGAACGCCACGCCTGAAAAGGAGGTCGTGATGTACCGCGTCAAGACCTACAACAACATTGCGCTGCGGGGGCTGGAACGCTTCCCGCGCGAAACCTACGAAGTCGCCTCCGGTCTGGAAGACCCGGATGCGATCATGCTGCGCTCGCATGACCTGCACGGGGAGACCATCCCGGATTCGGTGCTGGCCGTGGGGCGCGCCGGCAGCGGGGTGAACAACATCCCGGTGCAGGATCTCACCGAGCGCGGCGTCGCGGTCTTCAATGCCCCCGGGGCCAACGCCAACGCGGTCAAGGAGCTGGTGATCGCGGGGCTGCTTCTCGGAGCGCGAAATCTGGTGCCGGCCGCCGGTTATGTGCAGTCCCTGGATCCCGATGATTCAGGGTTCACGGCCGCAGTAGAACAGGGCAAAAAGCGCTTTAGTGGCTTCGAACTCCCGGGGCGGCGGCTGGCCGTGCTCGGCCTGGGGGCGATCGGGGTCAAGGTGGCGAACGCCGCCCGGTCCATGGGGATGGAGGTCGTGGGCTTCGACCCCAAGATCACCGTGGAGAGCGCCTGGCAGATGGCGTCGGACATTGAACGTGCGCGTTCGGTGGATGCGGCACTGGAAGGGGCGGATGCGGTCACGGTGCACGTACCCCTGACCGAAAACACGCAGAACCTGGTCAATGCCGAGCGCATCCGTTCGATGAACCCCGGCGCGATGGTGCTGAACATGGCCCGCGACGGGATCGTCGACGACGCCGCGGCCGGCGAGGCCCTCAACGAGGGCCACCTGCACGCCTACGTGACCGATTTCCCGGTCCCCGGCCTGCTGGATCACCCGCGGGTGATCACGCTGCCGCACCTGGGGGCGTCGACCACCGAGTCGGAAGAAAACTGCGCGGTGATGATCGCCGACCAGATGCGGGACTATCTCGAGAACGGCAACGTCGTCAATTCGGTGAACCTGCCAACCCTGGTACTGGAGCGGAAGGGGCAGGCGCGCATCGCCGTAATCAACCGCAACCTGCCGGACCGTGTAGCGCAGATCTCGCACGTCATCGGTGAATCGGACATCAATATCCTGCATCTGATGAACGACTCGCGTGGCGACATCGCCTACACCATGCTGGACGTGGACGGACATCCCAGTCCGACCACGCTGGATGCGCTCTATCGCATCGACGGTGTACTGCGGGCGCGGGTGCTCTAGGTCGTGAGCGAAGGGGAGTCCCTCGCGTCGCTGCGCGCGCGGATCGATGCGATCGACGGCGAGTTGCTGGCCCTGCTCAGCGAGCGGGCCCGCTGCGCGGAATCGGTCGCGCGGGTCAAGCGCGACAACGGCGAGGAGCCGGTGTTCTACCGGCCGGAACGCGAAGCCGAGATCCTGCGTCGGGTGCGGGAGGAGAATCCGGGGCCGCTGGCGGATGACGTGATCGTCCGGCTGTTCCGGGAGATCATGTCCGAATGTCTGGCCCTGGAGCATCCGCTGACGGTGGCCTATCTGGGGCCGGAGGGGACCTTCACCCACCTGGCCGCGCGCAAGCATTTCGGCCATGCGGTCACGACCACGCCGCTGGCGTCCATCGACGCCGTGTTCGGCGCGGTGGAAACCGGGCGGGCGCAGTTCGGCGTGGTTCCGATCGAGAACAGTTCCGAGGGCGTGGTCACGCATACGGTGGACTGCTTCATGGACTCGTCGCTGCAGATCTGCGGCGAGGTCGTGACGCCGATCCACCATCACCTGCTGTCGCAAAGTGCCGGTCTCGGCGAGGTCCGCCAGGTACTGGCCCACGCCCAGGCCCTGGCGCAGTGCCGGGAGTGGCTGGATACCTGGCTGCCGCACGCCGAGCGCCATGCGGTGGCCAGCAACGCCCGCGCGGCGGAACTGGCGGCCGGGGATGGGTCCGCGGCGGCGATTGCGTCGCGCGTGGCGGCGGAGCACTACGGGGTTCCGGTGCAGGTGGAGCACGTGGAGGACCGCGCCGACAACACCACCCGGTTCCTGATCATCGGCACGGCCACCACCCGTCCCAGCGGCGCGGACCGTACGTCGATCATGCTGAGCACGGCCAACCGGCCGGGCTCGCTGTACGCGTTGCTGAAGCCGATCGCCGAGGCCGGCATCAGCCTCACGCGCATCGAATCCCGTCCCTCGCGCTGTGCGCAGTGGACCTACGTGTTCTTCCTCGACCTGCTGGGACACCAGGAGGACCCGGAAATCGCCGGGTGCCTGGAACAGCTGAGGGAGACCGCCGACACGGTGAAGATCCTGGGCAGCTACCCCCAGGCCGCAACCTGAGAGGCATCCATGGCAACGAATCCTTCCGAATCCGAAGCCCCCGGGCCGGGTCCGGCCGCCCGGGCCGTGTCCGGCGTGCAGGGACTGCAGCCGTATCAGCCGGGCAAACCGGTGTCCGAGCTGGAACGCGAGCTGGGCATCAGCGAGGCGGTCAAGCTCGCTTCCAACGAAAACCCGCTGGGCCCGTCGCCGCGCGCCGTGGAGGCGGCCCGGGGCGTGCTGGGCGAAGCCCATGTCTACCCCGACGGCAATGCGTTCGAGCTGAAGGCGGCGCTGGCGGTGCGTCATGGAGTGGACCCGGCGCAGATCACCCTAGGCAACGGCTCCAACGAAGTGCTGGAGCTGATCGCGCGGACCTGGCTGGCGCCGGGGCGGGCGTCGGTGTTTTCCGCCCACGCCTTCGCGGTGTACCCGCTGGTGACGCAGGCCACCGGGGCCGAGGCGCGCGTGATCCCGGCCGTGTCGGCGGACGATGCCCGCCAGCCGTTCGGGCACGATCTGGATGCGATGCGCGCCCGGGTGGATGACGACACCGCGGTGGTGTTCGTGGCGAACCCGAACAACCCGACCGGTACCTGGCTGGATGCGCAGGCGCTGGAGGCCTTCGTGGCGGCGATGCCGCCGCAGACCATCGTCGTGATCGACGAGGCGTATGCCGAATACGTGGAAGAAGACGGTTATCCGGACGCCACACGCTGGCTGGACCGCTATCCCAACGCGGTCGTCACCCGGACCTTTTCCAAGATCCAGGGGCTGGCGGGGCTGCGCCTGGGCTATGCCGTGAGTTCGGCGCCGGTGGCCGACATGCTCAACCGCGTGCGTCAGCCGTTCAACGTGAACGCGGTCGCTCAGGCGGCCGGTCTGGCCGCGCTCGAGGACAGCGACCACATCCGGCACTCGGTGGCGGTCAACCGGGAAGGCCTGGTGCAGCTGGGGCGCGAACTCCGGGCCATGGGCCTGCGGGTCATCCCTTCGGTCGGCAATTTCATTACCTTCGACACCGGCACCGACGTCAACGCGGTGCATGACCGTCTGCAGCGGCGTGGGGTCATCGCCCGGCCTGTGGAAAACTACGGGCTGCCCGGGCATCTGCGCGTCACGGTCTCGACCGCGGAGGATAACGAACGATTCCTGGCCGCCCTGCGCGAGGCCCTTGCATGATCGACCGGCTGGTCATTTTCGGAGTCGGCCTCATCGGCGGTTCGCTGGCCCTGGCGCTGCGCGAGGCCGGGGAGGTGGGGACGGTCGTGGGCTGTTCGCGCAATCCGGACAATCTGCGCGAGGCCGAACGCCTCGGCGTGATCGACGAATGGACCACCGATCCGGCCGAGGCCGCCCGGGGGGCCGACATGGGCGTGCTGGCCGTACCCCTGGGGGCCATGGAAGGGCTGGCGGCATCGCTCGCCGGGATCTGGCCGGAGGATGCGCCGCTGACCGACGTGGGCAGCAGCAAACAGGCGGTGCTGGAGGCCCTGGCGCGGGGGTTCGGCGAGGTTCCGCGGCAGTTCGTCCCCGGGCATCCGATCGCCGGCACCGAGCAGAGCGGGGTGGCGGCCGCCTTTCCCGAACTGTTCCGCGAACGGCTGGTGATCCTGACGCCGGCCGACGCCACCAGCGTAATGGCGACCAACCGCGTGACTGCGATGTGGCAGACCGCCGGCGCGCGGGTCGAATTCATGACGCCGGCGCATCACGATCACGTGCTGGCAGCCACCAGCCACCTCCCGCACGTGCTGGCCTTTACCCTGGTGGCGTCGCTGTCGAAGATGAGCGACCGCGACGAGATCTTCCATTATGCGGCGGGCGGTTTCCGCGACTTCACCCGCATTGCCTCCAGCGATCCGGTCGTCTGGCGCGACATCTGTCTTGCCAACGGGCCCTCCATCCTGGAGGTGATCGAACGTTACCAGGCCGATCTCGAATCCCTGCGGCAGGCGATCGAGCAGGGCGACGGGCAGCGCCTGGAGCAGGAATTCACTCACGCCAAGACCACGCGGGATCGTTTCTGTGATCCCGCCCGAGCTCAACTGGATACCTGAACCGATGGATACCCTGACCGTTCAACCCGGCGGCGTCCTCAGCGGGACCCTGCGGGTCGCCGGCGACAAGTCGATTTCGCATCGGGCGATCATGCTGGGGGCGCTGGCCGAAGGCGCCACCCACGTGACCGGCTTCCTCGAAGGGGAGGACTGCCTCGCTACCCTGGAGGCGTTTCGCGCGATGGGTGTCCCCATCCGCCGCGAAGGGCCGGGCGAGGTCATCATCGAGGGGGTCGGGATGCACGGCCTGCGTGCGCCCGATGGTCCGCTGGACATGGGCAATTCGGGTACCGCCATGCGACTTTTGTGCGGTGTGCTCGCCGGGCAGGCGTTCGACAGCGAGCTCACCGGCGACACCTCCCTGTCGCGTCGGCCCATGCGCCGGGTCACCGAGCCGCTGGCGCGCATGGGCGCGCAGATCGACACCGCCGAAGGCGGCACCCCGCCGTTGCGGGTGCGGGGCGGACAGCCGCTGCAGGGCACGGAATACGCCCTCGAGGTCGCCTCCGCCCAGGTCAAGTCCGCACTGCTCCTTGCCGGCCTGTGGGCCGAGGGCCGCACCTGCGTGACCGAACCCGCGCCAACCCGCGATCACACCGAACGCATGCTGGAAGGTTTCGGCGTCGAAGTGGAACGTGACGGGGCCACGGCCTGTGTGGCCGGCGGCGGGCGCCTGCGCGGTGGCGACGTGGACGTACCCGCGGACATCTCTTCGGCCGCCTTCTTCATGGTCGGGGCGTCGATCGCGCCAGGTTCCCACGTGATCCTGCGCCACGTCGGGGTCAATCCGACCCGGACCGGCGTGATCGAGATCCTCCGCCGCATGGGCGCCGATATTCGTCTGCTGGATCTGCGCGAGGTCAGTGGCGAGCCGGTGGCCGACATCGAGGTGCTGTCGCACGAGCTGCGCGGGATCGAGATCCCGGAGGATCAGGTGCCGCTGGCCATTGACGAATTCCCGGCCATCTTCATCGCCGCCGCCTGCGCCCACGGCGAGACCGTGCTGACCGGCGCCGAGGAATTGCGCGTCAAGGAAAGCGACCGCATCCAGGTGATGGCCGACGGCCTCGCGGCCCTCGGCGTCGACTGCGAGGTTCGGCCGGACGGCATCCGCATTCAGGGGGGCGACGGTTTTCAGGGTGGCGAGATCCAGAGCCACGGAGATCACCGCATCGCCATGGCCTTCGCCATGGCCGCACTCCGCGCCGACGCGCCCGTCACCATTCACGATTGCCGCAACGTCGCGACGTCGTTCCCCGACTTCGCCGACCTGGCGCGGCAGACCGGACTGCACCTGGAGGCCCAATGACCCCGGTACTGACCATCGACGGTCCCGGCGGCGCAGGCAAGGGTACCGTCTGCATGCGCATCGCGGCGGCCATGGGCTGGCACCTGCTCGACAGCGGCGCGCTGTACCGCCTGGTGGGCCTGGCCGCACGCCGGCAGGGTGTGGAGCCGGACGACGCGGCGGCCGTCCCCGACCTGGCTCAGGCGCTGGACGTACGCTTTGAAATCGACCGCGATGCCACACGGGTCACGACCCTGCTGGAAGGCGACCCCGTCGACGAGGAGCTCCGCACCGAGCAGGCGGGCAACGACGCCTCGCGTGCAGCAGCCATTCCCGCCGTACGCGAGGCGCTGCTGCAGCGCCAGCGCGATTTCGCGGTGCCGCCGGGCCTGGTCGCCGACGGGCGCGACATGGGGACCATCGTGTTCCCCGAAGCGGATCTGAAGATCTTTCTCGATGCCAGTGCCGAGGAACGTGCGCGGCGTCGCCAACTGCAGTTGCTGGAACAAGGACTTAGTGCTAGCCTTGAAGATCTTCGGGAAGAGATGGAAGAACGCGACCGTCGCGACCGCGAACGCAGCGTGGCGCCGCTCAAGCCGGCCGAGGATGCCTGGGTCCTGGATACCACGGATCTGGACATCGTCGCCGTGGTCGATCTCATCCTGGAGCGCCTGCGGGACGTACTCCCGGAAGACCGCCCCCCTGCCGACGAAACCCCCGGCAGCGGGATCGACAACACTTGAAACCGGTTTCAGGAAGTTTCTGTAACCGCATTTAATTTAACAGGTTTTTAAATCCATGAGTGAAAGTTTCGCGCAACTGCTCGAAGAGAGCATGGCCTACACCCAGATGCAGCCGGGTGCCATCCTCAGTGCCACCGTCATTGAGGTGAACCCGGAAGTCGTCGTGGTGAACGCGGGCCTGAAGTCCGAGGGGGTCATCCCCACCGAGCAGTTCATGAACGACGAAGGGGAACTCGAAGTCGCCGTGGGCGATGTCGTGGAAGTTGCCCTGGAAACCCCGGAAGACGGCTTCGGCGAGACCCGCATGTCTCGCGAGAAGGCCAAGCGTGCCAAGGCCTGGGATCGCCTCGAACGGGCGATGGAAGACGAGGAATACGTCACCGGCAAGATCTCCGGCAAGGTCAAGGGCGGCTACACCGTCGAACTGGGCGACATCCGTGCATTCCTGCCGGGTTCACTCGTGGATGTCCGTCCGGTGCGCGATACCGCGTATCTGGAAGGCAAGGAGCTGGAGTTCAAGCTCATCAAGCTGGATCGCCGTCGCAACAACGTGGTCGTGTCGCGTCGCGCCGTGGTCGAGCAGGAATACAGCGCCGAGCGCGAGGAACTGCTCAAGAACCTGCAGGAAGGTGCGCAGGTCAAGGGTATCGTCAAGAACCTCACCGACTACGGTGCGTTCCTGGATCTGGGCGGCATCGACGGCCTGCTCCACATCACCGACATGGCCTGGAAGCGCGTCAAGCATCCGTCCGATGTCGTTGAAATCGGCCAGGAAGTCGAAGTCAAGGTGCTCAAGTTCGATCGCGAGCGCATGCGTGTCTCGCTGGGCCTGAAGCAGCTGGGCGAGGATCCGTGGGAGAACATCACCCGCCGTTACCCGACCGGCACCCGCATCTTCGGCAAGGTCACCAACATCACCGACTACGGCTGCTTCGTCGAGATCGAAGACGGCGTGGAAGGCCTGGTGCACGTCTCCGAAATGGACTGGACCAACAAGAACGTGAACCCGGGCAAGGTCGTGGCCATTGGCGACGAGGTCGAGGTGATGATCCTGGACCTGGACGAAGAGCGTCGCCGTATCTCGCTGGGCATGAAGCAGTGCCAGTCCAACCCGTGGGACGACTTCGCCGCCAACCACAACCGTGGCGAGAAGGTCCGTGGCCAGATCAAGTCGATCACCGATTTCGGCGTGTTCGTGGGCCTGGAAGGCGGCATCGACGGCCTGATCCACCTGTCGGATCTCTCCTGGAGCGAGTCGGGCGAAGAGGCTATCCGCAACTTCAAGAAGGGTGACGAGGTCGAGGCCGTGGTCCTGTCCGTGGATCCGGAACGCGAGCGCATCTCCCTGGGCCTGAAGCAGCTGGACCGCGACCCGTTCGCCAACTTCGTGGCCGAACACAGCAAGGGCAGCATCGTGAAGGGTACGGTCAAGGAAGTGGACGCCAAGGCCGCCGTGATCGAACTGGCCGATGGCATCGACGGGATCCTGCGCGCCGCCGACATCTCCCAGGACCGCGTGGAAGACGCGCGCACGGTGCTCAACGTGGGCGACGAGGTCGAGGCCAAGTTCATGGGTGTGGACAAGAAGACCCGTGCGATCAGCCTCTCCATCAAGGCGAAGGATCGTGCCGAGGAGGCCGAAGCCGTGTCCGAATACGGGCAGGGCGGCGGCGCCACCACCTCGCTGGGCGACCTGCTGAAGGAACAGATGGGCAAGAACGACTAAGCCCCGTTCCACCGCCCGCATCCGCGTCGCAATCGCGGGTGCGGGCCTTTTTTTGTCTTTCCTCCCCCTTTGCTGCGAGTGCCAGATGACCAAATCGGAATTGATCGACAATCTTGCCCGCAAATCACCGCACCTTCCGCCACGCGACGTCGAGCTGAGCGTCAAGGCCCTGCTGGAGCGGATGAGTCAGGCACTGGCCAGTGGCGAACGGGTGGAAATTCGCGGATTCGGCAGCTTTGCGCTGCATTTCCGGCCCCCGCGCATGGGTCGGAATCCCAAGACCGGCGAGGGCGTGGCCCTGCCCGGCAAATATGTCCCTCACTTCAAGCCCGGCAAGGAATTGCGGGAACGCGTCAATGACGGCGCGCAAAAGGACCAGTAGGCGGATACGACGAATGGCCGAGCGCGGAAAGTCCCGGCTGCGGCATTGGGTCGCATTCGTGGCCCTGATCCTGATCTCCTCGAGCATCGGGATCCTGGTGGTGTTCAACGAGGGCGCCGCCACCCTTCATCTCCCCGGTCTCACCCTCGAGGCCCCCTTGATCGTGCTCCTGGGCCTGAGCGCCCTGGCGGGTGTACTGATTGCATCCCTGATCTTCTGGCTCAGGCTGCGGCGTCTGCAACGCAAGATCGACCGGCTGCGGGATGAGAACCGTGCGCTGCGGGTCGAAGTGGAACAGCTGCGGACCGCGCCGATGCGGGATTTCTACTGAACCGGAATGATTGAGGACTGGTTCTGGCTGCTGTTGCCGGTTGCCGCCGCCAGTGGCTGGTGGGCCGCGCGCCGAGGTGTTCCCGAGGAGGAAGAAACCCGCGATCCCGCGCTGGACCGCTATCTCCAGGGCGTACGATATCTGCTGGACGATCGTACCGACGATGCCCTGCAGACCTTCATCGAAATGGTCGAAGTCGACCATGAAACCTTTGAAACGCACGTGATCCTGGGGCGCCTGTTCCGGCGGCGGGGCGAGGTGGACCGCGCGATCCGCATTCACCAGAACCTGGTGGCGCGCCCGGCGCTGACCGACGCCCAGCGGGCACAGGCGCTGTGCGAACTGGGCCAGGACTTCCTGCTGGCGGGGGTGCTCGATCGGGCCGAGGGGGTGTTCCGCGAACTCATGAATTCGCCGAACCAGGCCTCCGAGGCACTGGAAGGCTTGCGGCACGTGTACGAGACGCAGCGCGAGTGGGGCAAGGCGATCGAGGTCGGCAACCGGCTGCGCTCCGAGGGCTCGCCACAGGAACCCCTGCGGGTTGCGCATTACCATTGCGAACTGGCGAGCGAGGCGCTGGAACGCAATGACCTGGCCGAGGCCTCCGAACGGGCAGGCCAGGCCGAAGCCCTGGTACCGGGCCTGTCGCGGTCCCTGCTGCTGAAATCGGAAATCGCCGAACGCGAGGGACGCATTCGCGAGGCCATTGATCACGGCAGCGACGCAGTCGCCCGGACGCCGCGGCTGGCACCGTTGCTGGTCCCGCGGCTGGAGCAGTTGCATCAGGCCCTGCCGGGCGAGCATCGTCTGGCGGCGCTGGAACAAGTACTGACCGACCTGGCCGAGGAACGCGGCGTGACCATGGCGCGTATCGCACTGATGCGGCTGTATCGACGGACCGGACGCATGGACCGGGCGCTGCATGAGCTGGGGGTCATCCTGGCCCAGCGTCCGGTGCCCACGTCGGGGCTGCTGGAGGCGGTGCGCTGGATGAAGGTACTGCCCGCGGTGCAGAGCTACGTGAGCGAATTTACGGCCTTCGAGAAGGCGCTGTCGGATCAGCTGCGCAGTCAGCACCTGTATCAATGCACCAACTGCGGCTACCAGGGCCGCGGCCATGTCTGGCAATGCCCCAGCTGCCGGCGCTGGGACACCCTGCGCGGGCTGGATTTCGATATCGATCAGACCACCGAGGACGCCGAAGCGGCGCTGATTCGCGAGGAGAGCCACTGAATGGACCCGGTAACGGAAACCCCGAACCTGCAGGAGCCGCGGCTGATCGTCGCCCTGGACTTCGCCTCCGGCGACGAGGCGCTGGCCTTTGCCCGCGGTCTGGACCCCCGCCAGTGTGCGCTGAAGGTGGGTTTCGAGCTGTTCGTAGTCGCCGGACCGGACCTGGTCGAACGCCTGCACGCTCTCGGCTTCCGGGTATTCCTGGACCTCAAGTTTCACGACATCCCCAACACGGTTGCGGCCGCCTGTCGCGCGGCTGCCCGCATGGATGTGTGGCTGGTGAACCTGCACGCTTCCGGCGGCCTGGCGATGATGCGGGCGGCCCGTGACGCGGTCCGCGAGGTCAATGAACGGACGGCCCTGCTGGCCGTAACGGTGCTGACCTCCAGTGACCGCGCAACCCTGGAGGAGACCGGCGTACAGGACACCCCGGATGGCCAGGTCATGCGCCTGGGGCGCCTGGCGGTGGAGCAGGCGGGGCTGGACGGGCTGGTCTGCTCGGCGCGCGAAGCTGCGATGCTGCGCCGGGAGCTGGGAGCGGCGCCCAGACTGGTGACACCCGGGATTCGCCTGGAGACGGCCGGGGGCGACGACCAGAAACGGGTGATGACGCCGGAACGGGCACTGGAGGCCGGCGCCAGTGCCATTGTGGTCGGCCGGCCGATCACCCGTGCGCAGGATCCCGCCGCGGCGATGCGGACGATCGCGGGACGCATGCAGGGGGTTTCCCCGACGCAGTGATCGGGCTAGGATCCATGGTGAGCGCACGGAAGATGGCGCTCGCCACCATTGAAAAAACAAGGAGGTTCACCATGATCCGTACTGTATCCATGTTCCGTTTTGCCCGGGTGTTGCTGCCCGCCATGGCGCTGGGGCTGAGCCTCGGCTCGCCGGTCACTGCCGGCGAACAGGTGCCCGTCAACGTCAATTCGGCACCGCTGGAGGAGCTGGTCACCCTGAGCAATGTCGGTGAGGTCACGGCGCGTGCCATCCTCGAACACCGGGAAGAACACGGTGATTTCGAATCCGTGCAGGCCCTGACCGAGGTGTCCGGCATTGGCGAACGGACGGTGGAAATGAATCTGGATCGGATTGAACTGGAATAGGGAGAGCGGCCGGGGCATGACCGCCATCGTGCGGCCATGCCCCGCAGCCCGGAGGGCACATGACCGAAAAGAGCAAACGAATCCGTACCGCGGTCTTTCCCGTGGCCGGCATGGGGACGCGCTTTCTGCCGGCGACCAAGGCCAACCCCAAGGAAATGCTCCCGGTGGTGGACAAGCCGCTGATCCAGTATGCCGCCGAAGAGGCCGTCGCGGCGGGGATCGATACCCTGGTGTTCGTCACCGGACGTAACAAGCGCGCCATTCCGGATCACTTCGACAAGGCGTACGAGCTGGAGAACGAGCTGGAGGAACGGGGCAAGACCAAGCTCCTCGAACGCATCCGCAACATCGTTCCATCGAGCGTCACCTGCGTGTATCTGCGCCAGGCCGAAGCCCTGGGGCTGGGGCATGCGGTCGCGTGTGCGCGCCCCGTGGTGCGCGAAGAACCGTTCGCCGTGATCCTGGCGGATGACCTGATCGAGGCGGTCGATGGCGGGGCCACCGCGCAGATGGTGGAACAGTACAACAGCCATGGTTGCAGCGTGCTGGGCGTGGAAGAGGTGCCCGAAGACCGCACCCATCAGTACGGCATCATCGATCCGGAACGCACAGCCCCCCGCAGCTGGGACGTGAAGGGCATCGTGGAAAAACCCGATCCGGCCGATGCGCCGTCGAACGTGGCCGTGGTCGGGCGCTATGTGCTGACGCCGCGGATCTTCGATCTGCTGGAACGGCAGGAACCCGGGGCCGGCGGCGAGATCCAGCTGACCGATGCCATCGATCGCCTGCGCGAGGAGGAGCGCGTGACGGCCTGGGAGTTTTCCGGGCGACGTTTCGACTGCGGCAGCAAACTCGGCTACCTCGAAGCCACAGTCGAGTTCGCGCTCAAGCACCCCGAACTCAAGGACGATTTCCGCGACTACCTGCGCACGCGGACGGACAGCTGACGCGTCCGGGCCCGGCGCTCACCACCAAAGCCGACGATGCCGGGGCCGAACCGGCAACCGCCCGCGCCAGTACTGGATCATCAGCAGGCCGACCACCATGCCGCCCAGATGCGCGAAATGGGCGATCCCCGACATGGTCCCGGACACCCCCAGATAGAGCTCGAGGATGCCGTAGCCGATCACGAAGTACTTGGCCTTGATCGGAATCGGCAGGAAGATCAGGAACAGGCGCTGGTTGGGGAACATCATCCCGAATGCCAGCAGCACCCCGAACACCCCGCCGGAGGCCCCCACCGTGGGGTAGATGGCATCACCGTTGCCCCCCGCTGTAACCACCAGCTGCACCAGACCGGCCCCGATCACGCAGATCAGGAAATAGGTCGCGAACATGCGCGAACCCCATGAATTCTCGACCTGAACACCCAGCATCCACACCACGAACATGTTGACGAACAGGTGCAGCGGCCCGCCATGCAGGAAGCCGTAGGTCACCAGCTGCCAGACTTGGAAATCCGGCACGCGCATCATCGACCCGTCCTGCATGATCGTGGACGGGGTGCCGATCGGCCACAGGGCGAAATGGGCCATCAGCCAGTTGCCCAGCGCGGGCATGGCCAGGAACAGCAGGACGTTGGTGACCAGCAGAAAGCCGATCACCGGAGGCATCATGCTGAAGCGCGGCGAGCGCGGGTCAGGATGGGTCATGTGGAGGATGCGCCGATCCGGCTCAGAAGTCGTCGGTCACGGCACCGCGGCTGGCCGATCCCACCGTGCGCGCGTATTTGGCAAGCACGCCGCGGGCCACCGGGGGCTCCGGGGCCTTCCAGGCCGCCCGGCGGCGTTCCAGTTCCTCGGGGTCGATATCCAGATCCAGCTGGTTCCGGTCGGCGTCGATCACGATCGGGTCGCCTTCCTGCACCAGCGCGATGGGTCCACCGGCGGCCGCCTCGGGCGCAACATGACCCACGACCATGCCGTAGGTGCCGCCGGAGAACCGTCCGTCGGTGACCAGGCCGACTGCATCTCCCAGACCGGCACCGATCAGCGCCGCGGTGGGGGCCAGCATCTCGCGCATCCCGGGCCCGCCGCGCGGTCCTTCATGGCGAATGACGATCACGTCGCCCTCGCGGATCTTGCCGGCGAGAATCGCGTCGAGGCAGGCCTCCTCGGAGTCGAAGACCCGGGCGGGTCCCCGGATGCTGCGCCGCTTGAGGCCGGTCACCTTGGCCACGCCACCTTCGGGGGCCAGGCTGCCCTTGAGGATCGCCAGGTGGCCCTGTGGATAGAGCGGGTCGGCCGGGGTGCGGACCATGTCGGCGGCCTCCGCCGGCGGGGCGGCGGGCGCATCGCGAAGGGTCTCCGCCAGGGTTTCGCCGGTGATCGTCAGGCACTCCCCGTGCAAAAGGCCGGCGTCCAGCAGCAGGCGCATCACCAGCGGGGTGCCGCCGGCCTGGTGGAAGGCGGTGGTGACGTAACGCCCGGAGGGCTTGAGATCGCACAGGACCGGGGTGCGACGGCGAATCCGTTCGACATCGTCCAGATCCAGGGGCACCTCGGCGGCGTGCGCGATCGCCAGCAGGTGCAGCACCGCGTTGGTGGAGCCGCCCAGGGCCATGACCACCGCGAGGGCATTCTCGAACGCCGGCCGGGTGAGGATGTCGCGCGGCTTGCGATCGGCATGGATCGCCTCCAGCAGGACCTCGCCGGAGCGCGCCGCGGACTCGCCTTTTTCCGGATCCTCGGCAGCCTGGGTCGAGGATCCCGGCAGGCTCATCCCCAGCGCCTCGAAGGCCGAGGACATGGTATTGGCGGTGTACATGCCCCCGCAGGAACCCGCGCCGGGACAGGCGTTGCGCTCCACGCCCTGCAGGTCCTCGTCGGACAGCCGACCGGCGCCGTGCTGCCCCACGGCCTCGAAGGCACTGACGATGGTCAGTTCCTGGCCCTTGTAATGCCCGGGCTTGATGGTGCCGCCATAGACGAAGATGCCCGGCACGTTGAGGCGGGCGAGGGCGATCATCGCCCCGGGCATGTTCTTGTCGCAGCCCCCGGTGGCCAGCACCCCGTCCATGCTCTGCCCGTTGACCACGGTTTCGATCGCATCGGCGATCACCTCGCGCGAGACCAGCGAGTACTTCATCCCCGGCGTGCCCATGGAGATGCCGTCGGAGATGGTGATGGTGCCGAAGGTCTGGGGCATGCCGCCGGCCTGACGCACCGCTCGTTCCGCGCGTTCGGCAAGCGCGCCGATTCCCGTGTTGCAGGGGGTAATCGTACTGTGCGCGTTGGCAATCCCGACGATCGGACGCTGGAAATCGTCGTCTCCGAACCCGACGGCGCGCAGCATGGCGCGATTGGGTGTGCGGCGCGGCCCTTCGGTGACCACGCGCGAGCGGCGGTTGTCCTGGCTCATGGTGTCCTCAGTGTGTCCGGGTCTGGTTCTCGCGACTGTAACGCCCGTTCATGAAGCGGTCGAAGAACTTGCCCAGGTCCGGGTGATCGATCTGTTCGCCCGAGGTGTCGCTTTCCAGATGGCGCTCGGCCACATAGGTGCTGTGGGTGTAGCCATCCACCAGCACGTGGTACCACGGTTGGTCCTTGGGCGGCCGGCTCTTCGCGACCGTCTCGTACCATTCGTCCGAGCCGTTGTAGACCGGGTCGACATCCACGATGACGCCGCGGTAATCATACTTGAGGTGATGGACGATCTCGCCCACCGAAAAACGGGTGCCGCTGGCCATGGTGCAATCTCTCTGCTCGCAGGGGTGAAAACAAAAGAATAGACCGGGCGAGCCCGGGGCGCGTCACGCCGTCTCAGGGTTCGTCCGGTTCCTGTCCGGATCCGCTCGGGGCCGCCTCCCGCCGCGGGCCGTACTGCTTGAAGGCCTCCCGCACGCGCTGCATCTCCGCGGCATCCAGCAGGGCGGGGCCGCCGATGGACAGGCTCAGCACGTACTGCCGCGCCAGCAGTTCGACCTCCTCGGTGAGCCACAGCGCGCGTGCGAGGTCCGGCCCGGTGGCGATCATCCCGTGGTTCGCCAGCAGACAGGCGTAGCGGTCATCCAGTGCGGCAAGCGCATGTCGCGAGAGTTCCGGGGTCCCGAAGGTGGCATACGGGGCACAGCGGATGGAGTCGCCGCCGGCGGCCGCGATCATGTAATGCAGCGGCGGGATGTCGCGCTGCTGGATCGCGACCACGCTGGCGTACACCGAATGCACGTGCACCACCGCATGGATATCTTCGCGTTCCCGCAGGATCGCGCGATGAAAATGCCATTCGCTGGAAGGCTTCTGGTGCGCGGGCCAGCGTCCCTCGGCATCCATGTACACCAGGTCCTCCGGCGCCAGGTCCTCGTACGCCACGCCGGAGGGGGTGATCAGCAGGCCGTGACCGCAGCGTACACTGACGTTACCGGATGTACCCTGGTTGAGGCCGCGCCGGTTGGTTTCCAGCGCCGTGTCGATCACCGCCTCGCGCAACTGTTGCTCGTTCATGCGCCTGCCTTCGTCCGGAACCGTCCCGCGCATTCTGCCTGACGGGCGCGCCCGGAGCATCCGGCCGCAAGGGTTCCGGGGAGTTCGCCCCGGGCAAGCACCCGTCCGTTCGCGGCCAAGGCCGCTCCTACCTCTGCAGGAGCCTGCCTGCAGGCGAACAGAGTGTCTGTGGGAGCCTGCTTGCAGGCGAACCGAGCCGGAGTCGCCGAAACGGCCAGCGCGAGCGCCAGCAGCAGGATCATCGTGGTGGCCACGCGCCCGATAACCGGCCAGCGATGCAGCTGGCGTTCGGTCAGGGTCCACCAGTGGGCCAGCCGGGCCATGCCGGGCAGGGGGCGCGGGGCGCTTCGGTCCGGTCCGGGTTGCCGCGCCGCGACCGTGCCGATCCCGGGCCACCGGGATTGCAGCCACCATGCCCCGCCTGCCAGCACCCCGGCCAGTAGCAGCGGCCAGAGGCCGTCCCCGAGGGCCGTTGAAGTCAGGGCGTATTCGCGCAGGGAGGTATCCGCTAACCACCAGGGCAACAGCAGCCCCGCAACGAGGGTCAGCAACCAGGGTGTCATGCCCCTGGTGTCAACGGCGCCGCCGGTCGTCGGCTTCAAGTCGGGCTCCGGGGGATGGCTGGCCGCGCGGCGCAGGAAATGCAGCATCAGCAGGGCGGTGGCGGTGCCGGTCAGCCCCGCCAGCCAGCCGGGCATTCCGGTCGTGAGGGCGGCCTTGGCCAGGGCGCCGCCGGAGAGCGGCGCGGCCGCGAGCGCGGCCCCGGCCAGCGCCAGGCCAAACAGCAACGCCCTCCGGGTGCACCGATCCGCCGCCGTGGCCAGCAGCCCCGTTCCGAGGAACAGCGCCCCCTTGGCCAGACCGTGATGAGCGAGCATCACCGCCAGGCCCGCCCAGACCGCGGCCGGCGACGTCCCGGCCGCGGCCATCCCGAGCAGGGCGACCACCAGACCCATCTGACTGACGCTGGACCAGGCGAGGATGGTCTTGGGTTCGGACTGGCGCAGACCCGCGGCCACGGCATAAAAGGTGCCCGTGAGGCCCAGCGCGGTCAGGATCAGGGCGCCGTGCCCGGGGATCTCAAGACCGCCTTCCAGCAGTCGCCATGCCCCCAGGGCGCCGACCTTGATCATTACCCCGCTCAGCACCGCGCTGGCCGGCACCGGGGCCACCGCGTGGGCCCGGGGCAGCCAGGCATGCAGCCCCGGCGCGCCCAGCTTCAGGCCGAAGCCGATCGCGAACAGCAGGGCGGCGGCCGGTTCCATGCCCGCACCCAGTCCGACGAGATCCGGCGAATTCCCCGGACCGGCGAGCATGGTGGTCCAGGCCACCGCCGTGAACAGCGCGACCTCGCCGATCAGCATCAGGCCGAGGTAGAGCCGTCCGGCCCGCAGGGCCGTCACGCCGCCGGTGTGGGTGACCAGACCGTAGGCCGCGAAGGTCATCAGCGCGAAGCCGGCATAGAAGGTGAGCAGATCCGCCGCCAGCACCAGCAGCAGGTAGCCGGCCAGGGTCAGAAGCCAGAACACGGCAAACCGCAGCGGGTGTGTCAGCGGGTGTCGATGGGCGTACGCCCCGGCGAGCAGCCACAACAGGGCGCCGGGCAACAGAAAGGCGCGGGCCGTGCCATCCAGCGCCAGACGGGCCTGATCCAGCAGCCCGGGCAGCACGATCCCGGCATCGGGGTCGGGGCCTGCCAGGGCCAGCAAGAGCGCCGGCAGGGCCGCCAGCGGCAGCAGGATGGTGGCCCGGCGACGCAGGGCGGGGAGCGCGAGCGCGGTCAGGGCCAGCCATGGTGCCAGCACGGCAAGCAGCAGTGCGAGCTGCGTGGCGTTCATGCGGCCAGCCCCCCGGCCTCAAAGGCCGAGCGCAGCGCCGTGGCGAACAGGCCGCTCGCGATCGCCGCCAGGGCCAGCAGCAATGCGGCCCGGGGCATGGCGAGCGGAATGGGCAGCGGTTGCGCCCGTGCGGGGACCGCGGCCGCATCAACGCTTCCCGCACGCAATGGATCACGCAGGATGCGCCACAGGTATCCGGCGGTGATGAACGTCCCGAGCACGATCACTGCCGCCCAGGGCCAGGCGCGCGCGGCCAGGGCCGATTCCAGCAGCCACCACTTGGCAACGAAGCCCCCGCTGGGCGGCAGACCCACCAGACTCGCCGCCGCCAGCGCGATCGCGATCCAGGCCAGCAGGCTGCCGCCGGCCATCGGCGGGCCGATACGGCGCAGATGGTCGCTGCCCCATTGCCACGCCAGGCAGCCCGCTGCCAGGAAGAGGCTGCCCTTGGCCAGGCCATGGGCCAGCAGCAGCATCAGCATGCCCGCGTGGGCCTGGTCGGGCAGGGCCCCGGCGGTCGCCAGCGGGAACACCAGCAGGCCGAAGCCCAGCTGCGAGACGGTCGAATACGCGATCACCATCTTCAGATGGCGCTGGAGCATGGCCAGCACACCGCCCCAGATCACCGCCGCCGCCCCCAGCAGGCCCAGCAGCTGTGCCGGCAACCCCGGAAGCATTCCGGCAAACGGACCGAACCACAGACGCACCAGCAGATAGAACGCCGCGGTCACCACCACAGCGGAAAGCACCGCACTGACCGCCGCATGCGCTCGCCCATGGGCCGAGGGCAGCCAGAAATGCAGCGGGAAGATCGCCCCCTTGAGCAAGAGACCCAGGGTGATCATCACCGCGGCCGCCAGGGTGACGGGTTCCTCCGCGGCCCGGCCGGTCAGCAGGACGATATCCAGCGCGCCGTACTGTCCGTAGAGCAGGGCGACGCCCAGAAGATACAGCGTGGACCCCAGCAGCGTTGCGAGGAAATAGCGCCATGCCGCGGCGAGCGCCGGCCCGCCGGCGGCGGCGATCAGGGCCACCGCCGCCAGCGCCACCATCTCCAGGATCACGTAGAGATTGAACAGGTCGGCGGACAGGAACAAGGCATTGAGCCCGCCCCACAGGAACAGCCACAACGGCCAGAAATAACGTCTCTGGCGACTGTCCGGCACCAGACGGCGCTCGGCAAGGCGATAGATCGCCGCGGCCAGCGCGACCACAGTGGTCAGGACAAGCAGGGTCAGGGCGAGGGCATCGATCTGCCAGCCGATTCCCAATGGCGCGGCCCAGCCCCCCAGATCCTGGCGCCAGGGGCCGGTGCGCAGGTTTTCGAGGACCAGAACGGCCAGTACCGGCAACAGCAGCAGTCCGGTACCCAGCGTCGCCATGCGGCCCCGGCGCGGATGCGCGAAGGCGACGGCCGCCGCCATCAGCGGCAGCCCCACCACCATGGCCGTGGCCAGCGCGATGCTCACGGGTCGCGCGAGTCCCGGCCGTGGTGGCCGTTCGCGGGCCCGCCACGCCGCTCCAGCAGGCGAACCATCAGCCCCAGCGCCACCGCCGTGGTCGACACCGTCACCACGATGCCCGTCAGCACCATCGCGTGAGGCACGGGGTCCAGTACCTCGGCGGCATGCGCCAGCGCCACCAGCAGCAGGAAGACCGCGGTGGTCAGGACGTTCAGCGCGAGGATCTTGCGCATCAGCTGCGCACGGACGAACAGCCCGTGCAGGCCGATGATCAGCAGCGCGATGGCCAGCAGCAGATACAGGGTCATGCCGGCCTCCGGGTGTCCCAGTCGGCCGGGGGCTCGCCACCCAGATACAGCGCGAACAGCAGCAGCGCGATGGAGAGCCCCGCGGCAAGCTCCAGCAGCAGGATCAGCCAGCCGGCCAGCTCGACCGGGTACTCGAAGAACCCGTGCCCCCCGGCCATCACTGCGAAGGCCACCCCCAGCATCGCGGTCATCCCCAGCGCGAGCGCCCAGCGCCACGGGCCGTAGACGTCACCCGACAGCCAGGGCCGGGCGCCGGCCAGCAGCATCAGCACGCCGCCGGCGCCCATCACCGCACCGGCCGGGAAGGCACCCCCGGGCGCATGACTGCCCCGCCACAGCAGATAGGCCGAAACCAGCACGAACGCCGGGAACAGCACGCGGCCCAGAGCGGGCAGGGCGGGCGACACCAGTTCGGGCGAGGAAGGCCAGGGGGTAGGACCCAGCGACCACAGCACGACCACGCCCAGCAGCAGAATGGCGATCTCCAGCAAGGTGTCGAAGGCGCGGAAGTTGAGCAGTACGGCGGTGACCGGGTTTTCCACCCCGGAGCGCCCGAGTTCCGCGGCCACCGGTTCGCCCAGCCCCGGGGCCGGGAGCAGCCACGCCGCCCCGCCCAGGCCGGCCAGCAGCAACAGCCCCATCGGCAGCCAGAACGCCCGGTCGCGCCCGCGCTGGCACACATCCGACGCGCGCCCCGCCTCCCAGTCCAGCCGCCCCAGCGCGGACAGCAGCAGCGCACCGGTGATGCCCGCGCCGATTGCCGCTTCGGCCAGAGCGATGTCCGGGGCCTCCAGGCGCACCCACGCCAGCGCCATCAGCAGTCCGAACACCATGAAACTGACCACCGCGCGGAACAGCCCCGCCGCGTGGATCGCCTGCCAGGCGGTCCACAGCAGGGCCGTGGCCAGAACCCCGTCGAATGCCAGACCCAGGGCGCCCATTCACAGCCCCCACGGCCGGATACCGCGGCGCAACGCGGCGCGTGCGATCAGACCCGCCCCCACGGCCGTGGCGACCAGCATCAGCAGCCACACCAGCAGCAGTTTCAGGGTCAGGGTCAGACTGCCCGAATACACCCCCAGCCCCAGGCAGATCATGCCCAGGCCGATGTTGTCGGCCTTGGGCTGGGCATGCAGGCGGGTATACACATCCGGAAAACGCAGCAGCCCCAGCGTACCCAGCAGCAGGAACAGCACACCGCCCACCGTCAGGATCCCCCCGATCACGCCCGTCAGGCTCACGGCCGGTGCTCCTCGTCGCTGGAACGGGTCCGGCCGGACCAGGCGCGGTTCACGAACGTGACCACCGCCAGCGCCGATAGCAGCGCAAACACCAGCGCCAGATCCACCAGGGCCTCGCGCTGCGTCAGCACTGCCAGCAGCAGCGCGATGGCGATGGCCGAGGTCGCGAACATCTCCGCGGCCAGCATGCGGTCGGCGGCCGTTGGCCCGCGCAGCACCCGCATCAGCCCCACCACGATGTTGAGCATCAGCAGGATCACCAGGAACGGGAACAGATCAGTCATTGGGCGATTCTGGCTGAAACATGTTCATCACATGCCCCTCCAGACGCTCCAGCATGTCCTGGGTCCGGCGGGGACGGGCCAGCACATGCAGCGTAATCGCCTGTTCCGAGATGCGCACGCACAGGGTCCCGGGCATCAGATTGACCAGATTGGCGAACATCAGGCGCGGGGTCCCCGCCGGCAGCGCCCAGGGGTAATCCAGCAGGGCCGGCTCCAGCGGGCAACGGGGATGCACCGCACGCCAGGCCACATCCAGCGCGCTGCGCAGCGAAAAGAACAGAAACACCGGCACGAAGGCGATGATCCCGCGGATTCGCCAGCCCCCCGTCCATCCCGGCGCGAAGGGATTGAGCCAGGCCGCCGCCAGGATCGCCGGCACGCCCCACCACCAGGCCCCCGGATCGCCCTCGGTCAGGATCCACCAGATCCCGGCGTAGCCCGCCACGCGCAGTACCCACCCCGACCAGCGCGCCCGGGCCACCCCCGCACGGTTTCCCCGCAGCCCGCCACCGGATCCGTCCATGCTCCATCCCCGCACCACAGTCGCCAGTGCCCGCCAGTTTCCCCCACCCGGGCCGCATCGCGCCAGCGGGCAGAGCAAGGTCGCCTTCGCCCGGAATACACCGAAATTCTGGCATCCTCGCGATTGCGATATTCCCTCCTGGTCTTTAGGGTTTAATCGGGAATGCCAGACCCTTCTGTGGTGACCCTGGATACGGGTCGACATCACCGCGAGAGACGACGGGCACGGGGGAGATATGGGTGCAGGAAAAGGCAACGATACCGATTACGGGCCGTACGATGCGCAAGAGATGGAGGGCGCACTGCGGCGGTCGCTGGCGACCGACCGGCTGACGCTGGGCGTGCGGCTGGCCACCCTGGTGGTGTTCTACGCGCTGGCGGCCCGGGCGGTGGCCGACGGGCTGCCCGCCAGCCACCTGCTGATACCGCTGGTGTTCGAGTTCGTTTTCATGCTGTGGCTCGGCCTTGTGATTTCGCGCACCGTGGTCGACTGCCCGGACTTTCGCGCTGCCAACGGAATCGGACTTGTCCCGTTGTTCTGGACGCTGGCCGTGGCCGGAGGAGCGCTGATCTGGCTGGCCTGGGGCGAGGACGGCCTGTCAGCCGCTCGCGTGCCCGATGCGGCGCTGCAAACCTGGCAACACAGCATCGAAACCGGTCTGGTCTGGGCAATGCTCGCCGGCGTCATCGGGCTGACCGCCGCCAGCGCGCACGAGATCGCCGAGTGGCGACGCACCGGGGGAGCTTTCATATGGACCTCGACGCTGTTTGCAACCATGCGGATTTTGCTGGCGATATTCGTGCTCCCGCTGGTTATTTTCCTCCTTCTGCCCCTGTTGATCCCGCTGATCACACAGATGATCCACGGGGAGCTCAATCCCGCCTGGGCGGTGTGGACGGTACTCCTGGTGCTCGACCTCGGCGTGGTAGTGACGGGCGCATTGCTGCATCGTCACCTTGAGCAAAAGGCCGCTCAGGAGGCCTGATTCGTTATGGGAAAGCGGATGCGGGGCGGCCCCGCGAGTTGCTGTAAATGAGGATGTACGGCCCGGGCGCGAGGGCGTGACGGCCTCCGCATGATCGGGGTGCGCGGCTGCACGCAAGACCGGGCGACGGGTGGTGGCTGGACTTCCCGGATCGGTTCCGGGGGCGGCATGGTGGCGAGCCCGTGTCCTGACGGAGGAGAGTGTTTGCGCGCCCAGCGGCCGGGGCATGGCCCGGCCGTGGCGGGGTGGAATCGGGATCGATACCATGACGCTCGGCCGGGCGACGGGCGTTGTCGTCACGTCGGGCGAGCATGGCCGGGCAAACGGCGGATGCGACACACCCCCTCACGCGATTCAAGGATGGCCCCTGCATGATCCTCACCCTGAACCAGCTCGAACGGCACCTGTTCGCGGCGGCGGACATCCTCCGCGGGCGCATGGACGCCTCGGAGTTCAAGGAGTACATCTTCGGCATGCTGTTCCTGAAGCGCTGTTCCGACGTCTTCGAGCAGCGGCGGGAAGAGGTGCGCGACAACCTGCGCGCCAGCGGCAAGAGCGAGGAAGAGATCGCCAGGCTCGTCGAGATGCCGAGCTGGTACAAGGCGGACTTCTACGTGCCGCCGAAAGCGCGCTGGGAGTACCTGCTGAACGAGGCCCACCAGGGCGTGGGCAACGAGCTGAACAAGGCGCTGGCCGGACTGGAAGAGCACAACCCCAGCCTGGCCGGGGTGCTGGAGCACATCGACTTCACCCGCAAGGTGGGCTCCACCACGCTGCCGGACAAGAAGCTGCGCGACCTGATCGTCCACTTCAGCGAGTACCGCCTGCGTAACGAGGACTTCGAGTTCCCCGACCTGCTGGGGGCCGCCTACGAGTACCTGATCCGCGATTTCGCCGACTCGGCCGGCAAGAAGGGCGGCGAGTTCTACACCCCGCGGCCGGTGGTCCGCATGATGGTGCGGCTGATGGATCCGCAGGAGGGCCACAGCGTGTACGACCCGTGCATGGGGTCGGGCGGGATGCTGATCCTGTCCAAGGAGAACCTGGAAGAGCAGGGTGGCGACACGCGCAAACTCAACCTGTTCGGTCAGGAGGCCTCCGGCTCGGTCTGGGCCATCGCCAAGATGAACATGCTGCTGCACGGAATCAGCAGCGCCGACCTGCGCAACGACGACACCCTGACCGATCCGCAGCACGTGGAGGGCGGCGAGCTCAAGCGCTTCGACCGCATCCTCACCAACCCGCCGTTCTCCATCGGCTACACCTCCAGCCCGCACTTCCCGGAGCGCTTCCACTACGGCAGCGTGCCCGAGGGCGCCAAGAAGGCCGACCTGATGTTCCTGCAGCACATGGTCGCCAGCCTGAACGGCAACGGCCGCCTGGCCACCGTAATGCCCCACGGCGTGCTGTTCCGCGGCGGCGACGAGAAGCGCATCCGCGCCGGCCTGCTGGAAGACGACCTGGTGGAGGCGGTGATCGGCCTGGCGCCCAACCTGTTCTACGGCACCGGCATCCCGGCCAGCATCCTCGTGCTGCGCGCCAGGGGCGCCAAGCCCGAGGAGCGCCGGGGCCGCGTGCTGTTCATCAACGCCGATCGTGAGTACCACGAGGGCCGCGCCCAGAACCACCTGCTGCCGGAACACATCGAGAAGATCGTCAGCACCTGGGATGCCTTCGAGGATGTGCCCGGCTTCGCCCGGGTCGTGCCCCTCGAGGAGCTGCGCGAGAACGACTACAACCTGAATATCCGCCGCTACGCCGACAACACCCCGCCGCCCGAGCCCCAGGACGTGCGCGCCCACCTCAAGGGCGGCGTGCCGGTGAAGGAGATCGAGGCCCGGCGCCCCCTGTTCGACGCCCAGGGCCTGGACCCGATGCACCTCTTCACGCCCCGTCCGGACGATCCCGACTACGTGGACTTCGCCGACCACCTGAGCGAGAAGCGCGACCTCAAGCCGGCCATCGAGGCCGACACCGGCCTGCAGGAACGCGAGGCCCGCGTGCTGGCCGCCTTCGAGGCCTGGTGGGCCGAGCACGGCGCCAGCATCACCGCGCTCTCCGGCAACGGCGGTCGCCTGACGCAGTTGCGCGACGAGCTGCTGGGCAGTTTCTCCGCCGCCCTGGAGCCCACCGGCATGCTCGACCGCTTTGCGGTGCGCGGCATCATTGCCGGCTTCTGGTTCGACAACAAGAACGAGTTCCGCACCCTGCAGACCCGCGGCTGCCGGGGCGTGGTGGACGCCTGGCGCACCACCATCATCAGCCAGCTGGAGGACGATCAGAACAAGGCCAACCCGCTGGACCACCGCCTGGTGCACTTCCTGCTGCAGGACTACGTGGCCGAGCTCGAAGAGCTGGCCACCCGCAAGGCCGAGCTGGACGCCCGCATCAAGGCCGCCGAGGCCCGACCCGATGGCGATGACGACGGCGAGGGCGAAGCCACCAGCGAGGACGACGACGCCCCGACCCCGGCCGAGATCAAGGCGTGGAAGAGCGAACGCACCCAGGTGAAGAAACAGCACAAGGCCAGGGTCGCCAGTTTCGAGACGCACCTGAACACCGCCGTGGATGCTCTGGACGAGCCCGCAGCCGCCGAGCTGGTCGGCACCATCCTGCACAACGATCTCAAGGGCATCCTCGAGCGGCACATCCGTCAGCAGCGTCAGCAGGTGATCGCCGCCTTCGAGACCTGGTGGGACAAGTACCGGGTGACGCTGACCGACATCGAAGCCGAGCGTGATGCCGCCGCCCGGGAGTTGGAGCAGTACCTGGAGGGGCTGGGGTATGTTTGATGCTCGGCATTGGAAGAATGCCGCACTCGGAGAGTTGGCGGACATCAGCAGCGGTGAGTCACTTCCTGCGACTCTACGGAACGGTCCGTTCGATCTGATGGGCGCCAATGGTTCCATCGGCCGAGCCGCTAAATGTAATTTCGATGGGGGGGTGTTGGTAGGCCGGGTTGGTGCAGCGGGTGAGGTGAGCAGGATTTTGGAGCCTTGCTGGGTCTCGGATAATGCGCTGATGGTTAGGCCAAAAAGTGATCGTCTTTCCTCGCGCTATGCATTTCATCTTCTCAATAACCTTGGCCTAAACAGTATCGCCACGAAAACGGCTCAGCCTCTGGTAACACAGTCTCAGCTTAGAGGGCTGCAGCTTTTCCTCCCTGAGTTGGTTGATGAACAAGCCGCAATTGCCGATCTGCTCGACACCCTCGACACCCAGATCCAGAAGACCGAGGCGCTGATCGCCAAGCTGGAAAAGGTCAAGGAGGGCCTGCTCCACGACCTGCTGACTCGCGGCATCGACGAGAACGGCCAGCTCCGCCCCAGCCCCGAGGAGGCGCCGGAGCTCTACAAGGAGTCGCCGCTGGGGCTGATTCCGAGGGAGTGGCAATATGGGCAACTACAAGATTTCGGTCAGCTGGTCTCTGGGCAGCATATCCCCGGTGAACTTAGCAATAGGGATGGAAGAGGGGTTCCATACTTCACAGGCCCCACTGACTTCTACTCAGGACAGACCATTACAAGCAGTTACACTGAGTTCCCGCAAGCCATGTGTTCAAAGGGGGACCTCCTAATAACAGTTAAAGGCTCTGGCTGCGGAAAAACAGCTACAGCATCAACTGATGCATGTATAAGCAGGCAGTTGATGGCTTTCAGCTTCAAGGGGGTTGAGCAAGTCTTCTGGCGCGCTTTTTTTTCAGCAAATGAGAATATGATCAATAGGATTGCGGAAGGTGGAGCAATCCCGGGAATTAGTCGCCAGCAACTTCTCCATATTCCTGCGGCCTCCCCTACATCCGAATATGAATTCAATGCCATATCAGAAACCATTGCGGCGCATGAAAAAAGGCAATTTTTGGAGGCACGTCAACTGAAGAAATTAAACAAACAAAAGTCAGGCTTGATGGGCGACCTCCTCACCGGCCGCATCCGTGTCAGTCCCTTGCTGGAACCCGCCGAGGCTGCGACGCCGGCATAGGCCGTAGGCCGCCACAACAACCGCACCACAGCGCACGGGGAACCGCCATGACGACCTTCGACAGCACCAAACGATCGCTGCCCGAGCTGCTCAAGGACATCACCACCGGCAAGATCCAGCTGCCGGACTTCCAGCGCGGCTGGGTGTGGGACGACGACCACGTGCAGAGCCTGCTGGTCAGCATTGCGCGTTCGTTCCCGGTGGGGGCAGTGATGCTGATGGAAACCGGTGGCGAGGTGCAGTTTCAGACGCGGCCGGTGGAGGGGATCGATCCGAAGGGGGTGGGGGCTGAACCCGACCAGTTGATCCTGGACGGGCAGCAGCGGTTGACCAGCCTGACCCAGGCGGTGGGGCTGGAGACCCCGGTGGATACCCGGACCTCCAAGGGCAAGCCGATCAAGCGCCATTACTACTTTGATGTGCGTATGGCGCTGGAAGGGGAGGATCGGCTGGAAGACGCGGTGTTCGCGGTCGACGAGAACCGCCAGACGCGCACCAACTTCGGGCGCGACGTGGAAATCGATCTGTCCACGCGCCAGCTGGAGTGCGAGCGACTGTGCTTCCCCTGTGACCGGATCCTCGACGACTCCGGCTGGCTGCAGGATCTGTTCCGCTACAACCAGGACGCCATGGGCGAGTTCCTGGAGTTCCAGAAGAAGATCCTTAGCGCGTTCTCCGCCTATCAGCTCCCGGTGATCGAGCTGAAGAAGGAGACCTCCAAGGAAGCGGTCTGCCTGGTGTTCGAGAAGGTGAACACCGGCGGGGTGCAGCTTTCGGTATTCGAACTGATCACCGCCAGCTACGCCGCCGAGGGCTACAACCTGCGCGACGACTGGTACGGCTCCGACATTCGCGACGTTCCCTCGCGGCAGGCGCGCCTGGCGCAGCACGAACTGCTGGCCGACGTGGAGAACACGGACCTGCTGCAGGCGGTCACCCTGCTGCACACGCGCGAGCGCAAGCAGGAGGACATCGCCGCCGGAAAGCAGGGCAAGCAGGTGCGTCCGGTGAGCGCGAAGCGGGCCTCGGTGCTGGACCTGCCACTTCCGGCCTACCAGCGATGGGCCGACGCGGTGGAGCAGGGCTTCGTCGAGGCGGCGTACTTCCTCAAGGGCGAGTGCTTCTACAGCCGGCGCGAGCTGCCCTACGCCACGCAGCTGGTGCCGCTGGCCGCGGTGATGACCCTGCTGGGGAACCGTTGGCGCGAGCCGCGCATCCACAACAAGCTCTCCCGCTGGTTCTGGAGCGGTGTGCTGGGCGAACTCTACGGCGGCGCCGTGGAGACCCGCATCGCCCTGGACCTGGAGGAGCTGATGTACTGGTTCGAGGACGACGACGCGCTGCCACGCACCGTGGTGGACGCCTCGTTCGACCCGGCACGCCTCGATACCCTGCGCACCCGCCTGAGTGCGGCGTACAAGGGCATCAACGTGCTGATCCTGCGTGAAGGTGCCCGGGACTTCTTCTGGAAGGGCGATATCCAGGCCCTGGACCAGCAGGGCGTCGAACTGGACATCCACCACATCTTCCCCCGGGCCTGGTGCGATGGCCGGGACATCCCGCCCCGGGTGTACGACTCGATCGTCAACAAGACCCCGATCTCGTTCAAGGCGAACCGGATGATCGGCGGCGATGCGCCCTCGGAGTATCTGCACCGCCTGCAGAACCACGAGCAGGTCCAGCTTGGCGACGCGGATATGGATGCCATCCTTGAGGGCCACCGCATCCCGGTCGACGCTCTGCGCGCGAACGACTTCGATGCCTTCTACCAGCAGCGCAAGCGCCGCCTGCTGGAGATCATCGAGAAGGCCATGGGCAAGAAGGTACTCATGGGCACTGATGAGGGCATCGACACGTACGAAGACGCCATTGCACCGGAAGAGTTCTCTTAACGGGTAGAAACCGGAGCGCTGCCAATGCCGACCTACGGAAACATCCTGCTGCGTCAGGACGGGAGCGTTGCTCTCATGACCGCTCGCCGTTCTGCGTTGGGGGTCACTGGTGGCCGGGACGAGGCTTGGCTGCGCGATCTTCTGGCCGACAATCCGGACTTGCTGCCTATCGAGGAGATCGACCCCTCATTCGCACCTCTGATCCCGCTGTGTACCGAGCTGCAAACCGAGGCTGGCCCGGTGGACGCTGTGTTCATCAGCCCCTCCGGTCGGCTGACGCTGGTGGAGTGCAAGCTGTGGCGCAACCCCGAGGCCCGGCGCAAGGTGATCTCGCAGATCCTGGACTATGCGCGGGCCGTCTCCGGTTGGAGTTACGCCGATCTGCAGCGCCGGGTGGCGGCCGCCACCGGTCGCAAGGGGAATGCACCGTTCGAGACCGCCCGTGAGGTGCAGCCCGATCTGGACGAGGCGGCCTTCGTCGACGCTACAGCCAAAGCGTTGCGGGAGGGGCGCTTTCTGCTTCTGATCGCCGGTGACGGCATCCGCGAAGGCCTCAGCGGCATGGCGGAGCTGATCACCCGCAACGCGGCGCTTGGCTTCAGCTTCGGTCTGGTGGAAGTGGCCCTCTACGAATTCGGCGAGCAGGGCCTGGTGGTGCAGCCTCGAGTCGTGGCGCGGACGGAGACCATCGAACGCACCTTCCTGCGCGTGGGAGATGAGGGAGAGCGCCTTCAGGAAGTGACGGATGATACGGAAGAGGAGGGGGAGCCGGTATCACGCGCCGACGAACGCGCCTGGTGGGAGCCGCTGACCCGGATCAGCTTTGATGATCCCGAGCAGGAACCGCCCGCCTACCGTCCGCGCAACCATGTTCGGGTGCCGATGCCGTATCCAGGGGTCTGGATCACGGCCTTCAAGTTGATGTCCGACGGGGTGTGTGGGGTCTTCCTTGCGGGCAGAAAGACCGATCTCCACCAGGCGCTCGACCGGCTGAACGAGGAGCGCGAGGCGATCCTGGCCGAGCTGCCCGGGGTGTCGCACTCTCGTTACTCGTACGATCCGGAACGACCCGGATTCTCCATCTACGCCGACCTGAACGATTTCGAGACCGACGATGCCTGCCGGGAGTGGTTGTCCCAGCAGCTCAATCGCTACGTGAACGCCTTTCGGCCCCGACTGAAGGCGATGGCCCGGTGAGAGGCACGGTACGCGTGAACCCTATGGAAGCGGAGCGGACATGAGCCGGTATCGAGCGACCGGGCCGGAGGGGAGTGCTGAGCCCGGCTCTGACGGTCGGGTGTTGGCGAACAAGATGGGTATTACCGATCAGCGCGAGCTGGACGAGGCGGAGGCCCAGCTGTTGCGAATGCTGTACGAGGAGGTATTTGCGAACCTGGAGCCAGACCAGCCGCTGGATGTGCCCCTGATCAAGCATTGGCACCGCCGCTGGTTGGGCAACCTCTATGACTGGGCCGGTCAAGAGCGGCAGGTCAACCTGCAGAAGGACGGCTTCATGTTCGCCGCGGCTTCACAAGTCCCGTACCTGCTGAAGGAGCTGGACGAGAAGTGGCTGAAGACGCGGACCCCATGCTGTGACATGGCGCGTGACGAAGCGATCCTCGTGATCGCGGAGATCCATGTGGAGTTGATCCTGATTCACCCGTTCCGGGAGGGGAACGGGCGGATCGCACGCCTTCTCGCTGATGCGATGGCGTATCAGGCGGGTATCGGGCCGATGGACTACAGCGACTGGGATACGAACAAAGCCGAGTATATCGCGGCGATTCACGCCGGGTTGGGCGGCGATTACCAGCCCATGGTCGAACGGGTCAGCCGAGCCGCAGCGATTTGAGGCGCGGGTTGGGTTTGCGCAGCCGGGCTTCAATGGCCTTGCTGGATTCGCCGGTTTCAACCGCCGTCGAGGTCGCGACCGCCCGGATGATGGCCTCACGGCTCACTGGCTTGCGGGACGCTTTTTTGTGGGGTGTTTTCATGGCGAACTCCTCGCAATGCAGGTCTCATTATACGCTTTGGGCCAACTCGTTGCCCATGGTAGGAAGGATGAAGTTGGCACAGTTGCTATGCTGATCCCACAGACCACTGGAGCGCGGTATGGCCGGGCCGGAATACACGGACGTTGAGAAGCCGCTGATCGATCAGCTCGTCGGGCTGGGATGGACGCACCTGGCCGGGTCGGTCGAGGATCCCCGGGCGACCCATCGCGAGAGCTTCGCGCAGGTGGTGATGGAGCCGGTGCTGCGCGAGCGGGTGCGGGCGATCAACCGGCGGGCGGGTGAGCCCTGGCTGGACGAGAAGCGCCTGGATCAGGCGGTGTCTGCGGTTACGCGCATCCCGGCCAGCAAGGTGATGGAGGCGAACCGGCAGGCGACCGAGCTGTTGCTGGGTGGCCTGACCGTGGAGGGCCTGCCGGACTGGGACGGAGGCCGGGGCCAGACCATCCGTCTGATCGACTGGGACGAACCGGCGAACAACCATTTCCTGGTGGTGAACCAGTTCAAGGTGAAGTGCCCGCCCGGGTTCGATGTCGGCAAGGGGCACATCATCCCGGATCTGGTGCTGTTCGTGAACGGCATTCCGCTGGTGGTGGTGGAGTGCAAGAGCCGCACGGTGCCGGAGGGCATCAGCCAGGCGGTGGATCAGCTGCGGCGGTATCACGACCAGCGCTTCCAGGATTTCGAGGTCGAGGAGCATGAGGGCGCGCCGGCGCTGTTCGCGACCAGTCAGCTGCTGGTCGCCAGCAACTTCGACGAGGCGCGCGCGGGCACCGTGAGGGCGGCGTTTGCCCATTACCTGAGCTGGAAGACGGTGGTGCCGCGGCGCGAGTCGGAGGTGGCCGAGGCGCTGGGCGTGGCGGAGCTCTCCGCCCAGCAGCGCCTGGCGGCGGGCATGCTGGCGCCGGATACGCTGCTGGATATCGTGCGCCATTACACACTGTTCATGAACGCGGGCGGGCAGACCATCAAGCTGGTCTGTCGCTATCAGCAGTATCGCGGGGTGACCCGCGCGATCGAACGGCTAAAGACCGGGGCGACCCGGCGCGAAGACGGCGAGGTGGACCGGCGCGGCGGGATCATCTGGCACACCCAGGGCAGCGGCAAGAGCCTGTCGATGGTGTTTCTGGTGCGCAAGCTGCGCACCGACCCGGAGCTGCGCCGCTTCAAGGTGGTGGTCATCACCGACCGCAAGGATCTGCAGGCCCAGCTCTCCGAGACCGCCGCGCTGACCGGGGAGACGGTGGCGACCGCGGCGAATACCACGCGCCTGAAACAGCTGCTGGCCCGGGAGGGGCCGGGGCTGGTGTTCGGCACCATCCAGAAATATCGCGACCCCGACATCGAGGGGGAGGGCGGCGCTGGCGAGGCGCCGGGGAACGCGGCGCAGGATGATCCGCGCAAGGTAGCGGATCCGCCCGGCGAGTACGCGACCCCGGCGGCGCCGAAGCGCAGCGAGCCCTTCGAGGTGCTGAACACCAGCGAGGACATCCTGGTGCTGGTGGACGAGGCGCACCGGACCCAGGCCGGCGACCTGCACGCGAACATGATGCGGGCGCTGCCCAACGCGGCCCGCATCGGTTTCACCGGTACGCCCATCATCATGGGCGAGAAGAAGCGCACGCACGACATCTTCGGCGACTACATCGACCGCTACACCATCAAGGAAGCGGAGCAGGACGGCGCCACTGTGCCGATACTGTACGAGGGGCGCACGGTGAAGGGCGCGATCAAGGACGGGGCCAGTCTGGACGGCCTGTTCGAGGACCTGTTCCGCAGCTACAGCAAGGAAGAGCTGGAGGCGATCAAGAAGAAATACGCCACCAAGGGGCAGATCTTCGAGGCGCCGCAGCTGATCCGCGAGAAGGCCGCGGACATGCTGCGCCACTACGTGACCCACATCCTGCCGAATGGCTACAAGGCCCAGCTGGTCGCCTACAGCCGGCGGGCGGCGGTGCGCTATTTCGAGGCCCTGAACGAGGCCCGGGACGAGCTGTTGCAGGAGGCGATGGCGCTGTCGGTGGAAGACAAGCAGCTGGACGATGCGCAGCTGGTGGCTCGTCCGGAGCGGGTGAAGGCGGCGATCCAGGCCTGGCGTTATCGGGACCTGCTCCGGCGGGTGGAGTTTGCCGTGGTGATCAGCGGCGGCAACAACGACGATGCGGCGTGGGCGCGCTGGACCGACCGCAGCGCGGTGGAGAACCACATCCAGCGCTTCAAGAAGCCGCTGACGCACGACGACCCCGAGAAGGCCGATCCGCTGGCCTTCCTGATCGTGAAATCCATGCTGCTCACCGGCTTCGATGCGCCCATCGAAGGGGTGATGTACCTAGATCGTTCGATTCGCGAGGCGGAGCTGCTGCAGGCGATCGCGCGCGTGAACCGTACCGGCCACCACAAAACCCACGGCATCGTGGTGGACTACTTCGGCGTGGCCAATCACCTCAAGGAGGCCCTGGCGGCCTACAGCGAGGAGGACATCGAGGGCGCCCTGCAGAGCCTGAAGGACGAGATCCCGTTGCTGCGCGATCGTCATCTGCGTGCGGTGGACGTGCTGCGCCAGCAGGGCGTGGAGCGCCTGGAGGACGTGGAAGAGGCCGTGCAGGCCCTGGCGGATGAGCGGGTGCGAGCCGAGTTTACGGTGAAGCTCAAGGAGTTCAGCCAGAGCCTAGATGACGTGCTGCCACGCCCGGAAGGGCTGGAGTTCGTCAACGATGCAAAGCAGCTGGCCCATATCCACGCCCTGGCCCGCAACCGCTACAAGGACGTGCCGTCGCTGGGGCAGGACGTGGGCAACAAGGTGCGCAAGCTGATCGACGACTACGTGATCTCGCTCGGCATGGACCCGCGCATTCCGCCGGTGCAGCTCACCGATGCTGACTTCGAGCGGCACCTGAACCGTCAGGTGGGCGATCGCGCCAAGGCCTCCGAGATGGAGCACGCGGTCCGCTCCCATATCCGAAAGCACCTGGACGAAGACCCGGTGAAGTACGGGCGGCTGAGCGAGCGGCTGGAGGAACTGCTGCAGCAGCTGGATGGCCAGTGGGCGGAGCAGGTCGATGCACTGGAGGGGCTGATCCGGCAGCTGCGGGAGGATGAGCCCGTGGACGGCGAGGCGCTGCCCGGCCTGCCGGCCCACGCCGTCCCGTTCTGGCGTGAACTGGTGCAGAGCACCGGTGCGGACGGCGCTCCGACGGGGGACACCGAAGCGGGGCGGCTGATCCACGTCACCGAGGGGCTGCTTGGGGTGATCCAGGACGAGATCGACGTGCCCGATTTCTGGAAACCGTCCCATATCCCGGACCAGGAGCGGCTGAAGGGCCAGCTGTTCCAGCACCTGGTGGAGCGGGACGTGGTGCCGGTGGAGGAAGTCGAGCCGCTGGTGGAGCGCCTGTTCGATCTGGCGCGGGCCAACCACGACCGCCTGGTCAGCGCATGACGGAGCTACAGGTAGAAGACCTGACCTTCCGGGTGCGGGAGAGCCGGCGCCGCAAGACACTGGAGATCACCGTGGACCGGGATGGCGGGCTGTTCATCGCGGCCCCTGCGGGGACCGACCCGGAGCAGATGCGAACCTTCGTGGTCGAGAAACGCGGGTGGATCTACAAGAAACTCGCGGAAAAGGCCCGGCGCCACCGGCCACTGCCAAGGAAAGAATACGTGGATGGCGAGGGCTTCCTGTACCTCGGGCGCAGCCATCGCCTGAAGACGGTCCCGGCGGCCGCGCAGGCCGCCCCCCTGAAACTCGATGGCGGTCGCTTCCGCATCCGCGAGGATGCCCTGAGCGATGCACGCCGGCATTTCATCCAGTGGTACACCGCGCGGGCGAACGACTGGCTGGGCCGCCAGGTGGATGCCCACGCGCAGCGCCTTGGTCTGTCACCCGCGGGCGTCCGAGTGCAGGACCTCGGGTTCCGCTGGGGCTCCTGCGGTCGGGGCGGCTGGCTCTACTTCCACTGGAAGACCATCCTGCTGCCCCGGAACATTGCCGAATACGTCGCGGTGCACGAGCTGATCCACCTGCACGAGCCCCACCACACCCCCGAGTTCTGGCGCCGCCTCGAACGCGCCATGCCCGACTACGACCAGCGCAAGCGCTGGCTCGCCGAACACGGTATCGAAGTGGAGGGGATCTGAGCCATCCGGGCATCTCTGGTGACGCTCAAACCTCATCTGGGGAAGTCGCCAATGGCTGTACTCCGAGGCGATACCGGGCATGTAGCGGGTACATGCGGCCCCAAGTGGTACAAATCCGGGTACACAAACGAAAAAGGCCAGCCCGAAGGCTGGCCTAAGTCGTTGTTTTGTCTGGCTCCCCGGGACGGGCTCGAACCGCCGACCTAGTGATTAACAGTCACCCGCTCTACCGACTGAGCTACCGGGGAATTAGCCGCGTATCGTATAGCCCGATCCGGGGTCCGTCAAGCGTTTCGGGAGGCGAACTCGCGCAGGCGTTCCAGTGCCTTGTCCAGCATCTCCAGGCTGGTGGCGAAGGACACGCGCAGATGCCCGGGGGCCCCGAACGCGCTGCCCGGGACCAGGGCCACGCCGGCCTCGTCCAGCAGTCGCTCGCCGAGGGCCACGTCGCTGTCGACCCCGGCACGTTCCATCAGGCCGGTGACCCGCGGGAAGCAGTAGAAGGTACCGTCGGGCATGCGGCATTCGATGCCGTCGATGGCGTTGAGGCCGTCCACCACGTGCCGCGCGCGCTGGGCGAACGCCGAGCACATCTGGCGTACGCAGGTCTGGTCGCCGTTGAGGGCGGCTTCGGCGGCCGCCTGGGCGATGGAGGTCGGGTTGGAGGTGCTCTGCGACTGGATCTTCTTCATCGCGCCGATCAGCTCGGCCGGGCCCCCGGCGTAGCCGATGCGCCAGCCGGTCATGGCGTACGCCTTGGACACGCCATTGAGGACGACAGTGCGCTCCAGCAGGTCGGGGGCTGCGTTTACGATGTTCACGAACTCGGTTTCGCCGAAGCGGATGTGTTCGTACATGTCGTCGGTGGCGATGACGATCTGCGGATGGCGCCGCAGCACCTCGGCGAGGGCCTCCAGTTCACCGCGCGAGTAGGCGGCGCCGGTGGGGTTGGAGGGGCTGTTCAGGAAGATCAGCCGGGTGTTGCCGGTGATCGCGGCTTCGAGGGTCTCCGGTCGCAGCTTGAAGCCTTCTTCCTGCGAGGCGCTCACGATGACGGGCCGTGCGCCGGCCAGCATCGCGATGTCGGGGTAGGAGACCCAGTAGGGGGCCGGCACGATCACTTCGTCACCCGGATTGAGCAGGGCCTGGCACAGGTTGAAGATACTCTGCTTGCCGCCGGAGGAGACCAGGATTTGCCCGGGAGTGAACGTGAGCTCGTTATCACGTTCAAACTTGCGGATGATGGCGTCCTTCAGACCGGCCGTGCCGTCGACCGCGGTGTACTTGGTCTCACCGCGGGCAAGCGCATCAATCGCCGCCTGCTTGATATGCTCCGGCGTATCGAAGTCCGGCTCGCCGGCCCCCAGCCCCACGATGTCGCGGCCTTCGGCGCGCAGCCGGGCGGCCAGGGCCGTAACGGCCAGGGTGGGGGAGGGCTGGATGCGCTGTACACGATCGGATAGCTGGATTTCCAAGGGACTGCCTCGATGTGGATGGGGTCGAGCAGGCGGAGAGGCCGACCGGCTCGCGGCCCGAAATGATACTGAAATCAGACGCGGAGGATAAGCGGTTGGCGGAACATGAAGATGGAACGTTCCGGGTGGTATCGAAATACCAGCCGGCGGGGGACCAGCCCCAGGCCATTCGCGAACTGACCCGGGGCATCGAAGACGGCCTGGCGCACCAGGTCCTGCTGGGCGTGACGGGTTCGGGCAAGACCTTCACCGTCGCCAACGTGGTGGAGAACCTGCAGCGCCCGACGATCGTGCTGGCGCCCAACAAGACGCTGGCCGCGCAGCTCTACGGCGAGTTCAAGGAGTTCTTCCCCAACAACGCGGTGGAGTATTTCGTTTCGTATTACGACTACTACCAGCCGGAGGCCTACGTCCCGTCCTCGGATACGTATATCGAGAAGGACGCGTCAATTAACGACCACATCGAGCAGATGCGCCTGTCGGCCACGCGCGCGCTGCTGGAACGCCGCGATGCCATCATCGTCGCCTCGGTCTCGGCCATCTACGGCCTGGGCGACCCGCGCAAGTATCTGTCCATGGTGCTGCACCTCAAGCGCGGCGAGCGCATCGACCAGCGCGACCTGCTGCGGCGCCTGGCCGAACTGCAGTACACCCGCAACGACACCGAACTGCGCCGCGCGACCTACCGGGTGCGCGGCGAGGTGATCGACATCCATCCGGCGGAATCCGAACGCGAGGCGGTACGCATTGAGCTGTTCGATGACGAGATCGAGCGGCTGTCGTACTTCGACCCGCTGACCGGCGAGGTGTCGGGCACGGTGCCGCGCCTGACGATCTACCCCAAGACCCACTACGTCACCCCCCGCGAGACCCTGCTGGAGGCGGTGGACAAGATCCGCGACGAGCTGAAGGAGCGCCTGGATTTCCTGCGCCAGGAGAACCGGCTGGTGGAGGCCCAGCGCCTGGAACAGCGCACCCAGTTCGATCTGGAGATGATCCTGGAGATCGGCTACTGCAACGGGATCGAGAACTACTCGCGCTATCTCTCCGGACGCGCGCCGGGCGAGCCGCCGCCGACCTTCTTCGACTACCTGCCCGAAGACGCCTTGCTGGTGATCGACGAGTCGCACGTGTCGGTGCCGCAGGTAGGCGGGATGTTCAAGGGTGACCGTTCGCGCAAGGAGACCCTGGTGGAGTACGGCTTCCGCCTGCCGTCGGCGCTGGACAACCGGCCGATGCGCTTCGAGGAATTCGAGCAGCTGATGCCGCAGACCATCCACGTCTCGGCCACGCCGGGGCCGTACGAGCGCGAGCACGCCGGCGCCATCATCGACCAGGTGGTACGGCCCACCGGGCTGCTGGACCCGGAACTGGAGGTGCGCCCGGTGGCTTCCCAGGTGGACGACTGCCTGTCCGAGATCCGCGACCGGGTGGAGCGCGACGAACGCACCCTGATCACCACGCTGACCAAGCGCATGGCCGAGGATCTGACCGACTACCTGTCGGAGCACGGCGTGCGCGTGCGTTACCTGCACTCGGATATCGACACGGTCGAGCGCATGGAGATCATCCGCGACCTGCGTCTGGGCGAATTCGACGTGCTGGTGGGGATCAACCTGCTGCGCGAGGGCCTGGACATGCCCGAGGTCTCGCTGGTGGCGATCTTCGACGCCGACAAGGAGGGCTTCCTGCGCTCCGACCGCTCGCTGATCCAGACGATCGGCCGCGCGGCGCGCAACGTGCGCGGCAAGGCGATCCTGTACGCGGACACCATCACCGGCTCGATGCGCCGCGCGATCGACGAGACCGAACGCCGCCGCGCCCGCCAGATCGAGCACAACGAGGCCCACGGAATCACGCCCGAAGGCATCCACAAGAGCGTGGCGGATATCCTCGAGGCCGGGCAGGCCGCGCCCGGCACCCGGCGCAAGTCCGGCGAGCGCAAGGGCGCGGACAAGAAGGTGGCCGAGGAGGCCGCCGACTACGTCGACGCGCCACAGAATGCGGCGCGCGAGATCGAGCGTCTGGAACAGGAGATGTTCCAGAAGGCGCGCGACCTGGAGTTCGAGGAGGCGGCGCGTCTGCGCGACCGCATCGAGAAGCTCAAGGCCCTCGCTTTCCTGCCCGAGGCCTCGCTATCCTGATGCGCCCCTGACACCCCGGACCCGCCCATGCGCACACAGGATCCCCGCCCGCCCGGCGTGGTCATGCTCGACCTCGTCGGCACCGAACTGACCACCGAAGACCGCGAACGCCTTCAGCACCCCGCGACCGGCGGGGTGATCCTGTTCGACCGCAATGTCGGCGGGCCCGAACAGGTGCGCGCCCTGACCGGCGCGATCCGCCGTGAGCGCCCCGAACTGCTGATCGCGGTGGATCAGGAAGGAGGGCGGGTACAGCGCCTGCGCGAGGGCTTCACCCGCTTCCCGCCGATGCGCAGCCTCGGGGAGCTGCATGACCAGGTGCCGACACGGGCGCGCGAACTGGCCCGTGCCGCCGGCGAACTGCTTGCCCTGGAGCTGCAGTCGGTGGGCATCGATTTCAGCTTTACGCCAGTGCTGGACCGGGATCTGGAGATCAGCGAAGTCATCGGCGACCGTGCATTTCATGACGATCCCGCGGTGATCGCGGAACTCGGGCTGGCATTCGTACGCGGTCTGACCGCCGCCGGCATGGCCTCGGTGGGCAAGCATTTCCCCGGACACGGGGCCGTGGCCGCAGACTCGCACGTGGCCGTGCCGGAGGATCCGCGCCCGCTGGCCGAGATCGAGGCCGGAGATATCGAGGCATTCCGGCCACTGACAGGGCATCTGGAAGGGATGATGCCGGCGCATGTAGTGTATTCCGCTGTGGATGCACGGCCCGCCGGATTCTCCCGTACCTGGCTTCAGGCCATCCTGCGCCGTGAGACGGGCTTCCAGGGGGCGATCTTCTCCGACGACCTCGCGATGGCCGGCGCCGAAACCATGGGCTCGCCCGCCGAGCGGGCGGACGCAGCCCTGGAGGCGGGCTGCGACATGATCCTGATCTGCAATCGCCCGCAGGAGGCCGATACAATCCTCGATCACCTGCGCGAACACCAGCAGAATGCCGACACCCGGGCGCGCCTGCGGCGCATGCACGCCCGGGCCGTGGAGAGCGATCCGCGCCGTCGCGAGGCCCTGCGCGTCCAGCTGCACGCCTGGCTGGAAGCGGGCCATGCAAGCCCGACGAAGGGTTCCTGACCGCAGCGTTTGCCGCCCCGTTGGCGCCGGGCTACCGACCCGCCTATAATGCGCCACCGGTTCGACACTGAGCTGCTAATAATATACTTAACCAATCCCACAATGATGGAGAATCGTCATGGCCGATAAGCTCATGATCGTCATGGTCAACACCGACCCGAACAATCCGTCCGAACTCGGCGCCCCGTTCTTCCAGGCCACCGTGGCCGCCGCCATGGAATACGACGTCGAGGTCGTGATGACCGGCCGTGCCGGCGAACTGGCCAAGAAGGGCGTGGCCGAGAACCTGTTCGTGCAGGAAGGCAGCAGCAAGAGCGTCTACGACTTCATCAAGGACGCCCACGAAGCCGGCGTCGTGCTGAAGGTCTGCACCCCGACGCTGGACCTGTGGGGCAACGACCTGATCGACGAAGTCGAGGAAACCGTGGGCGGCGCCTACGTGATCTCCGAGGCGATGGACGACGACACCGTCACCTTCACCTACTGAGGCGAAGCGACGGAATCCGTCGAGTGACCGGCCGGCCCCAGCGTCGGCCGGTCCTGTTTCGGGGCGGGGCATTCGCCACGCCCGCAGGCCGGGACTCCGCTTCCGGCCCCAGACGACCGGGGACCCGCATGAATCCCGAACAGGCACGTGCCACGCTCCGCGACGCCGACTGTCTGTACAGCCGTGACGCGGTGGAAACCGCCATCGACCGACTGGCCGAACGCACCGCGCATCAACTGGCGGACGAGAACCCGCTGGTGCTGGGCGTGATGAACGGCGGAGTGGTCCTGCTGGGCGGGCTGCTCACCCGCTGGTCCTTCCCCATGCAGGTCGATTACCTGCACGCTACCCGCTATCGCGGCGCCACGCGCGGCGAGGAACAGCTGCACTGGCTGTCCCTGCCGCACCAGTCCATGCAGGGACGCACCGTCGTGATCGTCGACGACATCCTCGACGGCGGCATCACCCTGGCCGGCATCCAGAACTTCTGCCGGGAGCAGGGCGCCCGTCGCCTGGTCACCATCGTGCTGGTGGACAAGGCCAACCCCGAGCGGGACCCGTCGATTACGGCCGACCATGCCGCCCTCGAAGCGCCGAACCGCTATCTGTTCGGCTACGGGATGGACTACCAGGACTATCTGCGCAACGCGCCCGGCATATTTGCCGTGGCCGAAAACTGAGACACCATACCCGACCAGCGAATCACGAGAGCGCGCGATGACCGCACCCCGACTGGCCATCATTGGCGGCACCGGACTGACCCGACTGAAGGACCTGGAGATCACCCACCGTCGGGTGATGCACACGCCGTATGGCGAACCCTCCGGCCCGCTGGTGTTCGGACACCTCAACGGCATTGAGACGGTGTTCCTGCCGCGGCACGGGGCGCGTCACACCATCCCGCCACATCAGGTGAACTATCGCGCCAATGTCTGGGCCCTGCACAACACCGGGGTCGAGGCCGCCATCGCGGTGGCGGCGGTCGGCGGCATAACCGAATGCATGCAGCCGGGGCAGCTGGCAATCCCCGACCAGATCATCGACTACACCTGGTCGCGCGCGAACACCTATTTCGAAGGTGGCCACCTGGACGAGGTCACCCATGTAGACATGACCTGGCCGTACTGTCCCGAGGTTCGCGAAAAACTTCTGAACGCAGCCGGCGAGCTGGAACTACCTGTCTGCGAGCAGGGGACCTACGGTGCTACCCAGGGACCGAGGCTCGAAACCGCGGCGGAGATCGACCGCATGGAACGAGACGGCTGTGACCTGGTGGGGATGACCGGCATGCCGGAAACGGCTCTGGCTCGGGAGCTGGGCCTCAGTTATGCGGCCTGTGCGGTGATTGCCAACCGTGCCGCCGGGCGCAGCAAGGGCGAGATCACCATGGACGAGATCGGGCGCAATCTGGAAACCGGGATGGAGCAGGTCAAACGTCTTCTTGCTCGCGTGATCGCGAGTCTCGACTGAAGGGGTGCACGCAGACGAGCGTGCTTCTCCGTCCATCTACACGATTTAACATAATATTCATTATGCGACATTACATGGACACAGGAAGGAATCGGTTTACGCGATACGCTGATTACGCGCCGTGTCGTCAGTCGCGGGTGGCGATGTCGATGCCCTCGCCCATGACGTCCACGAGGAAGTCGATCTGCTCCTCGGTGATCACGTAGGGGGGCATGAGATAGGAGACATTGCCCAGCGGGCGCAGCAGCGCTCCCCGGGTCAGACCGTGCCGGTAGATGTCGAGCCCCCGCCGTTCCTGCCACGGATACGGGGTCCGGCTGGCCTTGTCCTGCACCAGCTCGACCGCGGCGATCATGCCGTGCTGGCGCACGTCGGCCACGTGCGGGTGATCATTGAGCGGCTCCAGGCGGCGCGCGATGTGCGTGGCCAGCTCGCGATTGCGCTCCAGCACCGGTTCGGACTCGAAGATGTCCAGCGTTGCCAGCGCGGCCCGGCAGGCCAGCGGATTCCCGGTGTAGGAATGCGAGTGCAGGAACATGTTGAGCTTTTCGTAATCGTCGTAGAACGCCTGATAGACCCTATCGGTGGTCAGCAGCGCGGCCATCGGCAGATAACCGCCGGTCAGCCCCTTGGACAGGCACAGGAAGTCGGGCGTGATCGGCCCCTGCTCGCAGGCGAACAGGGTCCCGGTACGGCCGAAGCCCACCGCGATCTCGTCGGCGATCAGGTGCACGCCATGGCGGTCGCAAGCCTCGCGCAGCAGGCGCAGGTATTCCGGGTCGAACATGCGCATGTGACCGGCGCACTGCACCAGCGGCTCGACGATGACCGCGGCGACCTCGTGGGCGTGGCGTTCCAGCGCCTGTTCCATGTGCGCGAACTGGCGGCGCGCCACATCGGCGCAGTCCTCGCCCGGCTCGCGGTGAAAGCAGTCGGGGCCCGGGACATTGATCACGTCCAGCATCAGCGACTCGTAGGTGTGCCGGTACAGCGGCACGTCACTGACCGAGAGGGCCCCGATGGTCTCCCCGTGATAGGCGTTGGAGACCCCGATGAAGCGGGTTTTCTGCGGCTGGCCGACATTGCGCCAGTAGTGGAAACTCATCTTGAGCGCCGCTTCCACGCCGGCCGAGCCGTTATCGGCCAGGAACACCCGGTCGAGGCCCGCCGGCGTGATGTCGATCAGGCGTTCGCTCAGCTCCACCACCGGTTCATGGGTGCAGCCGGCCAGGATCACGTGCTCCAGGCGGTCGACCTGGTCCTTTAGCGCGTCGTTGATGCGCGGATTGGCGTGGCCGAACAGGTTCACCCACCACGAGCTGATCGCGTCGAGGTAACGGTTGCCGTCGAAATCGTACAGCCACACGCCCTCGCCCCGCTCGATCGGCAGCAGGGGAAGCGTGCCCTCCTCCCCGTAATCCTTCATCTGGGTACAGGGATGCCACAGGGCACGTAGGTCCCGCCGGCGTACGTCTTCGTTGCTCATGGATCAGACCCCGTGGCCGGCCTTCATCGCCTCGAATTCGTCCTCGAAGAAGAATTTCTCTTCACCGAAAGCCGGTTTCAGCTGATTCAGCCAGGTGGCGTTCTCGTCGTAGCGGGCAAAGAACGGACGCTGCACCCAGTCCGGGTTGCGACCCTGGATGAAGCGCAGCACGAAGACCTTCTCCCCGTGGATCTCGGTGACCCCCTGGATCTCCACCTTGCCCGGATCGGCGCTCATGGATGGCCCGCGCGCGGTGCGAGCCAGCCCCGAGACCTGCTGCATCGCCTCGCGGTAGATCTCCCATGCACGCGCCAGCGGCACCTCGAAGTAGCGCCGGGCGCCGGTGTCACGTTCCACGAACATATAGTACGGAATGATCCCGAGCCGCACCTGCTCGCGCCACAGATCGGCCCAGGCCTGCGCGTCGTCGTTGATGTGGCGCAGCAGCGGCCCCTGAGCACGGATCTCGGCGCCGGTGTCACGCACCCGGCGAATCGCCTCGCGGGCGATCGGCGTGCGCAGCTCGTTGGGATGGTTGTAATGCGCCATGAGCGCCACGTGCTTGCCGCCCTCGACCAGCTGTTCCAGCAGCCGCAGCAGGTCATCGGCATCACTTTCGGTCACGAAACGGTAGGGCCAGAAGGACAGCGCCTTGGTCCCGATCCGCACCGTCTGGACATGCTCCAGCCCGGGTTCCAGCAGAGCTTCGAGATAGCCGCGCAGGTTCCTGGTTTTCATGACCATCGGATCGCCACCGGTCATCAGAAGATCGGAGATCGCCGGGTGCTGGCGCAAGTACTGGTGCAGCAGATCGGCATCGGTGGAGGCGATGCGCAGTTCCTTGTCCCCCACGAACTGGGCCCAGCGGAAGCAGAAGGTGCAGTACGAATGGCAGGTCTGTCCCTGACTGGGGAAGAACAGCACCGTCTCGCGATACTTGTGCTGCAGGCCGTTCATGACCTCGCCGTCATCCTCGCTGGGCCGGTTCAGTTCCATCTGGCCGGCCGGATGCGGGTTCAGCTCATCCCGCAGCTCCTTCGCCAGGGCCGCGATCTCCTTGCGCTCGGCCCCGCGGCGATGCAGCGCAGCCATCCGCTCGTAGGCCTCCGGGGACAGCATCTCCCGCTGCGGGAAGGTGAGCTGGAACATCGGGTCGTCCGGGATATTGTCCCAGTCGATCAGCTCGTCGATCACGTACTCGTTGATCCGGAATGGCAGCACGCTGGCCACCACGCGCATGTCGAAACGCATGGCCTCGGGGACACGCTCGAGGGCTTCGATCCGGTCCAGGTTGCGATCGTTGTAGACCTTGAAGTCACGTGGCTCGATCGAGCCGGCTTCCGGGTCCTGGTAGAACTTGAGAACGGAATTCATCCGTGCCTCCTGTCGACGGTCGATGCGCCCGCTCCGGCCCCCGGGCCGTCGCGATCGTGGGAATTACGGTTACTTCGGGACCGAGGCGGTCACACGGCGGGCCTTCGGGGCGAGGGCTGCCGCCTCGGTGGTGAGCGGCGTCAGGGAAACAGCGACGCGTACGTTATCAAGCACCTCGCGGGCGGACAAGAGATTTCGCGTGACTCTCAGGTTACCACCCCTGCGGCAGTGTGGGTTACCCTCGCCGAACCTGAAAGGAGGGCGTCATGCACCCGGAATTCCCCCACAAGGACATCATTCACCTCAACCATGCCGCGGTCGGACCGTGGCCCCGGCGCACCGCCGAAGCGGTCGAGGCCTTCGCCCGCGAGAACCTGCATTACGGCTCGCGGGGTTATGGACGCTGGCTGGAAACCATCGCCGCCACACGGGAGCTGGCGCGGCAACTGATCGGTGCACCCGAGGCGGAAGACGTGGCCTTCGTGAAGAACACCTCGGAGGCGCTGTCCATGGTGGCCTTCGGTCTGCCCTGGCAACCGGGGCAGAACATCGTGATTCCCGAGGGGGAGTTTCCCTCCAACCGCGTGGTATGGCACGCCGCTGCCCAACGTTACGACCTGGAAGTCCGGGAGGTCGCCATCGGCGAGGAGCCCGAGCTGGATCTGCTGCGGGCCTGCGACCAAGCCACGGCCCTGGTGTCCGCGAGTGCGGTGCGCTATGACTCGGGCCTGCGCATGGACGTTCAGTTCCTCGGCAACGAGCTGCACGGGCGCGGCATCCTGTTCTGCGTGGATGCCATCCAGCATCTGGGCGCCCTGCCCTTTGACGCCCCGGGATGCCGTGCGGATTTTGTGATGGCCGACGCGCACAAGTGGATGCTGGCTCCGGAAGGCATCGGTCTGTTCTACGTCAATCCGGAGGTCCGTGATCGCCTGCAGCTGAACGAATACGGCTGGCACATGCTCGAGCACGCCGGCGACTTCGACAACCCCGCGCTGACGCCCTCGCCCGGCGCCCGGCGTTTCGAGCCCGGCAGCCCCAACATGCTGGGCATCCAGGCGCTCCACGGCAGTCTTTCACTGTTGCTGGAAACCGGCATGGACCGGGTGGACGAAGAGATCCGGGAGCACTGGCTGCATCTCGAGGATCGCCTGCGCGGACTGGGCTGCGAGATCCTCAGTGCCCGCCACCGCCGCGCCGGCATCCTGACCTTCCGCCCCTCCGCGGGCCTGCTGGGGGATACCCCGCTGGAGACCGTCTACCACCGGCTGCAGGCGGACGGCATCCTGTGCGCCATGCGCGGCGGCGGGATCCGTTTCTCCCCGCATTTCTACCACGAGACCGCGGATCTGGACCGCGCGGTGGAGGGGCTGCGCGAGGCCCTGCCGGGCGGGTAAGACCGTTCAGAAGGTGTGGGTTTTGCGATCCGAATTGAGCATGCCGCCCAGGTGATCCTCGATCCGGCGGCGGGTCTGCCCCTTGTCGGAGGTGTTGAACTGGACTCCGATACCGCGCAGGCGGTTGCCCTGGGCCCGTGGCGGGGTGATCCAAACCACCGTACAGGGCGTTGGCAGGCGATCACCGTCCTCCAGCAGCGACAGCAGCAGGAAGACCTGATCACCCAGCTTGTACGACTTGTCGGTGGGAATGAACAGCCCCCCGTTGCTCACAAAGGGCATGTACGCCGCATACAGCGCGGGTTTTTCCTTGATTGCCAAGGTCAGCATCCCTTGCCCGGCCATGAGCCCTCCCCAATTTCCACAGTGGTTTTTGCAGCGGCGCTCAGTATGCCCCGGAGCGCCCCCGCGATGCCAGCCGACTGGCCGTCGCCTGCGGCAGCATGGCCGCCGCCATGTCTTCCAGCCGCAGCTGCGGGTTCAGCTGCGCGCGCGCCTGACGCTGCCAGCGCCGCGATTCCTGGACCAGCGAGGCCAGTCCCCGCGCCCCGCGCTCACGGGCAAAGGCCTGCAGCCGATCCGGCGGGAACTGCGCGGCGAATCGATCCACCTCGCCGCTCACCAGCCAGCGCTGGGCCGACAACAGCAGGGCCTGCCAGCGCGGCAGCAGGGTCTCCAGGTTGCAGCGCGCCAGGTGCGTGACCGCCGAATGCAGCTCGCGTGTCTGCAACAGTTCCGCCAGAGCCTCACGTTCCTGTCGCCAGGCGGCGTGACGCTCGGGATCCGCCAGGAGTTCGGCCGCGACCACCGGGCGTCCGAGGCTGGCCGCCCAGGCCTCGTCCACCGCCGAAGAATCCGGCGCGCCGGCGGCCAGCCAGTCACGTGCGGCCTCGAGATCCGGCGCCGGAAGATGCAGATCCTCGCACCGGCTGCGAATGGTGGCCGGCAGGGCCGAGGGTCGCGCGCTCTCGAGAACGATCAGCCCGCCCGCCGGGGGCTCTTCCAGGGTCTTGAGCAGCGCATTGGCCGCACTGGCGTTCATGGCGTCCGCCGGATGCAGCCGGAGCACTCGCCAGTCACCGGAGCCGCTGAGCGCCAGGAATTCACCGGCTTCGCGCACGGCATCCACCGGGATATCCTTGCCCGGCTCCGGCGGCATCACGTCGTGCAGCTCCGGATGCACGCCCCCGAGAAAACCGCGACACCCGCCACATTCCCCGCAGGCCGGCTGCGTGCCCGTGGCCCTTTCGCAGAACAGGCGCTGCAGCAGGGCCGAGACCAGCAGGCCCTTGCCCACGCCCTCGGCGCCGGTGACCAGCAGGCCACCGGGCAAATGCCCGGCCGCCGCGCGCAGCACCAGCGCCTGCCAGGGCTGCGCGAGCCACGGCGGCACCGCGCCCGGCTCGTTCACGTAGACGCCTCCAGCAAACCGCGGGAGCGCAGTCCATCGAGCATCCGCTGCCCCACGGTGGCGGCATCCGCCGAGGCATCCACCATCAGATAGCGCTGCGGTTCGGCATCGGCCCGGCGCCGGTAAGCCGCGCGGGCACGTTCGAAGAAATCCATCGCCTCGCGCTCGATGCGGTCCCGTCGTCCCCGCTGCACGGCCCGCTCCAGCCCGGTTGTCGGGTCGATGTCCAGCAGGATCACCAGATCCGGTCGCAGATCGCCCTGCACCCAGTCCTCCACTGCCGCAACCCGGGTGTCGCCCAACCCGCGTCCTCCGCCCTGATAGGCAAAGCTCGCATCGGTAAAACGGTCGCTCACCACCCACTGTCCCGCATCCAGGGCCGGACGGATCACTTCGGCGAGATGCTGCGCGCGCGCCGCGAACATCAGCAGCAGCTCCGCCTCCGGGATCATCTCCGGCAGGTCCGGATCCAGCAACAGGCCGCGCAGGCGTTCGCCCAGCCCGGTGCCCCCGGGTTCGCGGGTCGCGCATACTCGGTGGCCGGCCGCCTCCAGCGCCGCGACCAGGGTTTCCATCTGGGTGGTCTTGCCGGCCCCTTCTATGCCCTCGAGGGTCAAAAATCGCCCGGTCATCAACGTCCCCTTCGGCCGTAGCGGCTCGCGTCGCCATCCAGCTGATAGCGAATCACGGCCTCGCGATGTTCGCGATAGGTCTCGGAAAAATGGTGGCTGCCATCATTGCGCGAGACAAAAAAGAACTCCCGGGTGTCCGCCGGCCGCGCGGCCGCTTCGATGGCGGCCCGGCCCGGCAGTGCGATGGGCGTCGGCGGCAGCCCTGGCCGGGTATAGGTATTGTACGGATGATCCCGCTCCAGCTCCGCACCCGTCAGTCGTTGCATGCCCGTCTCCTGCACATACAGCAGTGTAGGATCGGTCTGCAGCCGCATCCCCTCGCGCAGGCGATTCACGAACACGGCCGCCACCCGGTCACGCTCGTCGCCGCGCCCGGTCTCGCGTTCCACGATCGAGGCCAGGATCAGCAACTCGTACGGCTCCTCCAGCGGCAGATCCTCGGAACGCCCCGCCCAGGCCGCATCCAGCGTGGCCCGCATCGCCTCGTGGGCACGCCGCAGGACGTCCAGCGAGTCGGTCCCGGAGCCGAAGAAATACGTATCCGGCAGGAACCAGCCTTCGGGGTGCTCGATGTCGTCGAGGCCCAGGACATCCGGCAGATTGTGGACACCCACCGATTCCGCCGGCGGGTCCAGTTCATCATGCCGGCGCACCGCGGCGAGTGCCTGGCGCACGGTCCAGCCTTCCGGCAGTGTCAGACGGTGCCGGACCACGTCGCCACGTGCCATGGCCTGCACCAGGTCCGCCGGGGTCATCCCGGCATCCACCGCGTACTCGCCGGCCTGGAGCCGGCCCGCCACACCCTGTCGCCGGGCATACACCTCGACCACCCGCGCCGACTCCACCCAGCCGCGGCGTTCGAACTCCCGGCTGAGGCTGCGCAGACCGGTCCCCGGCTGCAGCTCGAAGCGCTGCGGCTCCTCCAGGGCCAGCGGGCGTTCCAGCTGGGCCCGATACCAGTCGGCCAGCCACAGCGCCCCGGCCGCAACCGCCAAGAGCGTCAGTACGCCCGCCAATGCCATGATCTTCCTAATCCGCTTCATGCAGTGCCCTCCTGAGCGCCTGCAAGGCCGCAGGCTCGGTCCTCGCCGCCCCGCCCCCGATCAACACGCCCGCGGCCAGCCCCAGCCGCGCGTTGCTCACATACAGTCCGTCGGCGGCCTGCAGACGCTCGTACGTCGGCCAGGCGACCTCGGTGCTGACACCAAATTCCTCGGCCTTCTCCAGCACCCAGGCACGTCGCGTGCCGGCGATTCCGGCCTCGCCAACCGGTGGTGTCACGAGGTGAGTCCCCTCGCGCAACCACAGGTTCCCCTGCGTGGCACAGGTAATCCGACCGGCGGCGTCCCGCAGGATCGCCTCATCCTCTCCCTCGCGCCAGTGCATGCGCGCCAGCACGTTATCCAGGCGTCCCAGGTGCTTGATCCCGCCGAGGGCCGGATTGACGCTGGCCGGTATCGTCGAAAACCCGATGCGCAGCGGCGTCGCCCCTGCCGGGTCCGGCCGCGACATCTCCGGCCCGGCACTGACCAGCCGGGTGACCGCTGGCTCCGCCGGAGGCGCATAGCCTCGCGGGCCGCGACCCCGGGTCAGGGTAAGACGCACCAGCCGTTCGCCCGGCCCCGCCGCCGCCTCGATCTCCCCGCGCAGCCACTCCGGGTCCTGCGCGGGGAACCCCAGGCGCTGCAGCCCCAGCTCGAGGCGCGCCCGATGCCACGCCCACAGGCAGGCATGCCGCTGGCGTACCAGTACCGTCTCGAACAGCCCGTCGCCCAGCAGCAGGCCCCGATCGTCGGCCGTCACCTCCGATCCGGAGCCATCGTTCGCCCGACTCACCCCGCGCGCTCCACATCCGTACCCAGTGCATCCAGCAGACCGCGCGCCTTGTGCCGGGTCTCCTCGAGCTCCTGGTCGGGATCCGAATCGGCGACGATCCCGGCGCCGGCGCGAAACCGCAGTTCCCGGTCCCGCACCACCAGGGTACGGATCAGGATATTGGTATCCATGCGACCGTGATCACTGACATAACCACAGGATCCGGTGTAGGCCCCGCGCGGCACTCGGCCCTCCAGTTCCTGGATCACCTGCATGGAGCGGATCTTGGGGCATCCGGTGATGGTCCCGCCCGGGAAGGTCGCGCGCAGCAGTTCTTCCGCGCGCGTCCCCGGCCGCAGCCGTGCCGTGATGCTGGACACGATGTGGTGGACCCGGCGGTAGCTCTCAATGGTCATCAGCTCGGCGACCCGCACGCTGCCGGTACATGCCACGCGGCCAAGATCGTTGCGTTCCAGGTCCACCAGCATGATGTGCTCGGCGCGTTCCTTGAGGTTGACCTCCAGTTCGCCATAAAGCTCACGGTCGGCGTGCGCATCCGGGTCGCGCCGACGGGTGCCGGCGATCGGCCGGGTTTCGGCGACGCCTTCCTGAGCCGACACCAGGCGTTCCGGCGAGGAGCTGATCACCTCCGCTCCCGGCAGCCGCAACCAGGCCGCAAACGGCGCAGCGTTGGCACCCCGCAGGCGCCGATAGAGCTCGCCGGTATCCAGGGACCGGTCGGCACGAGCGTGCCATTCGCGTGACAGGTTGGCCTGGAAGGTATCCCCGGCGCGGATGTACTCCAGCGCCCCGCGCACCGCCGCGCGGTAATATTCGGGATCGTCCTCCTCGATCTGCAGCATCGGCAGGTCGCCGCCCCCCGGGCCCGCCGCCGCGTCCGTTGCCACCGCCGCCAGATCGGCCTCCAGCTGCTCGCGCCGCGCGCGATCAGCCTCGGAATCCACCCACCAGGTGACTCCTTCGTGATGATCGCGGATCAGCGCGGCAGGAAACCGCGTCGCAACGGCCGTCGGCAACCATGGATCCGGTGCAAAGCGCCCCAGCGCGGGCTCCAGGTGCCAGGCGAATTCGTAGCCCACATACAGGAACCAGCCACCGAAGAACGGCAGATGGGCATGTTCGGGGGCTGGCATGCACGCGGTCGGCGGACACCCCAGATCGACATCGGCCGCCGCCAGCAATGCGTCACCATCGCCGGCATCCAGCGTGCGCCCGGGGAACGCAAACAGGATGGAAAAGCGCGCCGGCGCCTGCCCGATCAGGGCCGACTCCAGCAGATGCGGATAACGCTGGGGGAAACGCCCTGCGAGGACCGCCAGATCGATCCCCGAGGGCAGCCTTTCGACGGCCATGCCCGCGCGAGGCCGGCGTCAGATGGCGCGGAACACCAGGGTTCCGTTGGTGCCGCCGAATCCAAAGGAGTTGGACAGGGCCACGCGGGTGTTCATGTCACGGGCCTCGTTGGCGACATAATCCAGATCGCAGCCCTCACCCGGATTGTCCAGGTTGATGGTTGGCGGCGAGACCTGATCACGCAGGGCCAGCGCGGTAAACACAGCCTCGATCCCGCCCGCGGCACCCAGCAGGTGCCCGGTCATGGACTTGGTCGAATTGACCAGAAGGTTCTTCGCATGATCGCCGAAGGTCCGCTTGAGCCCCTCGGTCTCGGCCAGATCCCCGGCCGGGGTAGAGGTTCCGTGGGCGTTCACGTACCCCACTTCCTCCGGCTCAACGCCCGCGTCTTTCATGGCCCGGACCATGCACTTGGATGCCCCGCTGCCATCCTCGACCGGCTGGGTCATGTGATGGGCATCGGAATTCCAGGCGAAGCCGCCGATCTCGCAGTAGATGTTCGCGCCGCGGGCCTTCGCGTGTTCGTACTCCTCCAGGACCATCACCCCGGCCCCGTCACTGAGTACGAAACCGTCCCGGTCGGCGTCCCATGGCCGCGAGGCGCGGGCGGGATCGTCGTTGCGGGTCGACAGCGCGCGCGCCGCGGCAAAGCCGCCGATGCCCAGCGGCGTGGTGGCCATCTCGGCCCCGCCCGCAACCATCGCGTCGGCATCGCCATAGGCGATCATGCGCGCGGCGTCACCGATGTTGTGGGTGCCGGTGGCACAGGCGGAGACGATGGAGATGTTCGGCCCCTCCAGTCCCCGCATGATGGAGAGATTCCCCGCCACCATGTTGATGATGGCGCTGGGGACGAAGAACGGAGAGATCTTGCGGGCCCCGCCCTTCAGGTAGGCACCGTAGGAACGCTCGATGTAGGGCAGCCCCCCGATGCCGGAGCCAATCGCGACCCCGATCCGCTCCGGATCGGAACTGTCCGCGGACAGCCCGGCATCATCCAGGGCCTGGAGTCCCGCCGCCAGACCATAGATGACAAAGGTGTCCATCTTCTTCTGGTCCTTGACCGGGACATAGTCATTGGCATTGAAGTCCCGCACCGCGCCGGAAATCTTGACCGGCATGTCCGAGGCATCGAACACGTCGATGGGCGTGATCCCGCTCTTCCCGGCCTTGATGCTGGACCAGGCCTGGTCGATAGTGGATCCGACCGGGGACACGATGCCGAGGCCGGTGACCACAACACGTCGCTTAGCCAATGATTTTCTCCCTCGAAAGACGGCTGCACGCGGACGGCGAAGAGGGGGACGCGCCGTGTTGGCGCGCCCCTCGCCGCGACCATGGACCCGATCAGTCCTTGGCGTGCTCGTTGATGTAGTCGATCGCCTGCTGCACGGTGGTGATCTTTTCGGCCTGCTCGTCGGGGATTTCCGTTTCGAATTCCTCCTCGAGCGCCATCACGAGTTCGACGGTGTCAAGCGAATCCGCGCCCAGATCGTCGACGAAAGCGGCGGCGTTCGTGACATCCTCTTCCTTGACTCCCAGCTGCTCGACAACGATTTTCTTGACGCGTTCTTCAATGCTGCTCATGGTTGAAACATCCCCTTGGATATGAGGCGGGTCCGGTAAAGGTCCGCCATTCTATTGAAAAGCACCGCCGTGATCCACAACCCCGGCGGAGGACTCCGCGTAACGGGCCCGCGGCTCAGTGCATGAATCAGTGCATGAACATGCCGCCGTTGACGTGCAGGGTCTCGCCGGTAATGTAACCGGCCTCGTCGGACGCCAGAAAGCCCACCGCCGCCGCCACTTCCTCGGCGTCACCCAGACGGCCCAGCGGGATCTCGCCCAGCAGCCGTTCGCGCGTCGCCTCGTCCAGCTCGCGCGTCATGTCAGTGTCGATGAATCCGGGGGCCACCGTGTTGACCGTGATATTGCGGGCGCCCACCTCGCGCGCCAGGGAGCGGGCGAAGCCGGCCAGCCCGGCCTTGGCGGCGGCGTAGTTGGTCTGTCCCGCATTCCCGGCCGTCCCGACCACCGAGCCGATCAGCACAACCCGCCCGCGGCGGGCCTTCATCATGCCCTTGATGACCTTCTGCGTGAGTCGAGCGGCCGCGGTCAGATTGGTGTCGATCACCGCATCCCAGTCCTCGTCCTTCAGGCGCATAAAAAGGTTGTCGCGGGTGATGCCCGCGTTGTTCACCAGCACCTCGATGCCGCCCTCGGTCGCCTGAATGTCCTCCAGCGCGGTCCTGACCGATTCGGCATCGGTGACGTCCATGGCGACACCGCGGCCGCCCCAGGGGGCCAGGGCCTCCGAGATCCGGCCGGCGCCGGCGTCGCTGGTGGCGGTGCCCACCACCTGCATGCCCTGTTCCGCCAGACGGCGGGCGATGGCCGCGCCAATGCCGCGGCTCGCCCCGGTCACGAGAGCGATTCGTTGGTTTTCCGACATCAACGGTTTCCTTGCTGTTGGGAAATGGGCGTCAGCCGGCGGTCAGCCGGTCACGGACGCTTTCCAGGGTGGCCCGATCGGCCACGTCCGGATGATCAATCGAACGGTCGATGCGTTTCGCCAGCCCGGTCAGCACCCGACCGGGGCCACATTCCACCTGCACCCCGGCGCCGGCATCGCGCAGCCCCTGAACGGTTTCGACCCAGCGGACCGGGCGGTAGAGCTGCTCCGCCAGTCGGGTCTTCAGGCTGTCCACGTCGCTCGCCGGTGCGGCGGTCACGTTCTGCCACACGGGAATCTGCGGGACACGGAATTCGACGGTGTCCAGCGCCGCCTGCAGACGTTCGGCCGCCGGGCGCATCAACGCACAGTGGGAAGGGACCGACACCGGCAGCTTCAGCGCCCGTTTGGCGCCCGCATCGCGAGCCGCCGACACCGCGCGGTCCACGGCCCCGGCCGTGCCGGCGATCACCACCTGTCCCGGTGCATTGAAGTTCACTGCCTCCAGGGTGTCGCCCTCGGCCTGTGCCTCGCACAGGGCGATCACGTCGGCATCCTCCAGGCCAAGGATCGCGGCCATGGCCCCCTCGCCTGCGGGCACGGCCTCCTGCATGGCCCGGGCGCGCACCGCGACCAGACTAACGGCATCCGGAAACCGCAGGGCCCCGGCCGCCACCAGGGCGCTGTATTCGCCTAGGCTGTGTCCGGCCACCGCCATGGGCTCCGCCCCCCCCTGTTCACGCAGCATCCGCCAGCAGGCCACGCCAGCCGCCAGCATCACGGGCTGGGTCCAGCGGGTCTCGTCGAGCTGTTCCGCCGGTCCGTGCTGAACCAGGCTCCACAGGTCGGCGTCCAGGCAGTCCGAGGCTTCCTGAAAGGTATCGCGTACCACGGCGAATTCATCACCGACATCGGCGAGCATGCCCACCGACTGGGACCCCTGTCCCGGAAAAACCGCTGCCCAGGAAACTGTCATGGTTCGTGTCCGAAATTCACTGGATGAGAAAGCGGGCGTAGTTTAGGCGCTGACGCCGGCCCCGGCAAACCCCGAAACGCGACCGGTTTCGTGTCCATCGAACGAAAAACCGGGAGTTTCCCTTGAGTTCCATCCATGCATCCGCATAATGTCGCAACCCTGATTCATTACGCGAGGAACTGCATGGCGAAGGAAGACGAAATCGAGCTCGAAGGAACCGTCGTCGAGACGCTCCCCAACACCACCTTCCGGGTGGAGCTCGAGAACGGGCACACGGTCACCGCGCACATCTCCGGGAAGATGCGCAAGCACTATATCCGGATCCTGCGCGGCGACAAGGTCATCGTGCAGATGACGCCCTACGACCTGAGCAAGGGTCGCATCGTCTACCGCAACAAGTAAGCGCGCCACAGTCTCCCCGGCATGCAAAAGGCCGGCGCCCCGAAGGGTGCCGGCCTTTTTCGTGAGGGACACCACAGGCTCGTGGTGTCCCGTTCGTGGTCGGATCAGGAAGAGACGGCGGGTTCGTGGATATCCATCTCGAGACCGTCCTCGCCCAGGCGCACGGTCACTTCGCCACCCTGCGCCAGCTTGCCGAACAGGAGTTCGTCCGCCAGCGGCTTCTTGATGTGCTCCTGGATGGTCCGCCCCATCGGCCGCGCACCCATCTGCGCGTCGTAGCCGTGCTCGGCCAGCCAGGCGCGCGCCTCGGATTCCACCGTCAGGGTCACCTTCTTCTCGTCCAGCTGGGCCTGGAGCTGGGTGAGGAACTTGTCGACCACGTTCAGGATGGTCGCCTCGTCCAGCGGGCCGAACTGGATGGTGGCATCCAGACGGTTGCGGAATTCCGGGGTGAACGTCCGCTTGATGGCTTCCATCGCGTCGGTGGAGTGATCCTTGCGCGTGAAGCCCACCGACGGCCGCGAAGCCGCTTCGGCACCGGCGTTGGTGGTCATCACCAGGATCACGTTGCGGAAATCCACTTCCCGCCCGTTGGCGTCGGTCAGCGTGCCGTGGTCCATCACCTGCAGCAGCACGTTGAACACGTCCGGGTGCGCCTTTTCGATCTCGTCCAGCAACAGCACCGAATGCGGATGCTTGAGGATGGCATCCGTCAGCAGGCCGCCCTCGTCGTAGCCGACATAACCCGGCGGCGCACCGATCAGCCGCGAGACCGTGTGGCGCTCCATGTATTCGGACATGTCGAAGCGGGCCAGATGGATACCCATCTGCTGGGCCAGCTGACGCGTGACCTCGGTCTTGCCGACACCGGTCGGACCGGCGAACAGGAAGGAACCGATCGGCTTGTCCTGGTCACCCAGGCCGGAACGCGACATCTTGATGGCCGTGCTCAGGGTGCCGATCGCCTCGTCCTGACCGAACACCGTCATCTTCAGGTTGCGTTCCAGGTTGCGCAGGGTCTCCTTGTCGGTGCTGGACACCGATTTCGGCGGGATGCGCGCGATCTTGGCCACGATGTTCTCGATGTCCTGCACGCCGATGGTCTTCTTGCGCTGGCTCACCGGCAGCAGCTGGCGACTGGCACCGGCCTCGTCGATCAGGTCGATCGCCTTGTCCGGCAGGAAGCGATCGGTGATGTAGCGGTCCGACAGCTCCGCCGCAGCCTGCAGCGCCGGCTTGGTAAAGCGCACGTTGTGGTGCGACTCGAAACGCGACTTGAGCCCTCGCAGGATCTGATAGGTTTCATCCACCGTGGGCTCGGGTACCTCGATCTTCTGGAAACGCCGCGCCAGTGCGCGGTCCTTTTCGAAGATCCCGCGATACTCCTGATAGGTGGTCGAACCGATGCACTTGAGCTCACCGGAGGCCAGCATCGGCTTGATCAGGTTCGAGGCATCCATTACCCCGCCGGACGCGGCACCGGCCCCGATGATGGTATGGATCTCGTCGATGAACAGGACCGCGGCGGGTTCCTTCTTGAGCTGGGCCAGCACCCCTTTCAGGCGTTTTTCGAAGTCGCCGCGATACTTGGTTCCGGCCACCAGCGCGCCCAGGTCCAGGGCATAGACCGTGGCTTCCTCGATCGCTTCCGGCACCTGGCCATCCACCACGCGCCGCGCCAGCCCCTCGGCGATCGCGGTCTTGCCGACCCCGGCCTCGCCGACCAGCAGCGGGTTGTTCTTGCGCCGCCGGCAGAGGATCTGGATGGTGCGCTCGATCTCGTGGTCCCGCCCGATCAGCGGGTCGATCTCGTCATTGCGCGCCTTCTCGTTGAGGTTGGTCGCGTACAGCTGCAGCGCGTTGGTCTTTTCTTCGGTCACCGTCTCGCCCTGCTGCTCGGAGGATTCCTCCGCCTGCTCCTGGTGAATCTGGCCGAGCTCGTCCTCGCCGACCTTCGAGATACCGTGGGAAATGAAGTTGACCACGTCCAGACGCGAGATGTTCTGCTGGCCCAGCACGTACAGTGCCTGACTGTCCTGCTCGCCGAACAGCGCCACCAGGACGTTGGCCCCGGAGACCTCCTTGCGACCACTGGACTGCACGTGGAACACCGCGCGCTGCAGGACCCGCTGAAAACCGAGGGTCGGCTGGGTCTCGCGCGTGTCGTTCGGCGGGATCCGCGGGGTGTTTTCGTCGATGTAGGCCTCCAGTTCGTCGCGGATCCGGTCAAGATCCGCACCGCAGGCACGCAGTACGGTGGCTGCACTGGGGTTCTGGGCCAGGGCCATCAGCAAGTGCTCCACGGTCACGAACTCGTGGCGTTTCTCGCGGGCCTCCTTGAAGACCAGGTTCAGACTGAATTCGAGTTCCTTGTCGAGCATGGGGGTCAGGCCTCCTCCATCGAGCATAGCAGTGGGTGCTGATGGCTCCGGGCGTATTCATTCACCTGGGCCACCTTGGTCTCGGCGACATCTCGAGTGTAGATGCCGCACACGCCCTTGCCCCGGGTATGCACCTGCAGCATCACCCGGGTGGCCTTCTCGCGATCCATGCCGAAGAAGGTCTCCAGGACCTCCACCACGAATTCCATCGGCGTGTAGTCGTCGTTGTTCAACACGACCTTGTACTGCCGTGGCGGCTTGAGTTCCGGCCTCGATTCATCGACCGCAACGGAATCGTCGTGATCGGGTTGGCGGGGCTTGTCGTCACTCATCTTTCGGTCCAGCTCGCACTCGTGGCGCCCTCGGGCACCGCGTGTTCATTTCTGTAGAGTCCTGACATCATCGAACGGTTCCCGGCGCTTGCCAAGTGTCCGCATGGCGCGGGAGGCCAGCCCGCCTGTGGTGGGAGCGCAGCCCTCTGCGCGATCAGGCATGGCCGATCGGCCAGGGGGCTGGCCTCCCACAGGCTGTATCTCCACTGGCTGCCTGCGCCCGGGTCGTTCAGCCGTCCATGTGGCGGATCATCGCCTCGCCGAAGGCGGAGCAGGCGATCGGTTCCACCCCGTCCATCAGCCGCGCAAAGTCATACGTCACCTCGCCGGCGGCGATCGCCCCCTCCATGCCGCGCACCACGAGATCCGCCGCCTCGGTCCAGCCCAGGTGGCGCAGCATCATCTCGGCCGACAGCACCAGCGAGCCCGGATTGACCTTGTCCTGACCGGCATACTTGGGCGCGGTACCGTGCGTGGCCTCGAACATCGCGGTGGTGTCGGAGATGTTGGCCCCGGGCGCGATGCCGATCCCGCCGACCTGGGCGGCCAGGGCGTCGGAGATATAGTCCCCGTTCAGGTTCAGGGTGGCGATCACCGAGTAGTCCTCCGGGCGCAGCAGGATCTGCTGCAGGAAGGCATCCGCGATGACGTCCTTGATCACGATCTCGCGACCGGTCTTCGGGTTCCTGAACACCTGCCACGGGCCACCGTCGAGGTCCTCGGCACCGAATTCCTCGCGCGCCAGCTCGTAGCCCCAGGCCTTGAAGGAGCCCTCGGTGAATTTCATGATGTTGCCCTTGTGCACCAGGGTCACCGACGGGCGGTCATTGTCGATCGCGTACTGTATGGCCTTGCGCACCAGCCGCTTCGTACCCTCGCTGGAGACCGGCTTCACGCCGATCCCCGCGGTATCCGGGAAGCGGATCTCGCGCACGCCCATCTCGTCCTGCAGGAAGTCGATGAGCTTTTTCGCCTCGGGCGTGCCGGATTCGAACTCGATGCCGGCGTAAATATCCTCCGAGTTCTCGCGGAAGATCACCATGTCGGTTTTTTCCGGTTCTTTCAGCGGGCTGGGCGTACCCTGGTAGTAGCGCACCGGACGCAGGCAGACATACAGATCCAGCTTCTGCCGCAGCGCCACGTTCAGCGAACGGAAGCCGCCGCCCACCGGGGTGGTCAGCGGGCCCTTGATCGACACCTTGTATTCGCGCACTGCATCCAGCGTCTCATCGGGGAGGCCGGAGTCATCGTCGTAGACCTGCGTGGCCTTCTCGCCGGCATAGACTTCCATCCACTCGATCGCCTTCTGGCCGCCATAGGCCTTCTCCACCGCCGCATCCGTGACCCGGCGCATCACCGGGGTGATGTCCGCGCCGATGCCGTCCCCCTCGATATAGGGGATCACCGGACGATCCGGCACCACCAGGCCGCCGTCCTTGCCCACCTCGATGGGTTGGCCTTTCTCCGGGATGCGAATGTGCTGGTACGCCATGAAGACTCCTTTTGCAGCGCCGTGTCATTGGGATTTGGATGCCGGCGATTATACATGGCCTCCGTGGCCTTCGCCGCCGGGCGGCGGGTATCATTGCGCCATGAATGAACGCCTGCGCTGCCATATCACCGTCGCTGCGGTCATCGAGGATCGAGGCCGCTTCCTGTTTGTCGAGGAAGAGGATGCGGGCCTGCGCGTTCTCAATCAGCCCGCGGGCCACCTGGACCCGGACGAGGACCTGATCGCCGCAGTGCGGCGCGAGGTCCGCGAAGAGACGGCCCTCGAATTCGCCCCGCAGCACTCGCTGGGCTGCGACCTGCTGCGTCTGGCCGACGGCGCGGTCATCCTGCGCGTGGCCTTCACCGGTACGGTGTCGGCACCGGCGCAGCCGATCCGCCGCGACCCCGCAATCCTTGCCACCCACTGGCTGGATGCCGCCACCGCGCTGAACGGTCATCGCCTGCGCAGCCCGCTGGTGGCCCGCAGCCTGCGACGCTGGGAATCGGGTCTGCGCCTGCCGCTGGAATCTGCCGGCGAACTCGTCGACAACGTGCGGCCCGCCCCCGCACGCCCCGAGGAATGAGCCGCATGGCCACCAGTGAACGCATCATCGTCGGGCTCTCCGGCGGCGTGGATTCGGCGGTCGCCGCCCTGCGCCTCCTGCAGACGGGACACCGCGTCGAAGGCCTGTTCATGAAGAACTGGGAAGACGATGACGCGGACGGCCACTGTGCCGCGGAAGACGACTACGCGATGGCCCGCGAGGTCGCGGCCACCCTGGAGATCCCGTTGCACAAGGCGAACTTCGCCGAGGATTACCGCCAGCGGGTCTTCGCCCACTTTCTCCACGAGTACCGCGCCGGCCGCACCCCCAACCCGGACATCCTGTGCAACCGCGAGATCAAGTTCCGCGCCTTTCTCGAGCAGGCCCAGGCACTGGGCGCCGACGCCATCGCCACCGGCCACTATGCCCGCGCCTGGCACGGCCCCGACCACAGCGAACTGCGACTCGCCGAGGACGCCAACAAGGACCAGACCTATTTCCTGCACGCCCTGGATCAGGCACAGCTGCGCCCGGCCCGTTTCCCGCTGGGGGACCTGCCCAAGGAACGGGTGCGCGAACTGGCATACGAGCACGGCCTGCCCAATCACGCGCGCAAGGATTCCACCGGCATCTGTTTCATCGGCGAACGCCCGTTCCGCGAATTCCTCGCCCGTTATCTCGAGGGCAGCGAGGGCGACATCTGCACCCCGGACGGTCGCGTGGTCGCCCGCCATCACGGCCTGATGTTCTACACCCTGGGGCAGCGTCAGGGACTGGGCATCGGCGGGGTCGAAGGCGCGGCCGATGCCCCCTGGTACGTGGTCGACAAGGACCTCGCGGGCAACCGACTGATCGTGGCGCAGAATTCGGCCCATCCGCTGCTGATGAGCCCGGAGCTGACGACCGAACCCGTGCACTGGATCCACCGCTTTCCGGCCGAAGGGGAAACCCTGCAGGCGCGTCTGCGTCATCGCCAGCCGCTGCAGGACTGTCGGGTCTGTCCGGAGGCGGACGGACGCGCGCGCGTGGTCTTCGAACAGCCGCAGCGTGCGGCCACGCCCGGCCAGTCCATCGTGTTCTATCGCGACGGCACCTGCCTGGGGGGCGGCGTGATCGCCACACGCCACACCCTGTCCGCGGACACCCCGGTTGCCGCCGGGGCATGAGTCCGGAGGGCGGTTTCCGGTATAGTGCCTCCCCTGATACCCAGACCCGGACGGACACGGCTTGGAGCGCAGCGACCACAACCGCACCCTGGCACTGGCGGCCATCTTTCAGGCCGCGAGCCTGGTCAAGGACCTGGCCTGGCGAGGCTCCTGCGACGAATACGAGCTGGAGGTCCTGATCGGAAGCCTGTTCGCCTTCGACTCGACCACGCCCGAGGAGATCTATCGCGGCGAAGTCAGCCTGCGTACCGGGCTGGAACGCGTGCGCACCCAGCTGGAAAGCGGTGGCAAGCCGCCGGACATGGAGATCACCCGCTACGCGGTGGGGCTGATCTTCCTCGAACGCAAGCTGCAGAAGCGCGGCGACATGATGCAGCAGCTGGCCGACGGCCTGCAGGGCGCCCAGCGGCAGGTGGACTACTTCACCCTGACCCACGAGAGCGTGATCTCGCGGCTGGGCGAGATCTACAAGGAGACCATTTCCGAGCTCGGCCCGCGCATCATCGTCCAGGGCGAACAGAACAATCTCTCCAACCCGGATACCGCGGCCCGTATTCGCGCGCTGCTGCTGGCCGGCATCCGCGGCGCCGTGCTGTGGCGCCAGGCCGGCGGCTCGCGCTGGAAGCTCCTGTTCGGGCGCAAGCGCCTGATGAACGAGGCCGGCCACATTCTTCAACGTCTCAACACCTGACTTCGGATGGACGCATCATGAGCGACGCTATGCCCCGGAACACCCGCACCCTGTCCGCCGGCGGACACGAGTGCCAGTACGTCCCGATCGCCGACGACCGACGCGCGCAGACCCTGCCCTTCGCGCTCAAGGTGCTGCTGGAAAACCTGATGCGCCACGAGGACGGGCGCACGGTGACCCGCGACGACATCGAGGGCCTGCTGGACTGGGACCCGGCGGCGGAACCCTCGCGCGAGATCGCCTTCCGGCCGGCGCGCGTGCTGCTGCAGGACTTCACCGGCGTCCCCGCGGTGGTCGACCTCGCCGCGATGCGTGACGCCATGGAAGACCTCGGCGGCGATCCAGCGAAGATCGCGCCCCTGCAGCCGGCGGAGCTGGTGATCGACCACTCCGTGCAGGTCGATTCCTACGGCGAGGCCAATTCCATGAACCTGAACGCCGAGCTGGAATATTCGCGCAACCGCGAACGCTACAGCTTCCTCAAATGGGGCCAGCAGGCGTTCGAGACCTTCAAGGTCGTGCCCCCGGATACCGGCATCGTGCACCAGGTCAACCTGGAGTACCTGGCGCGCACCGTGTTCCTCGAGGACCGCGCCGACGGCAGCTGCATGGCCTATCCCGACACGCTCGTCGGCACCGACTCCCACACCACCATGATCAACGGCCTGGGCGTGCTGGGCTGGGGCGTGGGCGGGATCGAGGCCGAGGCCGCCATGCTGGGCCAGCCGATCTCCATGCTGATCCCGCAGGTGGTCGGCTTCCGCCTGACCGGCAAGCTGGCCGAGGGCGCCACCGCCACCGACCTGGTGCTGGTGATCGTCGAACAGCTGCGCAAACACGGCGTGGTCGGCAAGTTCGTCGAATTCTTCGGCGACGGCCTTGCCGACCTGCCGCTGGCCGACCGCGCCACCATCGCCAACATGGCCCCGGAATACGGCGCGACCTGCGGCATCTTCCCGATCGACGACGAGACTCTGGAATACCTGCGTCTGACCGGCCGCGAGGAAAGCCACATCCAGTTCATCGAGGCCTATGCCCGCGGGCAGGGCCTGTGGCGCGACGACAGCGCCCCGGTGGCGCGCTACTCCGACCTGCTGGAGCTGCACCTGTCCACCGTCGAGCCGAGCCTCGCCGGACCCAAGCGTCCGCAGGACCGGATCCCGCTGAGCCAGGCGGGTGCCGAGATCAGTCGCCACCTGGACACGGTCCTGAAGGAACGCGTTTCCGGCAAGGACGAGCCGTCGGAGGCCGAACGCTTCGCCACCGAAGGCGGCCATACCGCAGTGGGCGTAGAGCATCAGGCGGAAGAACCGCATCACACAGCCATCGAGATGGGCGGCGAGACCTTTACCCTGGACCACGGCGACGTGGTGATCGCTGCGATCACCTCCTGCACCAACACCTCGAACCCGTCGGTGATGCTGGGGGCCGGCCTGGTGGCTCGCAAAGCGCGCGAGCGCGGCCTGAAGGTCAAGCCGTGGGTCAAGACCTCGCTGGCCCCCGGCTCGCGCGTGGTGACCGATTATCTGCAGAACGCTGGCCTGCTCGAGGACCTGGAAGACCTGGGCTTCTATGTGGTCGGCTACGGCTGCACCACCTGCATCGGCAACTCCGGTCCGCTGCCGGAAGCGATCAGCGAGGCCATCGTGAAGGACGACCTTGTGGTCTCCTCGGTGCTCTCCGGCAACCGCAATTTCGAGGGCCGCATCCATTCCGAGGTGCAGATGAACTTCCTCGCCTCACCGCCGCTGGTGGTGGCCTACGCCCTGGCCGGACGCTCGAACCTGGATCTCTACAACGATCCGCTGGGCGATGATGCCGATGGCAATCCCGTCTATCTCAAGGACATCTGGCCGACTTCTCAGGAGGTGCGTGACGAGGTGGCCCGCCATGTCGGCGCCGGCAGCTTCACCACCGCCTACGGCGACCTCTATACCGGCGAGGACCGCTGGCGCAATCTCGAGGCCCCGTCAGGCGACCGCTTCGATTGGCAGGAAGACTCCACCTACGTGCGCAAGCCGCCCTACTTCGACGGCATGGGCATGACGCCCGCCGAGACCCCGGACATCGAGGGCGCGCGGGTCCTGGCCCTGCTGGGCGATTCGGTGACCACCGACCATATTTCGCCGGCGGGCTCCATCGCATCGGACAGCCCCGCCGCCCGTTACCTGGAAGAACAGGGGGTCAAGCCCGCCGACTTCAACTCCTATGGCTCGCGGCGCGGCAACCACGAGGTGATGATGCGCGGCACCTTCGCCAACGTGCGCCTGCGCAACCTGCTCGCACCGGGCACCCAGGGCGGCGTAACGCGGCACCTGCCGGACGGCGAGCAGATGTCCATCTACGACGCCTCCATGCGCTATCAGGCCGAGGGGACCCCGCTGGTCGTCATCGCGGGCAAGGAATACGGCACTGGCTCCTCGCGCGACTGGGCCGCCAAGGGGACCCTGCTGCTGGGCGTGAAGGCGGTCATCGTGGAAAGCTACGAACGCATCCACCGCTCCAACCTGGTGGGCATGGGCGTGCTTCCGCTGCAGTTCCACGACGGCGAGAACGCCGAATCGCTGGGCCTGACCGGCGAGGAGACCTATACCATCACCGGCATCCGGAGTGGCGAGGCGAAGGAAGCGACGGTGACCGCCACCGCCGATGATGGCTCACGGAAGGAGTTCCGCGTGCGCGTACGGCTGGACACCCCGCAGGAGATCGACTACTACCGTCACGGTGGAATATTGCCGTACGTCCTGCGTCAACTTGCGGGCGAAGGCTGAATCGCATCATGTCGCGAATCGCCCCCACTGCGGAACTGCGTGCCGGGATGACGCTGGCCGCCCCGGTGCATGACCGTTCCGGTCGCCTGCTGATCCCCGCGGGCATGACCCTGCAGGACAAGCATCTGCGGGTCCTGCGGGCCTGGGGCGTCAGCGAGGTGCGGATCCAGGACGGGGACCCGCCCGCGACCGAACCCGTCCCGGATGCGGCCGAGGGTACGCAGCCGACCACCGGCGAAGAGGATCCGGATGCCGCCGAGGCGCGCCTTGGCGCCACTGCGGACGAAGCGCTGGCGGAACGCTTCCAGCACTGCGACATCGAGCGCTTTCCGATGGACGGGATCTACCGCATCGCGCGACGTGCGATGATCGACGAACTTCGGCAGTCCAGGGGTGCGGGCTCGCGATGACTATGCGGTTGGAAGATTTCCTGCAGGCGGATGACGCGCTGTGCAGCTTCTCCGGTGCGTTCAATGCCATCGTCGAACGCATCAACGATCCAACCGCGAGCGTCGCCGACATCACCGAGGCGATCGAACTGGACCCCACGGTCGCGGCCAAGACCCTGCGCCTGGCCAATTCGTCGTTGTACGGGTTCCCGCAGGAGATCGAGACCCTGCATCGGGCAGTGGCCATCATCGGCCTGCAGCAGATCCGGCAGATCGTACTGTCCACTGTGGTGATCGAACATTTCCGCGGCCTGCCGGTGATCGGCGTGGACATGAGTTCATTCTGGCGACACAGTCTGGCGACCGCGATCATCGCCCGCGGGATCGCCCGTTTCCGTCGCGAAGCCAACGTTGACCGGCTGTACCTGTTCGGGCTGCTGCACGACATCGGCCGTCTGATTCTGTTCCTGCGCCTCGGCCGCGATACCGAGGAGCTGATCAACCTGCGCGAACGCGACGGTGAGCTGCTTTTCGTCACGGAACAGCGTTTTCTCGGATTCGACCATACGACCATCGGCAGCGGCCTGCTGGAGCAATGGGGCATGACGCCCGCTCACGTGGAAGCCACCCGCTATCACCACGACCCGCTGGCCGCGCCCGCCTTCCCGGTCGAGGCCGGCATCGTGCACGTCGCCGATTCGCTGGCCAACGCCCTGCGCCTGGGTTCCTCCGGGGAGCGCATGGTGCCGCCGGTCCGGGCCGAGGCTTTTGAACGTATAGGACTGGAGACCGCCGCCTGTGAAGATATCGCCGATACGGCACGCGAACAGCTCGATCAGCTGGCCCGAATCCTCCTGGACTGACCCCGCCATGAGCCCTTCGTACCGGACGCCGGAAGAATTCGAGCAGCTGCAGGAGCGAATTCGCTACCTGGAGCAGAGCCTCGAGGGCAACGCCTACGTGATGGACGTGCTGTCCTCGACGACGGCAATCTTTGGCGATACCGAGGGCAACCGCCGCCCCGAAGTGATCGTGCGCAACACCCTCGAAGCCGTGCGCCGCCTGCTGGCGCTTCCGGAGTCGGCCATCTATCTGCTCGACGGCGACGCCTCGTTCAATCTGGCCCAGCACGACGCGGAAGACGATACCCCCGGTGACCTGCCCGACCGTGTGGAACAGCTGATCCAGCAGGGGACCTTCTCCTGGGCCCTGCACGAAAACCACCCGGTGTTCCTGCCCGCCGGCGAAGATGGCGGGATGGTGCTGCTGCACGTCATATCCACCCGTACCCGGGTGCGCGGGATGTTCGCCGCCCGGCCGGGCCAGGACGAAGCCCCGCGTCACGAACTGGTCATGTCCGCCCTGACCCTGGTGCTGTTCAACGCGGCCTACGCGCTCGAATCGGCCGATCTCTACCACCTGATGGAACGGCGCCAGCAGGCCCTGCAACGCATCACCGAACGGCAATCGCGCGAGCTCCTGCATCACATGTCGCACGACTCGTTGACCAACCTGCCCAACCGCATGCTGTTCAGTGACCGTCTCGCCCAGGCCATGGAGCGTCATGCCAACGGCTCCAGCCATGTCGCGCTGATCCTGCTCGACCTGGACAATTTCAAGCGGCTGAATGACGCGCTGGGTCATCGCGCGGGGGACGAACTGATCCGCAAGGTAGCCACCGATCTTTCCGTCCTCCTGGAGACCCCCCGCGGATCAACGGGTGGCCAGGGCCCCAGCCCGACGCTATCGCGGCTGGGTGGCGACGAATTCGGCATCCTGGTGGAGGGGATCCAGGGGCTCGAGGGCGTCGTCCGTCTGGTGACCGAAATCGTGCGGACCACGGCGGTGGAACGGACGGTGGCCGACCATCCGGTGCTGACCTCCTGCTCGGCCGGGATCGCAGTGTTCCCCTACGACGGCGACGAACCCGACGCCCTGCTCAGCAACGCCGACGCCGCGATGTACGATGCCAAGGAACGCGGCCGCAACGGCTTCCGCTTCTACACCCAGGACCTCAATTCGCGAACCTTCCGGCACTTCCGCCTGGAAACCGACCTTGGCGGCGCCATCGAGGATGACCAGCTGCGGCTGCACTATCAGCCCAAGATCGAGCTGGCGACCGGCCGTGTCGTGGGTGCCGAGGCCCTGATCCGCTGGGACCACCCGCGTCTGGGGATGCTGCCCCCCGGTCAGTTCATGGAAATCGCGGAAGACATGACCCTGATCGAACAGATCGGAGAATGGGTTCTGCAACAGGCCTGCCGCGATCTCGCCTCCCTGCCCGGAACCGCGCAGGCGCTTCCGCATATCGCCATCAACGTCTCCGCGCGCCAGCTGCGCCAGCCCAATCTTGCGGAGGAATTCTTCGCGATCACCGAGGAACACGGGATCCCCGCCGACCGCATCGAGCTGGAGCTCACCGAGAGCGTGATCATGGATGACGCCGACACCGCCGCGCGCGTGTTCCAGCGCCTGCGCGAAGTCGGCATGTCACTGGCAGTGGACGACTTCGGTACCGGACATGCATCGCTGACCCAGCTCAAGCAGCTTCCGGCCGACACCCTCAAGATCGACCGCTCCTTCGTGATGGATCTGGAGAAGAGCCACGAGGACGCCAAGATCGTGCGTGCGATCGTGGTCATGGCGCGCAGCCTGGACATGCAGCTGGTGGCCGAAGGAGTGGAAACCGACGCGCAGATCCACTTGCTGCGGGAATTCGGCTGCGATTACGCCCAGGGGTTTCGCTATTCCCGGCCGGTCGCCTTCGACGAATTGCGGGAGATGATCGTCAACGACGTGCGCATGCTGCCCGAGTCCGAATAACGCGAACACCGAACCGCGCCGAACGGCCGGTTCAGGCGCCGCCGTCCGCTCCTCCGGTCAGACGCAGCGGATCCAGCAGGCCGCGCAGGCGATCGCGGTCCATGCCGGTGTGCTCCGCCGCCACTTCGATGATCGGCCGCCCGGAGGCGTAGGCCTCCTTGGCGATGCGGGCCCCCGCCTCATAACCGATCTCGGCGTTGAGCGCGGTCACCAGGATCGGGTTGCGATCCAGGGCCGCGCGCATCACCTCCTCGTTGACGCTGAAGCCCGCCACCGCGCGCTCGCCCAGATGGTCGGCGGCGCGCGCCAGCAGCCCCGTCATCTGCAACAGGTTGTCGGCGATCAGCGGCAGGCCCACGTTGAGCTGGAAATTGCCGGCGGCGCCGGCGGCCGTGACCGCAGCGTCCAGTCCGATCACCTGGCGCGCCGCCATCAGCACCGCTTCAGGAATAACCGGGTTCACCTTGCCGGGCATGATCGAACTGCCCGGCTGCAACGCCGGCAGCGCAATCTCACCGAGTCCGGCGAGCGGGCCCGAGTTCATCCAGCGCAGGTCCTCGGCGATCTTGATCAGCGCGGTGGCCACGGTCCGCAGCTGACCCGAATATTCCACTGCGGTGTCCTGGCTGGCCAGCGCGGCGAACCCGTTCGGCTCGCGCCGGAATGCCAGCCCGGTGCGTTCGGACAGGCGCTCCGCCACCCGCTCGCCGAACCCTTCCGGGGCATTGACCCCGGTACCCACCGCGGTCGCGCCGATGGCCAGCCGCCCCAGCCGGTCGCGGGTCGCCTCGAGGCGCTCCACCGCCTGCTCCAGCTGCGTGCGCCAGCCGGACAGTTCCTGGTCCAGGCGTACCGGCATGGCATCCATCAGATGAGTACGACCGGTCTTGACCAGGGTCTTTGCTCCCGCCTCGCGCCGTGCGATGGTCGCGATCAGGCGCCGCATCGCCGGAAGCAGCTCGTGTTCCAGCTGGTTGAGTGCGGCCACGTGCAGCGCCGTGGGGATCACGTCGTTCGAGCTCTGCGAGCGGTTCACGTGATCATTGGGGTGGACCGCCCCGGTGGCGCCGGTCGAGGCCAGATGCGCCAGCACCTCGTTCATGTTCATGTTGCTGCTGGTGCCCGAGCCCGTCTGGTACACGTCCACCGGGAAGGCATCGGCATGCTCGCCCAGCGCCACCGCCTCGGCCGCCTGCACGATGGCCTGCGCGGCCTCTCCGTCCAGCTGGCCCAGACCTTGATTGGCCTCGGCACAGGCCGCCTTGACCTGCGCCAGGGCACGGATGAAGGCGCCCGGCAGCGGGCGTCCGGCGATGGCGAAGTTGTCGATTGCACGCTGGGTCTGCGCGCCCCACAGGGCATGTTCGGGCACCTCCACGGTGCCCAGGCTGTCGTGTTCCTGGCGATGGCCTGATCGGGTCATTCCTGGCTCCGGCGGTCGACTTGATCGTTGTATTATACTGCGCCGCACAAGCAAGCCCCATCACAAGGCCGACCATGTCTCTGAACGCCCTCACCGCCATCGCCCCGGTCGATGGCCGTTATGCCCGTCACACCCGCGACCTTGCTCCCTGGTTCAGCGAGCAGGGCCTGATGCAGGCCCGCGTGCGCGTCGAGATCGCCTGGCTCAAGGCGCTGGCCGCCGAGCCCGCGATCACCGAGGTCCCGGCGCTCTCCGCCGAAGGCACCGCCGCGCTGGAGCGCATCGCGGCCGAGTTCGACAACGCCGCCGGCGAACGCGTGAAGGCCATCGAGGCGACCACCAATCATGACGTCAAGGCGATCGAGTACTACATCAAGGAGCAGATGCAGGACCATTCCGAACTCGCCGCACGCATGGAGTTCGTGCATTTCGCCTGCACCTCCGAGGACATCAACAACCTCGCCTACGGCGTGATGGTGCGCGAGGCGCGCAACGAGGTGATGCTGCCGGCGCTGGACGGCATCGTGGATACCCTGCGCCAGTTGAGCGGGGAGTTCGCCGACCAGCCGATGCTCTCGCGCACCCACGGTCAGCCCGCCTCGCCCAGCACCATGGGCAAGGAGATCGCCAACGTAGTGCACCGCCTGCAGGCCCAGCGCGAGCAGCTGGCCGGCGTGGTCTGCCGCGGCAAGATCAACGGCGCGGTGGGCAACTTTAATGCCCACGTGGTGGCCTACCCCGAGGTCGACTGGCCGGCACTGGCGCGGCGCGTGGTCAGTGACCTGGGCCTCGAGCCCAGTTCGCACACCACCCAGATCGAGCCGCACGACTACCTCGCCGAGATGTTCCATGCCTTCATGCGCGCCAACACCATCCTGCTGGATGCCTCGCGCGACATCTGGGGCTACATCTCGCTGGGCTATTTCAAGCAGAAGGTCGTGGCCGGCGAAGTCGGCTCCTCGACCATGCCGCACAAGGTCAACCCGATCGACTTCGAGAACGCCGAAGGCAACCTCGGCCTGGCCAACGCGGTGTTCGATCACCTCGCCGGCAAGCTGCCGGTCTCGCGCTTCCAGCGCGACCTCACCGACTCCACCGTGCTGCGCAACATCGGCATGGGCTTCGCGTGGTCGCTGATCGCCTGGAAGGCCTTCGCCCGCGGACTGGGCAAGCTGGAGATCGAATCCTCTCGCATGGAGGAGGATCTGGATGCCAACTGGGAGGTCCTCGGCGAAGCGGTGCAGACGGTGATGCGCCGCTACGGCATCGATTCGCCCTACGAGAAACTCAAGGACTTCACCCGCGGCCGCCGGATCACCCCCGAGGCCCTGCACGAGTTCATCGACGCGCAGGACATCCCCGAGGAGGCCCGCGCGCGCCTGCGCGAGCTGACCCCCGGGCGTTACACCGGTCTGGCGGACCGCCTGGCCCGCGACGTCTGAGTCGACCATGGCAGCGCCCGATCCGGATACCCCGCTGACCCTGCTGGGCGGACTCACGCCGGCCGCGTTCCTGCGGGATTACTGGCAGCAGAAACCCCTGCTGATCCGCGGCGCGATCCCCGGGTTCCAGAACCCCATCGAAGCCGACGATCTCGCCGGTCTGGCGACCGATCCCGAGGCCGGCAGCCGGCTGGTCCTCGGCCACCGCGAGCGCAACGACTGGGACGTGGAATACGGCCCGTTCGAGCCGGACCGCCTGGCCCGGCTGCCGGAACGCGACTGGACCCTGCTGGTCAGTGATATCGAACGGTTCTGGCCCGATGGCCCCGGATTCCTCGCGCAGTTCGATTTCATCCCGCGCTGGCGGCGCGACGACCTGATGATCTCGTACGCCCCGCCCGGCGGCTCGGTGGGCCCGCACGTGGATCAGTACGACGTCTTCCTGTTTCAGGCGGCGGGCCGCCGCCGCTGGCAGATCCAGGATCCGCCCGGGAACCCGGAATGCTTCGAGGATTTGCCGCTGGCGATCCTGCGGGACTTCCGGCCCACCGACTCCTGGGATCTGGAACCGGGCGACATGCTGTACCTGCCGCCGGGCGTCCCGCATTACGGTGAATCCCTGGATCGCGAATGCATGACCTGGTCCGTCGGCTTCCGCGCCCCGGCCATCCTCGACGTGCTCACCGGGTTCCTGGAAGAACGCGCGAACGTGATCGGGGATCAGGCCCGCTTCGAGGACCCGGGGCGCCCCGCCGACCAGTGGCCGGGGGAGCTTCCGGCCGGCGACCGGCGCGAACTGCGCGATGCCCTGCGGGCCCTGCTGGCGGCGGACGACGCCGATCTGGACGCCTACCTCGGCCGCTTCCTGACCCGTCCCACTGCAGGCACCGGGCTGGCTGCCCCGGACGAGGACGCCCCGCCCCCGACCCCGCAGCCGGGCGTTCGCTACCGCATCCATCCGGGCATCCGTCGGGCCTGGTTCCACGGTCCGGACGGCCCGGTGCTGTGCATCGCCGGGCATGATCACCCCGCGCCGGCGCTGGAACCGGAACAGCTGGAGATCTTTTGTACCGTGGAGAGCCTCGCCGCGGCAGACTGGGAAGCCGGCTTTCCGTCGATCCATCAGGTGCTGGAAGATGGCCTGCGCGAGGGGTGGCTGGAGCCCGACGACTGAGGGAAACACTGAGCGGCGGTACCGCCCGGGGCCAGCCCTGCAGCGGATTTCAGCCGGCCGGGGCCACCGCGTCGACCTGCGCCGCCGGACAGGCGGCCGCCGCCCGTTCGATCAGTTCGGGGCCGGCATCGGGACGATGGGCCCCTTCGGTCAGGATCCGCCGCCACTGCCGGGCCCCGGGTTCGCCGTGGAAAAGCCCCAGTATGTGGCGGGTCAGCCGCGCCAGCGGCACGCCCTCGCGCCGCATCCCTTCGGCCATGTCCTGCAGCTTGCGGACCACCTCGGCACGCTCGGGCCGCCGGGCCTCGCCGAAATACAGCCGGTCGACCTCCGCCAGACTCCAGGGGTGATGATAGGCATGACGGCCGAACATGACCCCGTCCAGGGTGGTCAGATGTTCGCGCGCGGCCTCCACGTCATCCAGCCCTCCGTTCAGCACGATCACGCACCCCGGGAATTCGGCCTTCAGCCGGTGTACCCGCGCGTAGTCCAGCGGCGGGACGTCGCGGTTGTCCTTCGGGCTCAGTCCCTGCAGCCACGCCTTGCGCGCATGCACGATGAAATGCCGGCAACCGGCATCCGACACGGTACGCACGAAGGCATGCAAATCCGCATCCGAATCCTGCTCGTCGATACCGATGCGATGCTTGACCGTCACCGGGATGTCGACCGCCGCCTGCATGGCCTCCACCGCGCGCGCGACCCGGTCGGGTGTCGCCATCAGGCTGGCTCCGAAATCACCCGACTGTACCCGGTCCGACGGACAGCCCACGTTGAGATTGATCTCGTCGTAGCCGAAGTCCTCGCCAATGCGCGCGGCCTCCGCCAGCGTGTCGGGCTCGGATCCCCCCAGCTGCAGCGCCAGCGGATGCTCGACCTCCGCGTAGCCGAGAAGATGCGCGCGATCGCCCCGCACCACCGCGTTGGCATGCAGCATTTCGGTGTACAGCAGCGCATGCCGCGTCAGAAGCCGGTGGAAGCGTCGGCACCAGCGGTCCGTCCAGTCCATCATCGGCGCGACGGAAAAGCGCTCCGGCCGGCCCGCGAGCGATGGCACGCAGGCCGTCGGCGAGCCGGATTGCGGCGCGCACACGATGGGGTTGGCAGAAGGCGGATCGGACATTCCGGGCTGAACCATAAATGGGCCGCCCATGGTGTCCCGGCGCGCCCCCGACGTCCAGCAACGCCCGACTCTGCCTGTGCCAATGCGACACGGGTCAGCCTGACCCGCTGTGTCCGACCGACTCAACCGCCCGCCGCCGGGCTATCTCTGGAACCATTTCACAGAATCCACCGTAACCCACTGATCCTTTGGGCTTCCAGACACCCTCTCCCTCACCTGGCACGGTCCCTGCTTTCCCTTCGGGTGCAGACGCCGGCTTCGCCGCTATCTTCGGCCTCCGGAGTCTGCCGAGATCTTTTTACAGACCCCAAGGAGCGCAGATCCATGAAATATCGCAAGACTGCCATCGCTTTTGCCCTCTCCTCCCTGTTCACCATTGGCTCCATGGCTACCGCCGGCGCCATGGGCGGCGGCGGTGCCGAACAGGGCGGTGCCCCGCCGGCCGAGGAAGGGGCACCGGAAGCGGGGGCTCCCCCGGAGGCCGGTGGTGCGCCTGACGCCGGAGGGGCTCAGGGCGGTGCGCCGCCGGCAGACGAGGGTGCTGCCGGGGGTGCCGATGCCGGTGGCGCGCCCATGGGTGCAGAAGAAGACGAAGACGACGACGAAGACGACGGCGCTCCGGACTGGTAACGCGCCCTCCCCTGCACACGCCGAAGCGGTCCTGCGGGCCCTTCGGCGTCTTTTTGCCTGCATGCGGGCCTGCGCATGTACAATCCGATGCGAATTCAGTCACGGAATCGCCGGATGACGTCTCCCGCAACCCCGCAGACCAACGATTTCCAGCAGAACGTTTCGCGCATGGTGGAACGCGCGATGCGCTACCTCGAGATCCCCGACGGGGCGTGCGAGGCGCTGCAAACCTGCGATTCGGTCATCCAGGTGTCCTTCCCCATCCAGTTCCGGGACCGCGTGGAGGTCTTTCATGGCTGGCGAGCCGTGCATTCCGCGCACCGGCTTCCGGTCAAGGGCGGCATGCGTTTCGCACCCAACATGGACCAGGCCCACGCCGAGGCCCTCGCGGCACTGATGTCCTACAAGTGCGCAATCATCGACATCCCGTTCGGCGGTTCCAAGGGCGGTCTGCGCATCGACCCGCGCCAGTACAATGAATGGGAACTGGAACGCATCACCCGCCGGTTCGCCCACGAACTGATCCAGCGCGATTACATCTCGCCGGCGCAGAACGTCCCGGCCCCCGACGTCGGCACCTCCCAGCGGGAAATGGCCTGGATGGCGGACACCTATCGCCAGCACCGTCCGGACGATATCAACCACGTCGCCGCGGTGACCGGCAAACCGGTGGATCTGGGCGGCATGCGTGGCCGGCTGGAAGCCACCGGCCGCGGCGTGCAGTACGCCCTGCAGGCCTTCTTCCGTTCGAAGGCGGCCGTCGCGGAGGCGGGCCTCGAGGGCGGCCTGAGTCAGCAGCGGGTCATCGTCCAGGGCTTCGGCAACGTGGGCTATCACCTCGCCCATTTCCTGCAGCAGGACAACAACGTCCGCATTGTCGGGATCATCAAGAGCGATGGCGGCATCTACGCCGAGCAGGGCCTCGATGTCAACGCGGTACATGACTACATGAACCGCACGGGCACCCTGGAAGGCTATCCGGGCGTGCGTTTCGAACGCGATGGCAACCGCCTGATGGAAGAAGACTGTGACGTGCTGGTCCCGGCCGCGCTGGAAGGCGCGATCCACGAGGACAACGCGCCGCGCATCCGCGCCCGCCTGGTGGTCGAGGCCGCCAACGGCCCCTGCACCTTCGAGGGCGACCGCATCCTGCAGCAGCGCGGAATCACGGTGCTGCCCGACGTGTTCGTCAATGCCGGCGGCGTGGTGGTCTCCTATTTCGAATGGGTGCGCAACATCCAGCACATCCGCTTTGGCCGCATGGAACGCCGCTACGACCAGGCCCAGGGCCAGCACATCGTCAGCGCCATCGAGATGATGACCAACCAGGATGTGCCCGAGTGGCTGCGCGACTCCATCGTGCGTGGTGCCGAGGAGATCGATCTGGTGCGCTCGGGCCTGGACGACACCATGCGCGAGGCCTTCAGCGAGATGCAGGAAGTGCGCGAGGTGGAAAGCAACGGTGAGGTCCTCGACTACCGTACCGCGGCGTACCTGATCGCCCTGCGCAAGATCATCCGCGCCCGTCCCGACCTGAAGGTCATCTGACCCGACCGAAACGGGCCTCCAGCGCCGCGAACACCGCCCGCAGCCCCATCGCCTCGCCACCCTTCGGCCGGCCCGGGCGTGCGCGGGTGTTGAAGGCCATGATGTCGAAATGCAGCCAGGGCGTTTCGGCCGGCACGAAATCCTGCAGGAACAGCGCCGCGGTGATCGCCCCGGCCTGCCCGCCCGAACTGGCGTTGACCACGTCGGCCACGTCGCTCTCCAGCATGTGCCGGTACGGCGCATGCAGTGGCAGCCGCCAGACCGGATCGTCCCACGCCCGTGCCGGCTCTTCCAGGGCGGCGGCCCAGGCGTCGTCGCTGGCGAAGAACGCGGCGATCTCGTGCCCCACGGCCACCCGCGCCGCACCGGTCAGGGTCGCGAAATCCACCACCAGGGCCGGCTCCAGTTCGCCCGCGCGGTCCAGCAGATCGGCCAGCACCAGGCGGCCCTCGGCATCGGTATTGTCGATCTCCACGGTACGCCCGCTGCGCGTGCTCAGGACATCGCCCGGACGGAAGGAACGCGAACCCACCGCATTCTCCACCGCCCCGATCAGGACCGTCAGGCGGACTGCAAGTCCGGCCCGCATGATCAGGCCGGCCAGCCCCAGCGCCGTGGCCGCACCGCCCATGTCCTTCTTCATCTGCCGCATCGCACTGTCGGGCTTGATGTTCAGACCGCCCGAATCGAAACAGACCCCCTTGCCCACCAGTACCACCGGCGGGGCATCCTCCGGCCCCCAGGTCAGCTCGATCACCCGCGGGTGGTGTTCGCTGGCGCGCCCTACGGCATGGATGCATGGCCAGTCCCGGGCCACCTCATCGGGATCCGCCACCACCCGGGCGGCTCCGCCGTGACGTTCGGCCAGACCCTCGGCCTCCGCCGCCAGTTCGCCCGGCATCAGATCGGCCGGGGCCGTATTGATCAGATCGCGGGTGTGGCCGATCGCCGCCACCATGGATGTGACCCGCTCCCGATTCACCCCGTCCGGCCAGATCAGCCGCACCGGCGTGTCGTCGGTCGGTGGCTCGCTGCGATATCGGCGAAAGCGATAACTTCCCAGCCCCCAGCCGACCGCCGCCCGTTCGATCGCCTCCGCTGTCAGTCCCGCCTCCTGCAGGCGATAATCTCCCCCCGGCAGGGACCCCGCCGCCGCGGCCAGCATCCACAGGGGCTGGTCGACGTCGTAGCCGACCAGGACCGCTTCCAGCTCACCCTGGTCCCCGGCGATCTGCAGAACGCCTCCGGCCTCGCCGGTAAAACCCGTCGCCCGCGCCCAGCGCGCATAGCGTGCGGGCCGCCCCTCCAGCGCGGCATGCAGCGACTCCGGCGTCACGGGTATCAGTTCAACGGCGGCGGACGACTCATCAACAAAAACGGATTCCACTGGGGGCTTCCTCATCTGCACGGCAAAGCCCCCATAATAACGCCACCTGCGGCCGGGACGCCCGGCCCCCACCGACCGACAGGGAACGTGCCATGACGCCAGCACTGGAAATCCGCGGGCTGCGCAAGACCTACAGCAACGGCTTCGAAGCCCTCAAGGGAATCGACCTCGAGGTCTCCCCCGGCAGCTTTTTCGCCCTGCTCGGGCCCAATGGCGCCGGCAAGTCGACCACCATCGGCATCATCACCTCGCTGGTGAACAAGACGGCCGGGGAAGTCCGGGTGTTCGGCCACGACCTCGACCGGGATCCCCGGGGCGTCAAGCGCTCGATCGGCCTGGTCCCACAGGAGTTCAATTTCAACCAGTTCGAACCGGTGGGCGAGATCGTCGTCAACCAGGCCGGCTACTACGGCATTCCCCGCCGCGAGGCCTGGGACCGCGCCGGCCACTATCTCAACGAACTGGGCCTGTGGGACAAGCGCGAGAACATGGCCCGCATGCTCTCCGGCGGCATGAAACGCCGCCTGATGATCGCCCGCGCCCTAGTGCACGAACCGCGGCTGCTGATCCTCGACGAACCCACCGCCGGGGTCGACATCGAGTTGCGGCGCTCCATGTGGGACTTCCTGCAGAAGATCAACGATGACGGCCGCAGCATCATCCTGACCACCCACTATCTCGAGGAAGCCGAATCGCTCTGCCGCAACATCGCGATCATCGACGACGGCCGCATCATCGAGAACACCACGATGAAGCAGCTCCTGGCCAAGCTCGAGACCGAGACCATGGTGCTGGACCTGGTGGAACCCCCGCTGGCGGTACCGGAGGGCGGCCCGATCCCGCTGCGACGCATCGACGAACTGACCCTGGAGGCCGAGATCCACTCCAACCAGAACCTGAACGATCTGTTCCAGCTCCTTGATAACCAGGGGATCCGGGTCCAGAGCATGCGGAACAAGGCGAATCGTCTGGAAGAGCTCTTTGTCCGCATGACCCAGAACGAGGCCACCCGCAGCCCGCTGACACCCGGCGGCGACGGAGCCACCGAGCAGCAGGAGGGCCAGGCATGACCCGCGCGGATCTCCGGTTGTGGGGCACCGCCCTGCGCACCATCGCAATCAAGGAAATACTGCGTTTTGCCAGAATCTGGGTGCAGACCGTGTTGCCCCCGGTCGTCACCACCGCGCTGTACTTCATCATCTTCGGCGGCCTGATCGGCGAACGCATTGGCGAAATGGAAGGCTTTCGCTACATGGACTTCATCGTTCCCGGGCTGATCATGCTGGCGGTGATCACCAACAGCTATTCCAACGTCGTATCATCATTTTTTGGTTCAAAGTTTCAGCGTCATATCGAGGAGCTGTTGGTCTCGCCGATCCCCAACAGCGTCATCATCCTGGGCTTCATATTCGGCGGCGTAGCACGCGGGCTCACCGTGGGCGTGGCCGTTCTGATTGTCTCGCTGTTCTTTTCGCCCCTGAGCGTGCACAACCCGATCGTGATGCTGCTGGTCGTCCTTTTGACTTCCATCCTGTTCGCACTGGCCGGGCTGATCAATGGAGTCTTCGCACGAACTTTCGACGATATCGCGCTGATTCCAACGTTCGTTCTAACCCCTCTGACCTACCTCGGAGGCGTCTTCTATTCAATCAGCCTGCTGCCCGATTTCTGGCAGGGCGCGTCCATGCTGAACCCGATCTTTTACATGGTGGACGCCTTTCGTTACGGCAGTCTGGGAACCAGTGACTTTCCCGTGATCGCATCCTTTGCCATCATCGCGATGTTCATCATTGTGCTCTATGGTCTGGCACTGTGGCTTCTGAATCGGGGAACGGGCATCCGCTCATGAAGACATTCAAGCGACGGCACCGCGAGAATCGGCGCATCCGTGAGGGTGGTTCACATCGCGGCCAAACGTGGTATAAATCGGCAACGCCCAACGGAACCACTTCCATGAACGGTCAGCGCAGGATCACGTCTTCGGTCATCGTGGGAACCGCCGGCCTCGCCCTCGCAGTGGGTTCCGGCCTGGTCCTCGCCTCCAAGCCACAGGAAACGGAACAGCCCCTGCAGATCGCGCCACTCTCGACCGCGGACTCCGGGTCGCCGTACAACGGTTCCGGGTCTCGGGACACGGGGACCCGTGCCGACTGGAGCCAGGCCTCGGTGGCCGAACCGGTGCCCGCGGTGGGCGGCGCGGTTCCGCCGGGGGACACCCGCACGGTGGCATTCGCGTTCGAACCGGAGCGGGATGCCGGAGAGCCGCCGTCGGCCAGCGAGCCGACGACCGGGGCCACTTCGTACGAAACCTTTGACCTGGATGACGACGAGCCCTCCGCAACGGCCGAACTCGGCCACTCGGACTGGAATTCGCACACCCTGGATCGCAACGAGCGCCTCTCCGGGCTGTGGGAACAGGAATGGGATCTGCCGCTGGCCACGCTTTATCGCCTGCTGGACGACGACGAAAATGCCGACATCCTGAACCGTGTTCGCCCGGGCCAGGAGATCGAGTGGCAAGTGGACGACGAAGGCTACCTGACCCGGATGCGGCTGTGGACCGACAGCGCCTCGGGCTACGAATGGGTCCGCGAGGAGGACGGCTGGGACTTTGACCGCCATGAGGTCGAGAATGCCCGCGAGACCTCGCACCTGATCATCAGCGCCGAGATCGACGGCTCGATTTCCGCGGCCCTTTCTCGCCAGACCGAACTGTCCTCGCGGGCGGCCGCGGCGATCGCCGTGCTGATGGACCGCCACCTGCCGGTGCGCCTGAACGCACGCGCCGGCGATGAATTCACCCTGCTGGTGGAACAGGAGACCGTCGTCGGCGAGGACACGCCGCAAAATCTGAGACTGCTGGCGTTCGACTACAACGGCGAGCGGATTCAGGAGGAAGCCGCGCGCAACGTCAACGGACGCTTCTATCGCCCGGACGGCGAAAGCCTGCTGCCGCCGTTCGACCGCCGCCCCTTCTCCGGCAACTACCGCATCAGCTCGGGCTTCGATCCGCAGCGACGGCATCCGGTCACCGGGCGGGTCGCGCCGCACCACGGGACGGACTTCGCCATGCCGGTGGGGACCCCCATTCAGGCACCGGCGGATGGTCGAGTCACGCGCGTCGAGCACGACCGGTATGCCGGTCGCTTCATCGTGATCGAACACGGGCAGGGCTACTCCACGCGCTATCTCCATCTGGACCGTGCCCTGGTCAGCCCGGGGGATGATGTCGAGCGGGGCGATCGCATCGCCCTGTCGGGCAACACCGGACGCAGTACCGGCCCGCACCTGCACTACGAGGTGCACGTAAAGGGACGGCCGAAGGATCCGATGCGAGTGGCGTTGCCCGAGAGCGACTCGCTCGAAGGCGAAGACCTCGAGCAGTTTCGCGAGATCGGCGAAGTCCTGTTCGCGCAGCTGGAGAACGGGCAGCGCGGCGAACAGGTCGCTCTGCGGCCGTTCAGCGAACTCGCCGGGCAGTAAGAACCAGCCCGCCGCTCCCGCCGTTGCCCGAAGCACTGGCCTTTGCACGTCTCGAATGGAGGGACGGACAGCCCGTCTCTCCCGAGTTCGGCGACGGCTATTTCGGCTCGGACGCGCCGCTCGAGGAAGCGCACGAAGTCTTTCTCGAGGCCAACGACCTTCCGCGGCGTTTTGCCCGGCCCGGCGCCCGACTTGCGGTCGCCGAGACCGGCTTCGGCACCGGTCTCAACGCCCTTCTGACACTGCGGGAGTGGCGCTCGCGGGCGCAGCCCGACGGCTTCCTGTCCCTGATCGGCTTTGAATCACGCCCCCTGCACCCCGACGACCTCGACCGCGCACATCGGATGCTGGGGCTGGACGGACCTGACGCCGAGCGTCTGCGCAGCGGTTACCCACCTCCGGTAACCGGCCTGCACCGGATCCATTTCCCGCAGGCACGAGCAGTCCTGACCCTGGTGTTCGGTGATGCGGCCGTCACCCTCCCGCAGCTGAATGCCGGCGTGGATGCCTGGTACCTGGACGGATTTGCACCGCGTCGCAACCCCGGCCTGTGGAATATTGGCGTGTTCCGTCAAATGGCGCGTATCTCCCGGCCCGGCACCACCTTTGGAACCTATGCAGCGGCCGGACAGGTGCGGCGGGACCTGGAAGCGGCGGGCTTCACCGTGCGGCGGGAACCCGGCCATGGCCGGAAACGCGAACGGCTGTGCGGTCATTTCGGCGACAGCAAACCCGCAAGCGACCCGGAAGATCGCCCGCGGCCCGAGCGCGTGGCGGTCATCGGCGCGGGTATTGCCGGGCTCTCGGCCGCCCTCGCCCTGCAGGACCGCGGCTGCAACGTCCACCTGTTCGATCCCGCCGGTCCCGGCGGCGGAGCCTCCGGTAACCCCGCCGCGGTGCTTCTGCCCCACCTGCTGCCCGACGACGCCGGGCTCAATGCCCTCGCCCTGACCGGGATGCGGCATACGCATGCGCTGATCAAGCGTGCCGCCGAAGGGCTGAACGGCGATGAATCCGAGGTCCTGCTGGGAGACAGCGTCGCCTTCCATGGTATTTCGGGGCATGCGCGCAAGCGCGTGCAGCGCCTGCGTGCGCGCGATCCGGCCGAGAGCGGGTATCTGTTCGATCCCGCCGCCACCACCCCTGCCGGCGCCCCGGGCCCGGTTCTGGACTACCCCGGCGGACGAGCGGTCAACATGAGCGCCCTCTGTCGCGGCCTGGCCGGCGCTCTTCCGGCAGTGGAACGCTACCGGGTCAGGGAGGTCCGGCCCGGACCCGACGAAGTGCTGCTGGAGTTCGACGGGGATCCGGCAACAAGCACGACCTTCCACGCCGTCGTCATCGCCACGGCTGGCGTGCCCCTTTGTCCCGAACAGGCACGGCTCGACACCGTTGGCGGACAGATGACCCGTCTGCGTTACCCGCTGGCAAGTCGCGATTTCCGGGTGCGCACCGGCCAGGGCTACTGGATACGCCAGGACACGGACGACCACTGGATCGGCGCAACCTATCGCCATGACGGCCTGCCCGATGATCCGTCCCTCCCGCCCGAACCGACTATCGAAGACGACCATCACAACCTGAGGCACCTGGCATGGGTACCGGGGATGCCGTCTCCGGAGGATGCCCGCATCATGGAACGCTGGACCGGGATCCGCGCCGTCTACCGGGACCGTCTGCCGCTAGTGGGAGCATCCAGCGTGGACGCGCGCGGCCGGGTGATGCTGACGCTCGGGCACGGCTCCCGTGGGCTGCTGTATGCCCCGATCAGCGGTGAACTGGCCGCCGACCGGCTGGTGGACCTGCCGGAACCCGTTGAAAAGGCCGTGGCGCGGCGCCTTTCACCGCGGCGCCTGGACAAGGGTCCGGGTTAAGGAAACGCTGATCCATGTGCACGCTGGCGGTGGTTCCCCGGGTTTTCCGAGACAAGGCGCGTCGCGCAGCGGGTAGTGACTCCGCCTGCAAGCGACGCAACGCAGGATCGGGGAACCGGGAGTGCCAACCCCGATCAGTGTTTCCTTAACGGACGTCGTCCCCCTCCACCCACGCCACCGCATTGCGTCCCCGCCCCTTCACCCGGTACATCGCCCGGTCGGCGGACGCGATCAGTTCGGACAGGCTCTCGCCGTGCTCCGGATGAAACGCAACGCCAATGCTGGCCGTGACGACGACCGAAACCAGCGCACCGTCATCCAGGGTCAGCTCCCATCGGGTTTCGAAGACGCCGCGGATCCTCTCGATGAGGGGGGGCACTTCATCCCGTGAGGCGAGGGATCCCGTCAGTATCAGGAATTCGTCGCCACCCAGACGCACGAGCAGGTCCTCGGCCCGCAGCTGGTCCGCGAGAGCCGCGGACAACCTGCGCAGTAGCTGGTCACCCACCGCATGTCCGTACTGGTCATTGACCGGCTTGAAACAGTCCAGATCGATGAAAATCATGGCCAGCTGCTCGCCCTGGCGTCGGGCACGGGAAGACATGCGGGGAAACGCGCGTTCCAGCGCCGCACGATTGGCCGCCTCGGTCAGTGGATCCTGCCACGCGAGCGTCTGGAGCCGCTCTTCCAGGTGGCGGCGGGCCGTGACATCCAGCGCATGCCAGACCACCGCCGCCCGGCCTTCGAAATGCGCGGCAATGGGACGCACGCGGGCCTCGAACCAGCGTTGCCCGTCCTCGCGGCATTCGCCCGGGGCATATCCCTCCGCCGATCCGGCCGGATGCAGAACGCCCGGGTCCAGAAGATATTCGGTTTCCTGCAGGGCTCCCTCGGAGAGCGCACGCCTTACAACCGCGAGAAACTGCCGGGCCACGGGCTCGGGCAGCAACTCCTCCACGCAATGGCCCACGATCGCCCCGGGCCCCTCAGCGTCGACTTCCCCCCGTGCCCAGGCATCTCCGAAGGAGCGATATACCCTCCCCTCTTCGCCAATGACCAGCGCGTGCCCGGGCATGGCCTCGAACAGGGCATCCTGCAGGTCGCGCGCCTGGGCAAGGGCCTCGAACAGCATCCGGTTTTCGTGCACGTCCACGAGGATGAGGAGCATGGCCTGCCCCTGCTCCCATGGGATCGGCACCCAGCGCAGCAGATGGAAGCGCCAGTGACCATCCGCCATGCGGACACGGACCTGACGGCCGGATGGCTCCGGGTCTTCTTCGGAGAAGTCGAGATCGGCCGGCAGACCTTCGATATCGTCCGGATGAAACAGAGCAAGGTCTTCAACCGTACCGAGCACACCGGGGGTGCGCCCGGTAGCGCGGCGAAACGCCGGATTGGTCCAGAGCAACCGTGTACCCCGCACCACCAGCGTGGCATCTTCCAGGTTGCTGACCAGTGCATGATATTGCGCCAGAAGGCGACGACGGTCGCGGACGTATCCCGTCACGCGCCAGCTGAGACCGCCCAGGGCCAGCGTACCGACGATCCCGAAGGCCCACCAGGCCGGTGGCCGGGCGGTGGGAATGGCATCCTCCGCCGGGCGCGCCAGCAGCACCCATTCGCCACCGGCAAAACTGACCGTCTGGCGCCATTCAATGGGACCGGCCGCGATCTCCTGCGGATCATGGAACACCTCACCACGCGCGCCAGTCCCGTCCCTGCCCTTTATGGCAAGCTGCACGAGACCGCTGCCCTGCCCGAAACCCGCCCGCTCCAGAATCGCCTCGAAATCGAGGGCAACGCTGGACATCGTGAACAAGGGGGCAGACGGCGAACCGTTCGTCACCCCGTCAACGGAGCCCGGTACTCCAACCGGGCTGCGTACCAGCAGGCCGACCCCGCCCTGCTCCAGTTCCCAGGGCCCGGCCACCACCGTCTGTCCGGAATCCATGACCCGACGGAACGAGTCTCCCTGTTCGGGGTGCTCCGCAATGTCGAGGCCGAGGGCTTCACGATTGCCCTCCAGCGGATACACGAAATGGATGCGGGAACCTGCCAGCAGCGTCAATGAGCGGAAGACTTCCGGATCCCGGCGATAGAGCCGTTCGGCCACGCGTTCGAATTCCTCGACATCCAGACCGGGCCGGGCCTCGGCATAGGCCGAAAGACCGATGGTGGCGTGAACCAGACTGTTGATCACGCTTTCCAGGCGCGTACGCTTGCTGGCTACCTCGCTGGCGAGGTTGGAGTGATGGCGCTCCGTGAGCTGCCGCTCCCAGGCGCGATCCGCCAACAGGAACATGCCGGCAAACAGCAGCATTGCCACGAAGCCGACGGCCAGTGGCAGGGAACGCGGACTCCCGTGAAGGACCATCCCGCCAACGTCGTGGGCCCCGGGGTTTCGACCAGAATCTTCTTCGGACGGCTGGCTCATTTCCCCTGTCCCCGCAAACGGGGTCCCTTGAATCCACAATGCATCGGGAGCGGCACGAAAACCATTGCCTGTTGTCCTTCCGCCGGAAGAGCACAGATTCCCGGCAGAGAAGCTGGTGGGGACGGCCGGACTCGAACCGGCACGGCCTTGTGGCCGGCAGATTTTAAGTCTGCTGCGTCTACCTGTTTCGCCACGCCCCCGCAGACACGGCGGATGATACCGCGTCAATCGGCGGAGGACATTCCCTCCTCGCCGGCGTCGAATTCCGCCAGCGGCAGCGGGACGTGCATCGACGCCGCCATGGCCCGCAGCAGTTCCACTTCGGCGGTCCGTACCTGCCCCCCGTGCGTCACGGTCGTCAGCATGGCCCGCACAAGGCGTTCCTTGTCCGCCATGCGCAGCGCATCGAGGGTATCCAGCACCTGGTCGAGGACTCCCGCCCATGCCCGGCTCCCCTCGGATTCGGTCCAGGCTTCGGGGAAATCCACCGCCGCCGGCGCCTGTCCCTCGATGCGCTCGATCCCCGCCGTCAGTGCGGCGCGTCCGGCGTCCGGGTCCCCGGGGTGGCCATGACGCGCGAGCACGGCCAGCAGGAACCGGGCCTCTTCGTGGTGCCGATCGAGTCGCCCATGTCCACCGGCACCGTCGTCACCAGGCTTTCCGGCATCCATCAGATGCCGGTTGAGCAGACGCCCCAGGGCATATTCAAATGCCGAAACCCGGCCATCCGCATGGATCAGGCTTTCCACCAGCTCCTGCAACTGCTCGCGTTCCTCGCGCGGGTGGCGGCGCAACACGGGGAAGGCCATCTCCAGCAGCGGAATCCGCAGGTCGTCACGCAGTTGCGGCACCATGTCGAGCAGCTGTCCGACCCTGCGCTCGCTGTCCCCGCCGCGTTTCTCCGCGACCATCAGGCGTTGTTGCTCACGCACATCGGGGTCGGCATTCATCAGGAGATACAGCACCACTTCCGCTGCCCAGCCATCGCTGTGGGCGGCCTGTTCCAGCGGCCCCGGCATCGAGGCCATCAGGAGCCCGGCACCGAGTATCTGCGCCAGTCCCGGATCGGCAATGCCGTCCACCAGCCGGTCGGCATCCAGGGGCAGCCCCCCGGGGCCCCGCCGGTCTTCCTTTTCCTCCTGCTCGGCGGCCGCCTCGGCCGCGGCCTGCCCCGACTCGGCTTCTTCACGCATGCGCCGGGCGACCTGCTCGAACTCGGACGGATCGAACCCCGGCTCGATCGCCCGAATCCGTTCCTCCAGTGGGGGGTGCGTCGCGAACATGCGCCCGAGGCCTCCACTGGCGAACAGCATGTGCCCCACCTCTTCGGAGTCCGCATCGAGGCGGGCATGACGTGCGCCGATCTTCTTCAGAGCCCCGGCGATGCCATCGGGCTGACGGGTAAACTGCACGGCCGAGGCGTCCGCCAGATACTCGCGCTGGCGCGAAACCGAAGCCCGGATCCAGCGGCCGAAGAACAGGCCGATGTAGCCCACCACCAGCAGTGCCAGGCCCGCGGCCATCAGACCGGCGGCGTTGCGGCTGTCACGCGAGAAACGCATGGCGATCAGCACCCGCTGCCCCACCAGGGCAAGCACCAGGATCCCGTACAGGATTCCGATCAGACGAATGTTCAGGCGCATGTCGCCATTGAGGATATGCCCGAATTCGTGGGCGACGACGCCCTGCAGCTCGTTGCGGTTGAGGGTTTCCAGGGTCCCCCGGGTCACCGCGATGGCTGCGTCGCCCGGCGCATGCCCCGCAGCAAAGGCATTGATGCCGCTTTCCTCCTCCAGCACGTAGATCTCCGGTACCGGCACCCCGGAGGCGATCGCAATTTCCTCGACCACGTTGACCAGGCGTCGGCGCAGCGGGTCCCGGGTGTCCGGCTCGACCCGCGTGCCGCCCAGCTCCCGGGCGACCTGGCCACCCCCGCCTCGCAGTGACGACGCCCGGTAAAGGCTCGCGCCACCGATCAGGACGATCGTGAACAGGGTCACCCAGAACAGGAGATCGAGATTGTTCCGGACCAGCTTGTCCAGCTGCAGGGGCTCGCCCGGCTGTGCCGATGGATCGTGGCCCAGAAACAGCAGGGCGATCGCGTTCATCGCCACCACGATGGCCAGGACGGCCAGGGAAAACAGGACCAGCAGGACCCGGGTGCGGCGATGCGCCCGGTCCTGGTGTTCGAAAAAGTTCATGGTCGGGCTCGCTTACTGGAAGTTGACCTCGACCGCCTCCCGGCGCTGCGGATCCTCGATTTCCAGCAGCTCGGCGCGACGGAAACCGAAGTTGTTCGCGATCAGGCTGTTGGGGAACATTTCGCGCAGGATGTTGTAACTCATCACCGCGTCGTTGAATGCCTGCCGCGCGTAGGCGATGCGGTTCTCGGTGCTGCTGAGCTCTTCGGAGAGCTGCATCATGTTTTCGTTCGCCTTGAGGTCAGGATAGGCCTCGGACAGCGCGAACAGACGCCCGAGCGCGCCGGACAGCCCCTGTTCGGACTGCGACAGCTCACGCATGGCCTCGGGGTTGGAAGGATCGGCCGCCGCCTTCTGCAAGCTGCTCTGAGCCTGGTTCCGGGCCTGGATGACCGCCTCCAGCGTATCTTTCTCGTGCGCCATGTAGCGATCCGCGACCTTCACCAGATTGGGGATCAGGTCATACCGGCGGTTGAGCTGAACATCGATCTGCGCGAACGCGTTCTGATAGCGATTGCGCGACGTCACCAGGCGGTTGTACGTCCAGACCCCCCAGATCACCAGAAGGATCACGATCCCGAGCAGGACCCATTCCATGTCTCTTCTCCCATGCTTGCAACGAGGTCTTGGCAGTGTACGCCTTCCACCGCCGGCTCGCGAGCGCGACGCGCGGGCGCGGGATGTTTATCCTTGGGACATATGTCCAACCAATCCCGGCCACTGCTCCCATGAATGTTTCATCCCTGCTGGGCATGATCGGCGGGCTGGCGCTGTTCATCAGCATCATCGCCTTCACCAGCCAGGACCTGCTGGTATTCCTCAACCTCCCCGGTCTGGGCATCGTGGTGGGCGGGACCCTCGCTGCCACCCTGCTCAGCTACCCCCTGCATGAGCTGGTGCGGGTGTTCCGTCTCGCGGCCACGGTCATCCGCGACGAGCGCTACGACGTCACCCAGGACATGGAGGAGATCGTCGAAGTCTCGCGGCTGTGGTTCGCCCAGAACCTGCCCCGAGTCCAGGAGCGCCTGGAGAGCCTGCGCAACCCGTTCCTCAAGACCGGGGTCCAGCTGGTCATCGACGACACGCCCATGGAGGACGTTTCGGATCTGCTGCACTGGCGTCTCGCGCGTCTGCGGGCCCGCGAACTCGCCGAGGCCCAGGTGTACCGCACCATGGCCACCTATGCGCCCGCCTTCGGCATGCTGGGGACGCTGCTCGGCCTGATCAACCTGCTGCTGACCACCGAGACGGACGATTTCGCGGTAATCGCCGTGAACCTGGGCATTGCCCTGATCACCACCTTCTACGGCATCCTGCTGGCCAACCTTGTGTTCCGCCCCATTGCCATCAAGCTGGAACGCCGTACCGAGGAACGCGTGGTCGTGATGACCATGGTGCTGGAAGGCATCATGCTGATGCGCAAGGGGCGTACCCCGGGCTACATCCGCGAGACCCTGCGTTCGTTCGCCGAGAACCACCACGATGAAATCCGTCAGGTTCCGCCGACCGAGGAAGACGAACCAGGAGCGGGCGGGCGCTGAACCATGGCCACGAACGGCGAACCGGAACCGGCCGCATCCGCTCGGGACCAGGCTCGGTCCCGCGACGGGGATCATGTCCTCGCGCGCGATGCGCTGGCGCCGGAAACCGGGCGCAGCCCCGACAGCCTGCGCGAGGACGAACACGCCTGGATCCTGACCTACCTCGACGTACTGACTCTGGTGATCGTGGTCTTCGTGATCATGCTGACCTTCGCCGAACCGCGGGACGAAAGCATCCGCGCCGCCGATGACGACCCGGTGGAGCTGGTCTATCGCGACCTCTCCAATCTGGTCGATCCGCGGCTGTTCCGGCTGTCACCCGAGGCCCCGGAAGTGCCCCCCGGGCCGGTCGAAGATCCGCCGCTGGCCGCCGATCCGCCCTCGCCCGTGGCGACCCCGGCCGACGACCCGCCGCCGGAGGCCGATCCCGAGGCAGTGCGCGACATGCGCGACCGCGCACCGGAGGGCGTCGAGGTCATCGAACAGCCCGGCAGCATCGAGCTGCGGATCCAGGACGACATCCTGTTCGCCACCGCGCAGGCCGATCTGGCCGCCGACGGGCAGGCGTTGCTGGACGACCTCCTTCCGCTGCTGGAAGAACACGAGGGTCGCGTGACCATCGAGGGCCATACGGACAACGTGCCCATCGCGACCCCGCGCTTCCCGTCGAACTGGGAACTCTCCTCGACGCGCGCCAGCGGTGTAGTGCGCTATCTCGTCGACCGCGGCATCGACCCCGGCATCCTGCAGGCGGTCGGCCACGCGGACACCCGTCCGGTGGCCGACAACGACACCCCCGAAGGGCGTGCAGAGAACCGCCGCGTATCCATCGTGCTCGAAACCCCCGCCGACTCCTGAGGCCGTGATCAGACGGCCTCGCCGGCGGCGTGGCCGGAGGCCCAGGCCCACTGGAAATTGTGGCCACCGAGATGCCCGGTGACATCCACCACCTCGCCGATGAAATAAAGCCCCGGGTATCCCTTCGCCTCGCAGGTGCGCGACGACAGCGCGCGGGTGTCCACGCCCCCGGCCATGACCTCCGCGCGGGCATAGCCCTCGGTACCCGACGGCGTGAACACCCAGGGCTGGAGACGACCGGCCAGCGCGGCCAGGTCGGCGTCGGAGAACCGCTCCAGCGGCCGCTCCGCCACCTCCGGATCCAGCCAGTGCCGGGCGACCCGCCGGGTGAGCCATTCGCCCAGCACCCGGAGCAGCTGGCGCTTCGGCGTGTCTTCGCGCGCTGCGCGAAGCCCCTGTTCCAGAGACTCACCGGGGAACAAATCCACCGTCACCGATTGCCCCGGCTGCCAGTACGAGGAGACCTGCAGGATCGCCGGACCGCTCACACCCCGGTGGGTGAACAGCACATTCTCGCGAAAGCCCGCATCGCCCGCCTCGGCCACCGCGTCCAGCGCAATGCCGGACAGCCCCTCCACCGCCGTACGTGCGTCACCGTCCAGGGTCAGCGGAACCAGCGCGGGCCGCGTCGGCTCCAGCGGGATATCCAGGCGTTGCGCCAGATCCAGGCCGAAGCCCGTCGCGCCCATCCGCGGGATCGGGTAGCCGCCGGTCGCGATCACCAGGGATTCGGCCTCGATGACCGCGGACGGCGTGCGCAGGCGCCACGGCGCTTGATCGGTGGCAACCTCCACGGGCGTGGACGTCCGCAGGGTCACCCCGGCCGTGGCGCATTCGTCCAGCAGCATGCGCACGATATCCTTCGACGAACGATCGCAGAACAGCTGACCGAGCTTCTTTTCGTGATACGGGATCCCGTGCGCCGCCACCAGGGCCACGAAATCCCAGGGCGTGTAACGGGCCAGGGCCGATTTCACGAAATGCGGATTCGCGGACAGGAAGTTGTCCGGCCCGCATTCCATGTTGGTGAAGTTGCAGCGGCCGCCCCCGGACATCAGGATCTTCTTGCCGGCCCGCTCCGCGTGATCCAGAAGGACCACGCGGCGCCCGCGCGCTCCCGCCACCGCCGCGCACATCATGCCCGCGGCCCCGGCCCCGATCACCGCCACATCGAAGATTTCCGTCGATTCGTTCATGGGCGGGGATTCTACCCGAGCAGGCCGCGCGGGCGGATCCATGCCGCCGGACAGGCACCAACTTGCCGGCATGGAACCCGTTCCCTGTACTATACTCGTATCCGGAAAGGCCTCGGGGGGCTTGCAAGCTGATTTCGTGCGTCTCTCCCGCACCCTTCCGGGCATACCCCCTGCGTGGCCCTGCCGACAGCGAACCTGAACAGGAGCGACCCATGATCAACGGGATCGGACCCAATCCGGCCGCCATGGCCAGCCAGACCGCCGCCATGAACGCCAACCAGAATCCGGCCCAGAATCGTGCCGAGGGGGCTCAGCAGCCCGGATCGGCCCAGGCCCCGCAGGCCAGCTCCGGAGCACAACCGGCCCAGCCGGGTCAGGCCACGTCCGTCGGCGCCAGCCAGGGCGCCACCGCCCCGTCGCCCCAGGCGGCCGACACCCCCTCGGCCGCGCGCGGCATCGAGCAGGCCAGCGGCACCCAGGAAGCAAACGCCACGGGCGGGGCCACGGCCGCCGGTCCCATCAACGGGCCCGAGGGCGGTAACGCCGTCAGCGCCACCGACGAGGCGAGCAGCGTCGACGGGGCCGGCAACAACGGTGACGACCGATCCGTCCAGCTGGCCGCCCGCGAAGAGGAGCAGGTGGCCGAAGACAATCTGGCCGCTACCCTGATGCCCGACGGCACCATGGACAACCGTGGCATCAACACCGCGGGCTCCACCCTCGACATCCAGGTCTGACACCGCGGCTGCCCGCCGACCGGCCCGGCGGGCAGCGCACGGTCTCGACCGACCGGACCTGCCGCGACCCCCACCTGCACCATTCCGGCGGACGGCCACCCTTACACGCGGAAGCGCTGGGTCATCTCCTGCAGTTCGCGCGCCAGGCGCATCAGTTCCGCTGCCGAATCACTGGCCTGGCTCGCCCCCTCGGCGTTCTGCTCGGCCTCTTCGGTCACCGTCGCCACATTGCGGTTGATGGTCTCCGCGACCTGGCTCTGCTCCTCGGCCGCGCTGGCGATCTGGTCAATCATCTCGGTGATCGACTGCACCGCCTCGCGGATATCATCCAGCGCCGAACCCGCCTCGCCGGCCTGATCCACGGTCGCGCGCGCCCGCTCCTCGCCGGCCTGCATCACCTCCACCGCGTTGCGCGTGCCCCCCTGCAGGGTCTCGACCGTGCGCCGGATCTCCTCGGTGGATTCATGCGTACGCGACGCGAGGGCCCGCACTTCGTCGGCCACCACCGCGAAGCCACGTCCCGCCTCTCCGGCACGTGCGGCCTCGATCGCGGCGTTCAGCGCCAGCAGATTGGTCTGTTCGGCAATCTCCTGGATCACCTGCAGGACCTTGCCGATGCTCTCCGAGTCCTGCTCGACCCGCTGGATTGCCTCCGCGGCACGATGCACTTCCGAGGCCAGCTGCTCGATCCCGGTTACGGTCCGCTGCACCACCTCCTGGCCACTGCGCGAAGATTCCAGAGAGCGGTGTGCCGCCTCGGTCGCCGATTGCGAGTTACGGGCCACATCCTGGGCCGTGGCGGTCATCTCGTTCATCGAGGTCGCCACCTGCTCGATCTCCCGACGCTGACGATCCCCGCCTTCGCGCGTGCGATCGGACACGTTCGAGACCTCTTCCGCGGCCGAAGTCAGCTGCCCGCTGGAACCGACCACCGCACCGATCAGGGAGCGGAACTGTTCCATCACGTCGTTGAACGCCCGGGCCGCACGCCCGACCTCGTCATCGCCGTGCACGTCCAGCCGCCGGGTCAGATCGCCCCCGCCCCCGGCGATGTCACGCAGCCCTTCCGTCATCTCGGCGAGGGGGCGCGTAACGAAACGGCGGATGAACAGAAAGATCGCACCCAGCAGCGGCAGGCTGACCAGGATCGCGAAGCCGAACAGCTGGATCCCGAAATTCGTCGCTCCCTCGTGCACCTCGGTCATGTCGAGACGCATGGACGTGGCCCCGAGAACCTCGCCTTCCTCCGCGACCCCGTGACAGGTCATGCAGTTGCGCCCCAGGTAGTCGCGCTCATTGCGGATCGGCATGACCACGCGGAGCTCGTCCGTCTCGCGGTCCACGCTGACGAACGATTCGCCACCGGCGAGGACCTCGCGCTCGATTTCATCACGGGGGGCGCTTTCTTCCGTCCCCTCACCCCACTGTTCGATCACGCCGTCGCCGCGCACGGCACGGAGATCCCGCACATTGCCCATTTCCTGGATCTGTTCCATGAACTCGTGACGCTGGTCCATGGTGCCGGTGATCATCAGGGTCGTCAGTCCCGCCCAGGTCATCTCGTGCAGGCTGCCGGCAAAATGCCCGGCCTGCTCCTGTGCGGTGTCACGCTGCTCCAGCACCGCCCATCCGATCATGCCGGACCAGACGAAGACCAGGATCAGCCAGATGACGCCGAGCAGCCTCAGCCAGATGGGAAGATCGTACAGGCGACGCAGCATGCGGTTACCCCGAGGTCATGGATTGCGGGCGCCCGGACTCACCGGCGCCTCCATCCGGGTTTTCGGCCGTTCGGCCCCAACCTTGAATGGCCGAAGGGACCTGCGAAGACCCGGCAGGCACCCCGCAAACGAAAAGGCCCGCCGGCATAAAGCCGGCGGGCCTGCAATCGAAGATGGAGGCTGGGCCCGGAATCGAACCGAGGTACGCGGATTTGCAGTCCGCTGCATCACCACTCTGCCACCCAGCCGGGGCAAGGCTTGTTCGACGGTCATGGATGCCGCCGAAACAGAAAGCCCCGGCGGTGCCGGGGCTTCGGGAAATCGTTTGGAGCGGGAAACGAGATTCGAACTCGCGACCCCAACCTTGGCAAGGTTGTGCTCTACCAGCTGAGCTATTCCCGCCCGTCGACAGATGCGTATTCTACAGACAGCGCCGGCGTCGTCAACACCGGATACAAAAAATTCGTTCAGGCGTCCCGGGCCGCGGCCAGCATGTACTGCACCATGGACACCAGCGTCAGCACCGCCGCCAGGTACAGCAGCCATTCCCCGATCAGGAACAGCGACAACCCCGCCACCGGCTCGGCCCACAGCAGCAGGAAGATGGCCACCATCTGGGCGCTGGTCTTGAACTTGCCGATCCAGGACACGGCCACCTTCGCGCTCGTTCCGACCTCGGCCATCCATTCACGCAGCGCCGAGATCGCGATCTCGCGGCCGATGATCACGATCGCGGCCAGCGCCAGCCCCAGGCCGGGGTTGTGGTCCACCACCAGCACCAGCGCGGCGGCGACGATCAGCTTGTCCGCCACCGGGTCGAGAAAGGCACCGAAGCGGCTGGTCACCGACCAGCGCCGGGCCAGATAACCGTCCAGCCAGTCGGTCACCGCGGCCAGCGCAAAGATGATGGCCGCCACGATCCCCGCCACCGGCATCGGCAACGCATAGAAGGCCCCGATCATCAGCGGGATCATCACGATGCGCGACCAGGTCAGCCAGGTGGGGAGTCGTGGAAACATATCGGATCAGGCCTCGTGGAACTGGTCGTAGATCGCCTGCGCCAGGCGGCGATTGATGCCGGGCACCTTGGCCAGCTCGTCGACCCCCGCGCGGGAGACCCCGCGCAGCCCGCCAAAGTGCTTGAGCAATGCAGTGCGACGCTTGGGCCCCAGCCCGCGGACCGACTCCAGGGTGGACTCCTTGCGCGCCTTCGCCCGCCGCGCCCGATGACCGCTGATCGCGAAACGATGGGCCTCGTCACGGATCTGCTGAATCAGGTGCAGTGCACTCGAATGGGGCGGCAGTATAGAAGGCGCCTCCACCCCGCTCAACACCAGGGTTTCCATGCCGGGCCGGCGCTCTTCGCCCTTGGCCACCCCGACCACCCGGATGTGATCCAGCCCCAGATCGGCCAGCACGTTCAGCGCCTGGGTCACCTGTCCCTTGCCGCCGTCGATGAACAGGATGTCCGGTTCCCGGCCCTCGCCCTTTTTCAGCCGCGCGAAGCGACGGCTCAGCGCCTGGTGCATCGCGGCATAGTCATCGCCCAGCTCGATCCCTTCGATGTTGAAGCGCCGGTAATCGGATTTGATCGGCCCCTCCGGCCCGAACACCACACAGGACGCCACGGTGCCCTCGCCGCGGGTGTGCGAGATGTCGAAACATTCCATGCGCTGCGGCGGTGCCTCAAGTTCCAGCTCCGCGGTGAGCGCATCCAGGCGTGCGGTCTGCCCGGCCTGACTGGCCAGCCGGGTCTTCAGGGCCTGCTCGGCGTTGCGCTGCGCCATGTCGACCCAGCGGGCGCGTTCGCCTCGTAGCGACCAAGCCAGCCGCACGCGTGCCCCGCGGCGTTCGCCCAGCAGGGTCTCCAGGGCCTCGGCCCCTTCCGGCGCGTGCGACAGCAGCACCTGCGGCGGTGGCTCACGTTCGGCGTAGTACTGGGCGAGGACCGCAGCCATGATCTCGTCGTGGCCCGCCGCCTCGGGGACGTCCGGGAACAGTTCACTGTTGCCCAGATTCTGGCCATTGCGAACGAAGAACACCTCCACCGCGAAACTCCCGCCGGACTGTGCCAGGGCGATCACATCGGCATTGCCCTCGCCGCCGGCGACAAACTGCTGCTGCGAGATCTCGCGCAGCCGGCCGATCTGATCGCGCAGGCGCGCCGCCTTCTCGAACTCGAGTGCGGCCGAGGCGGACTCCATGCGTTCCATCAGATCACCGATGACCGCCTCGCTGTCACCCTCCAGGAAACGCACGCTGGCCTCGACGTCGCGGGCGTACTCCTCCGGTGAAATATAGTCCACGCAGGGGGCGGTACAGCGACCGATCTGGTACTGCAGACACGGCCGACTGCGATGCGCGAACACGCTGTCCTCGCACTGGCGCACCTGAAACAGCTTCTGCAGCAGTGCAAGGCTTTCGCGCACCGCCCCGGCCGACGGATAGGGCCCGAAATAGCGGACCCCCTTTTTCTTCGCCCCGCGATGAAACCCCAGACGCGGATATTCGTGTCCGGAAACAAAGATATAGGGGTAGCTCTTGTCATCGCGCAGCAGCACGTTGTAGCGCGGCCGGTGCTGCTTGATGAGATTGGCCTCCAGCAGCAGCGCTTCGGATTCGGTGTGCGTGACCGCGATGCGGATGTCCGCGATCTGCCGCACCATCGAACGGATGCGCGGACCGCGGTCATCCCCGCCGCGGAAATAACTGGTGACGCGGCTGCGGAGGTTGCGGGCCTTGCCCACATAGAGCACCTTCCCGTCCACGTCCAGCATCTGGTACACGCCGGGCGAACGGGTCAGGTTCTCGAGGAAGGGTTCGGGGTCGAATCCGGTCTCTGGCGCGCTCATGGCGCTGTCAGGATACCTGTTCACGGATGCGGGCGAACAGCGTCCGGAACATCGCCGGGGTCAGGCGCCCGGTCTGGGTGTTGTAGCGCGAGCAGTGATAGGAGTCCACCAGCACGGTGTCGTCATCCAGCCGGTGCTCCGCGGCGTGGGCAAACGGGTGCCGGGCGAGTGCCAGCCCGCGCGTGCGCAGCACCGCGTCGTGGGCGACCTTGCCCAGCGCCAGGATCACGCGCGGACGGACCCCGGCGATCTCCGCCGCCAGGTAGCCGTTGCATTCGCGGATCTCGGCGGTGGTCGGACGGTTCTGCGGCGGCAGACACTTCACCGCATTGGTGATACGGCAGTCGTGCAGCGCCAGACCGTCATCCGCCCGTTCGCTCTCGGGCGCGCTGGCGAATCCGTATTCGTGCAGGGTGGCGTACAGCAGGATGCCGGCATAATCGCCGGTGAACGGCCGCCCCGTCGCGTTGGCCCCGTGCATTCCGGGGGCGAGACCAACGATCAGCAGCCGTGCATCGACCGGTCCGAACGACGGCACCGGAGCCGCATGGTAGCGGGGGTGCTCCGCACGTACCTCGTCGAGGAACTGCGCGAGGCGGGAACAGCGCCGACAGTCGGGGGCAAACCCTCCGGACGGTTCCGGAGGCGCCCCCCCCCTCCGCCGGGTCACTCACCCCGCTCCCACTCGCTGTAGGGGTGGCGCGCCAGTTCGGTATTGTAATAGCGCGGATCGTGCGAGACCTCGTCGCCGAGCCATTCCGGACGCGGAAATTCGGCGTCCGCATCGTCGAGTTCCAGCTCGGCGACGATCAGCCCCGCATTCGCCCCGTGGAATTCGTCCACCTCGAACACCCAGCCGTGGTGATCGACCCAGTGGCGGGTCTTCTCCACCTGCGCTCCGGCAAGGGTATCCAGCATTGTGTGTGCTTCGGCTTCCGGAACCGGGTACTGGTATTCGTCGCGCTCCACACCCAGGGTCGCGCTCTTGATGTTGAGGTTGGCGGCCCCCGACTCCACCCGCACCCGGATGGAGGCCCGCTCGTTGCCGCACAGGTAGCCCTGGCGCATGTAACAGGACCGGTGCGCCTGCTCGCGCCAGCCGTCCCCTGCCAGCAGGAACTTGCGTTCGATTTCGCGTCCCATGTCGGTGTTTCCCCTACATGCGGATCAGGGCCGAGCCCCAGGTGAAGCCGCCGCCGAAGGCCTCGGTCAGGATCAGGTCCCCGCGCTTGATGCGTCCGTCGCGTACCGCCGTGTCCAGCGCCAGCGGCACCGAGGCCGCCGAGGTGTTTCCGTGTCGATCCACGGTGACCACCACGTCATCCATGGACATGTTCAGCTTCTTCGCGGTGGCCTGGATGATGCGAATATTGGCCTGATGCGGGACCAGCCAGTCCAGTTCCGACTTGTCGATCCCGTTGTGCTCCAGGGTTTCGTCGACGATCTGGTCCAGGGTATTGACCGCCACGCGGAACACCGCCCGGCCTTCCATGCGGATGAAGTCCAGATCGGGGTTGTCACCGGGCTGCGAGATGCCCCCCGGGACTTCCAGCAGGGACCGGTGCTGGCCGTCGGCATGCAGGTGGGTGGAGATGATGCCGGGATCAGTGGACCGCGAGAGCACCACCGCGCCGGCACCATCGCCCCACAGGATGCAGTTCGAGCGGTCGGTGTAATCGGTGATGCGCGACAGCGTCTCGGCCCCCACCACCAGCACGTGCCGTGGCCCGCCGTTGCGCATGAAACGGTCGGCGGTCGCCAGGGCGTACACGAAGCCGCTGCACACCGCCTGGATATCGAACGCCGGGCAGCCACCGATGCCCAGCTTGGCCTGCAGGATACAGGCGGTGCTGGGGAAGATCTGGTCGGGCGTCGTGGTCGCCACCAGGATCAGGTCCAGGTCGGAGGCCTTCAGGCCGGCTGCATCCAGAGCACGCTGCGACGCCTGCAGCGCCAGATCCGAGGTCAGCTCCTCTTCCGCGGCGATGTGCCGCTCGCGGATCCCCGTGCGCTCGCGGATCCAGGCGTCGGAGGTCTCGACCATGGATTCCAGTTCCTCGTTGGTGAGGATGCGCTCGGGGAGGTAGCTCCCGGTTCCGGCAATACGGGCGTGGTTCACTCCGGCGTCTCCTGCCGCAGCAGCCGCTCCAGCTGCTTGTCGATGCGGGTCGCGATATTGGCCTCGGCCTCGATCCGCGCGATGCGAATGGCATTGGCGAAGGCCAGCGAATCCGCGCTCCCATGACTCTTGATCACGATGCCCTGCAGCCCCAGCAGCGAGGCGCCGTTATAGCGCCGGTGATCGAACCGCTGGCGCAGTCGGCGCAGCACCGGCAGGGCCATCAACCCGGCCAGACGCGAGTACAGCGAGCTGCGGAACTCGGCCTTCATGTTGCTGGTGATCATCTTCGCCACGCCTTCGCTGGTCTTCAGCGCGACGTTGCCGACGAAGCCGTCGCACACCACCACGTCGACGTCACCGCAGTAGACATCGTTGCCCTCGACAAAACCGACGTAGTTCAGTGAGGACTCCTCGAGCATGCGCCCGGCTTCGCGCACGCGGTCGTTGCCCTTGATCGCCTCCGAGCCGATGTTCAGCAGACCGACCCGCGGGCTGTCCAGGCCGTCCACGGCCTTCGCCAGCACCGAGCCCATCACCGCGAACTGATACAGGTGCTCGGCCTCGACATCGACGTTGGCGCCCAGATCCAGCATGTGGGTATGGGTGTTCATCGACGGCAGGGCGGTGGCGATTGCCGGCCGGTCGATCCCGGGCAGGGTCTTGAGCACGTAACGCGCGGTGGCCATCAGTCCACCGGTGTTGCCGGCGCTCACGCAGGCCTGGGCCTCGCCCTTGCGCACCTGGTCGATGGCAACCCGCATGGAGGAGTCCCGCTTGGTACGCAGGGCGACCGCGGGCAGTTCCTCCATGCCCACTACCTGGGACGCATGGACGATCTCCACCCGCTCACGCTCCGCAGCGTTCCAGTCCTCCAGCTCCGGCTCGATCACCGCCTGATCGCCGACCAGCTGCAGCCGGAAGTCACCCTTGCCCTTCAGGGCCTGACGCGCCGCCGGAAGCACCACGGGCACGCCGTAATCGCCGCCCATCACGTCAAGGGCGATGGTGTAGCTGCTGCTCATGCCGAGTACCGTTGTGGCTGCCGGAACCGGGGCTCCCCGGAAACAACGGGGCCACGAGGCCCGTTACCCCATGGCCCCCGCATGTCCTGCAATTCAGTCTTCGTCGTCGTCGACTTCGACCGGCTGCTGCACGACCTGACGGCCGCGGTAGAAACCATCCGGCGTCACGTGATGCCGGCGATGGATCTCGCCCGTGGTCGGATCGGTGGACAGGGTCGCGCCCTTGAGCCCGTCGTGGGAACGGCGCATGTCGCGCTTGGAACGGGTCTTGCGGCGTTGCTGAACGGCCATGATGAATCTCCAGATTGAAGCCAGTTGGTACGGATAGCCCGTAAAACGGGCGGCAGTATAGCGTTTCACCGCGGCGAATGCCCGCCCCGGTACCTGCGGTCGGGTCAGGAGTCGTCCCCGCGGCCGGCGAGGTCGTCCTTCAGCCCGGCCAGCACCGCAAATGGATTCTCGCGTCCCTCGCCCTCGGCGAATTCGTCCGTCCGACCGGTGTTGCAGTCCTCGTGGCGCGGCACCAGCGGCCAGGCCAGCAGGACCTCTTCCTCCACCCAGTCGCGCGGGCGCAGCAGGCCCTCGGCATCCAGCTCGACGAAGTCGTCACCGGCATCGAGGCCCTCGATGGATCCCTCCAGCGGCACCAGCACCGCATCCGGCGTCAGGCGGAAATGCCAGGCCATCGGCTGCAGACAGCGCTGGCACTCGTGCCACAGCTCGCCCTCGATGGTCCCGGAGAGCCTCAGCTCGCCCAGCGCCCCCCGCCGGATCTCGAACCGCGCCGCCACATGCAGCGGATGACCCTCCAGCGACTCGGCACGCAGACGCGGCAGATCGCCGGCCACGAGCGCGTCCATGACGAACTCGCGCTGCTGGACGCGGGGCTGCTGCGGATCAAGTGAGGCGGGGACGCGGCTCATACAAACGGGACCGTGTACAAGGGCGCGGATTATGCGCGCGCGCGAACGAGGCGTCAAACCGAAACAGAAACTTGCGGGCACCCCCCGGGCGTGTCGATACTGCGGTTTCCAGGGTCGCCCGGAGAGCGATGTTGATCCGCAAACTCCTGATCGCCAACCGCGGCGAGATCGCCGTCCGGATCATCCGCGCCTGCCACGAGCTGGGCGTCACGCCGGTGGCCGTGCATACGGACGCCGACCGCCACGCCCTGCATGTCCATCGCGCGACGGAAGCGGTCGACCTCGGCCCCGACACCGAGTCCGGTTACCTCGATATCGCCCGACTGGTGGAAGCCGCCCGGACGCGGGGTTGCGACGCCGTGCATCCGGGCTACGGCTTCCTGTCGGAAAACGCCGATTTTGCCGAGGCCGTCACGCAGGCCGGCCTGATCTGGGTGGGTCCGCCGGCCGAGGTCATCCGCCGCATGGGCGACAAGGTCGCCGCGCGGGCGACCATGCAGGCGGCCGGTGTCCCGGTTACGCCCGGGTCCGAAGGCAACGTCGCCGACGCCGCCGATGCACGCGCGGTCGCCGACGCAATCGGTTATCCGGTAATGCTCAAGGCGACCAGCGGTGGTGGCGGCCGCGGGATCCGCCTGTGCGAGGACCCCGAGGCGGTGGAACAGCAGTTCGAGCGCGTGCGGTCGGAGGCAACCCGTGCCTTCGGTAACACCGAGATCTTCCTCGAAAAGGCGGTGGTCAATCCGCGCCACATCGAGGTCCAGATCCTCGCCGATACCGAGGGGCGCGCCGTCCACCTCTACGAGCGCGACTGCTCCATCCAGCGGCGTCACCAGAAGCTCCTGGAGATCGCCCCCTCGCCGGCCCTGACGAGCGACCAGCGGGAACACCTCGGCGCCCTGGCGGTGCGCGCCGCCGAGGCGGCGGGCTACCGCAATGCCGGGACGGTCGAGTTCCTCCTGGATCACGACGGATCCATTCATTTCATGGAGATGAATACACGACTTCAGGTGGAACATCCGGTCACCGAGATGATTACCGGTGTCGATCTGGTGCAGGCACAGCTGCGCGTGGCGGCCGGTGAACCGCCGGGTTTCACCCAGGCCGACATCCGTCCACAGGGGATGGCGATCGAATTCCGCATCAACGCCGAAGACCCGGCGAACGATTTCCTCCCCGACATGGGCCGGATCACCCGTTTCGTTCCGCCCGGGGGCCCGGGCGTGCGTACCGACAGCGCCCTGTACGATGGCTACGTGATCCCGCCGAATTTCGACTCCATGTGCGCCAAGCTGATCGTTCACGCCAGCGGCTGGGCATCCCTTCTGCCACGCTGCGAACGTGCGCTGAACGATCTGGAACTGCGCGGCGTACGCAGTACCGTGCCCTACCATCTGGCCATCCTGAATGACACGGACTTTCGCCGGGGGGTGTTCGATACCGGGTTCATCGCCGCCCGACCGCACCTGGCACGGGCTCAACCGCCACCCGACCCGCGTCACCGCGCCGCGGTGGTGGCAGCCGCCATCGCTGCTCACCACGGACTTTAGCAGGCTCACATGTCCGGACCGTTCACTTGTTCCCAGCCAATGGATCGCCCATGGACCGCGTTCGCCTGACCGACGTGACCCTCCGCGACGGGCACCAGTGCCTGATCGCGACCCGCCTGAGGACCGAGGACATGCTGCCGGCCTGTGCGCAGCTGGATGCCATCGGCTTTCATTCCCTCGAGGTCTGGGGCGGTGCCACCTTCGATGCCTGCCTGCGCTACCTGGGCGAGGATCCGTGGGAGCGTCTGCATCGCCTGAAGGCGGCCCTGCCCCGCACCCCGCTACAAATGCTTCTGCGTGGCCAGAACCTGCTGGGCTATCGCCATTACGCCGACGACGTGGTGCGCGCCTTCGTGGAGCGCGCGGTGGCCGGCGGGATCGACATCATCCGCATCTTCGACGCGATGAACGATGCGCGAAACCTGAGGGTGGCGATCGAGGCGACCCGCGAGACCGGGGCGCACGCCCAGGGTACGCTCTGCTACACCACCGGGCCGGTGCATGACAGCGGCCAGTTCGTGGCGCTGGCGCGCGAACTCACGGCCATGGGGGCGCAGAGCATCGCGATCAAGGACATGGCCGGCCTGCTGACACCTTCGGCCACGCGCGAACTGGTCACCGAACTGGTCGACGCCCTGGACGTACCCGTGCATCTGCATGCCCACGCGACCTCGGGCCTGTCCGAGCTGTGCCACTGGGAGGCGATCCGTGCCGGCTGCCGGCACATCGAAACCGCGCTGACGCCATTCGCCGGCGGTACCAGCCACCCGCCGACCGAGAGCATGGTGGCCGCGCTGGCCGGCACCGAACACGACACCGGCCTGGATCTGGAGGCCCTGCAGACCGTCGCCCGCCATTTCCACGACGTGCGGCCGAAATACCGCCGCTTCGAGAGCCGCTTCACCGGGGTGGACACCCGGGTTCAGGTCAACCAGGTGCCCGGCGGCATGGTCTCCAATCTCGCCAGCCAGCTGCGCGAACAGGGTGCCCTGGACCATTTCGACGCGGTGCTGGAGGAAGTGCCGCGGGTCCGCGAGGACCTAGGATACCCGCCGCTGGTCACCCCGACTTCGCAGATCGTGGGCACCCAGGCCGTGCTGAACGTGCTGAGCGGAGAACGCTACGCCCGCATCACCAACGAGGTGAAACGCTATCTCGGCGGCCACTACGGCCGGGCCCCGGGGCCGGTGAACGAAGCCGTCCGTCGTCAGGCCATCGCCGACGGGCCGATCCTGGAAGAACGCCCCGCCGACCGGCTGGAGCCGGAAATGGAACGGCTGACCGCCGACGCCGGCGACCTCGCCGAATCCCCCGAGGACGTCCTGACCTGCGCGCTGTTCCCCGAGATCGGACGGCGCTTCCTCGAGGACCGACGCGCCGGGACCCTCGCCCCGGAACCCCTGGACCTGCCCGGCGATGACCGTCCCGGCTGCCCCGCCCCGCGGCGTTTCACGGTGCAGCTCGACGGCGAAGCGCACGAGGTGGAAATCCGCGGCAGCGGGCCGCGCGACGATGGGACCCGGAACCTGTTTCTGAGCGTGGACGGCGTTCCCGAAGAGATCGGCCTGGTCACCCACGACAGCATCGAGCTGGCCCCGTGGGGCAGTAGCGCGACGGCGCCGCCGGCGTCGTCGCCGGTCGCAAAAAGCAAGCCGGGCCCGAGCGCCGGTCCGGGCGATGTCACCACCACCATGCCCGGAACCGTGGTGGACATCCTGGTGGCCCCGGGAGATCCGGTGGAGGCCGGGCAGGCGGTGGTGGTGGTCGAGGCGATGAAGATGGAATCCGAACTCGTCGCCCCCGCCGGAGGCACCGTGACCGCAGTACATGTGGAACGCGGCGCCGCGGTGACCGCCGGGTGCGTGCTGGTGACGGTCGAAACCGCCGTCGCCACGGGAGACTGAGCCATGCCATCGCCGGAACGCAGCGTCATCCTCGCCTCGACCTCGCCCTATCGCGCACAGCTGCTGCAGCGTCTGGCGCTGCCGTTCGGCACCGATGCCCCCACCGTTGACGAAGGGCCGTACCCTGGCGAAGCACCGGCGGATCTGGTCCGCCGCCTGGCCGAAGCCAAGGCACGCGCGGTCAGCGGGCGCCACGGCGACGCGCTGATCATCGGTTCCGACCAGAACGCCGCCCATGCCGGGCGCATCCTGGGCAAACCCGGAGACGAAACAAGCGCCCGCGAGCAACTGGCGATGCTGTCGGGGGGCACGGTCACCTTCCACACCGGGCTTTGCCTGCTGGACACCGCAACCGGCGAGGCGCGAGTGGAAGAGGTCCCCTGCCGGGTGACCTTCCGCGATCTGGACGCCGCCGAGATCGCCGCGTACGTACGCCAGGACCAGCCGCTGGACTGCGCCGGCAGTTTCCGTTCGGAAGGCCTGGGCATCAGCCTGTTCGAGCGCATGGACACCGAGGACCCCACCGCACTGGTCGGCCTGCCCCTGATCCGCCTGGCCGCCCTGCTGCGCGCGGCGGGCGTGAGCGTTCCCCCGCGTACCTGAATCCGGGACATTGGTCCCGCAGCGGTTTGCGAGTATGATTCGCGCGACTGACTGCAGCCATTGCCCGGTGATCCCCTGATGAATTCGTCGCAGGAGCTGCTCGACCATCTGAGCCGCAACAGCGCGCCCTACGAGGATCCGCTCCTGCGAGTGGAATGGGAGACGTTATCCCTGGACGATTTCTGGATCCCGGAACAGGCCATCTCGCTCTACGGGACACCCGAATACGAGCAGCTGCCCGAGGCGCTCAAACGGCGCCTGTCGCAATACGAATTCATCTACTTCATCAGCGGGGCCCTGTGGCTGGAGGGGCTGTTCATGGAGCGCATCGCGCGCATCTCGATGCACTCCGCCGACCGCCTCGACCGGCTCAATTACCGTCTGCACGAACTGCGCGAAGAAGCCGGTCACAGCCTGATGTTCATCGAGTTCATGCGGCGCAGCGGTCTGGAACTGCCGATCCGGCGGTTCCCCAAGCCGCGCATGGCCACGCTGGTCGGACGCTTCGCCCCGTTCGAATCGGCGATTTTCTGGATCGCGGTGATGATCGGCGAGGAGGTCCCCGACCGCATGAACCGGCTGATCCGCCGCCACCGCGAGGACATCAGCCCCGCCGTGCATGACGTGGTCACCACGCACATGATCGACGAGGCCCGGCACATGGCCCACGCCCGGGATACGCTGGAACAGCACATGGAAACCCTGCCGAACTGGCAGAAGATGCTGTACCGCCCCCTGATGCGCCGGGTGTTCCGCCAGTTCGTGCACGCCTTCTATTACCCCACACCGGACATCTACCACCTTGCGGGACTGCCCGAAGGCCCCGATTACCGCCGGATCGCGCGGAACAACCCGCAGCGGGCCGCGTTCATCGACGACTGCGTGGACCCCGCCCTGCAGATCCTGCGCCAGCAGGGTCTCGTACTCCACTGGCGCTGACCCGAACCGGCCGCTGATCCGAATCACGGATCCGGAGCGGCACGATGCGCTACCCTTCGGCCCATGCGCCCGACCCGCCGCCTCCGCCCCGCACTCTCCACGCGCCACCAGATCGAACTGGGCGTGTTCATCGTGGTGCTGGTCGCGCTCGCCCTGCGGGTGTGGCTGCAGCCCGCGCCGGTCACCGAGCAGATCCAGTTCCGCGAGGAACTGCGGGTGGCCTTCGTGGAACACGCCCTGGGCCGCTCCGACCTGGCGGACTACGGCGGGCGCGAACAACTGGAACTGGAGCTCCTCGACCGCCTCGCCGAACGTCTGGGCGTTTCCCTGGAGGTCCGGCGCGTGGAACGCCCCGCGGATGTCCACGCCCTGCTGCGGGCCGGTCGCGTCGATCTTGGAGCCGGTCTTCTGGTACCGCCGGGCGACGATTCCGGACTACGACGGGGCCCCGAGATTCTCGAGGTTCAGCGTATCCTGGCCTACTGGCGGGGTTCCGCGAACGGCGGCCCCCTGCTGTCGCCCATGGACATCCCCGCAGGCAGCCGGATCGGCGTCCCCGCGGGGGCATCGCTGCCGCCCATGCTGCATCGCCCGCACCGGGAGGATGGCCAGGATGACGTCGCCACCACGGACCCGCACGAGATCCTGCCCCTGCCCGGGCCGCAGCTCATGCGCGACGCCCTGGAGCGCGGCGAGATCGATTTTGCCCTGATGACATCGCTGGAATACCGGCGCCTGCAGCGGCTGCATCCCGAACTGCGCGCCGGGTACGAACTGTCCGGAAACACCCCGGTAGTCTGGCTGTTGCCCGACCGTGGCGACACCAGCCTGGAGCGCGAGGCACGGGCACTCCTGGATGAACTGCGGGGGCACGGTGCGCTGGAGCGGCTCATCGATCAGTATCTGGGTCACCTGGAAACCCACGACCTGGTCGATACCCTGACCTTCGAACGACGCGTCCATGACCGTCTGGAACGCTTTCGCGATCTGTTCGAGGCCGCCGGCGAGAAATACAACCTCGACTGGCGCTTCATTGCCGCCGTGGCCTATCAGGAATCGCACTGGAACCCCGACGCGGTCTCGCCCACGGGGGTGCGGGGTCTGATGATGCTCACCCGGGCCACCGCGCAGGATCTGGGGATCCCCGACCGCACCGATCCACAGGCCTCGGTGGACGGGGGCACGCGCTACCTGCTGCAGATGCGCGAACGCCTCCCCGAAAGCATCCCCGAACCGGATCGCACCTGGATGACCCTGGCCGCCTACAACGTGGGCCTGGGGCATGTGAACGACGCACGTGCGCTGGCCGCCAACAACGGCGACGATCCGGACCGCTGGGTCGACGTGAAGGAATGGCTGCCGCGACTGGCCGAATCCCGCTGGTACGAACAGACCCGGCACGGCTACGCCCGCGGCTGGGAGCCGGTCAGCTACACCCGCAATATCCGCAGTTACTACGACAAGCTGATGCAGCGCTTCCCCGAACCCGGCGATCGCGTGCAGCCCCCCGCCCCCGGTTACCGCAACACCCCCCTGGCACTGTAGCCGGGTTATTCGGCACGCCCGCCCGACGATCCGGCACAGTAGCGTGCCAGCAGGGACACGTCGGCGTCACCGCGCCCGTCCGCGCAGGCGGCGTCCACGGCAGCGCCGATACGCCGGACCCCGTCCAGTTCCAGACCCGTGCGCCGGGCCAGCTCGGCCACAATCCCGGCGTCCTTCTGGTAGAGTCCCAGCTGGAACCCGGGCTCGAAGTCGCCGTCCAGCAGCCGCTGGCCGTGTACCTCGAGGATCCGCGATCCGGCAAAGCCGCCCAGCAGCGCCTCGCGAATGCGTGCGGGATCCACGCCCTGCCCCTCGGCCAGCGCAAAGGCCTCGCCGATCGCCGCCAGGGTCTCGCCGACCACCAGCTGGTTGCAGGCCTTGGCGATCTGCCCGGCACCGCTGTCACCGACATGGGTGAGCGTGGAACCCACGGCCTCCAGCAGGGGCCGGATCTGCTCGACCGCGTCCGCGGGCCCGCCGATCATCAGGCTCAGGGTACCGGCGCGAGCACCGGGCTCGCCCCCCGAAACCGGGGCGTCGATAAACACCATGTCACGCTCCGCCGCGGCGCGTGCGAGCTCGCGGGAACGTACCGGCTCGATGGTGCTGTGGTCGATGATGATCAGGCCCGGACGACCGTGTTCGAGCACCCCGCCGGGCCCCTCCATCAGGGCCGCGACGTCGGGCGTATCCGAAACGTTGAGCACCAGGACACGGACCTGCGCGAGCAGCCCGGCCAGATCCCCGTGCACCCGGGCACCCTCCGGTTCGAAGGCCCGCGCCTGTTCCGGACGTCGGGCCCAGACATGCACCTCGGCCCCCGCAGCAAGCAGGTTGCGGGTCATGGGCGCGCCCATGATGCCCAGGCCCACGCAGCCGACCGGCTGCAACGCGGCGGGGATCGTCGCTGACGACATGGAAAACTCCTCGGACTGGAAATCCGGCCAACGTAGCAGAAAAGGAGCCCGCATTGATTCGCAACCTCAGTCCGCACGCCACCGGTGCCCTGTTCGCGTTCATCGGAGTCATGGCGATCAGCTTCGACGGCCTGCTGGTACGCCTCGCCGATGCCAGCGCGCCGGACATCCTGTTCTGGCGCGGCCTGTTCATGGCGATCACCCTCACCGTCGTGCTGCGACTGATGAACGGGCGCTGGACCTGGGCCTGCATGCAGCGCGGCGGCATGGACGCATGGTGGACCGCGACCGGATTCGCTGCCACCAACTATCTGTTCGTCCTCGCGGTTTTGCATACTACCGTCGCGAACGCCGTGGTCATCCTCGCCGCCTCGCCGCTGTTCGCGGCCCTGTTTTCGGGCCTGATCCTGCACGAATGGATCCCGCTGCGGACCTGGGTCGCGATCCTGCTCAGCCTGGCCGGCATCGTCGGCGTGTTCGCCGGCTCGCTGGAAACCGGCGGCTGGCTGGGGGACCTGTTCGCGCTGGGCGCGGCCATGGTGGTCGGCCTCAAGCTGACCCTGCTGCGCCGTTCGCCGCAGATCGACCGGCTCGCGGTGATCGCCACCGGCGGCCTGCTGGGCGCGGTGATTGCGCTCTTCTTCGCCGCGCCGCTGGCGGTGTCGGCCACCAGCCTGGCCACACTGCTGCTGATGGGCGCGGTGCAGCTGCCACTGGCGCTGGTGATGATCGCCCTGGCCACCCGCCACCTCCCGGCCGGGGAAGTCGCCCTGTTCCTGGTCCTGGAAGCGGTGTTCGGTACCCTGTGGGTCTGGCTGTTCCTGGCCGAGGCGCCGCCGCTGATGACGCTCGTCGCGGGGACGGCCGTTCTGGTAACCCTGGCTCTGCACGCGCTGGCCAGCTGGCGCGACGACGAGGCACGCTGAAAGCCGGTTATACTCGGCGACAGGGAACAGTACGGGGAGCCCCATGCCGGGAAGGCACGATCCACCCGCGAAGAGTCACGGACATCCGGCACGGAGGTACGCGTTACTGGCCTGGATATTGATGGGCTTCCTGCTGCTGTCGCTCGCCGGCGGCACCGCCCAGGCCCAGACCCCGGGTGGCGAACCCGACGACGCCGACGGGGCCTCCCCTGCCATCACCCTGCATTTCTTCTGGACCCGCGAGTGCCCCCGCTGCCTCGACGCACTGCCCGTGGTCCATCAGCTGGCGCAGGACTACCCCTGGCTGGACGTGCGCAGCTACGACCTGACCGCACACCCGCAACTGGGCTCGCTCTACCGCCAGATGGCCGCCGAACGCGGCGAACAGGCCCGGGCGGTGCCCGGTTTCCTGTTCTGCGGCGCGATGCTCGAGGGGTTCGACACGCGCGGACGCCAGGAGGCCCGGCTGCGCGAACTGCTGGAGACCTGTCACCGGCGGGTTCAGGCCGGCGAACCACCCGAGCTGGAACGCGCGCTGTGGACCGAGGCCGAACCGCTGCGCCTGCCCCTGTTCGGCGAGCTGCACCCCGACCGGCTGTCCCTGCCGGCGCTGACGCTGATCCTCGCGGGCTTCGACGCGTTCAATCCCTGCGCCTTCTTCGTCCTGCTGTTCCTGCTGAGCGTGGTAGTGCACAGCCGCAGTCGGGGCCGCATCCTGCTGATCGGCGGGGTCTTCGTGACCATCTCGGGGGTCATCTACTTCACCTTCATGACCGCCTGGCTGAACGCCTTTCTGGTGCTCGGCGAGATGCCTCTGATCACGCGCATCGCCGGGGCCGTGGCGCTGGCGATGGCGCTGATCAATATCAAGGACTACTTCCTGTTCAAGCGCGGAGTATCGCTGAGCATCCCGGACTCGGCCCGGCCCGGACTGTTCCGCCGCATGCGCGAGCTGACCCAGGCCGACAGTCTGCCCTGGGTGCTGGGCGCCACCGTGGTCCTGGCGGTGGTGGTCAACCTCTACGAGATCCTGTGCACCCTGGGCTTACCGATGATCTACACCCGGATCCTGACCACCCACGACCCCGGGGCCGTGGGCTATTACGGCTATCTGCTCGCGTACAACCTGATCTACGTGCTGCCGATGCTGGCGATCGTCGCGCTGTTCGCCTTCACCCTGGGCAACCGCAAGCTGCAGGAACACGAGGGGCGCCTGCTCAAACTGCTGTCCGGGATGATGATGCTGGCGCTGGGCCTGTTACTGCTGCTGCGCCCGGACCTGCTCTCCAGCCCCGCGTTCGCGATCGGGGCGATCGGCGTGGCCGTCCTGCTGACGCTGATCATCCGCCGGTTCACCCGAGCGCGCGCCTCGAGCTGAGGAGGTTCCTGTCACACCCGGGCCGTCGGCTCGAACGGGACGACCAGAGCCTGCTCCTCCTCCTGCATCCGCTCGCGTTCTTCCTCGGCCGCATCCTGCAGCCCGAAGAACCACACCACGAACAGCAGCGTGAACACGATGAAGAACGTCATCCCCGCCCAGGACAGTACATGCATGACCGGACCCGGGCGGTCCTTCTCCGCCACCTCGGGGCGCTGGATGGCGCGGTAATTGAGCCAGGCGAACACCGGGGAAGTCAGGAACGACACCACCATCGCGAACTGCAGCATCGCCAGCAGATCGGTCAGCAGAAACTGAATAATCACGATGCAGACCACCACCGTGAACAGCAGCCATGCGACCAGCGCGCGCCGCAGCCCCGCCTCCGGGCGGTCGAACAGCAGCAGTGTGCTCATCGCCAGCGAGCGCGGCCAGCCGTCCATGCAGGTCAGGGTGGTACTGAACATCGCGGAAAACGCCGCCAGCACGATCAGCCAGTGCGCCCAGTCGCCGATGGTCGAGGTGTACATCTCGATGAACCGGCCGGAGAACTCGCCGGCGGTCATGTCGGCCAGCCCGATGCCGGTCCCGGAGTGGTACATCACCAGCGCCCCCAGGGCGAGGAAGAACACCGCCAGGACCACGGTCACGATGTAGCCGATGTGGAAATCGGTGGTCGACTCGCCCACCGTGGCGCGGTGGCCGGTCTCGATCTCGCGCGAAGTCCGCCACAGCGACGGCCACGCCGCGATGTCGATGGGCGCCGGCATCCAGCCCATGAACATGATGATGAAGCCGATGGAGGCAAGGTCCCAGGGGTCGCGTCCGACGAACCCCTCGGGGATCTCCGCGCTCTGCCAGATCGCCACGATCACCGCGGTCAGGGTGGACACCGCCAGCAGGAAAACCACGACCTTGGCGATCTTGTCCAGCAGCTGATAATGCCCGGCGATGATGATGGCGGCACACAGCAACAGGATGCCGATGGCGATCCCGGTTACATGCTCGGCCGCATCCACGAACGGGAACGCCAGAAACAGACTGGCGGAGATGAACGCGACCCCCGCGGTATTGAGGAAGGCATTGACCAGATTCAGGCCAAAGAAGGCCGCGAGGAAGCCCTTCCCCATGCGCCGGTAGCCATGCAGGATCGTGTCGCCGGTGGCCGCGCGGTACTTCACCGCGTACAGGAAGAACGGGTACTTGAACAGGTTGGCCAGCAGCAACAGTCCCAGCAGGGACCAGCCGTAGAGCGCCCCGGCCTGGGTCGAGGACACCAGATGGGAACCGCCGATCGCGGCGCCGGCCATCAGGATGCCCGGACCGATGGCCTTGCCCAGATCCGTCCGGGGCTGCCAGAACAACTGCATGGATCACCTCGCGTTGGCCGGAACAGTCTGCCGCAGAGCTGCTGCCTTTACAGGAGCGCGCTTGCGCGCGAACGCGGCGAAGGGTAGCGCATTGCCCCGGCAACGACCATGGGCACCGGAAATCCCCGTGCTGTCCTGCCCCCTTCGCGGCACCCGGCGGGAACACCTTACACTGTGCGGGATCCCGACTACTCGTTTTGCGAAAAGGACACCCCTTGACCGCCATCCGCATCCAGGACCTGCGCAAGTGGTACGACGGCACGCCGGTGGTGGACGGCGTCAACCTGGACATCCCGGAGGGCGAGTTCTTCGGCCTGCTGGGCCCCAACGGGGCGGGCAAGACCACCACCCTGCGCATGCTGCTGGGCCTCACGCCCATTGATGCCGGTCACATCGAGGTCCTCGGCCGGAGCATGCCCGAGGGCGAGCGGGCGGTCCGCCACCGACTGGGCGTGGTGCCGCAGTTCGACACCCTGGATCCCGATTTCACCGTCAGCGAGAACATGAGCACCTATGCCTCGTATTTCGGCCTGTCCGGCCCCTCGCTGCACACGCACATCGACCGGCTGCTGGAACGGGTGAACCTGAGCGACAAGCGCGACGCGCCGATCCAGTCACTGTCCGGGGGCATGAAGCGCCGCCTGACCCTCGCCCGCGCGCTGATCAACGACCCGGCCGCGGTGATCCTCGACGAACCCACGACCGGACTCGATCCCCAGGCCCGTCACCACCTCTGGCGACAGCTGCGCGAGCTGCGTGCCTCGGGCGTCACCCTGGTGCTGACCACGCACTACATGGAGGAGGCCGAGGAGCTGTGCGACCGCATCGCGATCATCGACCATGGCCGCATCATCGCCTGTGACACGCCCGCCGGGCTGATCCAAGAGCACGTCGAGCCGTGGGTGGCCACGGTCGCCGGCCACGGCGCCGCGGCCTCCATCGAAAACGAACTGGGGCCGCGCGACCGCGCCCACCAGGTCGCCGACACCTGGCTGATCTACACCCCCGACCCGGAAGGCCTGCGCGGCCGGCTGGAGGCGCGCGGGGAACGCATGGGCCTGCGCGAGGCCAACCTCGAAGACGTCTTCCTCAAGCTCACCGGCCACGACCTGCGGGACTGAATGCCCATGCGCCAGCGCACCCACCCCCTGCTGCCCCGCCCCGGCCCGCGCCTGTTCACGGTGTGGCGCCGCAATCTGCGGGTGTGGCGCAAACTGATGCTGCCGGCGGTGGTCGGCAATTTCGGCGAACCGATCCTCTACCTGCTCGCGTTCGGGGTCGGCTTTGGCGCCATGGTGGGCGAGGTCGACGGCATGCGCTACATGGTGTTCATCGCCTCCGGCATCGTCGCCTCCAGCGCGATGATGACCGCCAGCTTCGAGGGCATGTACTCGGCCTATACGCGCATGGCAGAACAGAACACCTGGCTCGGCATGCTGGCGACCCCGCTGACCCTGGACGACATCGTCTTCGGCGAGGCGATCTGGGCGGCCACCAAGGGCCTGGTCAGCGCCATCACCGTGCTGATCGTCGCCAGCCTGCTGGGCCTGGTGACCGACGCGCGCGCCCTGCTCGCACTGCCGGTGATCTTCCTCGCCGCCTTTACCTTCGGGGCGCTGGCGCTGGTCGTCACCTCGCTGGCGCGCAGCTACGATTTCTTCCTCTACTATTTCACCCTGGCGGTCACGCCCATGCTGCTGCTCTCTGGAGTATTCTTCCCGCTGGAACAATTGCCCGACTGGGTGCAGACCCTGGCCTGGATGCTGCCACTGGCCCACGTAATCGAGCTGGTCCGACCCTTGATGACCGGCAGCTGGCCAGTGCAGTGGCTGCCCCATCTTGCCGTCATCACCGGCTACGGCGCCGTGGCCATCAGCCTGGCCAGCTACCGCATCCGTCGCCGCCTTCTTCGCTGACCCCGAAAAATCAATTGACAGCGTTAACAAAAGGGATTTAGCTTCAGTTCCGCCCGCAGCCGCCGTAAGCCTGCAAGAGACCCGGCAACACGGCCTTTCCCGAGGGGGAAACATGAAGAAGAATCTTCCGGTCACCCAACGTGAGGTGGACTACCCCGAGAGCGCCAATATTCTTTCCACTACCAACCTCAAGGGCGCCATCACCTACGTGAACCCGGATTTCCTCCGGATCAGCGGTTTCGAGCACGAAGAGCTGATTGGCAAGAACCACAACGTCATCCGCCACCCGGACATGCCGCCGGCCGCCTTCGCCGATCTCTGGAACACCATCAAGAGCGGACGCTCGTGGATGGGCATGGTGAAGAACCGCTGCAAGAACGGGGACCACTACTGGGTCAGCGCCTATGTCACTCCGGTCATGCGGGATGGTCAAGTGGTTGAATACCAGTCCGTACGCACCAAACCCCGGCGCGAACACGTAGAAGCGGCCGAACGCGTCTATGCCGATCTGATGCAGGAGCGCACGCCACTGGCCCTGCGCCTGCCCCGGATGGGCATCAAGACCCGGGCCCTTGCTTCCATCGCCGGCGGGCTGGCGGCCGGGCTGGGCGTGGCCGCCGCCTTTACCGGCCTGACAGCCCCCAGTGCCGCAGTGATCGCCGCTTCGGGACTGGTGGTGGGTGGCGGACTGGCGTGGAACGGTCTTTCTCCGTTATGCAACGCGGTCGCCCGGGCGCGCCGACTCACCGGCAACCCGATCAGCCAGTACATCTATACCGGCCGCATGGACGAAGCCGGGGAACTGGAATTCGCCATGCGGATGCTGGAAGCCGAAGCCGGCGCGGTGGTCGGCCGCATGGGCGACGCGGCGGAACAGCTCGGCGAGACCGCCGAAGGCCTGACGGCCGCGGTCAATGAAAGCCGCTCCGCCTGCGACCGGCAGCAGCAGGAGACCGAGGAGGTCGCCAGTGCGACCAACCAGATGGTCAACAGTGTGCAGGACGTTGCCCGCAGCGCACAGAGCACCGCGGACGCCGCCGATCAGACCGATTCCGAGGCCCGCGAAGGCCAGGAAATCGTCCAGAAAAGTACCCGCTCGATCGAAACCCTGGGTGAAGAAGTTGCGCGCGGAGCCGCGGTCATGAGCGAACTGGGGGAAGAAAGCGAGAAAATCAGCAGCGTTCTGGACGTCATCCGGGGTATCGCGGAGCAGACCAACCTGCTCGCCCTGAATGCGGCCATCGAGGCCGCCCGCGCCGGCGAACAGGGTCGCGGGTTCGCCGTGGTCGCCGACGAGGTCCGCACCCTCGCCAGCCGAACCCAGAACTCCACCTCCGAAATCCAGGCGATGATCGAAAGGCTTCAGGACCGGGCCCGGGCCGCCTCGGAAGTCATGAACCAGAGCCATGAACAGGCCCGTGCGAGTGTCGACCAGGCCCGCCGAGCCGCCGAATCCCTGACTCATATCACCGAAGGGATCGCGCGCATACGCGACATGAGCAATCAGATCGCCGCCGCCGTGGAAGAACAAGGGACCGCCGGAGGCGAGATTAACCGCGGCGTGGAAACCATTCGCAGTGCGGCCGACACGACGGCCACGCGCGCCGGGGACAGCCATGGTGCCGCCCGTTCCGTCAGCGAACTGGCGGCCGGTCTGCAGAATCTCTCCCGACAATTCTGGGAGCAGCGGCGTCAGGGTTGAAGAGACACGGATTCATGCGCGCACTCACCGGGCCCGGTCTGGTAGGTTATTCCTCCTGCCAACTGGTTCCGGAGGGCTCATGAAGGCCTGGTTGTTTGCAATTTTCATCACTCTGATCCTGCCCGCCACCGCGCTGGCGGAAAACGTCCAGATCCGCGACCTCGAAAAAGGCGAAGGCCCCGAGGTCGTGCGTCATGACACCGTGACCGTACATTACACCGGCTGGGTGTACGAGGATGGCGAGGACCAGGGCGAACCCTTCGACTCCAGTCGCGACCGCGGCCAGCCGTTTACCCTGACCCTGGGCGCCGGCGAGGTCATTCCGGGCTGGGAGAAGGGCCTGGAAGGCATGCGCGAGGGCGGGAAGCGCGAGATCATCATCCCGCCGGAACTGGGCTACGGGTCACGCGGCGCCGGTGACGTGATCCCGCCGAACGCCACTCTGCGCTTCGAAGTGGAGATCCTGGAAGTGGAGCGGGCGCCCTTCGGCGGCCTGAACAATAACGAGCTGGCCGGGATGCTCGAACGCGACGACGTCACGATCATCGACATCCGCCGCCCCGACGAATGGGCCGAGACGGGGGTGGTGAAAGGAAGTCTGCGCATGACCGCCTTCGACGAACGCGGCCAGTTCATTCCGCAATTCGGTCAGGCGTTCACCGATGCGGTAGACCCGGATGACACCGTAGTCCTGATCTGCCGCACCGGCAGCCGCACCGGCGTACTGGCCCGCGCGCTGGCCGACGGTCTGGGGTACGGGGACGTCCATAACGTCACCGACGGCATCAAGCACTGGCTGGAAGAAGACCGCGTGGTGCAGCACGACTGCCCCGATACCGAGGAGACGGCGGTTTGCTGATGCGGCGACATGGCGGCCCCGGTGCCCTGGGTCTGGCCCTGCTGCTGCTTGCCGCCCCGGCCCCGGGCGAAGAAGACAACCGCGAGGAACTGCCGGCGGTCATTCCCGAGCCGGTGACCACCATGCATTCGCTGGAAACGGTGGATGGCGAACGGCTTGAATACCGCGCGACGGTCGGCTACACCCCGCTGGGCGAGGATCGCGAACACCCCGAGGCACGGGTCTTCAGCGTGGCCTACACGGTGGAGGATGAAGACACCGACCGCCCGGTGACCTTCCTGTTCAACGGCGGCCCGGGGGCGGCCTCCGCCTATCTCAACGTCGGCGGGCTTGGCCCGCGGGTGCTGGAGACCGACGAGCGTGGCCTCTCGGCCACCACCCCGCCGCGCCTGGTGGACAACCCGAAGACCTGGCTGGCATTTACCGACCTGGTCTTCGTGGATCCGCCGGGCACCGGCTTCAGCCGGGTGATGGAGGCCGGCGATCCCGAAGATTTCTTCGAGCCGGAGGGCGACCTGGCCGCCCTGGAAGAAACCCTGGAACGCTGGCTGGACGACCACGGACGGCGCGGCGACCCGGTGTACCTCGGCGGGGAAAGCTATGGCGGCTATCGCGCCGGTGCCCTGCCGGCGCGGCTGATGCGCAACTCCGGCATCAGCGTCTCGGGCACGGTGCTGGTCTCCCCCGCGCTGGATTTCGGCATGCTCGAGGGCGGCACCGGCCGCCCGCTCCCGCACGCACTGATGCTGCCGGCGCTGACCGCCTCGGCACGCGCGCATGACCGCCTGGGCGATGACCCGCCGAGCCTCGAGCAGGCGGAGGCATTCGCGCTGGGGGACTATCTCGAAGGCCTGCTGCATCCGGACCGGATCGACGCGGACTGGATCGATGAAGTGGCCCGATTCACCGGGATCGACCGCGACCACCTGCGCGCGACCGGCGGCCGCGTCACCCTGAACATGGCGCAGCGTGGCCTGCTGCGGGACGAGGGCCGGCTGGTCAGCCTGTACGATGGCGGGCTCGATTCGCCCGATCCGGTCCCGACCCGCGCGCGACCGCGGGCCGATGCCATCCTCGACGGTCTGGTGGCCCCGCTGTCCACCGCCATGCTGGACCACCTGCGCAACACCCTGGACTGGTCACACGGGCATCAGTATCGCCTGCTCAGCCGCGAAGTCTTCGGTGCCTGGGACTGGGACAGCTCGCAGCGGACCGGCCCGGCCTCGGCGATGGACGACCTGGCCACCGCGCTGGCACTGGATCCCCGCTTTCGCATCTTCAGCGTGCACGGCGAGGCCGACCTGATCACCCCCTATTTCGCCACCGAATGGCTGCTGGGGCAGATCGCGCATGCCGCGGACCCGGGCGACGACGAGCGCATCGTCACCGGCCGCTATCCCGGCGGGCACATGCTGTACATGCGTGCCGACACCAACGCCGAGCTGTTCGACGACGCCCGGCGCTTCTACACCGGGCACGCAGCAGACGAGGACGGGGCCGCAGCGGACCCCGACTGACCGCTTGCCGACCCGGGCGCCCTCCGGTTACTGTAATTATGAACAGTATCCGGAGCCGCCCCCGTGTCGTCCGTCCCGTCGCTCACCCCGCGCCAGCAGGCCATCCTCGACTACATCACCGAGGTGGTCACCACCCAGGGCACCGCGCCCACGCGCAACGAGATCGCCACGGCCTTCGGTTTCCGCTCGCCCCATGCGGCGGAATGCCACCTCAAGGCCCTGGCGCGCAAGGGTGCGATCGAACTGGTGGGCGGGGCGGCCCGCGGGATCCGCCTGCCTCCCGACACGCGCCCCTCGCCCGCCACGCCGTCCGGGGCGGAGGGCATCCCCCTGATCGGCCGGGTTGCGGCCGGCTCGCCGCTGCTGGCCACCGAACACATCGAGGGGCACTACCAACTCGGCGACGCACTGTTCCGGGCCCGTCCCGACTACCTGCTGCGGGTGCACGGCGAAAGCATGCGTGATGCCGGCATCCTCGACGGCGACCTGCTGGCCGTGCGCCGCACCCCGGAGGCCCGGGAGGGCCAGATCGTGGTCGCGCGCATCGAGGACGAGGTCACGGTCAAGCGCTTCCACCACGATGGTTCGCGGATCCGCCTGCTGCCCGAAAACCCGGACTTCGCCCCCATCGAGATCGACCCCGAACGCCGCGAACTCGCGATCGAGGGGATCGGCGTAGGGGTACTGCGAAATCTGGAAGGCGAATGACCCGCGCCCTGGACTCGCTGCTGGAGCACCCGGCCCTGTGGCGCGGCCGCCAGGGCGCCCCCGCCAGTGGCGACGCGGTCTGGCCGGCGGGGACACCCGAACTGGAAACGGCCCTGGGCGGCGGCTGGCCACGCGGCCAGCTGGTGGAACTGCTGGGCGCGCCCTTCGGCAGCGGCGAGACCCGCCTGCTGGTCCCGATGCTCGCCGCCTGCGCGCGCGCGCGGCTGTGGATCGCCCTGATCGGCCCGCCGGCCACCCCCTGGCTGCCCGGCTGGCAGCAGCTGGGCATTCCCCCGGAGCGGGTCCTGCTGGTGCGGGCCGACCAGGACGGCGAACGCCTGTGGAGTGCGGAACAGTGCCTGCGCGACCCGGCCTTTGGCGTGTTGCTGATCTGGATCCACGGTCCCGCGGAGACCGCACGACTGCGGCGTCTGCGCCTGGCGGCCGGCGAAAGCCGCGCCTGTGCCGTGCTCTACCGTCCGCCGCAGGCGGCCGAACAGCCCTCGCCAGCGCATCAGCGCCTGCAGTGGCAGCCCCATGGCCGGGGCCTGCGCCTGCACTTTCTCAAAGGCAACGGCGCACAGTACCGACGCGGTCGGCCGCTGGATATCTCCGTTGCACACCCGCCCCCCGCGGAGGACGCCCCGTGATCCCGGACGCGCACCCGTCGCAACCGGCGCCCGCCCACGACCGCGGCCCTTCGGGCCCCGCCCTGCAGCTGCTTCCGGGGCTCCCGGAGCTGCCCCGCGATTCTGCACCCGCCCCGTCCCCGAACGCCGCGCCGGGGGCCCCGGAGTGCTGGCTGGCCATCCAGCTCCCGCATCTGGCCCTGGACCTCCAGGCCCGCCGCCGCGCGGATGCCGCCCGTCTCGCGCAGCATCCCCTGCTGATCGTGGAACGCGGGGAACGACCCCGGGTGCATGCCGCCAACCGTGCCGCGCGCCGCGCCGGCGCCCGCCCGGGCATGCCCCTGGGCGATGCCCTGGCCCTGCTGGACGCCCCGGAACTGATCGAGGACGACCCGCCGGCCCGTGAACGCGAGGTCCAGCAGCTGGCCGCCGCCCTGCTGCAGTTCAGCGACCATGTGCATCCCGAACCCGGAGCACAGCGCATCCTGCTCGAAGCCGGGCGCAGCCGGCGCCTGTTCGGCGGGCTGCCGGCCCTGCGCCAGCGCGTGGAGGCCTTGCTGCGCGAACTGGGTTTCCAGCCTCGTACCGGCATGGCCCGCAGTCCGGCCGCCGCCCGCCTGTTCGCCACGCACCGGCACCCGGAGATTCCCGAGGACCGTGATGCCCTGCGTCGCAGCCTGGCTCGCTTCCCGCTGGGCACCCTGCCTCTGCCCGCAACCACCCGCGAGGCCCTGCAGGCCACCGGGCTGCGGGTGTTCGGCGAGCTGCTGCGCCTGCCCCGTGCGGAGCTGGCCCGGCGCCACGGGCCGGACCTGCTGCAGACCATCGACCGTCTGCTGGGCGATGCCTGCGAAACCCTGCCGCGTTTCGTCCCGCCGGCGACCCTGGAACTCACCCTGCGTCTGGATCACGAGATCCGTGCGAGTACGGCCCTGGTCTTCCCCTTGCGGCGCCTGCTGCAGCAGGCCGAGCAGCAACTGCGCGGCCGGGCCCTGAGCCTGCAGGGCATGCAGCTGGATCTGCAGCATCGGGAGGACACCACCCGCCTGAATCTGGAGCGCGGGCAGCCGGGCATCCGTGCGGCGGACTGGCTGAGCCTGTGGCAGACGCGGCTGGAGCGCGAGACCCTGCAGGCCCCGGTTATCGGCCTGCGCCTGCACTCGGCCGAACTGCTCGAGCCGCCCGCCACCGATGACGGGCTACTGACCGGAGACCCCGCCGGGGACCACGACGATGCCGGGCACGGCGCCGGCCACCCCGGGCACCTGCCCGCCGTGCTCGCACGCCTGCGCGCGCGTCTGGGGGCGCAACAGGTCGGACGCCTGGTCAACCGCGGCACCCCGGCCCCGGAAGATGCGCAGGAACCCGTGTTCGCCGCCATGCGGCCGGGGCCGGACACCGCCACACATCCCCCCAGCCCCGCGCAGCAAGCTTGCGGTACGGCCCTGTGGGTGCATGCCCCGGAGCCGGTGCCGGCACCCCGAAGCGGCGACACCCAGCCACTGGGGCGGCTGGAAAACGGCTGGTGGGACCGGGAGAACGACCGACGCCGCGACTATGCCCTGACCCGCGATGTCCGCGGCCGCTGGATCTGGCTGTTTCGCTGCCTGCGCAATGGGGGCTGGTTTCGCCAGGGGTACTGGGGGTAAGACCCGCTCCTTGTGTGCGGCACCGAACAGAACCCACACCGACACAAATGCATTCTCGTCCCGGCACGGGGAAGCGAGTCGTGATCATCGGCCCTGCCCCTGCCCAGGAAATATCCCGAACCCACCCCGCACAGGGACACACGACGAGGCATGCATTATGAAAAAACCTTTCACGCTCATGCTCGGCTATGCCGGGACCATCCCGTTCGCCGCCCGCGTCCAGATGGTGCCGGCGGCCGGCCTGGCCCCCTCCTCGAAGGGCCTGGCTGGATATTCATGCCCGACCCCCCGTCCGCAAACCCGGAATCAGCACGCTGAGGTAAACCCATGGATCTGATGATCAACGAACCCTTCCCCGGGTTTAACCGTCCTCTGGAGGTCCTGCGTACCTGTCACCGCCGCCTGCTGGCCTGTCTGGAGCGGCTGGAACACCTGCATGCGCACGTCCCGGAACACGGAGCGGATGCCACGGCCCAGGCCGCCGCCCAGCGCCTGCTGCATTATTTTTATTCGGCCGCTCCGCACCATCATGCCGACGAGTACGAGGACCTGTTCCCGAGGCTCAAGCGCCTGGGCGACCATCCGGCGTCTCACCCCCAGCTCCCCGCCTGGCTGGACAGCCTGACCGCGGATCACGAGGCCCTCGAAAGGGGCTGGGCCCGGCTGGAGCCGGACCTGCTGGACATCGCCGAAGGCCGCCCGGCTTCCCTCGCGGGAGCCCCGGAATGGGTCGCCCGCTATCGCCGGCACCTGAGCCTCAAGGAACAGGCCGTGCTGCCCCTGGCCGAGCACCTGCTGGACGCCGATCAGTGCCGCGCCATCGGCGAAGCCATGGCTCGCCGGCGTGACATCGAAATTGAATGCCGTGCCTGACCCCTCCGGAACGGGAGCGGGTTAAACCAACCTTTCTTTAACCCTTCCCCGACTCCGGCGGGTTCTGCGGCCCGCCGGAGTCGGCGGCATCTTCGGATTCGTCGCCGGGGACGACGAGCATGTGTCGGGCCTTGTCGAAGAGCTCGCGGGATACGTCGGGTTGTTCCTTCAGGCGCCGGCTCCAGTGCGGGAACAGGTTCTGTTCCTCGCGCCCTTCGTGCTTGGCCAGTCCGCCCGAGATCAGGGCGAAGAAGGGCGCGATGACCCCGGGTTCGTCGACCCCCTCGGAGAATTCGTGTTCCAGCATCGCGGTCTGATCCAGCAGTTCGTCATGTTCGCGCAGCATGATGGACGTCGGGTCGTCTCCGCCCGGATGGCGCGGCAGATCAAGCAGCGGAACGATCAGTTCATTCTCCACGTGAACGTGGCGTCGCAGTCCGGCCACATAGGCGTGGAATGCCGGAGCGGCACCCTCGGCATCGCCGGCATTGACCCGGTGAAGGGCGCTGGCGAACAGGCGGTCGATGCGCAGGTGGTCACGAGTGAGGAGGTCGACCAGGTCGACGGGTTCGGTGTCGTCGCGCCGGCGCACGCGCAGGGTCCACAGCGGTGGCCCGGCTTTTACGGTTTCCCAGTGGATGGCGTGGCGCAGCTGCTGCGCGACGGCGGCCATCAGCAGTTCGGGCTCTTCCTCTACCAGTACGTCGAAGGTCTGGCCGGGGCCGAGTTCGCGCAGGGTGTAGTAGGCGCGGGTATGGGCGTGGTCGCCCAGTCCGCGCAGGTCCAGGGTGAAATCAGTCATGGGATTCGGGGTCCAGGTCGCGCCGGCGAGCCATGGCTTCGCCGATGGCGCGGCACTGATCGGCGTCCAGCAGGTGTTCGGCCAGGGGCAGCACGGCCTCGTCCTCGAGGGACAGATGGCGGCGGTATTGTTCGATCCATTCCGCGGCCCCCTCCAGCGGGGCATCGCGTCCTTCGGCGATGTCGAGCAGGTCCGGCTCCAGGCGGGACCAGCCATTTTCCAGCGTTTCGTGCTCCGCGGTAAGACGGTCCAGCCAGTCGGGCAGCTGGGGATGGCAGTCGGGCTGATCGCCCAGGCTCCTGAGCCGCGGGAACAGGTCCTCGTCCTCGTCGGCGTGATGATGCGGCGCGGAGGCATGGAAATATTTCAGCAGCCGCTGGGCCGCAGCCTGGGCCTCGGCATCCGCGCCGTGTTCCGGGACGTGCGCATGCAAGCGTTCGAGCGTCTCCAGGCAGCCCCTGAGGCGTCGATGGCAGGCGCGCAGGACCTCGACGGGACGGTCGAAACCGGGTAATGGCTCGTTCATCTGGAGATTCATGCAAGGGCTCCCGGGTACAGAACGTCTTCCCCTGTGTAGCAGTTCGACGGCCGTGTGGCCTTGATACGGATCACATCGTGCTTCCGGGTTTGTCTTTTGCGTCATTCGACCCCAGAATCGGTCGTCAGAGGCACCGCATCCGCGTGTCCCGCCGGGCCGCCAGCGTCCCCGGTATGTGGTGTCCGTCGGCTTCCCGGCGGCCTTTTCCCTGCATGCTTTACCGGTCACCGCAGTGGCGTTGACCGGCCTCGAGAGGTGGAGTTGTGGACAAGCCCGAGATCGTTGTTTCGGCAACCGACATGGAGCGGCTGGACCAGTTGCTGGAATCCGTGTCCGCGGAGGAGTGGCCCGGCAGAACGGAGCTGGAAGCCGAACTGGATCGTGCGCGGGTGGTGGACTCGCACGAGATGCCGGCGTCGGTCGTAACCATGAACTCCAGCGTGCGCTTCCGGGTGGTGGAATCCGGGGAGGAATTCACCATGACCCTGGTCTACCCGCGTGACATGGATGACAGCGGGCAGACGCTGTCGATCATGGCGCCGGTGGGCAGTGCCCTGCTCGGACTCTCGGAAGGCGAGGAGATCGAGTGGCCGCGTCCGGGCGGGGGCGTGATGCACGTGCGCATCGACAAGGTGCTGTTTCAGCCGGAGCGGGCGGGCGAACACCATCGTTAGATTACCACGGACGCACTGCACTCACGACGCTCTCCCGGAAGCGGCGGGCTCCTGACCGGACGCGTCAGGGCCCCCCGTGCCGGGCGTCAGGGTCTCCAGCCGGCCGTCCGGATACAGGCCGACCACCCCGGCCCGCCCGACACCGCGCACCCGCACCCCGTCCGGGGTATATGCCTCGTAGTCCTGGTGATGGTGCCCGTGAACGATCAGTACGGCCCCCAGCAGCTCGGCCAGGCCGTCGATGGTGTCGAAGCCGCTCGCATGCGGCGACGGCGCCTCGTGGGTGATCAGGATATCGGCCCGCAGCCCGCGCAGGCGTTCGATGTCTTCGGGATAGATGGAGGTGCGATGGCGCCGGGGCAGGCCCGGCTCGCGATCCCCGGCGCCCTGCCAGCGATCGCGTTCCGGGAGCTGCGCCACATGTTCGTTTCGGGTGAAGAAGACCGGCGCCTTGCAGCGCGGGCCCCGCGGGTACCAGACGCGTCCACGGAACACCCCGCCGAGACCCGCTACCGGCCGGCCGGCCACTTCCGCGACACGCGCGTGCAAATTGCCCGCCACATAGGAACTGCCGAACACATGCGCCCAGGCCGCATCGGTATCACTCTCGTGATTGCCGGGGATCCAGTAGATCTCCGGCATCGTGGCGCCCGCCGCCACGGCTTCGCGCAACGGCGCCAGTACGGTATCCAGCGACTGTTCGCGCAGCTCCATGTCCCCCAGCAGAATCACCGCCCGTGGACGATGGCGGGCCACCGCCTCGATCAGGGGATCGAAGAGGCCATGGGGATCGCCATAGAACAGAATATCGGGTGCCACGCCGCTCCCGGGGGTTCGCGAATGCGCCTACCCTAACGCATCCCCGCCCCCGGGCGCGCGCTGCCCGCGATCAGCGGAGGTAACGCCCCCGCAGCATGTTGTAGTACAGCGGCTTGATCATGTGCACCTTCAGTCGCCACCACATCCAGCTTGGCTGTCCCTGATCGATGAAGCCGAAGGTCGGGACCTCTTCCAGGGTGTAGTCAAACTCGACCAGGGCCGCCTTGCCGACCTCGGTGATCAGCGGGCAGGAGGTGTAGCCGTCGAAACGCTGTTGCGGTTCGCGATCCTGCAGCACCGACACCAGGTTGTCCGGGGTCACCGACCCGTGGGCCCGGACCGTGGAGGCCGTCTTGCCAATCGCCGTGTCCACCACGTCGCCGGCGCCGAACACGTTCGGGTAGCGGGCATGCTGCAGGGTCTGGTCGTCCACGGCCAGCCAGCCGCCTTCCGCCAGACTGCCGTCTTCCACCGCCAGACCGGCCTCGCGCACCCAGTCGTGGGCGCGCATGGGCGGCACCACGTGCAGGTAGTCGTAGTCCACCGTCTCGCGATTGCCGTCGCCATCCACGAAGGTCGCACGGCGCAGCTCGGGCTCCACGCCCTGCAGCACGGACCCGGATTCGATCCCGACTCCGCGCTCGCCATAGATGTCGCGCACCATCCCGTCAAAACGTTCGACGCTGAACAGCGCGCCTTCCGGGGCATGATAGTGGAATTCCACGCGATCCCGCTGTCCCGCCTTGCGCAGCAGGTCCTCGGCGATCAGGGTCGCCTTGATCGGCGCCCCGGCACACTTGATCGGCGTATTCGGGATATTGAAGCGGGCCACCCCGCCCTGCTCGCCCAGGCGCTGCGTCTGCTCGTAGGCATGCCGCGCCTGCTCGGGACCGGCATAGATACTGGTCAGGCCGTTCTGCCCGATATCCGCGCGCTCCAGGCCTTCGATCGCCTCGTAATCCAGATGGATCCCGGTGGCCACGACCAAGAAATCGTAATCCAGACGATCCCCGCCGGCGGTCTCGACCACCTGGCTCTCCGGATCCACCGCGGCCACGTAGTCCTTCTTCCAGTCGACGCCGCGCGGGATGTAATGCTCGTTGCGCGCGGTCACGTCGCTGACCGAATAGGTCCCGGCCGCGACCAGGGTCCAGCCGGGCTGGTAGTGATGGGTCTCGCTCGGTTCCACCACGGTGATGCGCGCCCCGTCCAGCAGGTCGCGCAACCGCGCCGCCACGGTCAGCCCGGCGGCGCCGCCGCCCAGCACAACGATCCGCGCGCGGGTCTGCACACCGGCCTGCGCCGCCGCCGGCGCAGACCCTACGGCTGCCGCCGCAGTCAGCCCGCCGGTCAGTTTCAGGAAATCCCGCCGCGAAAGTCCGTCCCGCAATACCAGCGGTGCCTTTGACGAACCTGCCTTATTGCGATCTGTCATGTGTATGCCTCCTCGCGACCCCGTCATCCCGCGGGGCGTCTTTTTTCGGAGCGGTCGCCGATGGCGCCGCGTTTCAACCCTTCTGGCATACAGATTTCGTGCCAGCATCACAAACCCCGCCAAACCTGCATCGCGCGCGCCTCGGTCAGCCTGTTGCGGACGCTTTGTCTGCCGCCAGTGTCACTTCAATGTTCCAGACTGTCATGTGCGGCATGCACAACACCCCGGGGATTCCCTGTTCCCCGCGGGGTGCAGCCGCAAACCGCGTCGCAGCGCGAACACGCACCCCAAAGCGAGAACTGGCACGCAACTTGATTGTCATCCGGGCGGAACGCACAGCGCGTCCTCTCTCAATCGTTCACGGAGGCAATGCCATGGAGCTTGACCCCTTACTCCTGTCACGACTGCAGTTCGCATTCGTCGTGTCATTTCACGCACTGTTCCCGGTATTCACCATCGGGCTCGCCTCGTTCATCGCCTTCCTGGAATTCCGGGCCTGGCAGACCGGCGACGCCCTGTACACCCGGATCTCGAAGTTCTGGATCAAGATCTTCGCGGTCGTGTTCGGCATGGGGGTGGTCTCCGGGATCGTGATGTCCTTCCAGTTCGGCACAAACTGGAGCGTGTTCTCCTATGCCACGGCCAATTTCCTCGGGCCGGTGCTGTCCTACGAGGTGATCACCGCATTCTTCCTGGAGGCGGCATTCCTCGGCGTACTGCTGTTCGGGCGTGACCGTGTCCCGCAGGGCGTGCATGTGTTCGCCGCGCTGATGGTGGCGCTGGGTACCTTCATCTCCTCGTTCTGGATCCTGGTGGCCAACAGCTGGATGCAGACCCCGGCCGGCCTCGAACTGGTTGACGGCGTGTTCCAGGTCACCTCGTGGATGGAGGCGATCTTCAACCCCAGCTTCTGGCCGCGTTTCTTCCACATGGGTCTGGCCTCGCTGCTGACCGCCGGCTTCGTGGTGGCGGGGGTCTCCGCCTACTACCTGCTGCGCAACAAGCACGTCGAGATGAACCGCAAGGCGCTGGGGACCACCATGTGGATCCTGCTGTTCGCCGCCCCGGCGCAGCTGGTGGTGGGTGACATCCACGGCCTCAACACCTTCGAGCACCAGCCGACCAAGGTGGCGGCAATGGAAGGGGTCTGGGAGACCGAACGCGGGGCCCCGTTCCTGCTGTTCGCCATCCCGGATTCGGCCAACGAGACCAACCACTTCGAGATCGGCCTGCCCAACATGGCTTCGCTGGTGCTGACCCACGAGCTGGACGGCGAGGTGCCCGGGCTGAAGGAAGTGCCCGCGGAGGAACGTCCCCCGGTCGGCATCACCTTCTGGTCGTTCCGCATCATGCTGGCCATCGGCTTCGTGATGATCGGGTTCGCCCTGTGGAGTGCCTGGCTGCGCTTCCGTGGTGACCTGTTCGGCTCGGAGCGTTTCCTCAAGGGCCTCACCTGGATGATCCCGACGCCGTTCGTCGCGGTGCTGGCCGGCTGGTTCGTGACCGAAACGGGCCGTGCGCCCTGGCTGGTGTACGAAATCATGGACCACGCGACCGGCCTCACGCCGTCGCTGACCGGCGGCATGGCGCTGTTCAGTCTGCTGGGTTACATCGCGGTGTATGCCGTGGTCTTCACCGCCGGCGTCTATTACATCGTGCGCATCGTGCGCAAGGGTCCGGAGCCGGACCACCCGGTGCAGGAGCCGCAGCACGCCAAGCGCCCGCTGTCGGCGGCCGATACGCCGTTCAACGACAACCCTGCCGCTGACGCAAGGAGCTGAAACCATGGTCGATATCACACTGGTATGGGTCGTGATCATCGCCGTCGGACTGGTCGGCTACGTCCTGATGGACGGGTTTGACCTGGGCGTGGGGATCCTCTTCCCCTTCGCCCCCGGCGAGCAGTCGCGCGACATCATGATGAACACGGTCGCCCCGGTCTGGGACGGCAACGAGACCTGGCTGATCCTCGGGGGGGCCGGCCTGCTGGCGGCCTTCCCGCTGGTCTACTCGGTGTTCCTGCCGGCGCTGTACATCGGGGTGTTCCTGATGCTGGCGGGGCTGATCTTCCGCGGCGTGGCCTTCGAGTTCCGCTTCAAGGCGAGTTCGGCGAAATCCCGGCGCGGCTGGAACGCCTCCTTCGCGATCGGCTCGATGGTCGCGGCCTTCGCCCAGGGGGCGGTCGTCGGGGCCTATATCCAGGGCTTCCAGATGGACGGGCTGAACTACGCCGGCACCGCGCTGGACTGGCTGACCCCGTTCACGGTGCTCACCGGTCTGGGTCTGATGGCGGGCTACGCCCTGCTGGGCGCGACCTGGATGATCCTCAAGACCGAGGGTGAAACCCAGGCCTTTGCCTACCGCGTGACCCCGTGGCTGCTGGGTGCCGTGCTGGTGGTGTTCGGGCTGGTCAGTGCGATCACGCCGTTCATCGATGCCAAGGTCATGGAACGCTGGATGGGCACCTTCGAGATCCTGTGGGTCCTTCCGGCCCTGGCGCTGCTGGCGGCCTGGCAGATCCTGCGCTCGGTGCGCCGGCGCCACGAGGGGCTGCCCTTCGTGTCCACGATCGCCCTGTTCATCTTCACCTTCCTGGGGCTGATCGTGAGCAAGTGGCCGTACGTGGTTCCGCCGGACTACACCTTCTGGGACGCCGCATCCTCCCCGGATGCGCAGCTCTTCATCCTGATCGGGGCGCTGTTCATCATCCCGATCATTCTCGGCTATACCGCGTGGACCTACTGGGTCTTCCGCGGCAAGGTCACGGCGGACGCGGGTTACCACTAGCGCCGCTGCCTGACCGTTCAGGGTTTGCGACCGGGTCTTTCTCTCTCTCTCCGGACCCGGCTCGCAGGCAACCGCCCGCTGCGGGGCGGACACGAGGCGCCACGAACCTTCGGGTTCGTGGCGTTTTTTGTTTGCGGAGCACCGCAACACGATGCGGGAACATGACTCCAACCGGGAACACGGGAGATACTGCCACACGCAGGGACCCATTCCCGGACACCGGAGCCGTCAGCATCGTGAACGAAAAGTTGCCCACAGAATCCGTGCCTCAATGGACACGCGGCCTGGACCGCGACGAGGTGGTCAACATCCTCGACGTGTTTCAGGAGCCCGCCATCCTGCTGTCGCCGGACTACGACATCCTGGGCGCCAATCAGGCCTATCGGCATCTGTACGAGGTAGATGCCGGGGGCAACGGGCAACGCTGCTACGAAGCCTCGCACGACTTCCGCCGGCCCTGTGATGAAGCAGGCGAGACCTGCCCTCTGCGTGACACCCTGGCCACCGGCAAGCCCAACCGCACGCTGCACGTCCACCACACGGCTCGCGGCAAGGAACACGTGGACGTCGAGATGTTCCCGATCCACGGTTCCGACGGCAAGCTGCGCTACCTGATCGAGGTCCTGCACCATCTGCCGGTCTCGTCTCCGCAGGCCGGGGAACAGGGGCTGGTCGGACAGTCCGCCGCCTTCAACGAGATGCTGGGGCTGGTCAGCCGGGTCGCGCCCAGCGAGGCATCGGTGCTTCTGCAGGGCGAGTCGGGCACCGGCAAGGAGCTGGTGGCCCGTGCCGTGCACGACCAGAGCCGCCGCGCGGAAGGCCCGTTCGTGCCGGTGGAATGCTCCGGCCTGACCGAGACCCTGTTCGAAAGCGAACTCTTCGGCCATGAACGCGGCGCCTTCACCGGGGCCACCCATGCCAAGGCCGGGCTGGTGGAGTCCGCCGCCGGTGGCACACTGTTCCTCGACGAGATCGGCGACGTACCCCACGGGCTGCAGGTCAAGCTGCTGCGCCTGCTGGAGACCCGGACCTTCCGGCGGGTGGGCAGCACCGAACCGCGGCGCGCCGATTTCCGCCTGGTGTGTGCCTCGCACCGTGATCTCCGCCAGCTGGTCCGCGAAGGGGAGTTTCGCGAGGACCTCTATTACCGGCTGAGCACCTTTCCCATTCGCGTACCGCCGCTGCGCGAACGCAAGGCGGACATCCCGATCCTTTCCCAGGCCCTGTTCGAGCGTCTCGAACTGCCGGCCCGCCCGTATCTCAGTCCGGGGGCGCGCGAGGTGCTGGAACGCTATCCCTTCCCCGGCAACATCCGCGAGCTGCGCAATATCCTGGAACGCGCCGCGCTGCTCAGCGACGGCGAGGAGATCCGCGCGGAACACCTGGGCACCGAGGTGACCGAAGGCGTGGACGATCGCGACCTGCCGCCGCCGCGCGCGCTGGCCGACGGCGAGATCCGCCCGCTGGAGGAAGTGGAACGCGAATACCTGCGTTACGCGGCCACCGTACACCGGGGCGACCGGCGCTCACTGGCGGCGCGTCTGGGACTCAGCGAGCGCAGCCTGTACCGGCACCTGCAGCGGCTGGATGACGCCCTCTGAGCCGCACCCGCCGGTGCCACTTCGCGTGGCGCATCAGCCCGTGACAACCCCGTAACAGCGATCCCCCAGCGGGCAGCCGTCGCACAGCGGCCGTGGCCGACAGCGCTGTTTGCCGTGCTCCACGATCAGCGCATGGAATTCGTTGAACGCCACGGTATCCGCACCCAGCTCGGCCTCCACCGAGGCCCGCAGCGTCTCGTAGCCGTCCCGCGCATGCGGTCGCCCGAGGCGTTCGAACAGGCGCCGGGTGTAGGCATCCACGACGAACACCGGACGGTGGAAGGCGTACAGCACGATGTCATCGGCCGTTTCCGGACCGATGCCCTTCACCTCCAGCAAGGCCTCGCGCAGTGCTCCGGTCTCCAGCGCAGACAGCGCCTCGATCCCGCCCGTCCGCTCGAGGAACGCCAGCAGGTGCCGCAGGCGCCCGGCCTTGACGTTGTAATACCCCGACGGGCGGATCCGCTCGGCCAGTTCCTCCGGCTCCAGGGCCGCCATCCCTGCCGGCGTCAGCGCATCCGCCTCGCGCAGGGCCGCAAGCGCGCGCTCCACGTTGCTCCAGGCCGTGTTCTGCGTCAGCACCGCCCCGACCATGACCTCGAACGCGGTCTCGGCGGGCCACCAGTGCAACGGGCCATAATGCGCATGCAGCCGTTCCAGCACCGTGCGACAGTCCGGCGCCGCGGTGTCAACCCCGTCGGTCATGATTCAGCGCCCCGGCCGGCCGCGTCCGCCGCGCGCTCCCCTGCCCTGGCGCGCGCCGGGCTTGCCGGGCTTGCCGGATTTGGCGGTCTTCGCCCCGGCACCCGGACGTGACGAACTCCAGCCCTCGCCCTTGTCGCGACCCCCGGCTGCCCCGCCCTTCTTCTTTTTCGGCCGTGTGCCGCGACGTTTCTGCGGCGGCTGCAGGTTCTCCGGCACATTCAGCCCCGCCTCGCGATACAGCGCGGCCACTTCGCCCACCTCGAGGTCACGCGCAGCGCCCGATTTCAGCCCGCGCCCCAGCACCACCGGCCCGTAGCGCACCCGGATCAGGCGGCTGACCGTCACCCCGACCGCATCCCACAGCCGCCGCACCAGCCGATTGCGGCCCTCGGTCACGATCACGTGATACCACTGGTTGGCGCCATCGCCACCCCCGGCCTCCAGGGCATCAAATCGGGCCGGTCCGTCCTCCAGCTCCACGCCCTCCAGCAGCATGCGCTGCGTCTCCTCCGGCACCTGGCCCAGCACACGCACCGCGTATTCGCGCTCCATGGCGCCGCCCGGATGCATCAGCGCATTGGCCAGTTCGCCGTCGGTGGTGAACAGCAGCAGCCCGGAGGTATTGAGGTCCAGGCGGCCCACCGCCACCCAGCGCTGGCCCTTGAGCTTCGGCAGGCTGGCAAACACCGGCCGCCGGCCCTCCGGATCGGAGCGCGAACAGATCTCGCCGACCGGCTTGTGATAGGCGATCCAGCGGTGCGGATATTCCGGTCGCGTGACCACGCGGCCGCGCACCCGGATCACGTCATCCGGCCCCACGCGATCGCCCAGTCCGGCGGTGCTCTGGTTGATCTGCACCTCGCCGCGTTCGATCCAGCCCTCGATCTCGCGCCGCGATCCCAGACCGCGCGCCGCGAGGACCTTCTGTACCCGTTCCTGCATCGGCTCCTGCCACTGTTTATGATGGGCGCCCACGATACACCAACGGGAACCCGCCATGAGCCCCAATGCGCCCGAAACCGGTGACGCCGTCACCACACCGCTGAATATCGCCGTCCTCACGGTCTCCGACAGCCGTTCGGCGGCCGAGGATCGCTCCGGCGATGCCCTGGTCCAACGCCTGGAAGCCGCCGGCCATCAACTGGCCGAGCGCGACCTGCAGCCGGACGACATCTACGCCCTGCGCGCGGTAGTCTCGCGCTGGATCGCCGATCCGCGGATCGACGCCATCCTCACCACCGGTGGAACGGGTATCACCGGCCGCGACGGCACCCCCGAGGCGGTGTCGGTGCTGCTGGACAAGACCATTGATGGCTTCGGCGAACTGTTCCGCGCGCTGTCGTACGAAGAGATCGGCACCTCCAGCCTGCAGTCGCGGGCCCTGTCAGGCGTAGCCAACGGCACTTACGTGTTCGTGCTGCCGGGCTCCACCGGGGCCTGCCGGACGGCCTGGGACCAGCTGATCCGCGCCCAGCTCGACGACCGCACCATGCCCTGCAACCTGACCATGCTGATGCCGCGCCTGAAGGAAATCTGAGACGCGTAGGAGGTCAGCCCCCTGACCGATCCCCTGACCGCTCCGGCACGGCATTCAGCCATCCACGTGGACCTGCAGCCAGTACTCCAGCAGTGCCGCGTGCCACAGCTTGGAGCCCTGGATGCGGGTGAAATACTGGTCCGGGGCGTCCAGCAGTTGGTCGATGTAGGCCGGCTGATACAGCCCGCGCTCGCGCGCCGCACGCGAGTTGAGGATGTCGCGCATGAAGTCGAGGAAATCCCCGCGCACGTATTTCAGCGCCGGCACCGGGAAGTAGCCCTTGGGTCGGTCCAGCACCGCGTCCGGCAGACGGCCGCGGGCGATGCGCCGCAGCACGTCCTTGCCGCCGTCGCCCAGCTTCAGATGCGGCGGCATCGCCGCGGCGGTCTCCACCAGTTCGTGGTCCAGGAACGGCACCCGCGCCTCCAGACCGAAGGCCATGGTCATGTTGTCCACCCGCTTGACCGGGTCGTCGACGATCAGCGTGGTCACGTCCAGCGCCAGCACCGCATCAATGAACGAGTCCGCGCGGTCGGACTCCAGACGATGGAACTGTTCGCGCAGCCACTCCCCGGTCACGTCATTCGGCGGCGGATGGCGCAGCATCTCGGCCATCTCGGGGTGGTCGCGATCGAAATAGTGCCGGCGGAAGCGTTCCACCCAGTCGCCGTGGCGATCCTCCGCCATCTGCGGGTACCAGAAATAGCCGCCGAAGACCTCGTCCGCCCCCTGGCCCGACTGCACCACCTTCACGTGCTGCGAGACCTGTTCGGACAGCAGGTAGAATGCGACCGCGTCCTGCCCGAACATCGGTTCGGCCATGGCCTCCACGGCCTCCGGCAGCCGTGCGAGCACCTGGTCGTTGGGGATCAGCGTGGCCTGGTGATCGGTGGCGTAACGCTCCGCCACCGGATCGGAATACTCGAACTCGGAGCCCTTTTCCTCGGGCTGATCCTCGAACCCCACGGTAAAGGTGCGCAGATCCTGCGCACCCTCTTCCATGGCCAGCGCCACCAGCAGGCTGGAATCCAGGCCGCCCGACAGCAGCACCCCCACCGGTACATCCGCCACCTCCAGTCGGCGGCGCACCGCGCGGCGCAGGCCCGCCTCGATGCGTTCCTGCCATTCGGCGTCACTCACCGCCTCCGCAGGACGTCGGGCGTTCAGTTGCCAGTAGCACTGCTGGCGCTCCTGGCCGTGCGCATCGATGGTGATGTAATGACCGGGTTCCAGCTTGCGCACCCCCCGCAACACCGTGCGCGGCGCCGGCACCACGGCATGCAGCGAGAACAGCATGTGCAGGCCCTCGGGATCCAGCTCGGTGTCCACACCGCCGCCGGCCAGCAGGGCCGCGGTATTGGAGGCAAAACGGATCCCGTCACCGGTGCGCGCAAGGTACAGGGGCTTGATGCCCATGCGGTCGCGCGCCAGCAGCAGGCGCTGGTGTTCCCCGTCGAACAGTGCGAAGGCGAACATGCCGTGCAGCCGCGCCACCACGCCCTCGCCCCATTCGGCATACCCGCGCAGGATCACCTCCGTATCACCGCTGGAGAAGAAGCGGTGACCGCGCCCCTCGAGCTCGCTGCGCAACGCGCGGAAATTGTAGATCGCCCCGTTGAACACCAGCGACAACCCGGTTTCGGGGTCGAACATCGGCTGGTGCGCCCGCTGCGACAGGTCCAGGATGGACAGCCGCCGGTGTCCCAGCGCCACCCGGCCCGAGGCCCACAGGCCATCGGCATCCGGGCCGCGGCGTTCCAGACAGGGCAGCATGCGCGCGACCGCATCCGCGTTCGCGCGTCGCTCGCCCCAGACGAATTCTCCGGCGATTCCGCACATGGGTTATGGATCCATCCCGGTCGAAGTTGGCAAAGATTGAAAGGCCGTGCGCAGCGCGTCGGCCAGCGTCCGCCCGGCTACCCCGGCCGCGTCACCGTCGGCCAGCGTGAGATAGAACGGCACCCGCATACGCCCGCCGGCCTCCAGCACCAGTTCCGCCAGGCGACCGGAGGCCAGATCATCCGCCACACGGTCCAGCGGCACCCAGGCGAACCCGACTCCGGAACGCAGCACTTCCAGCACCGTGGACACATGCCCCACGGTCCAGCGCTGATCGGCATCCAGCCAGCCGCCTTCACCGTTGCCACGGGCACCCGAATCGCGCAGCACGACCTGGCGATGAGGCCGCAGGTCACGCCGGGTGAGCACCGCACCCGACCTCGCCAGCGGGTGCCCCGGATGAGCGACACACACCATGGTCTGTTCCCCGATTTCCTGCGCCAGGAAATCCGAGGGCACCTGGGGCGCCAGCAGCATGTCCACTCGCCCCTGCTCCAGACGCTGGGGACCGTCCTCCAGCACCACCTCGTGCAGCTGGATGCGGGTCGCCGGCTGTTCGCGCGAAAACGCCTCCAGGGCATGGATGACCCGCGCGGCGGGGATGATCTGCTCCACCGCCAGGTGCAGTTCCGATTCCACGCCGGTGGCCAGCGCGCCGGCCAGGGCCTCGATGTCCGCGGCCTCCTCGAGCAGGTGTTCCGCGCGCCGCAGCAGCGCATGGCCCGCCGGCGTCAGTTCCGCCTTGCGGCCCTGCAGCTGGAAAACCTCGACCCCCAGCTGTTCCTCCAGCTTCTGCACCGCGTGGTTCACGCTGGAGGCGCTCTTGTGCACCCGCTCGGCGGCGCGGGCGAAACCACCCGCATCCACCACCGCCTTGAGCATGCGCCACTGCTCGAGGGTTACCCGGGACATCCGCAGTCCGGGCTGTGCGTGCGCGCATGCCATTCCGCACGCATGCGCTCCACCGCCCGCGTCCCCAGCAGGACCACGTGCACGGTCGACGGATAGATGGTGCCGGCCGCCCGCCATTGCTCGGCAAGCTCGGGCTCCTCGCCCCGACGGATCAGGAAGAAGTCACGCCCCTCTTCCAGCTCACCCTCGCGGGCCCGAAACATGCGGAACGCCGTGCCCTTGGGCTGGCCGTTCCATTCGTCGACCTGACGCAGCGTCAGCACCGGAACATCGCGGTAGACCACCGGCTCGGGCTCCGCCCCCCCGGCATCCTCGCAACCATGAAAACGACCCGGAGCGCGCGGGTCCCAAGCGTCGGAAGCAATCATGGTGGCATTATGGCACGCACAGACGATGCGTCGACCACCCGCCGACCCCGAGGAATCGCATGGAACTGCTGCAGGATTTCGGACTGTTCTTTGCCAAGGTCGTCACTGCCGTCATGGCGGTGCTGATCCTGATGAGCGCCTTTGTCGGGCTGATTGCCCGCAGCCGCGAGCGCCGGCCCGACCAGCTCAACGTCAAACGCCTGAACGACCGCTACGCCCGCATGGAAAAAACCGTGCGCCGCGCAGTGGAAGGGCCGCGCACCCGACTGCAGCGCCTGCGTGACCGCCTGCGCCGGCGCCGCCAGCCCGGACACCCCTTTGATGGCAACGGCCAGGGCAACGGGACCCCCGATGGCGGGACCCCCGATGGATCGACGCAATCCGCCGGGGTAAGCGACGCCGACACCGCCGAATCGCCGGCCGACCCGTCCGGTTCTTCCGCGCCCGGGGGAAACCCGGTCAGCGAATCACCAACCGTGGTCGAACTCGAACAGGAAGAGGCCCCGGCGCCGCGGGTGTTCGTGCTGCGCTTTCAGGGCGACATTCGGGCGTCGGCGGTGGACAACCTTCGCGAAGAAATCACCGCCGTGCTCACCCTGGCCGAGCCCGGCCGCGATCAGGCCGTCGTGTGCCTCGAGAGCCCCGGGGGAATGGTACCCTCCTACGGCCTCGCGGCCTCCCAGCTCGTCCGCCTGCGCGAGGCCGGGCTGGATCTCACCGTGGTGGTCGACCGCGTGGCCGCCAGTGGCGGCTACATGATGGCCGCGGTCGGTCATCGCATCGTCGCCGCCCCGTTCGCCATCCTCGGCTCCATCGGGGTGGTGGCGCAGATCCCCAATCTGCATCGCTGGCTCGACCGCCACGACATCGACTTCGAACTGCTGACCGCCGGGGACTACAAGCGCACCCTGACCGTATTCGGCGAAAACACCGACGCCGCCCGGCGCAAGTTCCAGGATCACCTCGACGAAACCCACGAACTGTTCAAGCAGTTCCTGCAGCGATACCGCCCGCAGCTGGAACTGGACCGGGTCGCCACCGGCGAACACTGGTACGGGGACCAGGCCCGCGCCCTGGGGCTGGCCGACGAGATCGGCACCAGCGACGACCTGTTGATGAAACTGGCGCGCGAGGCCGAGGTCTTCGAGGTCTCCTATACCCGCGCGCAACCGCTTGGTCGACGGGTCGGCATGGCCGCCGAACAACTGCTGGAGCGCGTGCTGCACGCCCGCAGCCCCGAAGATCACGCCCGCGGGCCGGGCGAGCCGCCACGCTGACGGAATGGATCCGGCCCGTCCATGCGTCTTGTTGGTATCGCCAGCCACATTGCAAGGGAGAACGTGATGTCCGCACATGCAAGCCGTATCGGTCCCCTCGCCAGCCTGGTGGCCGGGGCACTCCTGCTGGGCGCCCCGCTTACCACCCCGGCACAGGACGACATGCCCTGGGGCTCCGCCGAGGTCAACCAGAAGGAGTACGAACCGGCCCGCGTGGTGTATGACGTGGCCGTGGATACCGCGGACGAGATGGATTTCGTCCTCGACCGCGTCAGCATGCTCAACAACGTGTACGAGGCCGATCCGTTCGATTCGCACATCGTGCTGGTGCTGCACGGCCGCGAAGTGCCCTTCTTCACCCGCGATCAGTTCGATGAACATCGTGACCTGATGCGCCGCGCCGAGTCCCTGACCCGTGCCGGCAACATCGACATCCGCATGTGCGAGGCCTCCGCCGCCCTGCGCGGCATCGAGCCCGAGGACGTGCACGGGTTCGTGGAGATCGTCCCCATGGCGGACTCCGAAATCATCCATCTGCAGCAGGAAGGCTATTCCTACATGCAGTAAACCGATCCCGGCCGACGCCGAACCCGTTCGGCGCGCACAAAAAAGGCCGCCGGGGACTCCCCCGGCGGCCTTTTTACTGTCCTGTTTGGTCGGGACGGCAGGATTTGAACCTGCGACCCTCTGCACCCCATGCAGATGCGCTACCAGACTGCGCTACGCCCCGAACGCGACATATGGTAATCGAGAGCGGCCATTCGCGAAAGGGGGCGAACAACCCCGTCTTCCGCGTGTTTCAGTTCCGCAGCACCTTCAGTACCGATTCCAGTTCCTGAATCGTGTCCTGGATGATCTGCTGGGCCTGCTGGTGATCCTCGCGCGCCTCGTCCCCGGAGAGCTTCTGCCGCGCGCCACTGATGGTATAGCCTTCTTCGTACAGCAGCGCGCGGATCTGGCGGATCAGGATGACATCCTGACGCTGGTAGTACCGGCGGTTGCCGCGCCGCTTGACCGGCTCCAGCATCGGGAACTCCTGCTCCCAGTAACGCAGCACGTGCGGCTTGACCAGGCACAGCTCGGCGACTTCCCCGATGGTGAAATACCGCTTGCCCGGGATCGCCGGCAGCTCCTGGTGGTTACTCGCTTCCAGCATAGCTCTCGACCCGTTCGCGCAGTTTCTGGCCCGGGCGGAAGGTCACGACCCGGCGCGCGGAGACCGGGATCTCTTCCCCGGTCTTGGGATTGCGCCCCGGGCGCTGGTTCTTGTCGCGCAGCACGAAATTGCCGAACCCCGAGAGTTTCACGCCCTCGCCGTCTTCCAGCGACTGACGCATCTCCTCGAAGAACATTTCGACGAATTCCTTGGCCTCGCGCTTGTTCAGGCCCAGTTCCTCGTTCAGCGTGGCGGCCAGATCCGCCTTGGTCACAGCTGCCATCGATCAGTGCCTCAGGGTCGCATTGAACCGGCTTTCGAGGTGCGCCACCACCGCATCGGTCACGGCGGTCACATCGGAGTCATCAAGCGTGCGATCAAATGCCTGCAAAATCAAGCCCAGAGCCAGACTCTTCTCGCCCGGATTCAAGCCCTTGCCCTGGTAGACATCGAACAGCCGGACGTCACGCAGCAGCTCCAGCTCGAGTTCGCCGATCGCCGCCAGCAGATCCCCGGCAGGCACGTCCTCCTGCACGACCAGGGCCAGATCCCGCCGGATCGAGGGATAAGCCGACAAGGGCCGGAACTGCGCTACCGGGTCGGTACTGACGGTCCGTGCATCCAGGTCGAACAGGAACACCGGGGCCCCGAGGTCGAAATGTTCCGCCAGCGACGGATGCAGCTTGCCCACCCAGCCGATCGGCTGTTCGCCGGCCAGCACACGGGCACTCTGACCATCGTGCAGCGCGGGATGCTTCTCCGCGCGGAAGCGCAACGGCTCCGCCAGGTTGCCGCAAAGGGTCTCCACCTCGCCCTTGGCGTCGAAGAAGTCCAGCTCGCGGGATGCCGTCTCCCAGTGCTCGGGCATGGCCCGTCCGCTCAGCAGCCCGGCCAGCCGGGGTTCCTGGGACAGGCCGGAGGCCCCGGGCACGAAACGCAGGCCGTGTTCGAACAGCCGCAGGTCGTACTGCTGCCGGGCCGTATTCCAGGCGGCCGTGCTCACCAGCCCCGGCCACAGGCCGGGGCGCATCACGCTCATGTCGGAGGCGATGGGGTTGGCCAGCGCCAGCGGCTCCACCTCGGGATAGAAGCGCTGCGAAACCTCGCGGTCGATGAAGCTGAAACTGATCACCTCGTGGAACCCGCGCCGGGTCAGACCTTCCCGCAGCGCCTTCAGGCCACCCGGCGGCGTCACCGGCGGCACCGCGCCCGGCAGGGTGCGCGGCAGACGGTCATACCCGTGCACCCGCGCCAGTTCCTCGATCAGGTCTTCCTCGCGCTCCAGGTCGAAGCGCGCACGCGGGGCCAACACCCGCCACGTGCCATCGCCACCGGGCTCCACCACGCAGTCCAGCGCCCGCAGGATCCGCTCCACCTCGCCGTCGTCCAGGGCGACCCCGAGCAGCCGCTCAATACGTCCGGCGCGCAGGGTGATCGGCCGTTCATCGTGCGTCGAGGGGATGTCGCCGACCGTCTCCACGGGCCCGCAGGCGCCGCCGCAGATCGCCAGCAACAGCTCGGTGGCCCGTTCCATCGCGCGCGGCACCAGGGTGGGATCCACACCCCGCTCAAAGCGATGCGACGCATCGGTATGCAGCCCGTGTTCGCGAGCCCGGCCCGCCAGCGCACGCGGCGCGAAATGGGCACATTCCAGGACCACCCGGGTGGTGTCGTCATCCACCGCCGAAGCGGCTCCGCCCATGATTCCGGCCAGCGCCAGCGGTTGGGTCTCTCCGGCGATCACCAGATCCCGCGCCGACAGCTCCACCGTCTGCTCGCCGCCCAGCAGGGTCAGGGACTCGCCCTCGCCGCCCCGGCGCACGCGAATCACCTCGTCGGCACGGTCGGCATCGAAGGCATGCAGCGGCTGACCCAGCTCCAGCATCACGTAGTTGGTCACGTCGACAATCGCGGAGAGCGGGCGCACCCCGGCCCGGCGCAGGCGTTCGGACATCCACAGCGGCGTGGGTGCCCGGGCATCCAGACCCTCGAGGATCCGCCCCGAATAGATCGGACAGGCCTGCGCATCGTCGACGGTCACGCGCACACGTCGATCCAGCGTCGCCTCCACCGCGGGCGCCGGGCGGACCTGCAGCGGCCGGTCCAGCAGGGCCGAGCACTCGCGGGCGATCCCGCGCATGCCCAGACAGTCCGCGCGATTGGGCGTCAGGTCGACCTCCAGCACATGATCATCCAGCCCCAGCGCCGTGCGCAGGTCGCTGCCGACTTCCAGGTCCGCGGGCAGATCCAGGAGGCCCTCGGCGTCCTCGGCCAGGCCGATCTCGCGTGCGGAACAGAGCATCCCTTCGGAGGCCACGCCGCGCAGCTTCGAGCGCTTGATGCGGAACTCGCCCGGCAGCTCCGCCCCGACCACCGCGACCGGCGCCACCATTCCCGTGTAGACATTGGGTGCGCCACAGACGATGTTCAGCGGTTCCGCCTCGCCCGCCTCCACCTGACAAACCCGCAGGCGGTCGGCATCCGGGTGCGGCTCCACGCTGATCACCCGGCCGACCCGCACGCCGTGAAAGACCGGCGCCGCCGCTTCGATGGCGTCCAGCTCCAGCCCCGCCATGGTCAGGCGGTGCCCGAGCTCCCGCGGGGTCTCGTCGATCTGCAGCCAGTCCTGCAGCCATTCCATACTGATGCGCATTAGCCTGCCTGCCCGAATTGCCGAATGAAGCGGATGTCGTTGTCGAAGAACAGCCGGAGGTCATTGACCCCGTGGCGCAGCATGGCCATGCGTTCCACGCCCAGGCCAAACGCGAACCCGGTGTATTCCTCCGGGTCGATCCCGACGTGACCCAATACGTTGGGATGCACCATCCCGCAGCCCATCACCTCCAGCCACCCCGTGTGCTTGCACACGCGACAGCCTCCACCGCCGCAGTGCACGCACTGGATGTCCACCTCGGCCGAAGGCTCGGTAAACGGGAAATACGATGGCCTGAAGCGCGTGGCCAGATCGTCGCGCTCGAAAAAGCCCCGCAGGAACGCATCCAGCACCCCGCGCAGATCGGCAAAGGTGATGTCACTGTCCACGCACAGCCCCTCGATCTGATGGAACATCGGGCTGTGCGTCAGATCGGAATCGCAACGGTAGACCCGCCCGGGCGCGATCGCGCGCAGAGGAGGTTTCTGCTGTTCCATCGCCCGGATCTGCACCGGCGAGGTATGCGTCCGCAGCACGCGGTGGGCATCGAAGTAGAACGTGTCGTGCATCGCCCGCGCCGGATGATGCGCCGGGATGTTCAGGGCCTCGAAATTGTGGGTGTCGTCTTCCACCTCCGGGCCCTCCGCCACGCGGAACCCGAGACCGGCGAAGAAATGCTCGATGCGTTCGATGGTCGAGGTAATGGGATGCAGCGCCCCGCCGGCGGGACGGCGCCCCGGCAGGGTCACGTCCACCCGCTCGCGCGCCAGCTGCGCCTCGCGCTCGACCTCGGCAAGCGCCGTCCTGCGCGCCTCGATGGCCTCCGCCACCCGTTCCTTGGCCGCGTTCACCGCCTGCCCCGCGGCCGGCCGTTCTTCCGCCGGCAGCCGGCCCAGCTCCTTGAGCTGCGCGGTCAGCACACCCTTCTTGCCCAGATAGTGGACCCGGACATCATCCAGCGCCTTCAGGTCCGTGGCGGCCTCGACCCGCGCCAGCGCCTCGTCGGTCAGCTCCTGCAATTGCTCCACGTACTGCCCCCTTTGCAAACAAAAAAGGGAGGGCCTGAACCCTCCCCTTTCGGGATCCCCGCATGATCCGGGGTTGCCGGCCTTTCCCGCCCGCGCTCCGGCGGGCCGTCGAGGCCGGCGATGATCCTGCGGGATCTCAGGCCGCCTGAGCGGCTTTCGCCTGTTCGGCCAGCTTGCCGAAAGCGGTCAGATCGTGCACCGCCAGATCGGCCAGCGACTTGCGGTCGATCTCGATGCCGGCCTTCTTCAGCCCGCTCATGAAGCGGCTGTAGGACAGGTCGAACTGCCGCGCGGCGGCGTTGATGCGAACGATCCACAGCGAACGGAAGTCGCGCTTTTTCTGGCGACGGTCACGATAGGCGTACTGGCCGGCCTTGATGACCGCCTGGTTGGCAACGCGATAGACGTTCTTGCGTGCCCCGTAGTACCCCTTCGCCTGCTTGAGGACCTTCTTGTGACGGGCGTGAGCGGTTACACCGCGCTTGACTCGTGGCATATCTCGATTCCTCGGTCAGTTCAACGATGGTTGGGCAGCATCTTGCGCACGGCGGCCGTGTCGGCCTCGTGCACCATCGCCGGGCTGCGCAGGTGACGCTTACGCTTGGTGGACTTCTTGGTCAGGATGTGGCTGCGGTGCGACTGGAACCGCTTGTACTTTCCCGACCCCGTACGGGTGAAGCGCTTGGCCGCACCCCGGTTGGTCTTGATCTTGGGCATTTTCTTCTCCGGCATTTCGGACCGGTTCCCCGCAGGGCCGGTCGTTTGTGAAAAGGGCGATCAGGTATGCGGAAACCCGCCGCCCCTTGTCGATGTCCGCCCTACTGCTTCTTGCGGGCCGACATCACCATGATCATCTGGCGTCCTTCCATTTTGGGGCGCTGTTCCACCACCGCGATGTCGGACACGTCCTGTTCGATCTTGTCCAGCAGCTGATTGCCCAGCTCCTGGTGGCGCATTTCGCGACCACGGAAGCGGATGGTGACCTTGGCCTTGTCACCCGCCTCGAGGAAGCGCCGCAGATTCCGCAGCTTGACGTTGTAGTCGCCCTCGTCCGTTCCGGGACGGAACTTCACTTCCTTGATCTGGATCTGCTTCTGCTTTTTCTTGGCTTCCTGAGCCTTTTTCGACTGTTCGAACTTGTACTTGCCGTAGTCCATGATCCGGCAGACCGGCGGCTCGGCATTCGGCGAGATCTCCACCAGGTCCAGGCCGGAATCGCGGGCCATCTCGAGGGCCTCGTCGCTGGTGGTAATCCCCCGGTTCTCGCCTTCGGCGTCGATCAGCCGGATTTTCGGGCTCGTAATCTGATCGTTCAGGCGAACGGTTTTCGCTGCGCTAATGGCCTTTTCTCCAGTTCAGGTTCCGGTGCCCCGGCTGGCAACCTCTTTCCCGAGGCGTTCGCTCAGTTCGTCCAGGGACATGGTGCCGAGGTCTTCCCCGTCGCGGGTACGAACCGCGACCTTGCCCTCTTCCATCTCCCGGTCTCCGAGCACCAGCAGGTACGGCACGCGCTTAAGCGTGTGCTCGCGGATCTTAAAGCCGATCTTTTCGTTTCTCAAGTCGGGCTCGACCCGAAAGCCCTGCTCGCGCAGGCGCCGCGCCACGTCCCGGGCGTAATCATCCTGGCGTTCGGTGATGGTCAGCACCGATGCCTGCACCGGGGCCAGCCAGGTCGGGAAATGCCCGGCGTAGTGCTCGATCAGAACGCCGAAGAAGCGTTCCACGGAGCCCAGCAGGGCGCGATGGATCATGATCGGCCGCCGCCGCTCATTGTCTTCGGCGACGTACTCCATGTCGAAACGCTCGGGCAGATTGAAGTCGAGCTGAATGGTGGAACACTGCCACTGGCGACCGATCGCGTCGTGGATCTTGATGTCGATCTTGGGACCGTAGAACGCACCGCCACCTTCATCCAGGGTGTATTCCAGCCCCTTCTTCTCGATCGCGCCGCGCAGGGCCCGGGTCGCGTGATCCCAGATCTCGTCCGACCCGACCGCATCATCCGGCCGGGTCGACAGGTTCACGTCGAAATCCTCGAAGCCGAAGGTCCGCAGGGTCTCCAGCGTGAGGTCGATGACGCCCATGACCTCGTCCTCGATCTGATCCTCGCGACAGAAGATATGGGCGTCGTCCTGGGTGAACCCGCGCACGCGCATCAGGCCGTGCAGCGCCCCGGACATCTCGCGCCGGTACACCGTGCCCATCTCGCCCCAGCGGATCGGCAGATCACGATAGGAATGCAGCCGGTCCTTGTACATCAGCACGTGGAACGGGCAGTTCATCGGCTTGAGCTGGAACGCCTGGTGCTCGTCCTGCATCGGCTCGTACATCGAGTCGGCGTAAAACTCGGCGTGCCCGGAGGTATGCCACAGCTCCAGATTGGCGATATGCGGCGACACGACGAAGTCGTAGCCGGCCTTCTCGTGCATCTCGTACCAGAAGTTCTCGATCTCGCGGCGGATGCGCGCGCCCTTCGGGTGCCAGAACACCAGGCCGCCGCCGGCCTCGTCCTGGATGGAGAACAGGTCCAGCTCCGCGCCGATCTTGCGATGGTCACGGCGTTCGGCTTCCTTCAGGCGATGAAGATGCTCCTCCAGCTGCTGCTTGTTCGGCCACGCGGTGCCATAGATGCGCTGCAGCATCTCGTTGTCGGAATCGCCGCGCCAGTACGCCCCGGCCACGCTGGTCAGCTTGAAGGCCTTCAACTTGCCGGTGGACGGGATGTGCGGGCCCCGGCACAGGTCGATGAAATCGCCCTGACGGTACAGCGAGATGGTCTCGCCCTGCGGGATGGATTCGATGATCTCGGCCTTGTATTCCTCCCCCATGTTGCGGAAGTACTCCACCGCCTCGTCGCGGTCCATGGTCGAGCGCTCCACCGGCAGATCCTGCTTCGCCAGCTCATTCATGCGCTTCTCGATCTTTTCCAGATCTTCCGGCGTGAAGCCGCGGTCATACGCGAAGTCGTAGTAGAACCCGTTCTCGATGGTCGGGCCGATGGTCACCTGGGCATCGGGAAAGAGTTCCTTGACCGCCTGCGCCATCAAATGCGCGGTGGAGTGGCGGATGATCTCCACGCCTTCCGGATCGCGGTCGGTGACGATCGCGACCTCGGCGTCGTCATCGATCTCGTGGCGCACGTCCACCAGTTCGCCATTCACCTTGCCGGCGACGGCAGCCTTCGCCAGGCCGGTGCCGATGTCCTTCGCCACGTCCATGATGGTGACGGGTTGATCGAACTCGCGGCGGCTGCCGTCGGGGAGGGATACTGCAGGCATTGCGAAACTCCTTCGCCGACCCATACGCGGGGTCGAACGTCGCTGATTCAGAAAATGAAAAGGGTTCGGACAACCGAGTTGCAGAGGTTATCACGAACCCCGCACAAACCGACACGAATCCCTGCCCGCAGCGGGGCGGGGGCCCCCGGCCCGTCGGCCCCTCACCCTTCGGGCACGGCCTGGTCCAGCGGTACCGGCGCATCCGGCCCCGAGTCCCCACCGATGATGTCGGTCGACCCCCCGCCCGGATCGGCGTCGTCATCGTCCATAAGCAGCACGTCCACCCGCCGGTTGCGGGCGCGGCTTTCGGCATCCACGTTCGGGCGCAGCGGGCGGGTATCCGCATGGCCGGTCGCACGCATGCGGGCCGGCTCCACCCCGGTGCCCTCCATCACGTGCACCACCGAGACCGCCCGCGCGGTCGAGAGGTCCCAGTTGGAGCGGAAACGTTCGCTGCGGATCGGCAGATCGTCGGTATGCCCGGCAATCACGATCTGGCCCGGGGTCTCGGCCAGCACCTCGGCCACCCGTTCCAGCACCGGCACGAAGTCCACGTTCAGATCCTTCTCCCCGATCTCGAAGGCGGCCTGCTCCTCGAAGCGCAGCAGGATACCGGCGTCTTCTTCCGCCATGTCGATCAGCCCCTGCTCGAGCTCATCCTGCAGGGCCTCGCGCAGGGCCTCGGTGATCTCGTCCTGCTCGCGGTATTCCGGTTCGGGTTCCGGCTCCTCGACGGTGCGCGGCTCCGGCGAGCGGCCTTCGAGGTCGATAACGGTGGGTTCCGGAATGGCGGGCACTTCCTCCTGCACCTCGGTGGAGCCCAGCACCTCGCGCAGCGAATCGGCCATCTGCTCGTACTTCTCCGCATCGATGGTGGAAAAGGCGTAAAGCATCACGAAGAACACCACCAGCACCGCCATCAGATCGGCGAAGGTGGTCATCCAGCGCGGTGCGCCACCCTCGCCTTTCTTGCTCCTGCGCACGGCCATCTACGAAGACGAACCCTGAGGCTGCCCCTCGGCCTGTCCCTGCTTTTCGAGCTCCTCGGCCGCCTTCTCGCGCTGCTTGCTGGGCAGGTACGGGAGCAGCATCTCCTCGATCATGCGCGAATTGAAGCCCTGGTGGATGCAGTTGACGGCATCCACGATCAGGCTCCGAGTGATGTGCTCGGAGCGCGCCCGCATCTCCAGATTGTCCGCGATGGGCAGGGCCACAAGCTGCGCGAAGATCGCGCCGTAAAGGGTTGTCAGAAGGGCCACGGCCATGCCGGGGCCGACCGCTTCGGGGCTCTCCAGGTTGCCCAGCATCTGCACCAGCCCCACCAGCGTTCCGATCATGCCGAAAGCCGGCGCCTGCTCGCCGATGGACCGGAACACCTTCTGTCCGGTCTCGTGACGCTCCAGCGACAGCTCCAGATCCTCGCGCAGCACGTGCTGGATACGCTCGGGCTCGAAGCCGTCCACCGACAGCTGCAGGGCCTTGGCGTAGAACGCGTTGGGGGTCTCCTCGTCCTCCAGTGCCAGCAGCCCCTTCTTGCGCGCGACCTGCGCCAGTTCCTTGGTGCGCTCGATCAGCGCACGCGGGTCATCCTCCTGGTGATAGAGGGTCTTCACCGCCACGCGGAACGAGCTCATCACGTGGCGGAAGGGGAACTTGATGAACGTAGCGGCCATGGTGCCGCCAAACACGATCAGCACCGCCGGCAGGTGCCAGAAATCCGCCGCCTGACCGCTCAGGACAATGGCGCCGAAGATCACGCCCAAGCCCAGCACCACGCCGAAAAGGGTTGCCTTGTCCAAGTGGGACTCCGCAGAAAAAGACCTGGATGGAATGGCGTCATCCTAATATATGCGCTCGACCCGTGCGCGGCCGCACGGGTCGCGGCTGTGTCACAATCGCGCCATGAGCAGCCACCCCTACGACGCCCTGACCCCCGAAAGCATCCTGGATGCGGTGGAATCCACCGGCCTGCGCTGCGACGGGCGGCTGCTGGAGCTCAATTCCTTCGAGAACCGGGTCTACCAGATCGGCACCGAGGGGGACGACGGCCGCTCGATCCCGGTGATCGGCAAATTCTACCGCCCCGGGCGCTGGTCGGATGCCGCCATCCGCGAAGAGCACGCATTCGCCCTCGAGCTGGCGGCGGCGGAGATCCCGGTGGTCGCCCCCCTGCCCGATGCCGACGGCGAGACCTTCCACGAACACGCCGGCTTCCGCTTCGCGCTGTATCCGCAGCGCGGGGGCCGCAGTCCCGATCTGGAACAGCCCGAGGTGCTGGAACGCATCGGACGCTTCATCGGCCGCATCCACACCGTCGGCGCCGCCGCCCCGTTCCTGCATCGCGAGGCCATGGACCTTACCGGTCTGGCCACCGCGGCCCGCGAGGATGTCCTGTCCGGCGAGCATCTGCCGCCGGAGCTGGTATCGGTCTATCGCGACCTCAGTGCCGATCTGATCGAGCGTCTGCGGGACTTCGAGCCGATACTGGGCGAAGTCCCGGCGATCCGCCTGCACGGCGACACCCATCGCGGCAACCTGCTGTGGACCGACGCCGGGCCGCATTTCGTCGACCTCGACGACGCCCGCACCGGGCCGGCGGTCCAGGATCTGTGGATGTTCCTGTCCGGCGATACGCCGACCATGACCGGACAGCTGCTGGACCTGCTGGAGGGCTACGAGGACTTCCGGCCGTTCGACCGCCGCGAGCTGTCCCTGATCGCACCCCTGCGCGCGCTGCGGATTCTGCGCCATGCAGCCTGGCTGGCACGCCGCGCCGACGACCCGGCCTTCGTCCAGGGCTTCCCGGTGTTCTACACGCCCCGTTTCTGGGAGGAGCACATCCTCACGCTGCGCGAACAGCGCGCAGCCCTGGACGAGCCGCCCCTGGCACTGCCCTGAGCCGGGCCGCTTTCCGGCTCGGCCGCGTTCGCCGGGTCAGTAGCGCGCGGGGATGTACTTGCCGGTCAGCAGCGGCCCACGGGCATCCTGGTCGTTGGCCCAGACGCGCGGCTCCAGCACCGGCTTTTCCGGCGGGTGATCGCTGTAGGGGATATTCTCGAGGATATCCGCGATGCAGTTGAGCCGCGCGTGGCGCTTGATGTCCGCATCCACCATGCGCCAGGGGGCATGCGCGGTATCGGTATGGCGCAGCATGTCGTCCTTGGCCTTCGAGAACTCGTGCCACAGTTCCCGGGACTTCAGATCCATGGGCGAGAGCTTCCAGCGCTTGACGGGGTCCTCCACCCGCGCCTGAAAGCGGCGTTCCTGCTCCTGCTCGCTGACCGAGAACCAGTACTTGTACAGCTCGATGCCGTCTTCCACCAGCAGCCGCTCGAACGTCGGACAGGCATGGAGAAAGCGCTGCACCTCTTCTTCCGAGGCGAAGCCCATCACCCGTTCGACCCCGGCCCGGTTGTACCAGGAACGGTCGAACAGCACGATCTCGCCCGCCGTCGGCAGATGCGCGGCGTAACGCTGGAAATACCACTGCCCGCGTTCGTGGTCCGAGGGTTTCCCCAGCGCGACGGTACGCACGATGCGCGGGTTGCTCTTCTCCATGATGCGCTTGATCACCCCGCCCTTGCCGGCCGCGTCACGGCCCTCGAACAGGATCACCACGCGGCGCCCCTCGGCCTTGACGCAGCGCTGCAGCTTGACCAGCTCCACCTGCAGCCGCCGCAGCTCGCGTTCATAGACCTTGCGCCGCAACACGCCATCCTTGTTGTAGTCCTCGTCGTCGAAGCGGAGCAGACGCTCACGTTCTGCCATATCCACGGCCTTTTCGGGGTCATCGGGGTCGAGTATGCCAGCCAGCGCCACCCACCACACCCCCCCTGCGCGCACACACCCCCGGATTGCAACCAGCGGCGGACTCGGGCAGGGTCGACCCACACAACGGAAGGAACCGAATCATGGCCGACATCGCCTCCTGGGCCGGCGCGCTGGACCCCTGGCAGATCTGGCTGCTCGCCGCCCTGCTGATCCTGATCATCGACCTCGCCATCCTCGGCGGACTGATGTCCGGCGGTGGCGGCATCACCCTCGTACTGGCCGGCGGCGCCCTCGGTGCCATGGTGGCCGCCGCCTTCGGTGCCGAACTGGCCGGCCAGCTGAGCGCCGGGGTGGTCGGCATGATCCTGGCCGGTGCCCTGGCGTTCTGGGTCGGCCGCCGCTGGGCCGGCCGCCCGCAACAGGGGCCGCCGGATGACCCCCGAGTGCGCGACGAGATCCTGCACCTCGAACCCTACAACGGGGGGCTGGGGGTGCGCGTGCTGGGCGATGCCTATCCCGCCCGCCCCGAGGACCCGCAGCAGACCCTGCAGGAAGGCGATCCCGTGCGCATCCAGCGATTCCAGGGCATCACCGCCGTGGTCCGGCCGGCCGGCGATGACCCCGATACCCACTCCAGCCACACCAACGAAGGGAATCCCGCATGAATACGCTCATCACCCTCATCGCCATCGCCGTCCTCGTGGCGGTCTTCCTCAGCATGGGGATCACCATGATCCCGCAGCGCCGCGCCCAGGTGATCGAACGCCTCGGCAAGTACCACCGTACCCTGGAGCCGGGCCTGAACCTGATCATCCCGTTCATCGACCGTCCCCGGGCGATCACCATCCTCACCTTCAAGAACGACCAGCCGGTGGTCCGCACCGAGGACAAGATCGACATGCGCGAGGTCGTGCTCGACTTCCCCAGCCAGTCGGTCATCACTCAGGACAACGTCGGCGTGCAGATCGACGGCGTGCTCTACTACCAGATCATGGACCCGCAGGCCGCGGTCTACGGCACCGAGAACCTGGTGCTGGCGATCCAGACCCTCGCCCAGACCTCGCTGCGCTCCGAGATCGGCACCATGGAGCTGGACAAGATCTTCGAGTCGCGCCAGGAGATCAACGCGCGCCTGCAGACGGTGATGGACGAGGCCGGCAACAAATGGGGCCTGAAGGTGAACCGCGTGGAGATCCGCGATATCGACACCCCGCAGGAGATCCGCGAGGCGATGAACCAGCAGATGGTCGCCGAGCGCAACCGCCGCGCCACGGTGCGCGAGGCCGAGGGCTACAAGGAAGCCGAGATCCAGAAGGCCGAGGGTGACAAGCAGGCGGAGATCGCCAAGGCCGAGGGCCAGAAACAGGCCGCCATCCTGGTGGCCCAGGGCGAAAAGGAGGCCATCCAGAACGTCATGGCCGCCCTCGAGGGCAAGGCCGACGACCCGATGGCCGGCGTGCAGTACCTGATCGCGCAGCGCTACATCGAGATGCTGCCCGAACTGGCCAAACAGGGCGACCGGGTGTTCGTGCCGATGGAAGGCACCGCCCTGCTGGGATCACTGGGCGGCATGCGCGACCTGTTCGGTGCCGGAGCCATGTCCAGTGTCGACAGCCCGGCCGCACCGGTGACCGGCTCCCCCACGCAGGGCGGCTGACGCCGCGCCCACCCGGCAGGCACAAAGCGGTCGGTCCGGCGAACGGACCGACCGCCACAGTCTCGCCTCACTGGCCTCGCCGCGGCGCCTGTCCGGCGCCGTGGTACGGGCCGCCCCTACTCAGTGGGGTTCGTGGTGGCGAGCCGCCAGGATGGCCGCCGCCACATCTGCAGGTTCAATGCCCGGGGCATCCAGCCCCACTCCGGACATGGCCGTGGCCACCGCATCCTGCAGCACCGGCTCCTCCAGCGGGATTCCCTGCAGGGCCTCCGCGACCCGGTCCATGCCGTCCTCGGGGAACACCGTGAAGTCGCCGGACAGCAGGAGATCGGCGATCTCGTCGTCCTTTTCCATCAGCTGCGCGCGGATCAGCCCGCCGACCGCCTTGTGGGCGCCCTCGGTCAGATGCGTGCCCGCAGCGATCTTGACCCCCATCTCCACGAACTTGCGGCCCTTGCGATAGGTCCACTCGGGATCCGCCAGGGCCTGCAGCTGCTCATCGATGGCGGCAGCCTCCTCGGCCGTCGGCTCGCTCAGCTCGACGTCCACGCCCAGCTCCTCGCCGACCCGCTTGAGGAAGGCGTCGCGCACCGTCTCGCGCGGCGGCTTCTCGCCCAGCTCGCGGGTCAGCGTGGTGATGTAATCCTCCATGCCGGCGCGCAGCTTGTCGCGGAACTTCTCCGACGGAACCTTCAGGCACTGCGCCATGGTCGCGGTGTCGAAATCGAACATGAAACTGCCGACCATCACGGTGGCGTCGCCGATGCTGGCCGCGCCGGTGCCGCCGATCTTGCGCCCGTCCACATGGATATCGTTCACCGGACGGAAGGTCGCGTTGACCCCCAGATCCTGATAGGTGTGGATCACCGGATCGATGAACTTCTGATAGATCTGCGAGACGATGCGCGGGGCCTTCGCTCGCGGGTAGATGAAGTGGAAGAACATCTGGTCGCGGTCCAGATACACCGCGCCGCCCCCCACATGCCGGCGCACGATGGGGAGGTTCTGTTCCTCGCAGTACTCCTCGTCCACCTCCAGGGCGATCTCCTGATGCAGCCCCACGCAGACGTAGGGATCATCGGGGTTCACCAGGGTCAGGACCGGATCGTCGTCCGGCCCCATCGCCTCGGCCACGCCGTGGTACACGGCCTGGGAACGCAGTGCGGGCTGCTGCCCGAAATCGATCACGCGCAAACGCATCTTCCTTCCCCTGATCGAGCGGGGCCGCGGCCCCGGTATCCATGACGGCTCCGGTCGCGGGCCGGATCAGAACTCAGCGTACCAGACCACGCCGAAGCTGCGGCCGGGGGCGAGGATCTCCTGCGCGCCACGCGCCGGGTCGATCTGATCCTCGCGCTGGCCGGTCACGTGCTCGCGGTAGGCCTTGTCGGCGATGTTGTTCACCTGGAAGGTCAGCTCGTTGTGGCGCAGCAGACCGGACGGCTGGAAACGATAGCCCACCAGCAGATCCCCGGTCGCGAAGCCGGAGGTCTCGCGTTCGGTATTATCGGTGAAGCGGTCCGCCGTGCGATCCTGGCGCGCTACCGCGCGCAGCCGGCCTTCCCACTGCCAGCCCTGCTCCACCGAGCGGCGCAGCGCGATGCTGGCCTCCGGCGGCGGCATCTCCGCCAGCGGCTCGTCGAACCGGCTGTCGCGGTTCTCGCCGCGGATCCAGGTGCCGGTGAATTCGCCGGTCACGTGTTCGGTGAACGGGCGCTGGACCTGCAGCTCGACCCCGTGGATGCGGGCCTCGTCGAGGTTGACCGTCTGGCGCTGGCCCGCCTCCGGCACCACACCGCCGATGTAGTCGCGGATCCGGCTCTCGTAGGCGGAGACCATGTAGCTGAAGCCCTGCAGATGGCCGCGCGCTCCGATCTCCAGGGTCCGGTTGCGCTCGGGATCCAGCTGCGGATCGGCCTGCCAGAAGTTGCCATCGCTGTAGGGGTAGGTCAGGAACCGTTCGATCAGGCTGGCCGAACGGTAGCCTTCGGACAGACTGACATAGGGATTGACCTCCTCGCGCAGGTCCCAGTTGAAGCCGGCGGACCAGCTCAGGTTGTGATCCACCTGCTGCAGATCCCCGTCATGGCCGGAGACCGCATCCGCATCCCCTTCCACGCGGTCGTAGCGCACTCCGAGGTTCAGGGTGCCGGCATCGAGGAAGGTCTCGTGCTGTACGAACACGCCCTGCGAATCGATCTGACCGTCGTCAATCAGATCCATGAACAGAGCGGTGTCTTCGTTCGGCCGAAACCCTTGATCCACATGGCCGATATAGGAATCCGGGCTCGCCCGCAGACGCCAGTACTCGGCACCCACCAGCAGGATCTGGTTGTCGGTCGGGAACAGCTCCGTCTGGATGCGCGCCCCGTCGGTGGTGAAATCAGTGTCCGAGACGCGGTAGTCCCGCCCCAGCGCATGGCTCCAGTCGTAGTTGCCACGCGAGAGCTCCTGACGATAGATCGAGGCCTCGACCCGGGGCGCCCAGGCGCCGCCGAAATCGCCCTGGTAAGTCGCCTCCAGCAGGTCCCGGGTCTGGGTCGGCGTGTAATGGGTATTCAGGCCCTGAGGCGGGGCCTGCAGCCTCTGCTGTTGTTCCTCCGGATCAGTGGTGCCCGGGAAAACATCATCCGGATTCGTTTCGTTGAACGACCGCGACGCCAGATACCACACGTCCTCGCGCTCGTCGCGCTGGGCACGGAAACCGAGTTCGTGATCCGGCGTCAGGCGGGTGCGATAGCGCAGGTGATAGGCCTCCTGGCGGGTACCGCTGTCGTCCAGGCGATCGCCGTCGCCCATGCGGTAGTCACCGGTATCCAGATAAGCGGTGGAGAAGTCCAGCACGTGGCGTTCGTTGGAGGCGGTCACCCCCAGCGCGGTGCGCAGCCCGCGATCCACCGAGCTGTACCCCAGACGGCTCCAGGCGTTCATCTCCTCTTCTTCGGTGAAATCGCCGCTGCGGGTGATGATGTTGATCACCCCGCCCATCGCGCCGGAACCGTAGAGCACCGAGCTCGGACCGCGCACGATCTCGATGCGTTCGATCAGGTCCATGTTCACGTAGGAGGCGAGCGAACCGCGCGCCGGCGGCTGCATGGCGTTGACCCGCACGCCGTCCACCAGCACCAGCACCTGGTCACGCTTGAGACCGCGGATAATCGGGTCCTGACCCGCCGAGCCATCGACCGCGGTGGCCAGGCCCGCCTCGCCGCGCAGCAGGTCGCCCACACCCACCCCCGGGCGGTTGCGGATCTCGTCACGGTCGATGACCGTGACCGATGCCGGCGTATCCTCGATCAGCGTCTCGTAGCCGGTGGCCGTCACCGATACCGGTGCCAGCTCCACGGCCTCGTCCTGGGCCAGGGCCGCGCCCGGCAGGGCCAGCAGCGTGGCCAGCGTCGTCTTCCCGATGGTACGTTGCGTCATGGTGATCTCCCCCGTTCCGAAGCCGCGCAATTTAGGCACCTGACGGCCGGGCCGCAAACCGATCCCCACAGCTCACATGGACTTCATCAGGAGACATTGATGTACTGCAATCGGCTGTACCCGGAAGTCGGCCCGGCGAGGGGCCGATGAAGACCCGTCCGGTACTTGGCTGGCGCGAGTGGGTGGGGCTGCCGGAACTGGGGCTCGACTGGATCAAGTGCAAGGTCGACACCGGCGCGCGCAGCTCGGCGCTGCACGCGTTCGCGATTGAAACCTTCGAACGTGACGGATGCGAGTGGGTCCGCTTCGGCATGCATCCGCGCCAGCAGGACAGTACGACCGAAACCTGGTGCGAGGCGCCGGTGCTGGACGTACGCCCGGTCACCGATTCCGGCGGCCACCAGAGCGACCGCTACTTCATCCGTACGCCCGTGCGCATTGGCGATTCGGTGCTGCCGGTGGATTTGTCCCTGACGGCTCGCGATACCATGCTGTTTCGCATGCTGCTCGGGCGCGAGGCGATGCGGGGCCGGTTCCTGGTCGACCCCGGCGCATCCTTCGCCCTGGGGAAACCTCCGGAGCGACCCGACATCCTGCAGCAGGACCACGACGACGAACCCGCAACCAGCCCCCGGGAAACCCCATGAAAATCGGCATTCTGTCGCGCAACGCCAAGCTCTACTCCACCCGCCGCCTGGTCGAGGCCGCCCAGGAGCGCGAGCACGAAGTACGGGTGGTGGACCCGTTGCGCTGCTACATGAACATCACGGCGCACAAGCCGCAGATCCATTACAAGGGCGACATCCTCGACGAGTTCAACGCGGTTATTCCGCGCATCGGGGCCTCGATCACGTTCTACGGCACGGCGGTGCTGCGGCAGTTCGAGATGATGAACGTCTATCCGCTGAACGAATCGGTGGGCATCTCGCGCTCGCGCGACAAGCTGCGCAGCCTGCAGCTGCTGTCGCGCCGCGGCATCGGCCTGCCCGTCACCGGGTTCGCCCACTCCCCGGACGACATCGACGACCTGCTGGCCACGGTCGGGGGCGCGCCCTGCGTGATCAAGCTGCTGGAGGGCACCCAGGGGCTGGGCGTGGTGCTGGCCGAGACCAAGCAGGCGGCCGAGAGCGTGATTCAGGCATTCATGGGACTCAAGCAGCACATCCTGGTGCAGGAATACATCAAGGAGGCGAAAGGCGCGGATATCCGCTGCTTCGTGATCGGCGACAAGGTTGTCGCGTCGATGAAGCGACAGGCCAAGGAAGGCGAGTTCCGCTCCAATCTGCATCGTGGCGGGAGCGCGGCACTTTGCCGCATCACGCCGGAGGAGCGGGCCACCGCCGTACGCGCGGCCAAGGTGATGGGCCTGAACGTCTGCGGCGTGGACCTGCTGCGCTCCAATCACGGCGCGGTCGTCATGGAGGTCAATTCGTCTCCGGGCCTGGAGGGCATCGAGGCTGCCTCCGGCAAGGACGTGGCCGGCATGATCATCGACTTCATCCAGAAGAACGGCAAGCCCAATCGCACCAAGACCAAGGGGCGCGGCTGAATGGCCGGATTGCCCCGGGCGCGACGCAACCGACCGGTCACGCTGGGCGACACCACCGTCCAGCCCGGTGAACGCCGCACGGTCGAACTGCAGGTCGGCAGCCTGTACACCGACGCCCCGGCGCACATGCCGGTGCAGGTAGTCTGCGGGCGCCAGAAGGGGCCGGTGCTGTTTGTCAGCGCCGCTATCCACGGTGACGAGATCAACGGCGTGGAGATCATCCGTCGGCTGCTCAAGGCCCCCGCCCTGCGGCGCATGAAGGGCACCCTGCTGGCCGTGCCGGTGGTCAACATGCACGGCTTCATCAACCAGAGCCGCTACCTGCCCGACCGGCGCGACCTCAACCGGCTGTTCCCGGGCTCGCGCAAGGGCTCACTGGGGGCCCGCGTGGCCCGCCTGTTCATGCGCGAGATCGTGCATAACAGCACCCACGGCATCGACCTGCACACCGGGGCGATCCATCGTTCCAACCTGCCGCAGATCCGCGCCAACCTGGACCACCGCGAGACCCGCGAGATGGCGCAGGCCTTCGGCGCACCAGTCATCCTCAACTCGGCCCTGCGCGACGGCTCCCTGCGCGAGGCCGCCGCCGAGCGGCAGGTCCCCATCCTGCTGTACGAGGCCGGCGAAGCCCTGCGCTTCGACGAACTCTCCATCCGCGGCGGGGTACACGGAATCATCGAGGTGATGCGCTACCTGGGCATGCTGCCGGCGCCGCCCCGCCAGCGGAGACGCAAGGAACCGGTGATGGCGCGTTCCGCCAGCTGGGTGCGGGCCCCGGAGAGCGGTATTCTGAGGATCTTCGTGCGCGAAGGGGACCGCGTAACCCGCGACCAGACCCTGCTGGCGATCGTCTCCGACCCGTTCGGTGAACGCGAAACAGAGATCCGCGCCCCAGTCTCCGGCATCGTCATCGGCCAGCTGCGCCTGCCCCTGGTGAACGAGGGCGATGCGGTCTTCAACATCGCCCAGTTCCACCGCACGGACATCGCCGTGGAGCGCCTGGAAACCTTCCAGGAAGACCTCGAAGCCCCTGGCTACCCGTATACCGACGGCGGCACCGACCGCAGTGAAGGGCCGTAACCGCCCCGGGGTTACGGCTCCCCGGGACGGACCTCTCCGCTGCCCGGGTCAGGAGGCCAGGGAACGCTCCAGCTCGGCGAACGTCTGGGCCGGCCCCTCGGGCGAGACCTCCACGCCCAGCTGACGCCCGACCTGGGTCGCCGAGAACAGGCCGCACACCGCCTCGCCGCCGCCATCCAGGGACGTCACAACCAGGGCATGCTGGCGACCGGATTTCTTCAGGGTCTCGACCACGTCGCCGACCCGCGAGTGTTCGACCTTGTCAAGATTGATGGCCTCCAGTTCGCTGACCTTGCTCATCACGTGTTTTACTTGCACCGCGTCACGCGGGATCCCTTCGTCCTGTGCGGCCTTCACCGGCCGCTCGCCCATGATGTCGCGCGCGGTCACCACACCCTTCACCGAATCCCGGCCGTCCACCACCAGCAACAGACGCACTCCTGCATGGATCATCCGCTGGAGGGCCTCGTCGGCTTGCATCTCCGCGGTAGCGGTCACCGCCGGCACCTTGCGCAGGTCGGTCATCGCGCGGTCAGCCGGTGATTCCGGCGTCACCCGTGGCGCCAGCACGCCATCGCAACGCAGCACGGTGGCATCCGCCGACAGCGGACGAGTCTGGATGGGGGCAAAACTCTTGTTCATGAACCGCTCCTTGACGTGGTTGGCCTGCCTTCACGTTTCCGCTGCGTGAAGATCATGCCCCTGGAGTGTAGTCAGAAATCCGCAGTTCGGGTTGCGCCGCAAAAAGACGCTGCCCCCCCCGCCGCGGCGGCTTGCGTACCCGGGATTGTTGCGAAACACTTCACAGGAACGCCATTCGCATACCCGCCAGGGAGAGATCCACCGGTGCCACTCCCGTCTCTGCCATTCCCGTTCACCGAGCGCACGAACCGGCCAGGCAGCAACAACACCCGGGCATTGCCGTCGGCGGCGCGGTCCTGACGTTGTTCGACCTATCCGTCATCGCCACGCCCCTCTTCTTCGGCCTGGTTCTGGGCGTGCTGATCGGCGCCGTGGCGATCACGGCATTCGCCTGGTGGGCCCGGCGCCAGACACGTGAGGGCAGCCCGCTGGCCCGGCTCGCGCATTGCCTGAGCGAACAGCAGACGCTGGAAGGCCGTCTGCACGAGTTCCGCGCCCTGCTGGAAACCAGCGAAGACCAGTGTGCCATCGCGGACGCCGACTACCGCTATATCTGGGCCAATCGCGCATACCGTGAGCATTTCGGCCGTGGCGACGAGGAGTTCACCGGGCATTCGCTGCCCGAGATCCTGGGTGCGGAATGCTTCGAGCAAACGGTGAGGCCGCACCTGGATCGCTGCCTGGCCGGCGAGGCCGTTCGCTACGAGACCGAACACACCTCGGGCGATGGCCGGCGCCGCCAGCTGAGGGTGGACTACTATCCGCTCGAATCCTCTCGCGGCCAGGGACCGCGGGCGGGTGCGGTCATCACCGACGTCACCGGGCTGCGTGCGGCCGAGGCGGAGCTGCAACGCCAGGCCGACCTGATCGAGATGGCCGGCCGAATCACGCGCGTGGGCGGGTGGTCGGTGTTTCTTGACGACGGACGGGTTATTTGGTCCCCGGTGGTCGCCGAGATCCACGCCCTGCCTGTGCGTTACGCCCCGCCACTCGAGGAGGGGATCAACTTCTACGCCCCCGAGTCGCGCGACCGGATCCGCGCCCTCTTCAACGACTGCATCGAACGGGGCATCCCCTACGACGAGGAACTGGCCCTCATCGACGCCGAAGGTCAGCGCAAATGGGTGCGTGCCCTGGGCGAGCCGATACGGAATACGGACGGGCACATCGTGGGCGCACAGGGAGCGTTCCAGGACCTGACCCGGCACCGCGAACGCGAGCACCAGATACGACGCTTCCGCCACATCATCGAGCAGAGCCCCGCGGCGGTAGCCGTGACCGACCTGCAGGGCCGCATCGAATACGTGAACCCCGCCTTTGAACGGATCTCGGGCTATTCCGCCGAGGAGCTGGAGGGCCGAACGCCGGCCCGCATCCGTAGCGGCAACACGCCGGACGAGCTCTATCGTGACCTGTGGACCACCATCACCGCCGGGGAGACCTGGACCGGAGAGATCCAGAACCGACACAAGGACGGGACACTGTTCTGGGAACAGGAGGTCATTTCTCCGCTCAAGGACGAACAGGGCCGGACCATCAACTATGTGGCGATCAAGCAGGACATCACCTCGCTGAAACAGGCCCAGGAGCAATTGCGGCGGATCGCCTACGAGGACGCCCTGACCGGACTGCTGTCACGTCCGGGCTTCGCGCGGGCGCTGCAGCAGCGGATCGACGGGGGACACTGGCACCCCGCCGGCCTCCTCGTAATTACCGACATCCACGCGCTGCGAGACATCAACGAGGCCTACGGCTACCAGGCCGGTGACTGGCTGCTGAGGGAATTCGGCCGACGCCTGGAGGGACAGGCGGGCGAACGGGGCCTGGTGGGCCGGCTGGGCGGCGACGAGTTCACCCTGTTCCTGCCGGAGCCCCGCGAGCCACTGGAACTCGACCTGAGCGAACTCCAGGATGCGCTGACCGCGCCCTTCACGATCCACGGAACGGAGTTCGAGATCTCGATCCGTATGGGATACACCCGGATGGGCACGCAGCAGCGCACGGCCGAGGTTCTGCTGCGCGAGGCGGAACTCGCCCAGTTCCGTAACCGGGCGGAGTCGTCGGAACCATGGTCGGCGTTCACTACCCGTCTGTTCGAGGAGACCCAGCAGCGCATCGACCTCACGCGCGAACTGCGCCAGGCTCTGAACGAAGACCAGCTCGAATTGCATTTCCAGCCCAAGGTCGACCTGGCCAGCGGCCAGCTGGTGGCCTGCGAGGCGCTGTTGCGCTGGAATCATCCCGAGCGCGGCCTGCTGCCGCCCGACCTGTTCATCGCCGTGGCCGAACAGAGTCAGCTGATCACCGCAGTGGGCGACTGGGCACTCGAACGGGCCTGCCGGCATCTGCGCGAATGGCGCGATGCCGGCCTGGATCCGGTCCGTGTGGCGGTGAACGTGTCGCTGACCCAGTTCCAGGTCGGCAACTTCGCGCGGCGGGTGCGGAGCACCCTTGAAGAATCAGGCGTAGCCCCCGAGGAACTGGCGCTGGAGATCACCGAGGGCGTGTTCATCCAGCAGTCCACCGCACTGCAGCGACAGATCCGCATGCTGCACGAGATGGGCGTGCGCCTGGCGCTGGACGACTTCGGCACCGGCTACTCCTCGCTGCTCTATCTCAAGCAGTATCCCTTCGACGAGATCAAGATCGACCAGGGCTTTGTGTTCCATTTGCTGGAGGAACCCTTCCATCGCAACATCGTGGAGACCGTGCTGGCCCTGGCGCGGGCGATGGATGCGGAAGTCATCGCCGAAGGCATCGAATCCGCCCGGGTCGGGGAGGCCCTGCTGGAGATGGGCTGTCGCTTCGGTCAGGGCTACTATTACAGCATGCCGCTGGAGGCAGAGGACTTTCGGTGGTTACTGGAACAGCGAAGCCGCCTGCCGCTGGCCGGCACCCATCCGCCATCGACCTGAGCAACGGGAGCCGCACGCATGAACCCATCCCAAACCGGCCTGCAAAAACGCGAAACCGGCATCGCCGGGCTGGACAGCGCCACCCGGGGGGGCCTGCCGTCCGGCCAGGCCACACTCGTCCTCGGCGAGGCCGCCGCCGGCAAGACGGTCCTCTGCGTGCAGATTCTGGCGCGGGCGGTGGAACGCGGTGAAGGCGGAGTATTCGTCACCTTCGAGGAGTCGCCGGCGCAGGTTCGCCGCGACGCCGCCTCGTTCGACTGGGGTGCCGGGCTGCTGGACTCCGACCGCTGGCAGCTGATTGATGCACGCCCGCATCCGGAGGCCGAGGGGGCCGGCGAGTTCGACATCGAGGGCCTGCTGAGCGCAGTCACCGCCGCGGCGGGCAGCGTTGCAAGCTGGGTGATCTTCGACGGTATCGACCAGCTGCTGCAGCACCAGCCGAACCGGCATGCCGCGATCGAACAGATCCGGCGTATCAACGACCACTGCGAGACCCATGACCGAGCGGTGCTGCTCACTGGCAAGGCCCGGGCGGACAGCCCCGCACCGGACCGGCTGGAAGGCATCGAGTTCCTGCTGTCATCGAGCCTGCTGCTGTCCGCCCACGTGCTCCATCAGAAGCTCAACCGCTCGCTGCGCATCACCAAATACCGAGGCAGCGCCCATGTCACCGACGAGATGCCGATGCTGATCGACGACCAGGGCATCCAGCTCCCCTACCACGAGGCCCCGCCGGTCGGCCGGGTGGCCGCCAGCAGCGAACGTCTGAGCACCGGCATCCCGCGGCTGGACAGCCTGCTTGGTGGCGGCATCCATCGCGGTTCGAGCGCACTGGTCTCCGGCCGCCCGGGGACCGCCAAGAGCACCCTGGCCGGCAGCTTCGCGGAAGCCCGGGCGCGGGAGGGCGAACGCGTGCTGTACATCAGCTTCGACGAGCTGGAAGCCGCCTATGTCCGCAACCTGGCATCGGTGGGCATCGACCTGGCCACCCCGATCGCCCGTGGGGCCGTCCGTTTTCAGGATTTTTCCGCCTACACCTCCAGCGTCACCGAACACTTCCTCGCTATACGTCGCCTGATCAACGGCTTCGCCCCCGACTGTCTGGTCATCGATCCGCTCTCCGCCCTTCTCAAGGCCACTGCCACCGAGGGTGCACATCTGGCGACCGAACAACTGGTCGATCTGGCCCGGCGACGCGGCATCACGACCATCCTCACCGCATTGAGCGGTGTCGAGGATCCGGAGGGCGAGGCCACGCTGGGCGATGTCTCCACGCTGGCCGATACCTGGATCGTCGTCGGCTACAACGAGCGCGGGGGCGAGCGCAACCGGTCATTATCGGTCGTGAAATCTCGCGGTTCGGCCCACTCCAATCAGCAGCGCGAACTGATCCTCTCCGACAGCGGGCTGGACCTCGCCGATGTTTACGAATCCGGTTCCGAGGTGCTGATGGGCACGGCGCGCGCGATGAAGGAGCGCGAGGACCGGGAACACGAGCGCCAGCGGCAGCTGGAGCGCGAACGCCGGCGTCTGGACCTGGAACAGCGCATTCTGCAGACCGAGGCGGAACGGCAACGGCTGGAGGCCGAACGCGAGCACCTGGATCAGACCAGCGGCGAGACCGACCAGCTGGAACACAACTATCGGGTGGATATGCGCCGCCGCCGGGACCCGGATCACGACCCGGGGTCCGTCGGCGACGACCTGGTTGCCGACGAAGGAACACATCGATGAACAACGAGACCCGGGACTGCGGCGAAGCCTCCATCCCCGTGCTGACACTGTTCGTAACCGGATCGGCACCCCGCTCTCAGCGCGCGCGCGCCAATCTCGCCCGAATGCTCGAGCAGCTCGGTCGTGCCGACCTGCGTCCCCGCGAGGTGGATTTGCTGGAGCAGCCCCTCCAGGGGATCACTCAGTCCGTGTTCGCTACCCCCTCGCTGCTGAAGACCGACACGAACGGCGAGGTCTCCGTGCTCTACGGGGACTTAGCCGAGGAGGAACAGCTGCGACGGTTCCTGGCGGAACTGGAAACCGACACGTAAACCGAAAATGGCGTCCCCGGCAGGATTCGAACCTGCGACCTACCCCTTAGGAGGGGGTTGCTCTGTCCAGCTGAGCTACGGAGACGCGGGCGGGAAACCGGATTATACGCGCGGCAGACCGCATGTCGAAAATGCCGTCCTGTTCGCCTGCACGCAGGCTCTCACCATTCTGCTCGCATCGGGTGCAATTCAGATTAGCGTGGCGGCACGGGGTGGCGCCCCGCGCGCCGGCGAACTAATGTACGGTCATGGAGAAGCTGAACTCGGAGCAAACCGGCCGCCTGATCGACCTGCTCTGTCCGCTGGTCGGACTGCGTGGCGAGGTCGACGGCAAAGTGGTCGAACTGGTCGACATCCTTGACGAGGGTCCCGGCGGCCAGCCCGGGATCGCGCTGATGGAGGCCGGGGTCGATCGCAGCATTCAGACCAACCAGTACGGCGATCCGCTGTCGCGCCACTCGCGGGTGCGCACCCTGCCGGTGATGAGCGAGGTGGAGCCGGACCTGCATCCGGTGCTGCGCGCGCTGATCCCGGAGGACGTGCTGCGGCGCTGTCGCGAGGAACTGAGCGGCGATTGATTCCCGGCGTGGCGGTATCCTCACCGTTGCGTCCACGCCTGAACCGCTCCCGCCTGATTCGTCCCGCGTGCCGGAACGCCCGGTCGGGGCTTCACGACCCGCTGGCGGCGTTCATTGCCGCTCTTCCCTCTCTACCCGCTCCAGCACTGGCTTCAGCGACGGCCACAGATTGTCCAGAAGCTGCGGCTGGGCCTCGGCGGAGGGGTGAATCCCGTCGTCGTGCATCATCACGTCGTCATCGGCGATCCCGTCCAGAAAGAACGGCTCGAAAGCCAGCTCGCGTTCCTCCGCCAGGTCGCGAAACACGGCCTCGAAGCGGTCCGTATACTGGGGACCGTAGTTGGGCGGAATGCGGATGCCCAGCAAGAGCGTCTCGGCCCCGGCCGCGTCGATGGCGTCGAGCATGGCCTCCAGGTTGTCGCGCATGGCTGCCGGCGACAGGCCGCGCAGGCCATCGTTGCCGCCCAGCTCCAGGATGACGAGATCGGGTTCGGTGCGCTCCAGATTGTCGGGCAGACGCTGGCGCCCGCCCGCGGTGGTCTCGCCGCTGATCGAGGCGTTGTGCACCTCCCAGGCCGCGTCGCGGTCGGCGAGGCGTTCCTCCAGCAGGGCCACCCAGCCTTCGGACTCGTCCATGCCCCAGGCGGTACTGAGCGAGTCGCCGAACACCAGCAGCGGGTGAGCCCCGTTCTCCCCATCGACGGATGCGGAAGAATTGGTCTCTTCCGGGGAATTCGCGGCCAGCGGAAGACTCAATAGCAGGGCAAACAGCCCTACGACGATGAACGGGAAACGCAACATGGATGCATCCTCGCAAGCGGTACTCGAAGCCACGGACCTGCACCAGCGGGTGGAGGGACCCAGCGGCACGCTGGACATCCTTCGCGGCGTGTCCCTGGCGGTCAACCCGGGCGAGACGGTCGCCATCCTCGGCGCCTCCGGCTCGGGCAAGTCGACCCTCCTCGGTCTCCTCGCAGGTCTTGACGCCCCCAGTGGCGGAGAAGTTCGCCTGCTGGGGCAGACCATCAGCAAACTGGACGAGGACGGCCGCGCCGCCCTGCGCGCCGGCCGGGTCGGATTCGTGTTCCAGTCGTTCCAGCTGCTGCCGGCACTGAGTGCGCTGGAGAACGTCTTGCTACCGCTGGAACTCAACCCTGAGCACGAGGCGCAATCCGGCGCGGAGCTCACCCGCCGCGCAAACGAGGCGCTGGACCGGGTCGGGCTCGCACAGCGTGCCCGGCATTATCCGCACCAGCTCTCCGGGGGCGAACAGCAGCGCGTGGCCATCGCCCGCGCCATTGTGGATCACCCCGCCATCCTGTTCGCCGACGAACCCACTGGCAACCTCGACGGACGTACCGGCGAGCCCATCATCGAGCACCTGTTCGCGCTGGCCCATGACGCCGAGCCCGGGCGCACGCCCACCGCCCTGCTACTGGTCACCCACGACCCCGAACTGGCCAGCCGCTGCGACCGCATCATCCGCATTCAGGACGGAGTGCTGGCATGAATCGACATACGGGCCTGCGCAATCTGCGCGGCTGGCTGCGCGGCACCTGGCAGGAATGGCGCTCGGCCGAGCTGCGGGTGCTGGCCGCCGCGCTGGTGGTCGCGGTGGCCGCGGTGGCGGCGGTCGGCTTCTTCACCGACCGGGTCGACCGCGGCATGGCCGATCAGGCGGCATCCCTGCTGGGAGGCGATCTGGCCATCACCTCACGCAGCCCGGTACCGGATGAATGGGTGGACGAGGCGCGCGAGCGCGGCCTGCAATCCGTCCGTTCGGCTGCCCTCCCCTCGGTATTGTTCGGTGCGGACGACCAGTCGCGCCTGAGCTCCCTGCGCGCGGTGGATCCCGACTGGCCGCTGGTCGGCGAGGCACGCATCCGCGACGCCTACGGCCAGGAACACACGGTCACCCACGGCCCGGAACCCGGCGAGGCCTGGCTCGAGGGGGCCCTGCTGAACGACCTGGGCCTGGAGCCGGGGGATACGGTGACGGTCGGTCGCCGTGATCTGGAAATCACGGCCGTGCTGACCCTGGAACCGGACCGTGGCAGCGCCCTCACCGACCTCGCCCCGCGCCTGATGCTCGCCTACGAGGATCTCGAATCCACCGAGCTGATCGGCCCGGGCAGCCGTGTGAACTACCAGTTCTATCTCTCCGGGCCCGATTCCGTGGTGGAGGCCTACACCGACTGGCTGGAGCCCCGCCTGGAACCCGGCCAGCGCATCCAGGGCCTGGAGGATGCCGCCCCCGAACTGCGCGCGGCGGTGGAACGCGCGGAACGCTTTCTCGGCCTGGCGTCGCTGATGGCCGTGCTGCTGGCCGGCGCGGCCATCGCGGTGGCCGCCCATCACTTCGCTCAGCGCCGAGCCGATTCGGCTGCGATCATGCGGGCTCTGGGGGCCAGCGCCCGGCGGGTGCTGGCGGTCTATTTCGGCCGCGTGCTGCTGGTGGCGGTCATCGCCTCACTCATTGGTCTGGCCCTCGGGTTCCTCGCGCAGTTCGTGCTCTCGGCCCTGCTGGGTGACTGGCTGGACGGTGATCTGCCCCCGCCGGGGCTGCGACCGGTCGTCGCCGGGCTGGGCGTCGGCCTGATCACCGCCGCCGGCTTCGCCCTGCCGGCGATGCTGCGCATCGGCCAGATCCCGCCGCTGCGGGTGCTGCGCCGCGACATCGGCCTGCCCTCGGCCTCCGTCTGGCTCTCGGGCGCACTGGCGGTGGCGGCGTTCGGGGCGCTGCTGTGGTGGCAGGCCGCCGATCCGCAGCTGGCCCTGTGGGTCCTGCTGGGCACCGCCGGGGCCCTGCTGATCCTCGGCCTGCTGGGGGCGGCTCTGGTGCTGGCGGTACGCCCGCTGCGCGATCGCGGCGGCATCGCCCTGCGCTTCGGCCTGGCCAATCTGGCGCGCCGCGGCGGGCTCAGCGCGGTGCAGCTGGTAGCCTTCAGCGTCGGCATCCTCGCGCTGTTGCTGCTGGCGATCGTGCGCGTCGACCTGCTGGAGGCCTGGGATGCCAGCATCCCCGAGGACGCGCCCAACCACTTCTACGTGAACATCCAGCCCGGCGAACAGGAGCCGCTGGCAGATCGCATGGAGGAGGCCGGACTGGAACGCCCGCAGATGGACCCGATGATCCGCGGCCGACTGGTCGCCATCAACGACCTGCCGGTGGGACCCGGGGACTTCGACGACGAACGCACCCGGCGCCTGCTGGACCGCGAGTTCAACCTCTCGTATGCGGACGAACCGCCGGAGCACAATCCGGTGGTGGAAGGTCACTGGACCCTCGACCAGCCGGAGTCCGACGGGCTCTCGGTTGAGGCCGGACTGATGGAGCGCCTGGAACTGGAGCTGGGCGACAGCCTGACCTTCCGCATCGGCGGACGCGCGGTACGCGGGAGCATCACGAACGTGCGCGAGGTGAACTGGGACAGCTTCCGGGTGAATTTCTTCGTCACCGGTGCCCCGGCCCTGCTGGACGAGCAGCCGCGCACCTATATCACCGCGTTCCGCCTGCCGGAGGACATGCGCGACGCCCAGAGCCGCTGGCTGCGCGATTTCCCGGCGGTCACCGCGATCGATGTCAGCGCGATCCTGGAGCGCGTGCGCGACATCATCGAACAGGCCACGCGCGCGGTGGAGTACGTATTCCTGTTCACCCTGGTGGCCGGTCTGACGGTGCTGTTCGCCGCGGTCCAGGCAACCCGCGACGTCCGCCGGCGCGAGGCCGCCCTGCTGCGGACCCTGGGGGCGCGGCGACGCGACATCCGCAACGCGCTGCTGGCCGAATTCGGGACACTGGGTTTCCTCGCCGGGCTGCTGGCCGCGATCATCGCCACCGCGATCGGGGCCCTGCTGGCCTGGCAGGTGTTCGACTTCGACTACCGGATCAACCCGATGACGTTCGTCTACGGGATCGGCGGCGGCACCCTGGGCATCGCGCTGGCCGGGTGGCTGGGAACCCGGCGGGTGCTGGATCAGGCACCGCTCACGGTGCTGCGCGGGCCGGAGTGACGCGGTGGTTCAGTGGCCGTACATCACGCCGGTATCGAGGAACCCGAACAGCACGAGGAAGGCCAGGATCCACACATAGATGGAGAACACCTTCAGGCTGGAGCGATAGAGGAAGAACAGCACCATCTTCAGCGACACCACGCCGACCACCGCAGAGACCACGAACCCGGTGATCAGCGCACTCCACGGCAGATCGCCCAGGCCGTCGTGGTTGAACACGTCCAGCGACTGCACGGCGGTGGCCGCGAGGATGGTCGGGATCGCGAGGAAGAAGCTGTATTCCGCCGCCCAGCGCCGCTTGAGCCCGCTGAACAGGCCAAACACGATGGTCATGCCGCTGCGGCTGAGCCCGGGCACCAGGGCAAAGCCCTGGGCCACGCCGATCACCGTCGCGATGCGCGGGTTCAGCTTGCGCAGCCCCAGCGGCCGCCGGCTCAGGCGGTCGGTCCACCACAGCAATACGCCGGTCAGGGTCAGGGTCCCGGCGATCAGCACCGGGTTTGCGAAGACGTGCTCGAAGGTCGTCTTGAGGGTGAAGCCCACCACGGCGGTCGCGGCCACCGACAGCACGCACAGCATCCCGAGGCGGAAGTACAGCATCTCGCGGCGCGCGTCGCCATGGCGCGAGGCCCACTGCCAGCTCTCGCGCACGATCCCGCCGGAGAGCTGCCACAGGCTGCGGCGGAACACATAGACGATCGACACCAGTGTGCCCACGTGCACCACCAGATCGAACAGGATCATCTCCGGACTCTCCGGCGGCGGCAGCTCGTGCCCCTGACCAATGAGCCAGTGCTGGGTCAGTACCAGGTGCGCGGTTGAACTCACCGGCACGAACATGAAAATACCCTGTACGATTCCCAGCAGGGTCGCGATCCAGATCGCCATCGCCGTTCGCTCCTGTCCGCGGGCGGGGAAGGCGCCGCAGTATACGGAAATCACACCACGAAATCGCCGGGCGCCGTCACATGCCCGTCAAGGATGAACCCATGCATCGCTTACTGCACCACGCCCCGCGCTCCGCACGGCGCGTCCTGACCGGCACCGCCGGCCTCTTCCTGCTGCTGGCCCTCGTCCCGGCGGCGACGGCGGCGGCCGACTGCCCCGCCCCGCCGCTCGACCGGCTGGCGTCCCTGAGCGAACTGCGCAGCGGCGCGGTGGACGAAGACCGCCGGGTGGTCGCCGAGGGCACGATCAGCGGGGTGTTCTACGGCGACGACGCGCTGGGTGGCTTCTACCTGCAGGACGACGCCACCACCCCGCCCACCGGGCTGTTCGTCTACGCTCCCGGGAAAGACGACGCCGACCTGCGCCCCGGCGATCACGTGCAGATCCGCGGCCGCTTCGGGCGACACCACGGGCGGCCACAACTGTCCCGGTTGCAGGAGCTGGAGCGCTGCCGTCGCGGCGAACCACCCCAGACCGTGACCCTGCACCTGCCCGACGACGCCGCCCGCCTGCAGGATCTGGAAGACGTGCGCGTACGCTTCGACCAGACCCTCACGGTCATCGCCAACCGCGAGCTCGCGCGCTACGGGAGTCTGGACCTCGCCGCCGGCGGGCGCCTGCGCCACCCGGGCCAGAGCGGGGCTTTCGGCGAGCCCGATGACCACGACCGCCGCATCGTGCTGGACGACGGCAGCTACCGCGCGAACCCGGACCCGGTGCCCTTTCTCGACGGCCAGGGGACCCGGCGTACCGGCAGCCGCGTGACGGACCTCACGGGCATCCTGACGCATGCCTTCGGCGCCCACCGCGTGCACCCGGTGGCGCCCCCGGAATGGGAAGGCGGCGAGCGTCCCGAACCGCCGCCGGCCCCGGCGGACGATGTCCTGCGCATCGCGACGGCCAATCTGGAAAACGACTTCGTAACCCCGGGCGAGCGCGGCGCACGCAATGCCGCGGAACGGGATCGCCAGGTCGCCAAGCTGGATGCGGTGCTGGACGGCCTGGCCATGGATATCCTGGCGTTCATCGAACTGGAAAACCGCTCGGCCGCCGGGCGCGAACTGCGCCAGCGCGTGGATGCCCTGGACGACGCCACCACGATGCAAAAGCTCGCGCATCCCGACAGTGGCAGCGATGCCATCCAGGTCGGACTGCTGTACGACCGCGAGCGCGTGGAACGGCTGGGGAGCGCGGCAGACAACGACCCGGTCCACCACCGCCCGCCGCTGCTGGGCTGGTTCCGCCCGCGCGACGGTGGCGAACCCTTCGGCGTAGTCGCGGTGCATTTCAAGTCCAGGACCGGCTGCCCGGAACACGGCGACATCGATCGCGGCCAGGGCTGCTGGAACCAGCGCCGCACCGAACAGGCGCACCGGCTGGTGGAATGGATCGCGGAACAACGCGCGGCGCAGCCGGGCGAGCCGCCGGTGATCATCGCCGGCGATCTCAACGGCTATGCCGCCGAGGACCCCCTGACGGTGCTGCGCGAAGCCGGCAAGCAGGACCTCGTCCACGAAGAGCCCGCCACGGCCTACACTTATGTCTTCCGCGGCCGAACCGGACAACTGGATTACCTGCTCGGCCCGCGGCCGCTCGCCGGGCGCGTGATCGCCGCCGACACCTGGGCGGTCAACGCTGACGAACCGGTGTTTCTCGGCTTCGATGGTGACCGTCCGGGCGAAGGCCCGTGGCGCGCCTCCGACCACGATCCGGTCTGGCTGGACCTGCGTTAATGATCAGCGCGGCGTGTTGTCCACCGGCGGGGCGTCCGCCGAGCCGTCCGTTCCGGACTCCCCCGCCGACACTACCCGCACCGGGAAAGGCTCGCCGGCCAGCGAGCCCAGCGTGCGTTGCGGAAACGGGATGTCGATGCCGGCCCGGTCGAAGGCCTCCTTCACGGCGGGATGCATCCGGTTGCGCAGTTCGAGGAAGTTCTCCCGCTTGGCCCACACCGAAAACTGCAGCTTGAGCGCAGAGTCCCCGAACTCGAGGAAAATGAACAGTGGCCGCGGTTCTTCCAGGCAAAGCGGTTCGCGGTCGGCCACGTCCATCAGGGTCTCGCGCACCCGGTTGATGTCTTCGCGATAGGCCACCCCGATCTGCATGTCCAGGCGGCGGATGGGAAAGCGCGTCAGGTTGGTCAGCTGCGATTTGACCAGCGACTCGTTCGGCACCCGCACCATCAGGTTATCGAAGGTACGCAGCTTGACCGACAGCATGTCGATGGACAGCACCTCGCCGGTGACATCCCCCACCCGGATCACGTCGCCCACGGCGAACGGGCGTTCACCGATCAGGAACAGCCCGGAGATCAGGTTGGAGGCCGAGGTCTGCGACGCAAAGCCGATGGCGACCGTGAGGATCCCCGCCGCACCCAGCAGCACGGTGAGATCGAAGCCCAGCTCGCGCAGCGCCGACACCACCGCCAGCACCAGCACCAGATAGAAGCCGATCCGGCGCACCAGCATCGCCTGCTGGGCATCCAGATGCCGACCGGCGATCCGGATCAGGGTGCGCGAGACCAGGCGCGCCAGCAGCAGCCCCACGCCCAGGTAGCTCGCTGCGCGCACCCAGGCCAGCACAGCCTCCGTGGTGATCAGTTCGATCCCCCGCGCAATCCAGGATCCGTCTTCCATGTCGCCTCCTACTGGAACAGCGCGCTGAAGGTGCGCAGGCTGAAGCGGCTGCCCCCGGCCTCGCGCGGTTCAGCCACCCGCTCGGCCCGGGGCACGTGCGCGGGCGGCCCCTCGCCCAGCTTGACCTCGGCCATGTCACGCTCGGGCTCGCGCTCCAGACGCACCCCCGGGGTCCACAGCCGGCCATGCGGATCGGCGTACACCGGCAGCCGCGTCACCGGCAGCTTGATCCGTTCCAGCAGCAGGGTGTCCGCGGAACCGTTGCGTACGATCAGCGGTGTCACGATGCGGTGAACGCGTTCCGGTACCTCGTCGAGCGCCATGCGGGCCGCGGTGCGGCTCGCATAGCACAGTTCGCCTTCCACCGTATCGGAGCCGAACCAGGTGTCCGAGGCCGGATAAGCCGGAAACTCGTGCACCCGGGCATCGCCCAGGCGCAGCTGAACCCACGCCGGCGTGCTCACGTACAGGATGACTTCGCCCCCGGGAGGCACATGAAACGGGGCTTCGGGCCGACTGACCACCGGGCGATCCGCCAGGGCCACCCCGAGGGACGCGCCGACATCATCACCGGTGCCGGCAAAGCGGCGCTGCTCCGCGGGCTTCTCCGGCACCGGCTTCTGCGCGGGCACCACGCGGCGAAAACCGCTGTCGTCCGGGTCGCGTTCGCGCGCCAGCCACAGGTCCCATTCGCCGGCGCGGCGCTGCAGCCAGAGATCGAGCGGCCCGATGGACCAGTGGCCAATCTCCCCCGGCGGGAGGTGGACGGGGCCCCACCAGCCGCTGTCGTGTCCGGATCCTGCGTGTACGCGTACGCCCATGGGACCTCCCCGTTGCCCGTTTGCCACTGTAGCGCGAAGTGCGGCGCGGAAGAAGCGGCCAGCGGCAGCGCAATCAGGACCGAATTCAGAACAGGTCGAGCTGGGAATCGTCCGCCGAGCGTGGCCGGGCCGGCGGACGGAATTGCGACACATCCAGATCGCCCGACCAGCGATCCAGCCCGCTGCGGCGCCGGGCCAGGACAAAGCGCTGCCCCAGCAGATCGGCCCAGGCCCCGGTACCCCGCATGCGCTGGCCAAAGCTGGAATCGTACACCCGCCCGCCGTGCGCCTCCCGCAGACGCGCCAGCACATGCTCCGCCTTCAACGGCTCGTGGGTCTTCAGCCATTCCTCGAACAGGCCTGCCACCTCGCGCGGCAGACGCAGAAGCACGTAATCGGCCGATACCGCGCCGGCCGCGGCCGCCGCCTCCAGCAGGGCCTCGGTCTCGCCATCCGTGAGCACCGGAATCAGCGGCGCCACCAGCACGCTGACCGGAACCCCGGCCGCGGTCAGTCGCCGAATGGTCTCCAGGCGCCGCTGCGGCGCCGCGGCACGCGGTTCCAGGCGACGGGACAGACCCCGGTCCAGAGTAGTCAGCGACACCGCCACCTGCGCCAGCCCGGCGCGGCCCATCGGCCCCAGCAGGTCGAGATCGCGTTCCACCAGCGCCGACTTGGTGACGATGGACACCGGATGGCCAGTCTCCGCCAGCACCTCCAGCAGCTCGCGGGTCACGCCCCATTCCCGTTCCACCGGCTGGTAGGCATCGGTGTTGATGCCCAGCGCGACCGGTGATGGCCGGTAGTTGCGCGCGGCCAGCTCGCGCCGCAGCACGGCCGCGGCGCCGGTCTTCACGTACAGCCGGCTTTCGAAGTCCAGCCCGGGCGACAGCCCCACATAGGCATGCGCCGGCCGCGCGAAACAGTAGGCGCAGCCATGTTCGCAGCCCCGGTAGGGATTGATGGACAGGGTAAACGGGACATCCGGCGAGTCGTTGCGCACCAGCAGGCTGCGCGGCGTCTCCGGGGTTACCTCGGTGCGCAGCGCGGGGGCGGGTTCGTCGTCCCCGACCCAGCCGTCGTCCACGGGTTCGCGCTGCAGGGGTTCGTAGCGTGCGGCCGGCCTGGTGGCGCTGCCGCGGCCGCGCGGGGGCTCACTCGCCATCGAGCCTTGCGCACAGGGCCCGGAAATAGCCGGACTCGGTGGCCAGGCCGGCGTCACCACCGCTGCGCCCGCGCTCGCGCGCCAGTTGGTCCAGCAGCACACGCAGACGACGCGAATGGCGTTCCCGGCCCGCGGAATCTTCGGCCTCGCGCAGCAGGGCCTCCACCGAGGCGATCTCGCCGCGCAGCCGGACCTCTTCCGGCACGTAGCCGGCGTTCTTCATGATGCGAAACGCCATGCGCATGTCTTCCGGCACGTCGCGGTCGTCATCCAGCTCCAGCGGCCGCCCGGCGCCGGGCAGATCATCGAACTCCCCGCGCCGCGCGGCATCGGCCAGCTGCGCCTCGATCTGCGCCTCGTTCAGCAACATGGCGTCAGACGGCACCGCCCTGCTGGGCCACCGGCAACATCCACAGCGTCAGCGACAGCAGGATGGCCGTCAGGCTCACCCCGAAGATCGGCAGCATCATCACGCCCGCCAGCGGTTCGCGCCGGAACAGCCGGATGCCCATGCCGCCCAGGCTGATCGCCCAGCCCACGGCCACGAAGAACGAGAGCGCGTTGATCTCCCAGGTCCACAGGGCAATCAGGCCCAGCGGCAGGCCCAGGTTGAGCACCACCAGCCCCATCTCCTGGGAACCCGCGGCCTTGCCGGCAGACAGGGCGTAGGCATAGGCGGCCCAGATCATCATCAGGCCGAAGCCCAGGGCACCGGCCGCGGGCGACTGCAGCGGCGCGCGCAGGATGGCCGCACCGGCCGGTTCCAGCTGCACGCCCAGTCCGATAATGGCTGCCGCCACTCCCAGGCAGATCAGCAGCCAGAACCAGAGGGTTCCGCGCTGCACTTCAGGTTCGGTCACACTGTCCCGCACGTTAACTCCTTGCGAAAACGCATTGAAAGGTTCTGTCCGGAGAGACCGCGCCAACCGCCCCGTGGTTCAAACCCGGGAACGGCACAGGCTTCACTCGGCCACGCGCCAGGCGACGGTCTCGCCCGCCCGCAGGGGTACACCCGGATCATGTCCGAACAGGACCGCCTCGGGCACGGTCCACTCCGCGCGCTCCAGGGTGATGGTGCCGGTGTTGCGCGGCATGCCGTAGAAATCGGCACCATGATGACTGGCGAAACCCTCCAGCCGATCCAGCGCCCCGGCAGCCGCGAATGCCTCGGCGTACAGCTCGATGGCCGCGTGGGCCGAATAGATGCCCGCGCAACCGCAGGCCGACTCCTTGGCGTGGCGCGGATGCGGTGCGGAGTCGGTCCCGAGGAAGAAGCGCGGGTGCCCGCTGGTCGCCGCGCGCACCAATGCTTCCCGGTGACGCTCGCGTTTGAGAATCGGCAGACAGAAATGATGCGGCCGCATGCCGCCGGCAAACAGCGCATTGCGGTTGTAAAGCAGGTGCTGCGGTGTGATGGTCGCGCCCACGTTATTCGGCGCGGATTCCACGAAGGACACCGCCGCCTCGGTAGTGACATGCTCCAGCACGATCCGCAGTTCGGGGAAATCCCGCACCAGCGGCTCCAGGTGGCGTTCGATAAACACCGCCTCGCGGTCGAAGATGTCCACGTCCGGGTCGGTCACCTCTCCGTGGATCAACAGCGGCAGACCCGCCTGCTGCATGGCCTCGAACACCGGATAGCAGCGGCGGATGTCGGTGACCCCGCTGGCGGAATGCGTGGTCGCCCCGGCGGGATACAGCTTGACCGCGTGGACAAAACCCGACTGCCGCGCCGCGTCGATCATCCCGGGCGTGGTCTCCTCGGTGAGATAGAGCGTCATCAGGGGCTCGAAGTCGGCCTCGTCGGGGAGTGCCGCGAGGATGCGGTCGCGGTACGCGGCCGCCGCGTCCACCGAGGTCACCGGCGGCTTGAGGTTCGGCATCACGATCGCCCGGCGAAAGCGCCGCACGGTGTCCGGCAACACCGAGGCGAGGATGTCCCCGTCGCGCAGGTGCAGGTGCCAGTCGTCGGGACGGGTCAGCGTCAGGCGTTCCATCAGTAATCCTTGTCATCCACCGAAGTGTTCACGGAGTGCGGCATCGCTCCAGCCGTCGATCTCCACGGTCTTGTCGCGGCCGGTCTGTCCTGCCACCACACGCAACGAGCCCGCCGGCAGCCCCAGTTCGGCCGCCAGCAGGCGTTCCACGGCGCGATTGGCACGCCCCTTCTCCGGCGCGGCCCGCACCCGCAGTTTGAGGGCCTCGCCCATCCAGCCCACCACCGCATCCTCGCGGGCACCGGGGGAGACGCGCAGCTTCAGTCGGGCCAAGGCCGCGCGGTATCAGGCCGGACGCGTGGCCATGTAGGCGGAGAAGACCCCGAGCTGCACTTCACGGTGAACGTCCTCGAAACCCACCGATTCGAGCGTCTCCATGATCTCCTCCGGGGGGACGCACTGGTCAATGGTTTCCCAGAAATACCGCATCAGGGTATGCCCGTCCGGATCACGTGTCAGCACCCGGCTGAGAAACGGGATGAAATCGCGGAAGTAGAAACGGGCCATGACCATCTGCCGCTTCGTCCGCGGACGCGAGACCTCGAGGATCATGCAGCGGCCGCCGGGCTTGAGCGCGCGAAAGTACTCCGCAAACGCCTCGCGCAGATCCCGCACGTGACGCAGACCGTAACCCATGTACACGCGGTCGAACTGCTCGCTGGCGACGGGCAGATCCTCGGCCAGCCCCTGGATGAAGCGCGAATTCAGCTTGCCCCGCGCCACGTCGATCATCCCGCGCGAAGGATCCACGCAGGTGATGCGCTCATCGCCGGTGATCTTGCGGATCTCTTCGGCCACCGGGCCGGTCCCGGTCGCCACATCCAGGACCTCCATGTCCGGCTGCAGACCGGACTGCTTGAGCGAGTAGCGACGATACGCCTGCCCCGTACCCAGAAAACCGAACCGCAGGATCCGGTCGTAGTAGGGTGCGGTGCGATCGAACAGGTCGTCGACGAACGCGCGCTTGTTGCTTTCGTCCCCGTAGTAATCCTTGAGGACAGGATGCGGTTTCCGCTCCGGATCGGTTTCCATCGGTTCTGCTCTCCCCTGTGCCCGGTGCCGGGCCGGCCCAACAAGCCGCGAAGTGTACCAATTCCCGGCGCGCGTCACCCCCCCTGTTCGGAGGTGGCCAGGATGTCGCGCTCGAATTCCGCGACCGGTATCGGCCGGCTGGCAAAGTAGCCCTGATAAAAATCGCAGCTCAGCGCACACAGCGCCTCCAGCTGTTCGGCGGTCTCCACGCCCTCGGCCACCACGGTCAGCCCCAGCCCGTGCGCCATCGCCACGATCGCGGTGGTGATCGACCGGTCATGCACGTCATCCTCGTGCACCACTCCGGCGATGCCGTCGACGAAGCTCTTGTCGATCTTGAGCGTGTCCACCGCGAAGCTCTTCAGCTGCGAGAGCGAGGAATAGCCCGTGCCGAAGTCATCCACCGCGAAATGCACCCCACGGTCGCGCAGCGATTCCAGGATACGACGGGCTCGCTCGGCATCCGCCATCAGCGCGGACTCGGTGATCTCCAGCTCCAGGCATTCCGGCGGCAGCCCGTGCTCGTCCAGGGTAGCGGCGACCTGTTCGTCCAGCGCCATGCGCCGGAACTGCAGCGCCGACACGTTCACCGCCAGCCGGATCGGAGGATAACCCGCGTCCAGCCAGGCCCGCCCCTGCCGGATCACCTCCTGCAGGACCCAGGTCCCCAGCTCCACGATCAACCCGGTCTTCTCCGCGACCGGGATGAAACGCCCGGGCGACACGTGCCCCAGCACCGGATCGTTCCAGCGCAGCAGGGCCTCGGCCCCGATCAGGCGCCCCGTCGCGATCTCGTACTGCGGCTGGTAATGGACCTCCAGATGGTCGTTCTCCATCGCGCGGCGCAGGCGCGAGCTGAGATCGATGCGCTCGCGTGCCGCCTCGGTGTAGGCGTCCGAATAGTAGCGATAGGAGCCCCGACCCTCTTCCTTGGCGCGCGACAGCGCGGTCCCGGCCTGCTGCAGCAGGGCCTCGGCCCCGGCACCGTGATCCGGGAACAGCGCGATCCCCACCGTCGCCACCACCTCGACCTCCACCCCGTTGCCCAGGTCGCAGGGCTCGGCCAGGTGGCGGATCATGGATTCGGCAAGCATGCCGGCGTCGTCCGGGTGGGCCAGGTTCTCGACCACCACTGCGAATTCGTCGCCGGCCAGCCGGGCCACCGTATCGGTCCCCCGCCGCTCGCGCTGCAGCCGGATGGCCGCGCTGCGCAGCAGGGCATCGCCGGCGGCGTGGCCGTGGCTGTCGTTGACGTCCTTGAAGCGGTCGAGATCCACGATCAGCAGCGCCAGGACCCCGTTGCGCCGCCGCATCAGGGAAACCCCGTGCCCCAGTCGCGCCAGCAGGAGCCGGCGGTTGGGCAGCTCGGTCAGCGGATCGTGGTGGGCCAGGTAGTCCAGCTCCTCCTCCGAGGCCTTGATCCGCGAGATATCGGCGAACACCGACACGTAATGCGTGAGCCGGCCCTGCGGGTCGTGCACCGCCGTGATGCTCTGCAGCTCGGGGAACACCTCGCCGTTCTTGCGCCGATTCCAGATCTCCCCCTGCCAGTGCCCGTAGAGCTCCAGCTGGCGGAACATGTTCTGGTAGAAGGTGCGGTCATGCCGGCCGGACTGGAACATCTTCGGCGTGCGCCCGATCACTTCGTCCTGGGTGTAGCCCATCAGCTCGGTGAACGCGCGGTTCACCGACAGGATGTGCGCCGTACTGTCGGTGATCACGACGCCCTCGCGGGTGTTCTCGAACACCACCGACGCCAGGCGCCGGCGTTCTTCCTCCTCCCGGCGCCGGGTAATGTCCTCCACCGTGACCACGACACGGTCCATGCTGCCGTCCGCGTGGCGAGTACACTTCAGCGAGAGGTGCGCCACCATCACGCTGCCATCCGCCCGCAGCAGGCGTTTTTCCACCTCGTAGCCGTCGCGCCGGCCTTCACGCATCTCGCGATCCAGATCGGCACCCAGGGAACGGTCCTCGGGGTGCGCGAGACGATCCCAGTCGAGCTTCGCCAGTTCTTCCGGCCGGTAGCCCAGCATGTCGCCGAGGCAGTCGTTGACGCGCTCCCAGCCCTGACCACCCGGCCCTGACACCGCCATGCCCACGAACGGCATGTCGAAGAACACCCGCAGCAGGCGGTCCTGTTCCGAATGCGACTGCATCAGCCGCAGGTTGCGCTGAAGCCATTGCTGACGCCCCACCAGCGCCCCGGCACCGGCCATCAGCAGCCAGACCAGCAACAGGGCTCCGCCGGTCCATGCCGCCTGCCGATGCGCCCCGGCCACCAGAGGCGCGCGGTCCCGCTTGACCACCACCGACCAGTCGTCGAGCTCCAGGCCACGCACCGCCGCCAGGCGACCATCATCCTCCTCGCCCAGCGATCCGATCCGCACCGCCTCGCCGGAACCGCCGCGCAGCAGGCGGCTCTCCAGCTGCGCAAACTCCGCCGGGGGTTCCACGCGCCGGGCCGATTCACCGTCCAGCCGCATCACCACCGGCGCGCGATCGGACGGATGACTGACCAGCCAGGTCGCCGCATCCCCGTCTTCCAGGTCGATGGCGGCCCCGAGCAGCGGTGCCAGGCGATCCAGATCGGCGGAAAACAGCACGACCGCCAGCGGTTCCGAGTCGCGATCGGCGGGATGATGCAAAGGCGCGGCCCAGTGCAACCGAGTCGCCCCTTCGTCGTCCACGCTGTCCACGTGCGCCCGGCTGACGGCTCCGGTCTGCATCGCTTCCACGCGGGCCGCCCTGGCCGCCGCGCGCTGGAAGGACGCATCTCCCGCAACCAGCAGTTCCGCGTGTTCCTCCGCCCCCAGGATCGCCACCGAGCGATAACCGTAGGCCGTCCGTATCGCCTGCAGGCGGTTCTCCAGTGTGGTGCGCGCGACCTCGGAGTCGTGGCGCTGCAGCGAACGGACAAACGCGGTGAAACCACGCGCATCCGCCAGGATTCGGGCATCTCCGGCGCGTTCCGCCATCCACCGATCGACCAGTCCGCCCTTGAGAAAGGCAGTGGCCCGCAGTTCTTCGCGCACCTGCTGATCCGCGGTGGCCTGAGCAATATGGAACGTGCCGAAGGCGACACCACCGACCGAACCGGCGACCGCCACCGCCAGGGCGACCCAGACCCAGGGCTGGCGACCGCGCAGCAGTGTCAGGCCGCCCCCGTTACGCGTTCGCGCGCCTCGGCGACCCCCGAATGTCCGCATGGCCAGGTACAGCAGTCCGCCACTCACCCACACGAACCCCAGGCCCTTCAGCAGACTGACCCGAGTCAGGCTCGCCTCGATCCCGAAGCTCCGCATGAAGAGCATGTCGGACAGCGCGACCCACAGGGAGCCCGCCACGAGATAGCCGAGCGCGATCAGTGCGGCCGGGCTGAGCCGAAACACCGGGGAACGGGAAAACATCAACACCGGACTCCGGCTGGAAGACAAGACACGTAACGGGATCCCCTGTGTAAAAACCCCGGCTCTGCGGCCGGTTGAAGAATGGAAGCGGCCCCCTCGACAAGCCCCCCGGGTCGGACGCATGGTCTACGCTCGGAGCAGGGCTTCCCGAGAATGGCATATGCCCCTCGAGAATTTTACGCCCCCAATCCTGTCACAGTATTGAGATAGATCAAGCCACCAACGCGCGACCATCCGCTAAAGGAGCCGCCCATGGACGTCAAGAACGAAAACGGCATCGTCACGCTGACGCTGGACAAGAAAACGGCCAAAAGCATCACCGAAAACCTGACGGAACTGAACGGCGAGGTCCGCAACGGCGCTCGCGCACTGTCTTCGGTGCTGCAGCAAGGCTTGTACGAGATGGAAAACGAGTTCCGCCAGCCGCCGCACGCATTCGACGAACATGCACCGCGCCAGCCCTCGATCGAGGACTGAACCAGCGACTCAAACGGGAGGAGCAATCATGAATCTGGTCAAGGCCGAAAATGGCGAAATCGTCATCCGCATGCCCGTCGCCGAGGCCTCGGATGCGCTGTACACCCTGCGCAACCGGGCCGACGACCTGGACGACTGCGAGGACCTGACCGAGGCCCTCGAAGCCGCCGGGGTACCCATGCCCGAAGAGGAAGACCACCGGCGCTACGAATACATGCCCCCGGTCGACTGAGTTCGCGGCCGAGGCCACTCCCACAGCGCCCCGACCCGCCTGTGGGAGCCTGCTCGCAGGCGAACCGACCACCTCAGCCGTCGGCCGGGTTCGGACGGTCCGCGACCTGGATCACCCCGTCCTGCACCCGCACCGGGAAGGTCGGGATGGGGTCCTCGGCCGGCGGCGTGAGCGCCTCGCCGGTGTGCAGGTCGAATTCCGCGTCGTGCAGCGGGCAGGTGATGCAGTCGTCGTCGATTGTGCCGCCCGCGATGGGGAATTCTTCGTGCGAGCAGAGGTTCTCGAGGGCCAAGTAGCGGCCATCCACGTTGAACACCGCCACTTCGGTATCCCCGGCCTCGAGCAGCCGGTGGTCTCCGGGTTCAATCGAGCCTTCCGGCCCCACGTCGATCCATTCGGTCATGTGCATCGTCCGCTCATTGGTCAGTGGATGGCGTTGTCAGTGGCTGGCGTTGGCGGCGGCCGTCGCCTCCGCATTCACTTCGAGCGAACGGCCACTCTCGGGATCATACGAAAACCGGCCGACCAGGCGCACTTCCTCGCCCACGCGGTCGGCGACCGCCGCATCCGGCGAAATCGCAACGCGGTTGCGCGGATGATCCTCAATCCAGTAATGCCGCGGATCATCGAAGGACTGGACGCGGCCGGTCACCTCCACCATCTCGCCGTCAAACTCCGCTGCGGAGCTGCTCAGCTGATCCAGGGTCACCGGCGCCGTAGTCTCCCCGCCGCAGGCCATCAGCACCAGCCCCAGCAGTGCCCCGGCCAACGCCCGACCGGCATGACGAATCCTTTCTGCTTGCATTGGTTCTCTCGATGATACAGTGAAACCACAGATTACCCGGCGCCCCCGGCCGGCACCCGAAACCGCCGCCGCTACAGGGTTTCGGACGGCGGCAGCGCCGGCAGTCTCAGGGTAAAGCGCCCCCCGCCGAGATCCGAATCGTTCGACAGCCGGACCGAGCCCGGCGTCCCGTCCTGCACGGTGTGCAGCTCGGCGATCATCGCGCAGAAATACAGGCCCAGTCCGGTCCGCCCGGCACCGCGCTCCAGCATCGCCTGATCCTCGGTGGTTCGCGAACCCAGCATGGGCTCCGGGAAACCGGGACCGTCGTCTTCCACCTGCAGCCACAGCTCGCCGTCGCGCACCACGGCCGACAGACGGATGCGACCGTGACAATAACGCACGGTGTTGGTCACCACGTTCTCCAGCACCGCCGTCACCAGTTCCCGATCGAGCACCCATTCCAGGTCCTCGTCGCAGTCGATTTCGGCCGTCACCCCGCTGTGATCCATCAGCGGCTTGCTGGACGCCCAGTAGTCCTCCAGCAGCTCGATCACCAGCAGCGGACGCAACCGCGGGGTGTAGAGCCCCTGCTGGTTGCGGTACAGCGTGAGCATCTGTACCAGGCTGTCGTGCACGCGATGGGCCTCGTACTGCAGTCGCGCGATGGTCTGCTCGTCGCAGTTGCACTCGCCGGTTTCCGGGTCGCGCAGCGCCTCCAGCGAATTCATCGCCATCCCCAGCGAGTTCTTCATGTCATGGATGGAAATGGCGATGACGGTACCGAAATCGATGCTCTTCATGTCTCCCCCGGGCCGCCGTTCGATGTCCGCAGGCTCCGCGCGCGTTCGCCCTCACCCGCCTGCTCCAGCAGCTCCGGCAGCACCTCGCGCAGCGCCGGCGGCGGTGATCCGGCCGCCATGGCCGCATCCAGCTGGCCGAGCAACCCCGCACGATCCACCGCCACCCCGGCCAGCAGCAGACGCAGGCGGATCAGCCCCACCCACCAGGCCACCTCCGGATGACCACGGTAATCACTCTCCAGGATCTGCAGTTTGGTCCGCGCCTCGCGGGTCGCCCCGCGCGCGATCAATGCCTCCAGCTGATACGCCATGTCACCCGGATGCGGTATCTGCATCTGGGTCGCCAGGGCCATCGCATGGCGCCAGGCCCGTGCGGCGCGCTCGTATTCCCCCTGCGCCAGGGCCAGCCGCCCCAGCGCCCGCTGCCGCGCCAGCGACTTGGGCGAGCGTTCCGCCGCCGCGACCAGCACGTCCAGCGCCTCGCGCTCGCGGCCGGTGCGTTCCAGCACGAACGCCAGCCGGTCATGCGCCGGCATGTAATACGGCGTCGCCGCAATGGCCGCCCGATACGCCTCCTCGGCGGCCGCGAGGTTGCCCTCGACTTCGGCCACCTCGCCCAGACGCGCCTGGGCCCAGGGCGGCGTGGTCTCGCCCGTCACCGCACGGGCGGCCTCGGCCGCCACGGCCGGCTCGCCCTCGGCCAGAGCCAGATCGCTGCGCAGACGCTGCAGGTCGGCGGCACGCCCCTCCCCTGCTTCCAGCATGCGTTCCGCCTCCGCCCGTGCCTGCCCGAAGTCGCCACGGCGCCAGTGCTGGTCCAGCGTGCGCAACGGGTCCCGCCGGCGCAGCGCCCGCTGCAGGCGTACTACCAGCAGTTCGCGATTGAAGGGCTTGGAAAGGTAGGCATCGGGGCCGCTCTCCAGCGCCCCCATGACCATCTCGTTGCTGTTCTCGGCGGTGACCATCACGAACACCGTGGCCGGTCCGACCCAGCCCTGTTCGCGGGCCCGGTCCAGCACCTGCTGGCCGTCCGGCCCGTCCCCCAGGTTGTAGTCGCACAGCACGATGTCGTAGCGACGCCGTTCCAGCTTGTCCAGCGCATCCACACCATCGCGCGCGAGATCGATGTCCTCGAAGCCGGAGGTCAGCAGCATCTCGCGCAGCGTCGCCCGCATGTTGGCGAAATCGTCCACCACCAGCACCGCCAGGCGCGACAGCGGGCGCCCGGCAGAACCGGCACGGGAAGGGGGAGCGGCGGTCGACATGCGCGCAGTGTGGCGCAGCCGCCCGCCGAAACCAAGACCCGGAGCAGGGGCTTGTCCCGCACGCGGCGACGCGTCAGGACGCGTCAGTACGGGGCGGCCGTCTCGCCCTGCAGTGCCCGGGTCAGGTTCACGCAGGCGAACAGCAGGATGATCGCCACCGGCAGGCCCGCGGTGATCGCCCCGGTCTGCAGCCCGTCCAGCGCCATCTCGCCGCCCACGATCAGCAGGGTCGCGGCGACCGCACCCTCGGTGATGCCCCAGATCACCCGCTGACGCTTGGGCGAGCGCGTGCTCCCGCGCGAGACCAGCGCGTCGATCACATGGGTCCCGGACCCCGACGAGGTAATGAAGTAGGTCGCGATCAGGACGGTCGCCAGCCCCGAGGCCAGATGGAACAGCGGCAACTGCTCCAGCGTGGCGTACAGCGCGATGGTCGTGTCCTCGGCCACCGCGGCCGCAATCCCCGCGCCGTCCCCGAACAACTCGAAATGCAGCGCCGTGCCGCCGAACACCGCCAGCCACACGAACACGAAAAGGGACGGCAGCAGCAGCACGCCGGCAATGAACTCGCGGATGGTGCGCCCGCGCGAGACCCGCGCGATGAAGATCCCGACAAACGGCGACCAGGCGATCCACCAGGCCCAATAGAAGATCGTCCAGCTCTTCTGCCACTCGGCCTCCTGCATCGCGCCGGCGGTCAGACTCAGCTGCACGATGTGATTGAGATACTCGCCGATGGAGTCGAGGAAGAAGCGGATGATGAACAGCGTCGGGCCGGCCAGCAGCACGAACAGCAGCAACGCGGTGGCCAGCCACAGGTTGGCCAGGCTCATCCATTTCAGCCCGCGGTCCAGCCCGGAGATCACCGCCATCACCGCGACGAAGGTGATCGCCCCGATGATCCCCACCTGGAACCAGCCGGACACCGGCATTCCGAACAGCACGTTGAGGCCGGTGTTCAGCTGCATCGCCCCGAAGCCCAGCGAGGTCGCCAGCCCGAACAGCGTGCCGAACACCGCGAGGATGTCGATCACGTGCCCGATCGGCCCGTAGATCCGGTCGCCCAGCATTGGGTAGAAGATCGAGCGGATGGTCAGCGGCAGACCCTTGCGGAACGAGAAATACGCCACCGACAGGCCCAGCACCACGTACACCGCCCAGGCATGCAGCCCCCAGTGGAAGAAGGTGAAGGCCATCGCTTCGCCGGCCGCCTCCTGGGTCTCGCCCTCGCCGAACGGCGGGTTCTGGTAGTGCAGCATCGGCTCGGCCACGCTCCAGAAGATCAGGCCGATGCCCATCCCCGCCCCGAACAGCAGCGAGAACCAGGCCATGAAACTGAACTCCGGGCGGTCCTCAGTATTCCCGAGGCGAATCCGCCCGTACGGACTGAGCGCCAGCCAGAGCAGAAAGGCGAGGAAGACGGTCACCGCCAGGATGTAGATCCAGCCCAGATACTCGGTGATGAATCCGTGGATCGCGGCAAAGGTCAGCGATGCCGTCTCGGTAAAGATGACCCCGAACAGCACGAAGGTCAGCACCATGATCGACGAAGCGGTGAACACCACCGGGTTTACGGTGGCGAAGAACGCATGCGGTCGTCCGAATATCATTCGTTCTCTCTCAGGTTTGTGCGTAGATCCGCTGGCCGCGCAGCCGTGCCGTCAGGCCCCGCCCGAGCGACGGTAATGCTGCCGCAGCCAGCCCCCGACCGCCAGCAGCAGCGCCAGCACCCCCAGCGGCACCAGGGTCCAGGGCTGCAGTGCGTCGCCGTCCTCAATGGCCTCTGCCGCCCCGTAGAGCACGCTGGAATACACCCCCCATTTCACGCAAAGCCCCAGGGTCGTGGCCAGCAGGAAGGTCGCGCGGGGCAGGCCCAGCATGCCCCCGGCATAATTGATGACGGAATGCGGGAACCCCGGGAAGGTACGCATCGCCATCAGATTCAGGAAGTCGCCGTGCCGACGCAGGGCCTCCACCAGCCAGGGGTGGTGCCGCAGCGGGCCGCGATCCGCCCCCAGACGACCCGCGAGCCAGTACCCGCCCAGCGCGCCCGCGACACTGCCGGTCACCAGCAGCGGGACCGCGACCCATGGCGCCACGAACGGCGCAATCAGCCACACCACCAGACTGCCCGGCAGTGCGAAGGTGAACAGGATCGCCATCAGCACCACCAGCCCCGCGAGCAGCCAGGGATCGCCGGTCAGCCGGCGCCCCGTCTCCAGGATCCACTCCGGATCACCGACGCCGATGCCCAGCCCGATCCCGAGCACCACCAGCCCGGCCAGCAACAGCGGACCGGCATGCTCTTTCAGGAAGCTCGCCATGGTCATTTCACGCCCGACGGGCGTATCGTGGGAATGCTGACAACAAAAACAGCGAGGAGAGAGCGCAATGCAGAACCGTTTCCTGTTGGGGGCCATCATCGGCCTGATCGCCGGTATCGTCCTGGCCTTTGCCTATGCCTACAACGCCGCGCCCGGACTGATGATCGTCGAGGACGAAAGCCAGTATGGCTACGCGGAAACCATCGATCGCATCGAGACCGCAGCCGAAGCCGAAGGCTGGGCGGTCCCGACCAAACACGACCTGAGCGGCACCGTGGGCGAACATGGATACGACGTCGCCCCGGTGACGGTCCTCGAACTGTGCCAGCCGGATCATGCCGGGAACCTCCTGAGCGAGGAAGACAACTATGTGGTGACCTCCATGATGCCCTGCCGCGTCTCGGTCTATGAACGCAGCGACGGCACCGTCATCGTATCGCGCATGAACACCAGTCTGGTGGCGCGGGTGTTCGGCGGCAGCATCGCCGAAATCATGGCCGAAGCCACCGAGGACAACGAACGCATCCTCGAAAGCGTTCTGCAGTAAACCGGCCCCGGCGCCCGGCTCGGCCGGGCGCCCTCCCCGCCCGCTTGTCCGCACGAGCGGCAACCACGATGATAGGCCCTCTCACGGAGATCCACGGCGGCCCGCGCCGCCCCCGGCCACGAGACTGCCATGTCGTACCTCAAGGACTTTCCGAATGCCGAAGGCTATTTCGGTGATTTTGGCGGCGCCTTCCTGCCACCGGAACTCGAATCCCATTTCGCCGAGATCGAGCGCGCCTGGCGTCAACTGGCGCTGTCGGCGGACTTCCTGCAGGAACTTCGCTACATCCGCCGGCATTACCAGGGCCGCCCCACCCCGGTCTACTACGCGCGCAACCTCAGCCGCGAGGCCGGCGCGCATATCTACCTCAAGCGCGAGGACCTCAACCACTCCGGGGCACACAAGCTCAATCACTGCATGGGCGAGGCCCTTCTCGCGCGCCACATGGGCAAGAAGAAGCTGATCGCGGAGACCGGCGCCGGCCAGCACGGCGTGGCCCTGGCCACCGCCGCGGCCTGCTTCGGCATGGAATGCGAGATCCACATGGGCGAGATCGACATCGAAAAGGAAGCGCCCAACGTCACCCGCATGAAGCTGATGGGGGCCGAGGTCGTCCCGGTGTCCTTCGGCGGGCGCAGCCTCAAGGAAGCGGTGGACTCCGCGTTCCAGTCGTATCTCTCGCAGGCCGACGAGGCCCTGTTCGCGATCGGCTCGGTCGTCGGCCCGCACCCGTTCCCGCTGATGGTGCGCAACTTCCAGTCGGTGGTGGGGATCGAGGCGCGCGAGCAGTATCAGGAACTGACCGACGGCCAGCTGCCGGAACAGGTGGTTGCCTGCGTGGGGGGCGGGTCCAACGCAATGGGCATGTTCGCCGGTTTCATCGAGGATCCGGAGGTGCAGCTCAACGGCGTGGAGCCGCTGGGTCGCGGCACCGAACCGGGACAGCATTCCGCCACCATGACCTTCGGCAAACCGGGGATGCTGCACGGCTTCAAGTGCATGCTGCTGACCGACGACGAGGGCAACCCGGCCCCGGTGCATTCGATCGCCTCGGGGCTGGATTACCCCGGGGTCGGGCCCGAACACTCCTATCTCAAGAAGGCCGGGCGAGTCGCCTATCACGCGATCGGCGATGACGAGACCCTGGATGCCTTTTACCGCCTGTCGCGGACCGAAGGCATCATCCCCGCCCTGGAGAGCGCCCATGCGGTCGCCTGGGCGGTGGAGCACGCGCGCGAGCACCCGGGCAGCACCGTACTGGTGAACCTCTCCGGGCGCGGCGACAAGGACATCGACTACGTGGCGCGCACCTTCGGTCATAACCGGGCCGGCTAAAAACGACGCGTGCATTGAGGGATTGAGGGCTCCACCCACGGCGTGCAATCATCCGGTGATCACCAAAACAACGGAGGTATCGGGGTGAGCGACAACGACGACCTGCAAAAGCAAAAAGAAGAGCTGGAAAAGGCCTACGACACCGACCACGAGATCGGTGAGCAGAACATCAACCCCCTCGGACTGGACCTGCACAACCCGGTCTTCGTGGTCAGCGCCGGCCTGATCCTGCTGTTCGTGATCGGGGCCCTGCTGTTTCCCGACCAGGCCAATGACAGTCTGGGTGCTACCCAGACGTGGATTCAGGAAACCTTCGACTGGCTGTTCCTCTCGGCCGGCAACCTGTTTGTCCTCTTCGCCCTCGCTCTGATCCTCCTGCCGATCGGGCGCATCCGTATCGGCGGCCAGGACGCCAAACCCGACTTCGGGCTGCTCTCGTGGTTCTCCATGCTGTTCGCCGCCGGCATGGGCATCGGCCTGATGTTCTGGGCCGTGGCCGAACCGGTGGGCTACTTCACCGAGTGGTTCGGTACCCCGCTGGGGATCGAAGGCGGCACCGAGGCCTCCAAGCAAGCCGCGCTGGGCGCCACCATGTATCACTGGGGCCTGCACCCCTGGGCGGTCTACGCCATCGTCGGCCTGGCGCTGGCCTTCTTCGCCTACAACAAGGGGCTGCCGCTGACTATCCGTTCGGCGTTCTACCCGATCCTGGGCGAGCGCGTCTGGGGCCCGTTCGGTCACGTGATCGACACCCTGGCAGTGCTGGCCACCCTGTTCGGTCTCGCCACCTCGCTGGGTCTGGGTGCACAGCAGGCGGCCGCCGGGCTGGACTTCCTGTTCGACGGCATCGACGGCGGGCTGCAGACCCAGCTGGCCGTGATTATCGGCGTCACCATTATTGCCCTGCTCTCCGTGATGCGCGGCATCGACGGCGGGGTGAAGCTGCTCAGCAACCTCAACCTGATCGTCGCGGCCGTGCTGATGCTGTTCGTGATGATCTTCGGCGGATTCATCGCCTTCCTCGCCAACACCGGTACCACGCTCTCGGCCTATGTCCAGTACATCATCCCGCTGAGCAACCCGGTCGGGCGCGAGGACGAGACCTTCTACCACAGCTGGACGATCTTCTTCTGGGCGTGGTGGATCTCCTGGTCGCCGTTCGTCGGCATGTTCATCGCACGCGTCTCGCGCGGGCGTACGGTGCGCCAGTTCGTCACCGCCGTGCTGATCGTGCCCACGCTGGTCACGGTGGTGTGGATGAGCGTGTTCGGCGGCACCGGCATCGATCAGGTGCGCGACGGCATCGGCGCCCTGGCCGACGAGGGCATCACCGATTCCTCGCTGGCGCTGTTCCAGATGCTGCAGAACCTGCCGCTGGCCGCGATCACCTCGTTCCTGGCCGTGGTGCTGGTGCTGGTGTTCTTCATCACCTCGTCGGACTCCGGTTCGCTGGTGATCGACAGCATCACCTCCGGCGGCAAGACCGACGCCCCGCAGTCGCAGCGCCTGTTCTGGGCCACCATCGAGGGCGTAATCGCTGCCGTACTGCTGGCAGTCGGCGGAGCGGCCGCACTGGAGGCCCTGCAGGCCGGAGCCGTCAGCACGGGTCTGCCGTTCATGATCGTGCTGCTCGTCATGTCGGTCAGCCTGTTGATGGGGCTGTTCCACGAGCTGAAGCTGATCCGGATCGCCGAGGCCGAAGCAGCCGGCAAGGCGTAGAACCGGCCTGCCCCGCTGCCCGCTCCGTGTCCCGGAGCGGGCCAGGTCACCCGCCGGGAGCGTCTTCCGGCGGGTTTTTTGTTTTCCGGGATCCGGCCGACATCCGGGCGGATCCCGGCACGAATACAGGAGTCCGCTGCATGCGCCGAGAACGCGTCGAATTTCCGGGCCACCAGGGCCAGATGCTGGCCGGGCGGATCGACCGCCCCACCGGGCCCGTACGGGCCTGGGCCCTGTTCGCCCACTGTTTCACCTGCGGCAAGGACAACCGAGCCGCCAACCGCATCGCCCGCGGGCTGGCGGAGGCCGGGATCGCGACGCTGCGTTTCGACTTCACCGGCCTGGGCGACAGCGAGGGCGACTTTGCCAACAGCGGCTTCTCCTCCAACCTTGAGGACCTGCTGGCCGCGGCCGACTACCTGCGCGGGCGAGAGGCCGCCCCCGCCCTGCTGGTCGGGCACAGCCTGGGCGGCGCCGCGGTGCTGGGCGTCGCCGGGCGCATCCCCGAATGTCGCGCAGTCGCCACCATCGCCGCCCCGTTCGAGGCCGACAGCGTGCTGGATCATTTCGGCGAGGCGCTGGAGACCATCGAAACCGAGGGCGAGGCCACGGTGAACCTGGCCGGGCGACCGTTCCGCATCCGGCGGGAGTTCATCGAAGACCTGCGCAGCCAGACCCAGGCCGAACGCATCCGCGACCTCGACCGACCGCTGATGATCCTGCACGCTCCGGGCGACACGGTGGTGTCGGTGGACGCGGCGCGGCGCATCTTCGAGACCGCGAGCCACCCCAAGAGCTTCGTGTCACTGGATGATGCCGACCATACCCTGCTGAACCCGGCCGACGCCGAATACGTGGCCGGACTGGTGGCGGCCTGGGGCGCGCGCTATATCGGCGAAGAACGAGGCGATTCGGCGGACGCGGACGCGCCCGGCGACGGGACCGAAGTGACGGTCGAAGAAACCGGCGACGGCCAGTACCAGCAGGACGTACGCATCGGCCCGCATCACTTCCTGGCCGACGAACCGCCGGACGTCGGCGGCGATGGCACCGGCCCCAACCCCTTTGATCTGCTGCTGGCATCACTGGGGGCCTGCACCAGCATGACCCTGCGCATGTACGCCGCGCACAAGCAGCTGCCGCTGGAACGCGTCCGGGTGCATCTGCAGCACGAGAAGCTCAAGGGCGAGAACGGCCCGGTCGACCGCATCACCCGCGAGATCACCATCGAGGGCGACCTGGATGCGAAACAGCGCGAACGCATGCTGCAGATCGCCGATCGCTGTCCGGTACACCGCACCCTGCACGGCGAGGTCCAGGTCGAGACGCGGGAGACCACCGCCCCCGGCACGGTCTAATCCCCGGAATGCAGCCCCGCCGCGGCGAGGAAATCCTGCAGCCCGCGGGTGTACAGCACCCCCGAGCGCAGGAAGCCGTCGTTGTGGCCGCCGCACAGGCCCAGGATCGGCGGGGTGCCCGGGGCCGCCGCCTGCAGGCGGCGCGCATGCTCGAAGGGGACGATATCGTCCTCGCGCGCATGCACCAGCAGCAGCGGGGCTTCCAGGCGCCGGACATGTTCGAGGACCGGATACGGATGGCGGATCAGCCAGCGTACCGGCAGGAACGGGTAGATCTCCGCCCCCAGATCCGCCGCCGAAGTGAACGCGGACTCCAGGACCAACGCACCGGGTTCGCGCTCCGCCGCCAGGCGCGCCGCTACCGCCGCCCCCAGCGAGCGGCCGAACACCACGATGTCCTCCGTCGCGTAGCCGCGTTCCTCGCGCAGATGGTCCCAGGCGGCCTCGGCGTCGGCATGCAGACCCGGGGCATCCGGCCGGCCCGACGAACGGCCGTAGCCGCGATAATCGATGATCAGCACCGCGAGCCCGACCTCGTGGAACCGCTGCAGCGAATGCAGGCGATGACCGATGTTGCCCGCATTGCCATGGAAGAACAGCAGCACCGGGGCATCCTCCTCCGGCCCCGGCAGATACCAGCCGTGCAGGCGCACGTCCGCCTCCGGCTCCAGCCACACCTCCTCGAAGTCCAGCCCGGCATCCGCGGGCGTGGAGGTCACGTCACGCGAGGGCATGTAAATCAGGCGGTCCTGGGTCAGATAGACGGTCGCCACCAGCACGGCGTAACCCGTCGCGAGCAGGATCAGGAACCGGATCACATTGGCCATGCCCACGATCCTGAACATCCCCGTCAACGGGCGCAACTCGCGTACAATACGATCCGTACTGCCCATAGCCACCGACACGCCGCAAAACCCCATCCGCGCCTGAAACGGTCCTCGCGATGCGCCATTCCCTGTTGACCAACACCGAACTCCGCGGACTGGATCGCGACCAGCTTTTGCGCCGCCTGGCCGGCGGCGACGCCCCGGATGGCGCCCTGGCCTCCGCACTGGACCGCGCGCTGGAGTCGGTGGACGCCGCCGGTCTGGAGGCGCATGCGCTGGACGTCGCCGAGATCCTCCGCCACCTCAACGTCGACCGTCAGACCCTGATCGCCACCCTGCTGGTCCCGGTCTTCCTCGCCGGGCACGCCGACGCGAAGGCCCTGCGCCGCGACTACGGCGAACGCGTCGCGCAGCTCACCGAGAACGTCTCCGCACTGGTCCGCCGACGCTTCGAGACCCCGGCCGGCCGACCCGAACAGGCCGAGCGCCTGCGCCGCATGCTGATGGCCATGGTCGACGACGTGCGCGCAGTGCTGATCAAGCTGGGATTCCGCGTACAGCACCTGCGGCTGGTGGTGAAGGAACCCGACACGGGCGCCCGCGCGCTGGCGCAGGAAACCCTGGACGTGATCGCCCCGCTGGCCAACCGGCTGGGTGTCGGCCAGCTCAAATGGGAGATGGAAGACCTCTCGCTGCGCATCCTCGAACCCGAGACCTACCGCGATATCGCGCGCGGGCTGGAGGAGAACCGCACCGAACGCGAAGAGTACGTCGCGCGCTTCACCCGGATGCTGGAAAAGCATCTGGCCGATGCCGGGATCGAGGCCCGGGTGTTCGGCCGGCCCAAGCACATCTACAGCATCTGGAAGAAGATGCAGCGCAAGAACACCTCGCTGTCCGAGCTGTACGACCTGCGCGCCACGCGCGTGATCGTCGACCGACTGGCGACCTGCTACACCGTGCTGGGCGTGGTGCACAACCACTGGCGCCACCTGCCCGGCGAGTTCGACGATTACATCGCCAACCCCAAGGACAACGGCTACCAGTCGCTGCACACCGCGGTGGTGGGGCCGGAGGGCAAGTTCGTGGAAGTGCAGATCCGCACCCGCGAGATGGACGAATTCGCCGAACTCGGGGTCGCCGCCCACTGGCGCTACAAGGAAGGCGGGCGCGAGGACCGCGCCCTCAACCAGGCCATCACATCGCTGCGCCAGCTGCTGGAAACCGACGGCTCCGACCAGAACCTGCTCGACGAGATCCAGAGCGAGCCGCTGCACCAGCGCGTATTCGTACTGACCCCGCAGGGCGACGTGCTGGATCTCGCCCAGGGAGCCACGCCGCTGGATTTCGCCTACGCCGTGCACACCGAGGTCGGGCATCGCTGCCGTGGCGCCAAGGTGGACGGTCGCATCGTCCCGCTGACCCACCGCCTGCGCTCCGGCGAGCGGGTGGAGGTCCTCACTGCCCGCGAGGGCGGCCCCAGCCGCGACTGGCTCAACCCCAACCTCGGCTATCTCAACACCTCGCGGGCGCGGGCCAAGGTGCGCACCTGGTTCCGCCAGCAGCATCAGGACGAGCACCTCGCCACCGGCAAGCAGCTGTTCGACCGCGAATGCCAGCGCCTCGGACTGCACGAACGCATCCCCGATCTCGACCGCGACGAACTCGCGCGGCAGATGAAATACCCCGGGTTCGACGAGCTGATGATCGCGCTGGGCGCCGGCGACATCACCACGGGACAGATCGCCGGACGCCTGGCGCAGATGATCCGCGAGCGCCGCGAACGCGACAAGACCCGCGAGGAGGCGCCCGCCGCGCCGAGCCCCCGTCGCCGCGAGGGCCGCCGCGATGGCGACGCCGCGGATCACAACGCCGAGGACATCCGCATCCGCGGGGTCGGCGGTCTGCTCACCACCCGCGCGCAGTGCTGCGACCCGCAGCCCGGGGACCCGATCATCGGCTTCATCACCCGCGGCGCCGGGGTCTCCGTGCACCGCGACGACTGCCCCAACATCCTCCATCTGCCGGAGGACAAGCGCGCACGCCTGATCCCGGTCAGCTGGGGCGACGAACCCGAGACCGAGATCGTGTCGCTGGAGCTGGAGGCGCAGGACCGCCCCGGGCTGTTCGCCGAGGTCGGCGGGGTATTCTCGCAGAGCGGGATCAACCTGCTGCGGGTCAACACGCAGACCGATCCGGAAGACCGCAGCGTGCGCATGGAACTTGAGGCGGAGGTCTCCGACCTGAGCGAGCTGAGCGGCCTGTTCGACCGCCTCTCCTCACTGGAAAACGTTTACGGCGTCCGGCGCGCGCAGGATCCGGCAACCGCGCCGGCATCCCGCAACAACTAACCGGTGCGCCGGGCCGCCTGGTAGGCGTTCACGCCCTTGCGTCCGGCCTTGAGACCCTTGATCTCGTCCAGGGTCGCGCGGCGGAGCTGCTCCAGTTCGGGGACCGTCTCACGGTAGAACTCGGACAGGGCCTCCAGCGCGGCGCGCGACCGCGCCCCGGAGGTATCCGCCAGACGCGGATCGGAACCGAAGGCTTCCTCGATCAGCCCGCGGGCCTGGAGGTCCAGTTCCGGGAGGTCTTCCCAGGCCTCCTCGTGCACCGCGGTGCGCAGGCGCTGGAGAACGACCTCCAGGTCCTCCTCGAGTGAGGTCGCCGAAGAGGACGAATCGGCCATGCCGCCGGCCTAGCTCGCCCGGTTGGAGGCAGCGTTGCGGTATTCGGGCGGGATCTCGTCCCAGCCCGCCTTCACCTCGCGCAGGAGCTTCGACACCTCGTCCAGACGCTCCGGATCGTTGTGCAGGTTGGCCTCGGTCAGGCGGCGCATCATGTAGGAATACAGCGCGGCCAGGCGCTCGGCCAGTTCCGGATTGTGCTTGTCATCCAGCATCGAGCGCAGGGAATCGATGATGTCGATCGCCTTGCCGATACGTTCACCCTTGTAAGCGATATTGCCAGCCTTCATCGCACCCTTGGCCACCGCGATGCGTTCCAGCGCACCCTCGAACAGCATCTGCACCAGGCGGTGCGGATCCGCGACCTGCACCTCCGACAGCATGCCCGCCTGGCGGTAGGAATCCACGTTCTTTCTCATGTTCATGCCGTACATGCTCGCCTCCGTTGCTCTCCCCCCGAGAGGGTCGTTAAATCATGCCACCGCCCATGCCGCCACCGCCACCGAGCCTCTGCTGCAGGAAGTCACCCGTCTGCTGCATCTGGGCGACGGAGGTATCCATGCTGGAGAACTGGCGGACCAGCCGGTCTTCCAGCCGTTCAATACGGTCATCCAGCCGCTCGCGCTGACGGTCCACGCGATCCTGTTCGTTCTGCAGCCCGTCCTGACGGGTCTGAATCAGGCCTTCCGGCCCGGTAATACCCTGCAGGGTCTCTTCCATGCCGCCGGCGATATCGCGCACCATGGCGGACACGTCCTCGAACCCTTCGCGATCCATCACTTCGTCAAAACGCTGGGTGTCAAAAGACAGCGTGCCGTCACGCTGAGTCGTGATCCCGAGTTCGGCGAGTGTCTGGTTGTTGATGCCCTCGACCTGGGAACGCTCCGTCAGCGCATTGCTCATGCGGCTGCGCGCCGAGCGAACCGTACTGTCACCAGTGAGTACCGCGGCCTCATCTTCTTCGGCATCATAGGCGGTGAGCTCGTTGGTCTCGGAGACCATCGTGTTGTAGGCCTCGACGAAGGACTCCAGACCGTTCCGCAGTTCGTCCTGGTCCTCGCTCACCGAAACCGAGGTCTGCCCGACCCCCTCGAGGTCGATGGCCATGCCCTCGATGGTGTCCTCCAGGGTGTTGGAGGCGCTGGTGATCTCCATGCCGTCGATTGTCACCAGGGCGTCCTGTGCTTCAACGGTGACGGTCTCGGGATCCCCGAGATTCGCGAGCCGGTCCAGGTCCGCGTCGCCGTCCACTTCGACGTTGATCGTGTTTTGCTCGCCCGTGCTCTCGGACGTCATGGTCAGCCGCGGACCGTTCCCGTCGTTGACGATGGAGGCACGCACCCCGGCATCGGCGTCGTTGATGGCATTGCGCAGATCGTTGAGGGTGTCGCCCTCCTCCACGTCGAGCGAGACCGCCTCGCCATCACCCACCGAGATGCTGAAGGTGCCGGCACCGACCTCCTCGTCCGTGGAATCGAACAGACCGGAATCCGAGGCCACGGTCTGCGCCTCGGCCAGCTGCTGCACATCCATGTTGAAGTCGCCGTTGGGCGCATCCCCGGTGATCACCACCGAGGCCACATCCTCGTTACTCAGCGAGGCCGACTGCTCGGGCTCGAAATCCGCCAGATTCGATAGCGCCGAACCGATGCCGTCCATGCTGCTACTGAGCGAGCCATAGGCCGAGATCTCGGCCTCGATGCGTTCCTCGCGCTCGTTCAGGCGTTCCTCGCGCGGCGCACGCTGCGCGTTGACCAGATCGCCCACGATCTGATTGAGATCCAGCCCGGAACCGACACCGAGAGAACTAATGGCCATGATCGTTACCTTCCTGCCCGCTTCGCGGGTGTCCCGTCGTTTCTGATCAGGTTAACGGCCCTTCTGCCGAAAACTTGAGCGGATGAATCATTAAGGACCCCGGCCTGCTCCCCGCGGGTCACCCTCAAGGCTGAAGAGTCACCGTAGGAGCGGCTTTAGCCGCGAAAATGGCGCCATGAGCCCCCACATCCACATTCGCGCGCAAGCGCGCTCCTACAAGGACCGGGCCAGCGCAATAACGTTTTCAACATAGCAAGAACAATGCCGTCCGGCCCGAACCGCTCATGCCTTGTCGACAAATCCCGTGCCGCCAAGATCCCGCTCGTTCTCGAAATGCTCCGCCAGGGCCAGCATCTGCTCCGGCGGGATCTGGCGGATAATCTCGTCGCGGTCACCGTCCATCACCGTAATCACGGTACGGCCGGAGGAATCGTCGACACTGAATTCCAGCGAGCGCTTGCTGTTCTGCAGATACGCATTGATGGATTCCACCACCGGCTCCAGGTCGGAGGCCTCCACCGGTTCCGCCCGCTCGCGGTCCGCCGAACCGGAGCCTTCCTGCCGCACGCCGGGGTTCTCCCCGGCCACGACGGCACCGGTTTTCCGCTCGTCCGACACACTGTCGCCTCGAGGGCCCGTACCGGTGGCCGCCCCCCCTATCCCGGCGTCGCCGGAACGCGACGGAAGGGCCGGAGGCAACGCCCCGGGCGGATTGTTGTTGATCATGTCACTCATTGAACAAGCCTCCATGGGCCGCCCCAGAGCCATCCCCCGGAGCGGCCCTTGCGGTCAAGGAGAGTTTACTGCAGCAGCCCGAGGACATTCTGCGGCACCGCATTGGCCTGCGACAGCACCGAGATGCCGGCCTGCTGCAGGACCTGCGCCCGGGTCAGTTCCGCCGTCTCGGCGGCAAAATCCGCGTCCATGATCCGCGACCGCGCATCCGACAGGTTCTCCGCCCCGATCTCCAGGTTGGAGATGGTGCTCTCGAACCGGGTCTGCACCGCACCCAGCTCCGAACGCAGCGAGTTCACCTGATCCAGCGCCCCGTCCAGGGCACCGATGGCCTGAGTGGCGGTATCACGGGTCGTCACGTCGATCTCGGTCAGATTGACCTGCACGGCTTCGTCCCCGTCACCTGCTCCATCGCCGAAAAGCGTTACGTCAGCGGCGCCCTCGATCTCGGCCGTGCCCCCATCCACATCAAACCCGGCGTCAAAGGCCCCGGTAATCGAAATCGAAGTCTCGCCTTCGTTGTTCACCCGCAGCGCGGCCTCCAGGCTGGCCTCCGAGATCACCTCATCATCGATGGCCTGGGCAGCAATCTCCTCATTGATTGCACGAACCACGTCATCCATGGTCTGGACGTCGTCTCCACCAATGCCCACTGTAATGTCGGTATCGGTCCCGTCCACGCTGATGGTGATCGTACCGTCAAAACCCTCCAGATCACTGAGCTGGTCCGAATCCAGCCCGCCTGCGCCGATCACCTCGGTCGCTCCCAGCTGGGTGGTCCGAGCATCCACGCCGCTCACGTTGGTCATCTGGCCCTGGTTGGCACCGACCTGGAAGAACAGATCCTCCACGCTGCCGTCCAGGATCTTCTGCCCGTTGTACTCCGTGTTATTCGCGATCCGGCCGACTTCTTCCATCAGCTGCTGGACCTCGTCGTTGATCGCCTGGCGGTCCGATGCCGAGTTCGAATCGTTCGCCGCCTGCACGGCCAGCTCGCGCGCCCGCTGCAGCGAGTCGCTCACCGTATCCAGCGCACCCTCGGCCGTCTGGGCCAGAGAGATCCCGTCGTTCGAGTTGCGTACCGCCTGATTGAGGCCGTTGATCTGCGACGTAAAGCGCTCCGAGATCGCGAGCCCGGCGGCGTCGTCCTTCGCGCTGTTGATCCGGAGACCGGACGACAGGCGCTCCAGACTCTGGGCCAGCGCGCTCTGGGAGTTGTTCAGATTACGCTGGGCATTCAGTGACATCACGTTCGTGTTGATGACCTGAGACATGGCTCTTTCTCCTCGTTCCATGCGGCCCCGAGGCGGGGCCAACAGCCCCGTTACGGGGGCCAACCGCGCGGACAGTAATCCGCTCCTGACTTCGGTAACGGCCGAGCGGCAAGCACCTTTAGCCCCACCGGCAATTTTTTTCCGCCCCGCTCCGACGCGCCATGTCGCGCTGCAACGCCTTCTCCACAAATTCTGGCCGACCCCGGCGGCAATTTCCTGCCGGCCCCGGCCCCGGCCCCTGTGGGAGCGCGCTCGCGCGCGAAACCAGCGCCCGTCGAAACCACCGACCTCAAGATCCCACACACACAAAAAAGGCCCGCCCCGATCACTCGGGGCGGGCCCTCGGATGGCCCGCGGCACGGGCCCGGAGGAAACCTCCTTCTTACTGCAGCAGACCCAGCACGTTCTGCGGCACCGCATTGGCCTGCGACAGCACCGAAGTCCCCGCCTGCTGCAGCACCTCGGCGCGCGTCAGCTCCGCCGTCTCCGCCGCAAAGTCCGCATCCATGATCCGCGAACGTGCATCCGAAAGGTTCTCCGATCCGATCTCCAGGTTCGAAATCGTGCTCTCGAAACGCGTCTGCACCGCGCCCAGCTCCGAACGCAGAGAGTTCACCTGATCCAACGCGCCGTCCAGCGCACCGATCGCCTCGGTCGCGGAGTCCCGTGTGGTCACATCGATATCGGTCAGATTTACCTCCTCCGAATCTGCACCATCAAAAAGGTTGCCACCATCCTGATCTACGGAAAAATCGGAATCAAAGGCGCCAGTGATAGCAATCCCCTGGTTTCCATCGTTATCCACACGCACCGAGGCCTCCAGGTTGGCATCGGATACCGCTTCCGCCGCATCGCCGTCGCCGGCGGCCACATCCGCAATCTCACTGTTGATCTCGCGAACCACGTCATCAAGGGTGTCGACGTCATCACCCAGTTCCACCGTTACCGCATTATCTTCGCCTCCAACGTCGATCACGATGTTTTCCTGATCGGAGAAATCGAGATCCGCGAGAGTATCGGCGTCCAGGGTGTCCCCCACAGCTTCCTGCATCCCCAGCTGGGTGGTGCGCGAATCCACGCCGTTCACGGCCGTCATCTGCCCCTGGTTGGCACCGACCTGGAAGAACAGATCCTCCACACTGCCGTCCAGGATGTTCTGACCGTTGTACTCCGTGTTGTTCGCGATCCGGCCCACTTCCTCCATCAGCTGCTGGACCTCGTCGTTGATCGCCTGACGGTCCGACGCCGAGTTAGAATCGTTCGCCGCCTGCACCGACAGCTCGCGCGCACGCTGCAGCGAGTC